>JANXRG010000020.1 GCA_025353105.1 Verrucomicrobiota bacterium
CCGGCCGATCTCAAGGCGGCCCGCGACATCAATCGCTTTGTCGCCACGTTCCTGACGTCTCCGGACGGCGCCTTCTACACCAGCATGGATGCCGACCTCAAACCCGGTGTGCAAGCCGAGGGGTATTTTAGATTGGGCGACGCGGCGCGGCGCAAGAAAGGCATCCCGCGGATCGACAAACACATTTACGCGCGCGAAAACGGCTGGATGATCGACGCGCTGGTGGCGCTGCATGATGCGACAGGCGACGAGTCGGCGCTGGCTCAGGCTCGCCGGGCGGCGGGGTGGATTATTGCGAACCGTGCGCTCCCCGACGGTGGATTCCGGCACGATGACGTCGATGCGGCGGGTCCTTTCCTTGGCGATTCGCTCGCGATGGGTCGCGCGTTTCTCGCGCTGCACGCCGCGACGGGCGAACGCGCGTGGCTGGACCGCGCGCAAGCGGCCGCGGGATTCATCGCCGTAAATTTTCGATTACCGGGTGGCGCGGGCGTCGCAACGAGCGGAACCAGGCCCGAAGAAATGCCGCCGCCGCGACCACAATTCGACGAGAACATCGAGCTCGCGCGTTTTGCCAACCTGCTTTTCCACTACACGGGAAATGACGCGGACCGCGAAATCGCCGGCGTGGCGATGCGTTATCTCGCCACCTCGGAAATCACCGCGCCACGCCGCGCGTACGTGGCTGGCGTGTTGCTCGCGGCGACGGAATTCGGCAGCGAGCCGCTGCACGTGACGGTGGTGGGTCCCAGGGGCGACGCGGCCGCGCGGGCGCTAGTGCGCGCGGCGCTCGGGCTTCCCTTTGGCTATCGCCAGCTCGAGCAATGGGATCCGGCATCGGGTCAGGCTGCAACGGGCGGGATCGAGTATCCGGTCCTGCCGAAGCCGGCCGCATTCTTATGCGCGAATGGCGCGTGTTCGTTGCCGCTGGAGACGCCGGAGGCGCTGCGGGCACGGGTGGAGAGATCGACGCAACGTGCGACGAAATAAACTTACGCGGCGTCGGCGTCCTGCTTCTTGCGCAAGAGCGGCGCGGCTTTGCCGAGGACCGCGGCGCGATTGATCGTGACCGACTCCACGTCGCCCCGGCTCGGAATATCGTACATCACATCGAGCATCAGGCGCTCGAGCAGGGAGCGCAGAGCGCGCGCGCCCGTTCCCTTCGCCAGGGCCTGCTGCGCCAGCGCGCGGACCGCCTCGCGCGTGACGTTCAACCCGACGCCCTCGATCGAGAACAGCTTTGCGTATTGCTTCACCATTGCGTTCTTCGGCTCGGTGAGGATTTGCACGAGTTCGTCCTCGGTCAGCGCCGTGAGGGACGCCGCGATCGGCAGGCGACCGACAAATTCCGGGATCATTCCGAATGCGAGAAGATCTTCCGGTTCGACCACGAACCCCGCCTCGTTCGGCATCTGGCCCGGGCCTTCCGTGGTCACGCTGCCGAAGCCCATCGTCTTCCGACCGAGTCGGCGCTGGATGATCTTGTCGAGACCCACAAACGCTCCGCCGCAGATGAACAGGATCTTCTCCGTGTTCACCTGGATGTATTCCTGGTGCGGATGCTTGCGACCGCCCTGCGGCGGGACATTGCACACGCTGCCCTCGAGAATTTTCAGCAACGCCTGCTGCACGCCCTCGCCCGACACGTCGCGCGTGATGCTGACGTTATCAGTCTTGCGGCCAATCTTGTCGATTTCGTCGATGTACACGATTCCGACTTCGGCACGCTTCACGTCGTAATCAGCGCTTTGCAACAGGCGCAGGATGATATTCTCCACGTCCTCGCCGACGTAGCCGGCTTCCGTGAGGGTGGTTGCATCCGCAATGCAAAAAGGCACCTCGAGGACCCGGGCCATGGTGCGGGCCAGAAGCGTCTTGCCGGACCCGGTGGGACCCAGCAGGAGGATGTTGCTCTTCTCGATCTCGACATCCGCGAGCGGATCGAGCGGAAGCGTCGCCTTGGCCGCGTTCTCGTTCGCGAGCGTGATGCGCTTGTAATGATTGTGGACCGCGACCGAGAGCACCTTTTTCGCCAGGTCCTGGCCGATAACGTAACGGTCGAGCTCGTGCTTGATCTCAGACGGCTTGGGGACGCGCAGGAGCGGGACCGCTGAGCTCTTGCGCGACTCATCGCTAAGTTCCTTGTCGAGGATGTTTTTGCAGACCGTGATGCAGCTGTCGCAGATGTACACCCCGGGTCCGGCGACGAGCTTGCGCACTTCCGCGTGGCTCTTGCCACAGAAGGAGCACATCGTGAGATTGGTCGCGCGAGCCATGTCGAAGCGGTGAGAGCGGGATTGAACGCTGGATCTCCCCTCCGTAAAAGCAGGAAACGTGACAGCCCGCAGAAGAATTCGCGCTTCGCGGGTCAGCGGCCTACTCTGTCTTGGGAGAAGGGGGCGTCGGAAGGGGCGTTGGGCCCGCGGGCGGAAGCAATTCGGGTCGTCCCTCGGGGCCAAGCTGCTTGCGCGATTCGACCACATTGTCCACGAGGCCGTAGTTCTTGGCCTCGTCGGCGGTCATGTAGTAATCCCGATCCGAATCGCCTTTCACCTGTTCGTCCGTCTTGCCGGTGTGCCGCGCGATAATGTGGATGAGGCGCTTCTTCAGCTTGTACATGAACTCGACCGTGCGCTCGACGTCGCTGGCGGTGCCCTGCGCGCCGCCGGAGACCTGGTGAATCATGATGTCTGAATTCGGCAGGGCAAAACGCTTGCCCTTCGTGCCGGCGCAAAGCAGCACCGCCCCCATGCTGGCGGCCATGCCGATGCAATAGGTGACAACGTCGCAAGTCAGGAACTGGATCGTGTCATAGATCGCCAGACCCGCGGTGACGGACCCGCCCGGGGAGTTGATGTAGATATGGATGTCCTTCTTTGGATCCTCCATTTGCAGGAATAAAAGCTGGGCGATCACGGCGTTCGCCACTTGATCGTCGATGGACGTGCCGAGGAAGACGATCCGGTCCTTCAGCAACCGGGAATAAATGTCGTAACTACGCTCGCCGCGACCGGTTTGCTCGATCACGTACGGCATATAGTAGCTGGACTGCGGTCGGCTCGGCGACGGATCGGTCATTCGCATTTGGGAATCCTTTTGGGGAGTTCAGCTCAGGCGCCCGCCGGAGGGTTCTCCGGCAGCGGTAGAACGGTAGCATTCGAGGTCAGGTAGGCAAGGGTCTTGCCGATGAGCAGCTCCTCCTCGATGCCCGTCAACGCGTCCCGTTCGACGAGATCCTTCTGCATTTTGTCGAACGACGTCCCATAGCGGACGGCAAGGGCGGTGACGCGTTCGTTCAGTTCGTTCTTGCTGACCCGAATGCTCTCTTTCTCGGCGATGCGCGTGAGGATGAACGCGCCCTTCAGCCGTTCGTGGGCCGCGGCCTGTGCGTTGTTCGCAATCTCCTTCTGGTTCTCGATGATCTTTTCGTCGGTCACGCCGCGCTCCTGATTTTGCCGCACGATGTCGGCGGCGATGCGCCGCACTTCACCGCGCAGGAGATTCGCGGGCAGATCGAATTCCACGCTGCGGTTGAGATGCTCCAGGATCTGCCGGCGTTTGCCTTCCTCGATGAAGTCGCGCTTTTGATTTTCGACGTCGGCGCGGAGCAGGTCGCGGAGTTCCGCGAGCGTCTTGCCCGGCGCCACCTTGGCGGCGAACTCGTCGTTCACCTCCGGCAGGACCTGCCGCTTGATTTCACCCAGCTTGACCGTGTAGTCGATTTTCTTCGCCGCCAGCGCGGGGTCCGGAAAGTCGGCCGGCAGGTCGATCGAGAACTCCCGGGTCTCGTCCGGATTCATGCCCCCCACCGCCTCGCAGAATCCGGGTAGAAAATTTCCCGGGCCCAGCTTGATCCAGAAGCCTTCCTTACCCTGCAGTTCCTGGCCCACGTTCGTCGGAACTGCTTCGCCCACCGGCTGGCCATCCACCTTACCCGCGACGTCGAGCACACAAAAGTCATCCATCGCCAGCGCGCGACCCGTGACCACTTCGAAATCCGCCAGGCGCGCGCGCAGACGCTCAATCGCCTCGTCGATTTCCTTCTCCTCGACCTTCATGTCGGGAGCGTGAACCTGGAGTTTCTCGTACGACGGAAGCTCAAACTCCGGCGCGGTCACGACTTTAGCGGTAAAGGTAATGGGGCCGTTCGCCTCCTGCTTCACGTCCTCCACGGCCTCGACCGTAAGCACGCGCAGTTTGTGCTCCTGGATGGCCTCGCGCACCCCGGCGGCCAGCAACGCCTGGTTCAACTCGTCGGCGATCTTCTGCTTGTACTTCGCCTCGACCACCATGCGCGGCGCCTTGCCGGGCCGATAGCCCGACACCTGCGCGTGCAACATAAAGTCGCGCACAATGCGGTCGCGCTCCTGGCCCACGCGGTCGGCGGGCAGTTCAATGTGAAGCGCGGAAATGCAATGAGGCTGTTTTTCGAGGGTCGCAGTCATGGTGGGGAAAAGGGGCGGGAATCTAGCACGCGCGAATCAAATGACGAGTCGTGCCGCCGCGCTCATGCCGGACGAAAGGCGCGGCCGATTTGATCATCGGAGAGGGTCACCGGCCCGACGGCGGCGACCGCGACACGCCCGGCGCCAAGAAAACAGTCGCGCGCGACGGCTTGGACGTCGGCGGCCGTGACCGCCGCGATCTGGGCGCGCGCGGTATCCGGGTCCACGATGCGGTCGTACGCGAGGAGCGTTTCGCCCAGCCAGGACATCTGGTTGGTCGTGCTCTCGAGGCTGAGCCGATGCTGGCCGACGAGGTAATCGATGGAGCGCTGCAGTTCGCCGCTCGCGACCCGCTTCGAGGCAATGCGCGCGATTTCGCGCCGGATGAGCTCCAACGTTTCCGCGAGGCGGTCCGCCTCGAGTCCCACGGTCACGGAAAACATCCCGGTCTCATGCAACGTCTCCAGGTGCGTGTGGACCGAGTAGCAAAGCCCGCGCTCCTCGCGCAGCCGCTGGAACAGCCGCGAGCTCATGTTCTCGCCGAGAATCGCGCTGAGCACGCGGACCGCAAACCGCCGCGGATCGTGCCGGCCCGGACCCGGGAAACCGATGGTCAACTGGACCTGCTCGACCTCCTGCCGCTCCACGCGCACGACCACATCGCGCGACGCGCCAGCCGCGCGGACGCGGCGAAAGCGGGCGCGCTGACCCGGGCGCGTGCGAGCGAGCGACGCGCTCAAGCCCGTAAGCACCTCGCCGTGCACCACGGGTCCCGCGACCGTGAGCACGGTGTTTCCGGACGAATAGCCAGCGCGCCAGAAACCGGTAAGGTCCGCGCGGCGCAACGCGGCGACACTCTCGACCGTGCCCGTGAGCGGTCGGCCGACGGGATGACGCGGCCAGAAAGTGGCGGTGAGCAGTTCCTCGGCGACCTGGGCCGGCTGGTCGCGCCCCATCAAAATTTCCTCGCGAATCACGCCCCGTTCGCGTTCGACCTCGTGCAAGGGCAGCGCCGAGTGCTGGTACATATCGAGCAACACGTCGGCGACGCGTGGCAGATGGCGCGCCTCGGCCTTGGCGAAGTAACACGTGTGATCCTCGCTCGTGAACGCGTTCAGATCGCCCCCGAGTCCCTCGACTTCGCGGGCGATTGCGGACGCGGAGCGCCGGCGCGTGCCCTTGAAAAGCAGGTGCTCGAGAAAGTGGGCTGCGCCATTGGTGCGATCCGACTCGTGGCGGCCGCCGGCGCCGGCCCAGATTCCGACGCTTACGCTTTCCATCGCGGGCATCTCGGCGGTCGCGACGCGCAGTCCGTTTTCGAGCCGGGAGAGATGATAAGTGGCGAGCGGCATCAGGGGCCGGGATTCTAACGCCGGCGCGACGATGTGCAAAAAATGGGTGGAAACGCGGGGCTGATCGGGCGCGGATGGCGGATCACAGAATACGGAACCAGTTATCAAATTCGCCAAATTTACAGAATTTTTGACGAGTGGGAGTTGGGGAGCCGATCGAAGAGGGACGACCGTCCTCGGTCCCCGAAACTAACGGGTGGGATCGCACGAGGAGGCGACTACCGGACGCGCGGCAACCGCTTCGCGCAGGGCGTGGGACGACCGGGGACGGTTATCCCTACCTTAGCCATCGCGTCGGGACGACCAGATCCACGTGATCACGCGCGCATCGAGGTCGCGGGTCGCCTAAGGAAACACGGCCCACACTTCGACGAGGCGATTGTTCCCGACGGTTTCCTTGTTCAGGACCTCCGCACCGCCCATGCCGACCGCGTACATGACGTTCGCCACGCCACCCTTGTCGCGCATCGTCGCCAGGACACTTTCGGCGCGATCGATGGATGTCTTCTCGTTGGTTTTCGGATCACCCTTTTTGTCGGTGTAACCAAGGATCACAAAGACGAGCGTGGGATCCTCCGTGAGTTTCTTGATCCCCGCCGACTGGATAGCGTTGACAAGGATTTGCCCCTCCGCCTGCGCGAGTGTCTTGCGGCCGTCCGCAAACGGAACAATCAAGATGGCCCCCATGCCTCGCGCGCGATCGACCGAGGAATACAGCCGGTTCTTTTGCTCCTGCGTCAGGTTCGGCATCTGATCGATGCGCTTGATGACGTCCTGCCGTGCCCGCTCGTTCTCGTTTTCGAGTTTGAAATTCGGTTTGTCCACGGCGCGCGCGGGTTCGGCAGCGGCGGTCGACGCCCCCGGATCCGTCGGTTGAGTTGACGTGCCGGGCTTGGGCGTCGGCGTCGCATTGACCACGGGCGGCGCCGGAGGGGCGGGGCGGATAAAGTTGTCGTAAACGAAATAACCTCCGGCCCCCAGCAGGGCCAGGATGATGATCATTGGAACGAGTTTCAGGCGGCGGCGGCTCATGTCAGTAGGATGGGAAATTGCGCTCTATCGGCAGCGGCCGTCGGCTGGGACAATGTCGCACGGCCCGCGATGGGCGATCGAGCAGGATTCGAGGTCGTCGAATCGGCCCGGACTGAACTCGGTCATCGGTGGGTTGGTGGGATTGGTGGAGAGGGAGGGAGAGGCCGCTCAGAGTTTCAGCTCCGAACGGCCCCTGTGTTACCCGGCGTGAATGTGAGAGCGATTATCCGTCATTGCCAATGGCCTGGGTCGGACACAAATCGAGTGCTTCCTGCGCCGCCTCTTCCTGGCCCGGTCCGGACGGCTGGACCGCGAAGTGGACTTTGGTCTCGTCGGCGTTGTACTGCATCATGGGATGGGCCGTCGCCGGCCCCGCGATGTCGATGCACGTATGGCAGGGCGTGCACGTGTCATCGACGTACCAACGGCCGGGCGCGTTGTCCGGATTACGAAGTGAATTGTCGGCCATGGCTGATGATTTTCTGAACTCGTGTGAACGGGTGACGGAGACCTCCTAGTTACAACAAAAATTCCCTACCGCTGACAAGCGCCAGATCGCATTTTCACACTTTATTTTCACCGCGTCAGGGCTTCTTCGTCGGCAGAATCGTGGGAGCCGGGATGGCCGGTGGGGGTTCCGACTTTCCAGTGGCTGGCGCCGCGGGCTTTTCGCCCGGTTTCGCCTTCAACATCAGCAGGCGGTCGACCGCGGTGCCCTGGATCAATCCGCCGGTCTCCGGACCCGGGGGCGGGATCGGTGTCGGGGCGGGACTGGCGGCCGGCAGGGGCTCGTCCGGGCGGGTTGGGTCGAGCAGACGGAGCATGCGATTGACGGAATCAGGCTGCAGGAACTCGTTCTTCTGCGCGGGCGTCTGCGGCGGTGCGTTCGGATCCCGCGGCTTGCCTGCCTCATAGAAATCTCGCGGCGTCGCGAGCGTTCCACCGAACGCTGTGAACAGGTCGCCCACGATCAGGCCGTCGCGCGGTTGCGCCACCTTCACGTCGTCGACGCGGTAGTACGGACCGGTCCGCGTGGCCGCCTGGTTGGCGGTAAAGACATCATTGTGGTGCCGCAGGAACATCAGCGACTCGGTCGACGTGAATGGCCGGGAGCCGCGCCGGCCGAACACGACGGTTTGGCCGCCGGTTTCATCCACCACGCGATCGCGATCCACGCCGCGCGAAACGGCAAGCGCCTCGCCATGATGCGTGTGGAAAGTGGCAATCAAACGCGGGTTCGGTGCCGGCGTGAAGCCCGCGACTCCGGGAACGGTGTCGGGTGTCATCAGCGAAAGGACGTGCATGCCGTTGTGTCCGTCGGCCACGACGGCGTAGATCGACGCGGCAACGGTGCCGAGCTGGACGGCGCGCGTGTCATTCATGTGGCCGTCCGCGTTGTATTTCATGAACAAGCGCGGCTTGGTCGGATGCTCGACATCAATAATCGCCAGGCCTTCCTTGCCGTTCGCGACGTAGGCATAGGTGCGGCCAACATAGAAACGTTGGGCGTCGCGCAATCGGACGGTCGAGCGCGGAATCGGGATGGGCCGGTTGGGATTCGAGACGTCGAACACCTTGAAGCCCTCCTCGTCCGTCACGAACGCGTAGTGAAATTGAACGGAAACGGCGCGCGGGTTGCGCAGGAAAGAACCGCGATATTGCCCCACGAGTCGCGGGTGCAGCGGATCGGCGACGTCCACCACGAACAATCCCTGCGGACTCGTGATGTAGAGTTTCTCACCCGCGGCCCAGAGATGCGTGGCGCCGGTCAGCAAGCCTGCGCCGCCGCCGCCCTTCGGGTCGCCCGCGCCCGGATTGTAGGTCGCATCCTTGTAGAGGAAATTGTTGTCAGGATTGCCGTCGAAGAGGGTGAGCGTGTTGATGACGACCAATCCCTCGACCGTGTCGGTGCCGTAGACATACGCGTAGAACGGGCGGATCGGCTGCTCCTCATTCACGGCACGGCCGTCGACCATCACCGGCTTGCGTCCGGCATCGATGGCGAGCGTACTCGGCAGCGCCATGGCCGTGGCAACTCCTTTGGTCTTCACGCGCATGTTCTGGCCGAGGGGCGAATTCGGACTCGCGACGATGCGCTCCGAGAAGCCCTTGTTGTCGATGTTCGCGATGTCAAAGACCTCGAAGCCGTGATGACCGTTGGCGGTGTAGAGGAATTCGTTGCGGACGGTCAGGTCGCGCACGTCGCCATGGTGCTCGTAGGCCTCCTTGTATTCGCGGTGATCCTTCTCCACGAAGTTCCGGAAATTATCTGGGTACGCGAGTTCGTGGAAGCGACTGCCGAGGGGCGCCTGAGGCTCCTCGCGCTCAGTCCACGGAATGCCCCACAGTCCGCCCTCGCCGGCACCGAGCCAGAGATAGCGGCTGAGAAAATTGACCGTGCCGGTGCCGTAGCCCAGCAACGAAGCCATCCACGCGTTGTTACTGCCGTCCCTCGCCATGTGGCAATCGGTGCAGCCCTTGGTCGTGCCGACGGTGCTCGTGGTGTGCGCGAAGTGCGGGTTGAAGGCCTGGCCGCTGTAGCCCTCCCAAGCGATGGTCTGCTGCTGCGAGTAAACCCATTCGCGCGCCGCATTCTGCGAACTTACAATGACCTGGCTCGACGCGCGGAGGACCGCCAGCTTGTGTTTCTTCACCGTGCCGTCGATCCCGAGCATGAACACGTCGTCGCGCACGGTCTCAGGATTGTAGCTGACAAAATTCCGGCTCGTCGTGCCCTCGAACTTGTTTTGCGGGGATTTGACGTTCGCACGCATCGGGAGGTGGCAGCCGAAGCAACTGGTCACCCACGAACTGTGACAGATCTGGCATTCAATCTTCTCGTTGTTGTGCGCGATTTTTTGCATCCGCTCCTGCCCATTGCCGGGCACGTCGCCCCAGGTCGTACCGTCGCGATAAATCGTCTTGGAGTAACGCGACTTCGGATTGTAATGCGGGCGCACGGGACCGTATTTCGGGTCGTTGTCGTACGGCGCAGTGTATGTCGGATCGAGCGAATCCATGGTCTGCGGAATTTCCCAGCGGATATTCGGATCCATCGCGGAGAATTGATAGAGCACATTCCGGACAATGCCCTTTTCGTCGATCTTGTTTTCCCACTTGAAGCGCGGGCCCCAGGAGGTGACCGAACCGTTCAGATCCGCCGTGCCACCCGTGTTGCTCGTGATGAGCGTGGGCCGCTTGTCAACCGTGCCGTGGCAATCGATGCATGCGATGCTCGTCGCGTTGCGCGCCTCGACGTAGAGGGTGCCGTCGCCGTGGACGTCCTGCAGGAAGTGGCAGTCGACGCACTGCATGCCGTTCGCGAGGTGGATGTCCTTCAGGTGAACCGCCTTCTGCCACTTGTTCGGATCGTCAAAGCGAATCGGGTTGTCCTTCGCGTCGAGCAGGACGCCCTTCTTGTCCTTCTTGAAAATCGCGCGGAAGACCCAGCCGGCACGATGATAATCGGCAAACTGCGTGTGCTTGAGCTTGGGATTCAACTCAGAAACCTTTTCCAGAAATTCGAGGTCGCCCCAAAGCCCGCGCGCGGCCGCCAACTCGGGATTCTCCCGCACCGCGCCCGCGAGATCTTCGTCGGTCGGGTTCTTCTGTTGCTTCGGATACATGTGCTCGCCATCGCTCTCCTGGTCCCACCACGTGTAGCCGAGGTACGGATTGACGAAGAGGTTGCCCTGGTGGCCGTGGCAGGTCATGCACTGCGAGGACGGAATCGTGCGCGTGAACTGGTGCGAGATGGGATGGGCACGCTCATTCTTGCGGATGGACTGGTCGCCGGTGAACGAAAGGGCCTGGTTGCCGAATCTGCCGTACCAGCCGGAGTTCGTCGGGGAACGATCGTTCGCGTAAATCGTGTGGCACGCGGTGCAGCCGGAAGCGCGATAATCGCCCGGATGATCATTCGTCCCGGGGAACGGCAGCAATGGATCATTGAGACGGGTCTTGTGCGCGCCGAGCGCGGTCGGGTCGATGCGCAGCAGCGTGCCGAATCCGCGATTCGAGAGCGCGCGCTCGGGTTTGCCCGGTGCGGCATTGGGTTCGGGCGAGCCGAGCTCGGGCGGCTTCACGCCGCCTTTTTCGAAAGTACGGAAGACGTTTCCGGGCTGCGTGATGTTGTAGCGCGGCAGCGGGATGAGGAAAGGCACGACGCCTTTCGTGCGGGTCATCTCGGGCGTGACCTTCGTAAAGCTGTTGATTTTCAGCGGCGCGCCGTCGCGGCCGTAGGACTGGCCGAAAATGTAGGTCTTGAGCGGGAAGCCGCCGTTGTTGTAAAGCGCGGCGCCCCAGAGGTGCGCGCCGTGGCTCATCAAATTGTGCGAGACATGATTGATGCTGTTCATATGGCAGAGCCCGCAGCCCTGCTCGACGACGCGGAGATCGCCGGGGTTCACAAAACGAATCCACTCCGGGTTCTCGTGGTTGTAGATCTGCACGTTTACCGGTGGGTTCGCCGCCGTGCGCCAAAATTCCGGATACGTCGGCTTCGGGTGCGCTTCCTCCACCGCCAGCCCGCGCTTCGGATTGCCGCCGTGACAGTCGGTGCAGCCCAGCACGACGAAAGGCGACTTGTGCATCGGTTCCACGCCTTGGTGGCACTCCATGCAACCCGCGCTCTTCGCATTCGCTTCGGCCTGCGTTTGATCGATCCAGTTGCGCGCGGGCAATCCGGCTCGGCTCGGCCTCGTTAGATCATTTGGCACCGAAATCGCCGGCCCCCATCCTGAGCCGGTCTTGTCGCCGGTCTCGAGTTTCACGATTGTCGGGATTTGCGGTATCGGCGGCGCATCCTCACCGCCGGGTTGCACCCGAATCGTCGGTGGCGCGATAATCTGCGGCGGCAGCGGCATGGCCTCGGGAATCGGCGTCGGCGTCGCGGCGGGCGGCTGGACCTTGGGCGTAATCGAGGGCGTCTGCACCGGCCGCGTGCCGGTCGGACCAATGATGACCGGCGCCGGGAGGTCGGGCATCGGCCGACGCGTGTCCTGTTGGGAAAACAGTTCGTAAACCGCCCCGGCTCCAAGCCCGAGCGCCAGCAGGGCGCCCAACGCGAGGCGCTGCCAGGTACGGTGGAGATGTCGGACGATCGGCATGGCGGCTAGTACGTAAGCGTGACGGCGAAAATGCCGCTGTAATTCCAGTTGCTGTCCGTCTTCCCGGGATTCGCCAGGTTGGTGTACCCGGGAATCGGCCGCGTGTTTTCACGGTTGATGTCCCGATATCCTGGACCCGGGATAAAGGCGCCCATGCCGGCGGTGATGACAATATTCTGGGTCAGCGTCGGCCGGTAAAAGAATCCCAGGCTGATGTCGTAACCGAAGTTGCGATCGACAGAGGGCACAAACAGCGCGGTCTTCAACGGGTCAGTGGTGACAAACCGCACCCAGTTCGCGTTGAACTGAGCCTTGAGCCGCGGCGTCACATCCACGTCGAGCCCGAGACCGACGATCAGCGTGCCGGGATTCACGAAGTTCGACTGCCCCTGAAACTTGCTCGAGCGCAGGCTGTTGAAAATGCTGTTCCCCGTCTTCGTCGTGATGCCCGTGTTGCCGAGGCCCAAGCCCTGGCGCGCATAGTAACTGAACGGATTGCCAATGAAGGTCGGCGAATCGAGGATCGAATCGAAGCCCGTGGCTCGCCGGTCTGTCGTCTTGTTGTCACCCGAGGCGTAAAGAAACGAGAATTTCGGACGGATGTAGTCTTTGTCGTACGACAATTCCAATGCGAACATCTGCGCGTTGATGTCGACGGCCCGGCCGGCGAGGTTGTTCAACGAGTCGCGCCCGAGGGCCCAATAGAAAGCGTGCGTGATGTTCAACCAGCCGATGTGGCCGTCGCCCGTCCACCCGAGGTAGTAGGCCTGAACCTGGTGAGGCACCACGGTGCCGACCGGCGCCGGACGCACGATGGAGCCGTTGCGATCGTAGGCGACGCCGCCGTGATCAATATTGCCGATGATGCTCCACTGCGCGGTGTAACCGTGCCAGATGAAGTCCTGCTTGTAGAGATTCAAGACGAAGACGTCCTGGTTGCGGGCGTCGAACGTATTCAGGTTGGAGAACGTGTCTTTCTCGCGCATCGAGAAGTACACGAGGTTGTACTGATAGGTGTTGTTCTTGTAGTTGCCGAAGATGCGGATGCCGAGGTTCGTGTCGTTGAAGATGAAGCCCCGGAAGTCCGCATTGAAGGGCTGCAGACCGAGCTTGGAGCTAAGAAAATCGTAGTTGAGGCTGAGATCCTTGAGGTGGAACTCGAGGAACGCTTCCTGGAGGTTCACCGAGTTGCGGAATCGCCGCGTGTAACTCGTCCCGGCCAGGTCAACGGAGGTCGGGATGAAATACCGGCCAAAAAACAACCCGATGTCGCCCGGATTGCGGATGACGCCCGGGGGCAACGGCGGCGGAATGAAATACCCGCTCGAGCCCGATCCGCGCGGATCCGGCTTCACGACGTTTTCCTTCAATTCCACGTAGTTCACGTTGAAGACCGGCGTGATGTGCAGCGCCCATTCCACCGGCTTGAACGCCGTCTCGCCCTTGAACAGCTCGAACGTGACCGAAACATTGTTGGAGATGATGTAGCCATCGCCGCGGCCGAAAAACTCTGAACCAAACGGCCTCGCCGAGCTCACCCCGCTGGGCGTCGCCACGCGACGCGCCTCGATCTCGAATTGATCGATAACGGTGATGTTCAGGAAAATATCCTCCCCGATGATCGGGAAATCGCCCTTCAACAGACTCGGCTTGTACGGATCAAACGTGGAGTAAATGTGGTAGCTCCCGTACGGCTGCTCGAGGCGCGAATTGCCGTAACGCGGAAAGGCCGCCGTGCCCAGACCGCTCCCCGGCAGGCGCCAGCGATCGGTCAACGGCGTGAAACCCGGCAGCAGGCCGATGCCCTGGTTCGTCTGGCGGTATTCGGGGTTTTCAAGTTTGGAGCCGAGACGCCGGTCCTGCATTTCAAGCGTCCGGCGGGGCAGGCTCAACGAACGCGGAGGCAAATCATCGGCAAATCCCGGCGCCTTCGTCGGCACCGCTGGCTCAAACAGGCTCGGCAACGGGACGACCCGCGGGCTCGTCGATTGAATCGGCGCCTGTCGCCCGCCCGGGTCCGGATTGAACTGCGTCGGCGCGATGGGCTCGACCGCATCGTAGTTCTGCGGCTTGGCGGGTTTCTCGGCTTCCTCGGCCCGCAGTCCCGACGGCCCCAGCGTGGCGCACGCGAGCAAAGCAAGACCTTTCAACCACCGCAAACGCGGGAGATCGAGAGTCGGTCGGTGTGAGCAAGCCATCGCGCGCCTTAGGGATATTTTTTTTAAGCCCTCCTTGGCAAGACTGAATTGGAAGAATCTCCTAATTTGCATCGCCAAACCGTTTCGAAATTGCCTCCGCGTTCGCCGGCGGGACAGGTGAATGACGCCTTTCCGGTCGCCCGGTTCGCCCCGCGCGCGCGGCGCTTGCTCCGGCAACAAAACCCGTCAGACTCCCCGCATGGCCGCGCGCTCCATCAGTTTTTTACTGGCCGTCTTTTTTGCCGCGCACGCCGGACTCTTTTCGCGTTCGCATTTTCGCGTCGACTTGATGCCGTGTTGCGCGATGCGGGACGCGGGGTCCGCCGCCCACCAAAGCCAGTGCCCGGCCCCGGGCAAAGCCGCTGATGCGTGTTGCCAGGATTGTCCGTTGCTGCTGCCGGCGCTGATGGCGGAGGGGTCGAGGCAACAACCGGCGATCGCGCGCCCGCAAATTTCGACGACTCCCCTCGTTTCCTGGCACGCGACCCGCCGCGTGGAGGAACCGCCCGTGCCGCCGCCACGAGCCGGGTGAAATCTCCGCGTCGGGATCGGCAGTTGCGCCGATCATCACATTTATTCCATGGTTTGAAAAAGTACCTTGATATGAAAACAAAAATCTCTCTCGCCGCGCTTGCTGCCATCGTCCTCACGGTGGTCGGCTTCGCCACGGCGGCCCCGCGTGAAATGGCAGCCCCAAGCTGCTGCACGCCGGGTGCCGAGTGCTGCGGCGGGGCTTGCTGCAAGTAAGCCCCCTGGCCCTCGGGCTTAGATTCGGTCTCTCAAGATATGCGCTCCACCCGGGGCGCATATTTTTTCCCCCGCTCGAGTCCACCGATTGCCACTCCTCCAGGACTGTCTGGCCACGCTGGAGATCTATTGAGGCGGGTCGCCGCCGCTTCATTTGCCAAAGTGATCCCAGACGATTTTTGACGCCTCGCGCAGGAGAACATGGCCGGCGTTGTCGGATTGGTAGCGCTCGTCGCGCTGGTTCTTCGTGATAAGACAAAAAACGTAATCGCCGCCGGGCGCGTGCACCAGCATCACCTCCGAGCGGGAACGATCGACCGACCCCTGCTTCGACGCGACCTGCACCGTCGCGGGAATCGCGGACAGCGCCTCCGCATCGTAAAAGGAACGCTCAAGCATCCGGTGCGCCCGATCACCGGTCGCCGCCGAGGTCAGCTCGCCGCGCGTCAGGCGCACCATCAGCTCCGCCATCTCGCGTGGCGTGGTCTGGCCCCAGCCGAGCTTGGTGCGGTCCGCCTCGCGGCCGACCGTACGGGAGTTCACGCGAGTTTCCTTGAAACCCTTTTCCGCGAGCCACTCGTTGATCGCCGACCCGCCACCGGCCAGATCCTGCAGCCAAAGCGAGGCGTTGTTGTCGCTAAAGGAGAGCATCAAGGCGACCACGTGATCCAGGGGCAGCTTCTCGCCGGGCCGAAATTTCGCGAGCAGGTCGTCTCCCGCCTCATAGTTGATCCGCGCGGGATCGTAGGTCAGCTCGTCGTCCCACTTCAATCGTCCCGCGTCGATCTCCGCGCCGACCTTCGCGAGAATCGCCACCTTCACCAGGCTGGCGGTCGGGAACCGTTCATCGGCGCGCCACGCGACCTCGCGGCCATCCCGGAGATGACGGACGAAAAAACCAGCGTCGCCGTCGAACCCTTCCGCCAGGGTCTGCAGTTGTTTCTGGAGGACCGAATCGAAGCGGGCGGCGGGGGTCGATTCCGCCGCCGGAAAGGCGGGAAGAGGCATGATCGTCAACGCGAGGCAAAGAAGGATCCGGCTGTTCGGCATGGGGACCCGCATGGTGGAGCGTAGCAGGCGCCGGGAGGCGAGTCACGCCGGGCCGCGATTCGGCCATGAATGTTCTTGCCATGGCCGCGCGCTCCCCGCTATCCGTTGGGAGATTTATTTCGTCCCATGCGTTTGAAGTTTCTTCCCCTCCTTGCCGCCACGTTCACGGCGATGCTTCCGCTGCGCGCGGAAGCGCAGGCCCAGCTCGCGCTGACGGACGTTCAAGTCATCCTCTCGCAGTCCGTCAGCCGCGCGGTCGAAATTTCACCGCAAGCGATCATCGCGATTGTCGACAACAACGGCATTGTCTTGGCGGTTTGGTCAGTGAGCGGAGCGCCCCCCAGTCTCAATCTTGTCCTCGCCGTGGGCGCAGCCGTCCGGGAGGCCGGAACCGCCGCATTTCTCAGCAGCGATCAAAGCGCCCTTAGTTCGCGAACCGCCCAATTCATCATCCAGCAAAATTTCCCGCCCGGGATCAAGAATCAAGGGCCGGGTCCGCTCGTCGGCGTCGCTTTCTCGAACCTATTCCTGTCGACGGATTTCGTGAACGTTTTCCGCTCGGATGTGAATCGCTTCAAAGGCAAGGATGCCGTGACGCCTTTCAACGGATCGACGCCAACTGGCCTCGGATTTGGGGTGCCCAACACCCGCCTCGGCGCGCGCTGTTCAAGCGCCGCTCTCTACAAGAATGGGACGATGGTAGGCGGCATCGGGGTCTACCCGATTCCCAATCCCACGGTGGCGCAGGAGGTCATGGACGCCTTCGCGGTGGAATTGGCCAATCAAGTGGCCGGGCAGAACAACGAGGAAGCAGTCGCCGTGGCGGGCACCATCGGTTTTCAGTCGTCGCCGGCCATCACCGCCAACAATATCCTGATCAATGGCATTCGTTTCCCGTACGTGCTGGCGACGCCGCAAATCAATCGACTGATTCCATTCGCCACCCTGCCGGGAAACGCGGTGGTCATCCCGCCGCTGGGTGGCTTGCCCGCTTTTGATTACACCCCGATGGGGGCGCCCCCGCAGCCGGTCCTGACCACCGAAACCTTCAACGGCCAGACTGGCAGTTACTACTATCCGATCATGGCCGATCCAAATCCCGGCTTGATCAATGGCGTGGCGCGGTTGTCCGCCGCGGAAGTTCACAACATCGTCGCCAATGGTGCCATTCGTGCCTCCACGACGCGCGGCGCCATCCGCTTTCCCGTCGGCGTGCCGATGCAGTGTTGGGTCACGGTTGTAGGCAACCCCAATGTCCCGGGCCAGCCGCCGCCCGTGCTGGCCGCGTTCCGCACGCCAAACGCGCCGATGTTCAGCTTCGACGTGGCGGTGCAGAAAGGCCGGACCGCGCTCTTCTTTTCCAGCAGCCAGGTAGCCCAATCCTCGCGCACGGTCGGCTTCCTCGCCCAAGATTACTATCCGCCCGGGCTCAATGCTAATCCCCCGACGATTTACGGACCCGAACAGAGCCTGAACGGTGTTCCAAGCTTTAACGGCCTGCAGTTGCAATTTTCGTTTCCGGCACCGGCGGGCTACGCACCAGACGGCAATCTCCCAAACGGCATCACAGTTTTCCCCGGCGGGTTTCCGCTTTATCGCATTCGGGGTGACGGCGTCCCGATCTTAGTCGGCGGGGTGGGGATCTCAGGCGACGGCGTCGACCAAGACGACATCGTCGGCATCTCCGCCACCGTGGGCTATCAGGCGCCGCTCAACATTCGCGCGGATTCCTTCACGCTGGGCGGCGCCCGGCTCCCCTACGCGAAGATTCCGCGCAATCCGGATACCGCAAACGATTAGCGCGTCGGCCCGCGCGAACCTCGGGAAATATCGCCAAGACGGGGTTGAATGCCCCTGCCCGTTCGGCCACAGTCGGGGGAGAGCTAACGTCCGTGCTGTTTCTTTGTCGTCATGCCGCCTGTTTCCCCGGCCCCCGCGCCCCGTACCGCCCCGCCCCACCCGGCGGCTGCGACCCGTTCCCTGCCCGAACGTGTCGTTCACAAGCTCTTCAAATTTTTCTCGTCCGTTCGACTCGCGGTCATTCTGATCTCGGTCCTGGTCATCGGCAGCGTCGCAGGCACGCTCTATGAAACCACCTTCGACGCGAAGGTCGCCCGCGCGTACGTCTACG
Organism: Verrucomicrobiota bacterium; assembly: GCA_025353105.1. Classification (GTDB taxonomy): domain Bacteria; phylum Verrucomicrobiota; class Verrucomicrobiia; order Chthoniobacterales; family SZAS-18; genus SZAS-18. The sequence continues at coordinate 18,064 of JANXRG010000020.1, forward strand.
GCGCGTGGTGGTTCAATTTCTGGCTGTTTTTTCTTGGCCTGAACCTCCTTTGCGCTGCGCTCTCGCGCTGGCCGTGGAAACGTCACCACACGGGCTTCCTCATCACCCACCTCGGCATCATCACGCTGCTTATCGGGTCGTACATCGGACGGACCTGGGGCATCGAGGGCACGATGACGCTCTTCAAGGATCGGCCACCGAACAACCAGCTCGTCATCGACGAAAAAATCCTCCACCTCCAGCAGGACGGCGCTCGCTCGCTCGCCTGGCCCGTTGAGATCATCGGCCGCAAGCCGACTGCGCAACGCCCGTGGAAACTGGGCATGACGACCAGTGGCTACAAGATTGAGCTCGTGGATTACGCGCCTTCGCTTTCGGCCTCGCTCGAACCCAAGCCCTCGGACGACCCCGCCGCCAAGCCCGCCGCGCACATCAAGCTTGTGTCGGCGCGTCTCGGTCAGACGATGGATCGTTGGCTCCTCGCCGACGAGAACCCCGAGAACAACGCGCTCGACCTCGGCATGGCCGCCGTGCGCCTGCGCCCGCTGGCGAAATCCACGGACGCCGCCGGCAGCATGGCCCCGCCGGCCGCCGCCGACGCGGCCAAGCTTCCGCCGGGCACGGTGAACGAAGCCATCATGGTTTTCGCGCAGAAGCCCGGAGAGCAAATCACGAAGCCGGTTGCCGGCACCGCGCCGAGCGGCGTGAAACTCGCGCTCACGGCTGACATGAACCAGCGCCAGCTCGCCGTGACGTGGCGCGGCGCGACCTACGAATTTGATCCCGTGGCCGACAAGGGTCGCGATGAGGAACTCGGCAGTGGCAGCGGCCTCAAGATGCGGATCGAAAATTTCTGGCCGGACTTCGAAGTCAAGGATGGCAAGCCCGCGACGGCGTCCGACGTCCCGCGCAATCCCGCCGTGCTCGTCACCATCTTCGGCCAGCTGGCCCCGGCGGGGGAACCTGATTCTCCGCTTGCCGCGACTGAACCGGCTCCGGTCGCCGGCAACAACCAAGCGCTGGTGTTTGTGGCGCCGGATGGCGCGATGACGTACGAATTGCGCGCGTCGGCGACCGCCGCACCGGGGAAGGGCGTGCTCAAGCCCGGCGAGTCGATCAACACCGGCTGGGCCGATTGGACCCTCACTGCGATCGAATCGATTCCGCGCGCGGTTGAGTTCATGAAGTTCGCGCCCGCGCCTGAGAAAAAAGGACCGAAGGCCGGGATGGCGACGGTGACCGAAGGCGTGCGCGTGCGTCTCAGCAAGGGCGCCGAGTCGCATGAGGAATGGGTTCCGGGCGGATGGCGGGTGAGCCTGCCGACCCAGCCGCGGCCGGTGCTTTTCACCTACGGCTACCGCCTCGAGCCGCTACCGATCGGGCTCGAGCTGATGAATTTTGAGGTGGAGCGCAACGAAGGCAACGACTCGCCCGCCGGATTCAAGAGCACGGTGCGGGTCACGGATCGCACGGGGCAAAGCGCGACGGGGTTCGCGTTCATGAACAACCCCTTCAATTTTCCGGCGGGGATTCCGTACACGTTCACCGGTTTCACCTACAAGGTCTCGCAGGCCTCGTGGAATCCGGAGAATCTTAACCAGAGCTCGGTGCAAATTCTGCGCGATCCGGGCTGGTCCTTGAAATGGATCGGCTCGCTCCTCATCTGCCTCGGGATTTTCACGCTGTTCTATCTCCGTCCCGCGCCGAAATTCGCCACCGCAGCCGCGCCCAAGCCCGACGATGCCCGCGCGCGCAAGCCGAAAAAGAGCGGGCGCTGATTTTTCAAATTCACCAAGCACAGCCTGATCTTATGACCCGTCGATTCCTCCCATCTTCATTTGGTCAATTTGGAAAATTTAGAAATTTGGTGATTCTTCTCACCACTTTCCTTGCGGCCTCGCGCCTGCTTCCCGCCGCCGATCTTCTGCCGGGCGACTTCCAAGAATTCGGCAAGCTCGCCGTGCAGGACAACGGCCGCCGCAAGCCGACCGATACGTTCGCGCGCGAGTCGCTCTTGCGCATCACGGGGCGTTCGACCTACGAGGCGGCCGACGGCCGCGGGTGGACCCCAAACGAATTTGTTCTTTCGATGCTGCTCGAGACGCACGATTGGAAAAAGGAACCGATGATCCTGGTCGGTCACCGTCCGCTCGTCGAAAAACTCGGACTCGATCCGGCGCAAAAGCGCTACTCATTTGAGCAACTCTCCAAGTTACCCGAGCTCGAAAAAATGGCGAAGGCCGTGCATCAGCTCCGCGCCACCGAGGAAAAACCGGAGCTCGATCGCATGCAGCAGGAAGTCGAAAGCGTCTCCGGCCGCATCGGCCTCTTCATGTCGATCGCGCAGGGCTCCACCATGCTCGTCGTTCCGCCCAAGCTGAGCGCCAAGGAGCCATGGGTCATCCCGCCGCAATTCGGGGTGTACTACAAGGAGAGTGACTTCACCAACGCGACGGAAAAGCTTCAGGCGATGGCGAAGGGTTATCAATCCGGTGACGGCTACAACTTTAGCCTGGGCGCGCGCAATCTTCGTCTTGCGCTCCGCGAGATGTCGCCCGCGATTTATCCCTCTGAGAATTCTCTCCGCCTCGAGTATTTCTACAACCACCTCGAGGCGTTTTCGCGCGCGGCGTGGCTGTATCTCATTGGCTTCATCGGACTCGGTGTCTATGCGGCGCGGCCGGGCGCCCCAAAGGCGTTCAAGTGGATTGGCCTCGCCGCCGCGCTCGGCGGCCTCGTGCTCCACGGCACCGGCATCACCCTGCGTTGCTTCATCGCCGGGCGCCCGCCCGTGACAAACATGTTTGAGTCGGTCGTGTGGGTCGCGTTCCTCGCGATCCTCTTCGGCTTCGTCTTCTTCCTGCGCTATCGCGCCGCGCTCTATCTGCTCGCGGCCCTGCCGGTCGGCGCCCTGTGCCTCGCCCTGGTGCTCAACATCCCGGTCGCGATGCCGCCCAATATCGATCCGCTTGTGCCGGTGTTGCGTGATAATTTCTGGCTGACGATTCACGTGCTCAGCATCACCGCGAGCTACGGCGCGTTCACCCTCGCCATGGCATTTGGCCACATCGTGCTCTTCCGCTACGCCGTCTGGCCGGAGGCGACCCGCAAGGACGCCACGCTCCATTTCTGGAATTACCGCATCATCCAGCTCGGCACGCTGCTGCTCGCGGCGGGGACGATCCTCGGCGGCGTGTGGGCGAACTATTCCTGGGGCCGTTTCTGGGGCTGGGACCCGAAGGAAACCTGGGCACTCATCGCGCTGCTTTGTTACATCGTCGCGCTCCACGGCCGCATCGCCGGCTGGTGGAATCATTTCGGTCTCGCGATGGCCAGCTGCGTGTGTTTTCTCGCTATCCTGATGGCCTGGTACGGGGTCAATTTCGTGCTCGGCAAGGGCCTTCACAGCTACGGCTTCGGCATCGGCGGCGAAGGCTACGTCGCGAGCTTCCTCGTCCTCGACGGACTCTTCCTTGCCTTGGCAGCCTACCGTCATCTCGCGTCCGAGCGCGCGCGGCTGGCCCGACGGTCCGGAGACGTTGCAGCCGCCAAACCGCTGGACGATCCCACGACGGCTTGACGCGAAAAACCGCAACAGCTTGTATCCCGGCTTGACACTGACCGCCAAACATTGATTGGTGGGCAGCGGTCACGGCGCAGCGTCTTCCCCACGCGCCGGACCTGCCGGGACGTCTTCCCAAATCTCCGCCGCCATGAAATTTACGCTCAGCCGCGACAAGCTTCTCGAAGGTCTTCAGCAGGTGCAAAACGTCGTCAGCACCCGCACCACCCTCCCCATCCTTTCGAACATCTTGATCAAGGCCCAGAAAAACGGCCTGACCATGACGGCGACGGATCTCGATGTCGGCGTGCAAGGCTTCATCGAGTGCGAGGTCGAGCAAATCGGCGGCGGCACACTGCCCGCCAAACGATTCTTCAGCATCATCCGCGAACTGCCCGCGAACGACGTACGGATCGAGATCGACTCGAAGAACATCGCCACCATCCGCAGCGGCCAGTATGTCTCGAAAATTGTCGGCCTGCCGGAGGGCGAATTTCCCCCGCTGCCAAAGTTCGACGAATCCCGCTCGTTCACGCTCAAGCAGGCGGAGTTGAAGGATGGTCTCAAGCGCACGGCGTACGCGATCTCGACCGACGAAACCCGCTACGTGCTCAACGGCGTGCTCTGCGCGTTCAAGGATAACAAGCTCACGCTCGTGGCGACCGACGGACGCCGCCTCGCGTTGATGGACATCGAGGCCGAAATCACGGCCGAGCAGGAGGTCTCGTTGATCGTGCCGGCCAAGGCGGTGAACGAATTGCAGCGTCTCCTGAAGGACGAGGGCGACGTAAAGATCAAAGTCGGGCAGAATCAAATTGCGTTCGAGCTGAACAACGCGCTGCTCATTTCCAAGCTGATCGAGGGCAACTATCCGAATTACCGCCAGGTCATTCCGGCGGAGACCAAGGAGCGCGTCACGCTCGAGCGGGAATCCTTCCACAACGCGGTGCGCCGGGTGGCGCTGCTCACGAGCGAAAAATCGAATTCGATCAAGCTCGTCCTGACGAAGAACAATCTCGACGTTGTCGCCAACAGCCCCGAAATCGGCGAGGCCAAGGAAACGATTGCGGTGAAATACAGCGGTAAGGAATTCACCATCGCCTTCAATCCCGAGTTGCTCATGGCGCCGCTGCGCAACCTCGTGGACGACGAAATCTACCTCGATCTCATCGACGAGATGAGTCCCGGCTTGATTCGGACCAAGGGACCGTTCCTGTATGTGTTGATGCCGATGCGCATCAATTACTGATTACTGTCCGACCGGATCGCGGGCGGATTTGCGGGGCGGATCGATGGCATCGCGAATCGAGGCCTGCGGGGCGCGGTCGTTGAAGACAATCCGTCCGGCGTGCGGCTCGATGCCGAGTTCGCGCCACAGCGCGGCGAGGTCGGGCGCATAGGTCGCCGCCCCCATCTTCTCGTAAAGCTCCCGCAGCACCGGCACGCCGGTCGCCCGGTCCCCGATTTCGAAAGCGCGCCGCAGGTCCCAGTCGTTTTCGATCGTGCCGCCGGCCCGGAGAATGGCGCGCAACGCATCCTGCAGCCCCTGGCGATTGCCGGTGCGCCGGCGGATTTCCACGTCCGCGAGCAGACAGAAGAGCGCGCCGCCCCAGTAGGTTCGGCCCCACGTCGGCGTGAAATCGAGACCGCGATCGCCCGCCTCGGGCAGGCCCTGCGGCACGCCCTCGACGAGATCCTTCCACGCGTCCTCCGCGGAAATGATGCCCGCCCGCGCCCTGGCGATGGGCTCTACGTACACGGAAATGCCCTCCTCGATCCAATGATGGCGCTCCGCGACCGACGGGAAAGCCAGATGGATCATTTCGTGGGTCATCATCCAGTCTGCGGCGAAATCCCGCGCCGTGTTTGCCGCGCCGGCGGAAATCGTGATGTGCGCCCCGCGCCACCCGGAGGCCCGTCCGGATCGCACGCCGCGGCCGGAGTGAAAGTCGATCCGGATTTCCACCTGCGGCACCGGATACTGTCCGTAGTAGAGAGCCACGGCGCCCGCGGACGCCGTCACCCAGTCGAGCACGAGCTGGCGCAGCGGCTCCCCGGGCGGGGTGACAAACACCACGGTAATGGTCGCGCCGGCGACCTGGAGCCGCTCGTCGGGGGTGGCCGCCGCGAGGACAGCGGGCGCGATGCCGGCGATGGCCACGAGGAGCAGGAAAAGTCGGTGCATGACGGGGAGTCTGGTCGGGCGGATCCATCCACGGCGAGGTTCCGAGCCAGCGGCACGCTATCGCCACGGGCTTTAACTTGCGAGCGACGTCGGTCGGGATATCGTTCGCGCCCACAGTAACGCGCACGTGGCGGAATGGCAGACGCGCACGGCTCAGAACCGTGTGAGGCAACTCGTGGAGGTTCGACTCCTCTCGTGCGCAATTCATCCAGGGCAGGACGCGGAGGGACCAAATATGAAGCGCTCACTGCCCCCATCTGAACCATCTCAATTTCGTAAATCTGGAAAATTTGGTAATTTTGTGAAGAAAACAGCCGCGTCGATTCCGATGGAAACTTGCCGCCGACCCGACTGACCCTTGCCCGACGCGCCGCGCAAGCTAAGGACTCACATGTCGGAACGCTGGCTCCTGATCGAAATCGGAAACACCCACGCAAAATTCGCGGTCGGGTCCGACGGTCGCATCGGCCGGCGACGCGTTCGGGTTCCCACGGGCACCCTCAACGCGGCTACACTCGAGCTCGCGAGCGCCCGATTCCGTTTCGACCGCGCCATCCTCTGCTCCGTCGTCCCCCGCGCTTCACGCCACGTCCACCGCTCTTTCGGCGCGGCCTTACTCGAAGTCTCCGCCTCGTGCGATCTCGGTTTCTCCCTCGCCGGTTATCGCCAGACAAAAACGATCGGCGCCGATCGCCTGGCCAACCTCGCGGGTGCGCTCGCCGCGGGCGTCAAGCTGCCGCTCGTCGCGGTTGATGCCGGCACCGCCACGACGTTCGACGTGCTCGATCGGGCTCTTTGCTTCCGCGGCGGAGTCATCGCGCCGGGGCCCGAGATGTTCACCGACTACCTCCACACGTGCGCTGCGCAATTGCCGATGGTAAACGTGAATCCGCGCCGGCCTCCGCCCGTCCTCGGCCAATCCACGGGCGCGGCCATCGCCGCCGCGGCCGTGCACGGCTTTCGAGGCATGGCGCGGGAGATCCTCGGGGAGATCAGGACCACCCTCGGGGTTTCGAACCTGAATATTGTCTTGGCAGGCGGTGCGGCGGACTGGATCGACCCAGCCCCGGCGGACGCCCTGATGCGGGACCCGGACCTGACGCTTCGCGGCATGCTGGCCATTGCCCACCGGAATGGCTAGCCCCCGGTCGCAATCCCGATTTTACAAGCGGTCGATCTCATCCCATCTTACGCGCCCGTTTTACTCCGCCGCTCCCGTCGTCCGCCCATGAACATTCTCATCAACCTTTGTATCGGTCTTCACATCGTGCTCTGCTTCCTGATTGTCGTTGTCGTGCTCATGCAGCGCCCGAAGAGCGAAGGCCTCGGCGCGGCGTTCGGCGGCGGAATGACGGAGAACATCTTCGGCGCGCGCACGACCGACGTGCTGCAGAAGTTCACGAGCTACCTCGCCGGCGGCTTTTTCTTCCTGACGGTCCTCCTGGCTTTTCTCTACGCGAAGCAAAGCGTTGGCGGGACAGCCATTCAGAGCAAATTACTGAGTATTCCGGCCGCCACCACGCCGGCCGCGGCCCCCGCTTCTTCACCGGCGACTGGCACCGCTCCTGCCGTCGTGCCTGCAACCCCGCCTGCAGCGTCACCCGCTCCCACGGAGGCAGCGCCGGCCCCCCGCGCCGCCTCGTCGCCGACCGCCACCGAGGCGGCCCCTGCTGCGACGCCCACGAAGTAACGCACGGATGGTTCTTCGCATCGATCCGACGCGGTACCAGCGGTCGGGATCACCGTCCCCGGTCGTCCAAAATTCCCCCCGTCGCGCCTTCCGGTCGGGGAGCCTGACGATCGGCTCTGTTGCCTCGTCCTATGGATCAGATTGGGACAACCGGAGACGGTCGTCCCTACCATTCGCCGCTAACATCTACCATTTCGACAGCGGCTCGTGCGGATTTTTCAGCCATTTCTTGAGCAGGAAGGTGGCTTCAACTCGCGAGCAGTCGTCCGCGATGAAAACGTCGTGCTTCGCGTCATCTACCTGGAGCGTCCGCTTCCGATAAATCACCGGTTTGATGATCGGTTTCCCCTTCATCTCGGCCATTTGGTGAAGACTCAAGATTTGCAGGCCCTCGTCGATTTCCGATTCAAGCACAGGGGGCCATCCCCCGAGCAGAAGACGCCGGGCCAACGCGCTCGGCTGGGATTCGGCAGGCGAGGCTTCGCCACTCGGGGGCGATTCGTCACCAAGGGAAATCATTCTTCAAAAGTGTAGGCCGGTGAATTGCGCTCGACAAGGTCGGAAGACTTCAAGCCGTTCCCGTGCCGCGCCCGGCGCTTTGAGTGCCGCGGCGCCGCGAGTATCTCTCTCGCCCCTGCCGCGTCCTGCCCCCTCCGATTTACGTCCGCGCTACCAATCCTTCCCTGCCTCGCTATTCTCCCACCGTGTTCCTGTTCTCTGCGCTCCGCTTCGGCCTGATCCTTGCGATCGCCGCGCTGGCCGCCTGCGACCAGTCCGCCGCTGGCCGTGCTGATCTCGTCGTCCTCAACGGCGCCGAGCCCGAGACGCTTGACCCGCATTTGATGACCGGCCAGCTCGAGCAACGGCTCGCCTATGCGCTCTACGAGGGCCTCGTCTTCAACGACGAAGCCGGGGAAATCCAGCCCGGCGTCGCGGAAAGTTGGGACATGTCGCCCGACGGCCTTACCTACACGTTTCACCTCCGCCGGAATGCCACCTGGTCCAATGGCGACCCGGTTACCGCGTCTGATTTTGTCGCATCGTGGAAGCGCTGCCTGGAACCCGCGACCGCCGCGGAATACGCCGGGCAGCTGCACTACATCAAGAATGCAAAGCCCTTCAACGAGGGCACGCTCAAGAATTTTTCGCCGGTCGGGATTCGCGCAGAGGATGACCACACGCTGGTCGTCGAACTGGAAAATCCGACTCCGTTTTTCATCGGCTTGTGCGCGACCACGCCGCTGCTCCCAGTGCATGCGACCACCATCGCCGCGAAGGACGGATTGTGGATGCGACCCGGGAAAATGGTCACCAACGGCGCGTACGAACTCGCCGCGTGGCGCTTGAACGATCGTATCCGCCTCCGCAAGAATCCACGCTACTGGGCGAAGGACGGCGTCAAAATGGAGACCATCGACGTGCTCCCGATCAACCGGCCGAACACCGCGTTGAATTTCTACGGCTCGGGCCAGGCGGACGTCATCATCGACAAATTTCTGACGCCGGTCGGGCTGCTGGCGGAACTCAAGAAGCGGACCGATTTTCATTCCGGCCCGTTCCTCGGCGTGCTCTTTCTGCGCTTCAATGTCACGCGCAAGCCGTTCAACGATTCGCGCGTGCGCCTCGCGTTCGCGTACGCCATCGACCGGAAGGAAATCTGCGAGAAGATTTTGAAGGCGGGTGAAATCCCGGCGTTTTCCATGACGCCGCCCGGCACGGGCGGTTACGCGCCTCCCCGGGGCGTGGTGTTCGATGAGGACCGCGCGCAACTCCTGCTCGCCGCGGCTGGCTATCCCGGCGGCAAGGGTTTCCCGCCCGTCAGCTATCTCTACAACGAAGGCGATCTCAGCGCGGCGGTCGCGGTGGAGCTACAGGCGATGTTTAAGCGCGTGCTCAACGTGCAGGTGAACCTGCGGCCGATGGAGAACAAGGTGTATCAAGTCACGATGAGCCAACTCGATTACGACCTCTGCCGCTCAAGCTGGATCGGCGACTACAACGACCCGAACACGTTTCTCGATCTCTTCCTCACCGGCGCCGGCAACAACCGCACCGGTTGGAGCAATCCCGCGTACGACAAGCTCATCGGCGACGCCGCCGCGGAACTCGATCTGGAAAAGCGCCACGCCATCTTCCGTCGCGCGGAGCAGCTCCTCATCAGCGAAGGCGCCCCCGTCGCGCCGATTCATTTTTATGTCGGCGTCCAGATGTACGACGCCGGCCGCCTCGGCGGCCTCCAGGCCAACCTGCTCGACGAGCACCCGTTCAAGAGCATGTACTGGAAGAAGCGCTGAAGAAGCCGTCGAGGGTCGAGAGCTTTGTAGCCGGCCGCGCTGAGGCCGGGGCGCGTGTGACATCTGAGTCGAGGGATGGTCGCCATCCAGATTGCGGGTTCCATCCGCCCCGGCCCCAGCGAGGCTGGCTACAACTACATTCCGCTGGGATGGTCGATGAACTCCCACGGCACGCCAAACTTCGCCGCCACATGGGCGGCGAGCGCCTTCACGCCGAGCGTCTCGGTCGCGTAGTGGCCGCCATAGAGAATATTGATGCCCAGTTCTTCGGCGAGCCCAAAGGTCCAGTGCTGGCCTTCACCGGTGACAAAGGTCTCGACCCCGCAGGCCGCCACGTCGCGCGCCTCCGCCCCGGCGCCACCGGTGATCACGCCGACCATTCCCACCTGTTTCGAACCGCCCGGGCACACCGTGACTCGGCCTCCGACCGCGAACTCGAGCCGCCGCACTAACTCATCGCGCGTGATGTCCAGCCGCGCTTTGCGTCCGACCAGCGTGCCTTTGAGATCGAGGAAGGGCTCCGGATTCTGAAGCCCAAGTGCCTTCGCGAGCAGGGCGTTGTTCCCGAATTCCGGATGCACATCCAGCGGCAGATGCGCGCTGTATACCGCCAGGCCGGCCTCGATCGCCGCTCGCCACATGTGAAACCAGCGCCCCCGCAGCGGCTGCACCCCGCCCCAAAACAGCCCGTGGTGAACCAGCAACAGGTCCACCCCGCGCTCGACGGCGCGCGAGACAGTCGTCACGTTGGCGTCCACCGCGGCCGCCACCTTGGTCACGCGATTCGCGGCATTCTCGAGCTGGAGCCCGTTGCAGGCGTTCGGCCAGTCGTCGATTTCGTCAATGCGCAGCAATTGGTCGAGGTACGTGCGGAGGTCGGAGAGGATCATAAGGCGTGGGACGCGACGCAAAAGTTGCACGCATCGCCGGGGAGGGCTAATGACGGCGTCCGCCCGCTCCGGGCGACTCGAACGTTCACCTCCATCATTTTCCATTCATGCTCAGCGCGGGAATCGTCGGTCTGCCCAACGTCGGCAAGTCCACCCTCTTCAATGCCGTCACGCGCACCCGCAAGGCGCAGGCGGCGAATTATCCGTTCTGCACGATCGATCCGAATGTCGGCGTCGTGACCGTTCCGGACGCCCGCCTTACGGTCCTCAGCAAGATCTCCGGCTCACAAAAGCTCATTCCCGCCGCGATTAACTTTGTCGACATCGCCGGGCTCGTGAGCGGCGCGAGCGCCGGCGAGGGCCTAGGCAACCAGTTCCTCAGCCACATCCGCGAGACCGACGCCATCGTGCAGGTCGTGCGCTGCTTCGAGGACGCCGACATTCACCACGTCAGCGGAACGGTCGACCCCGTGCGCGACATCGAGGTTATCAACACGGAATTAATTCTCGCCGATCTCGCGTCCGCACAGAAACGCCGCGACCGCCAGGCCAAGTCCGCGAAATCCGGCGACAAGCTCGCGCAGGCTGAGATCACGCTGCTCGATCGGTTGATCCCACAGCTCGATACGGGCAAGCCCGCACACATTTTCACGGTCAACGACGAGGAGAAGAAACTGCTCAAGTCGTTTTTCCTGCTTTCCGCCAAGCCCACGATTTTCGCGTGCAACGTCGCCGAGGCGGACCTCGCGTCGTTCGCCGACGGTAAAACCGACACCTCGACGCCCGCCGGCAAACACGTCGCCGCGGTGCGCGAATACGTGAAGAACCATCTCGAAACCGAGGCGGTCGTGATCAGCGCGCAGATCGAAAGCGAGCTGGTCGATCTTTCGGAAGAAGAGGCCGCGAGCTATTTGAAGGAGCTGGGCGTCGGCGAGGAGGGCAGCGGCGTCAGCGCGTTGATTCGCGCCGTCTATCATTTGCTCGGCCTGCAGACCTATCTCACGACCGGCGAAAAGGAGACCCGCGCGTGGACCATCCACAAGGGCGACAAGGCGCCGGTCGCAGCGGGCGTGATTCACTCCGATTTTGAGCGCGGCTTCATCGCCGCGGAAGTCACCGCCTACGATGAACTCGTGAAGTACGGTTCGTTTGTGAAGGCCCGCGAGGCCGGCCGCCTGCGCATCGAAGGGAAGGAATACGTCATGCAGGATGGCGACGTGGTGGAGTTTCGCTTCAACGTCTGACGTCGTTGAAGATCATGCTCCGCGCAGCGCTTCCTCGATGATCCGATCCGGCGTCACGCCCTCGGCTTCGCCTTCGAAATTCAGGATGAGACGATGACGCAGCGCCGCCAGTGCCGCGCGATCCAGATCCGCCTTCGCCACGTGGTAACGGCCGTCGAGCAGCGCGTAAATCTTGCCCGCCAGAATCAGCGCCTGCACTCCGCGCGGACTCGCACCGTAACGGACATACTTCTTCGCCAGCGGCGTGGCCCGGTCGCTCTCGGGATGCGTCGCCAGCACCAGATGAATCGCGTGCGCCTGAATCTCCCGCGTCATCGGAACCTCGCGAACGAGGTCACGCAACGAGGAAACGTCGGTCGCGGTGATCACCTTCTGCACGGTCGGCGTGTGCGCCTCCGTGGTCCGCTCGATGATCGTGTGGAGATCCTCCTCCGACGGATAACCGATTTTCAGCTTGAAGAAGAAACGGTCGAGCTGCGCCTCGGGCAGCGGGTACGTACCCTCCATCTCGAGCGGATTTTGCGTCGCGAGCACGAGGAAAGGCGCCTGCATCCGGCGCGTCTCGCCGGCGACCGTGACCTGTTTCTCCTGCATCGCCTCCAGCAGCGCGCTCTGCGTCTTTGGGGTGGCGCGATTGATTTCATCGGCCAGCAGCAGGTTGGTGAAGATTGGCCCCGGTTGAAATTCAAAGCTGCGCCGGCCGGACCCGTCCTCGCGAATGATGTTCGTGCCAATGACGTCGGCGGGCATCAGGTCGGGCGTGAACTGGATGCGCGAAAAATGCAGGTTCACCGCCGCGGCGAGCGTGCGGACGAGGGCGGTCTTGCCGAGACCGGGCGCGCCCTCGAGGAGGACGTGGCCATCGGCAAAGAGGGCGGCGAGCACGCCCTCGATCACTTCGTCCTGGCCGACGATGACGCGTTGCAGCTCCGCCTTCAGGCGGTGAAAATCGTCACGGAATTTGGCGGCGCGCTCGGCCACCGCGGCAGGTTCGGTCATGGCGCGGAAACCTATCGGCGGGATCGGTCCAAAGAACAGGACATTTTCGTCTGGGCGATCAAGGAAGGGATAACAAAATTACCAAATTTTCCAAATTAACGAAATTCAAGGGCGTGGGATGACCGACTTTTTTCTCATCCCAATCTGGTAATCTGGAAAATCCGGCAGTTTTGTTCAAAAAATGGCGGCGTTGAATTTGCCGGGTAAATTCATTTGGCGGGCGCCGTGACGAACTCACTGGGGTCCAGCGGCACATACGCACACTTCCGGGCGAGGACCGCCATGATGAGCAAGAGGCAGATCAACCAGACCAACACGGTCACGAATCGGGATGACGATGCTGTTTCGTTCATTGGTCACGGTCGATGGCGGTGCGGAAGTAATGGGTAACTAAATTTCCGAATTGGAAAAAATGGCAATTTTGTAAAAATCACAGCATTCAACGCGCGGACAGGATCATTCCGGCGGCCGGATCGCTTCGAAGTATTTGCGAACATAAACCCGCGCGCCGAGCGGGATATTCTCCTGCTCCACCGCGTCCTGCGCGGCGGGCGCCATCACGCCATAAAGATCGCGATAGGCGGCGGTCGCCTTGCCGCCCGCGCCGGGGGATTGCATGAACTCTTGGAGCGATGCACCATCGCCCAGCAGGCCCTCAAGCCGGCGCGCCGGGCCCTCGGCCGCTTTTGCCTCTGGCGTCTTGTCGGCGAACAGTCGGTTGCTCGCGCCGCGATCCTTCTCGGTGCCCGGCTGACCGCCCGGAACGTCACTCTCCTCCGGCTTCGGTGAGCCGCCGGACGGTGGCGGCGGACCACCCGATCCCGGGAGCGGGATGCGCAGGAGAGCGCGCGACGCTGCATCAGCGGCATCTTTATCCGCGCCGTCCGACTGCTTCAATTTCTCCAGCGCGTTGATCAATTCCTGCAGGGTTTTCGCGTTCAGCGGCACCCGTGCCGTCGACAAACCCTTGCCATCGCCGGGCTTTGATTGACCCGGTTTGCCAACGGGCTTGCCCACTTGCTTCAACAGTTCCGCCAGCCGCTGGAGCAACTGGTGCACTTGCTCGGAGCGGCCCGCCTGAGCGGCTTGCGCGGCCTGCTCCATCTGCCGCGCCACCTCATTTTTTTGGTCGGCGCTGAGCTTGCCGGCCTGCTCCTGCATGGACCGCGCCAGCTCTTCCATTTGCTTGGCGGCGTCACCGCGTTGCTTGAGCTTTTGCAGCAAGTCTTCCAACTGCCGTCCGGCTTCGGGGGCGTCGCCGCGCTTCAACGCCTCCGCGGCATCCTTTCCCCCCGGTGAACGCGCCAGCGCTTCCGCGAGCGCCGCAAGTTCCTCCGGCGACACCTTGGGCGCATTCGCGTTCTGCTGCATCTCGCGCAGCATCGCTTCGAGCGACGAAATCTCGCGGAGCGCCAGCTGGTCGGCATCGCGGTCCTTCGCCGCGCGATCCTTCAACCGAGCCGCGCGGCCCTGCATTTCCCGGGCGAGCTTCGCAAGTTCCTCGTCATTCCGCGTCTCCGCGGCCTTGGCCAGCTCGGTGGCGATTTGCTCAAGCGTCTTGGCCTTTCCTTCCACCCGGGCCTGGGCCGCCGGATCCGGCCGGTTCGCGCGCGCCTCGAGCGCGGCGTGCCAGTGCAGCAGCGCGATCGATGCGATCGGCGCCAGCGCCCATATCGCCTGCTGCGGGAACCGCAGCGGAATCCAGCGCTCCATCTCAAACCCCGACGCGTATCGCTCGCATTCGTCGATCGCGAGCGCTTCAAACTCCGCGCCCGCCGGCCGGCCCGCAAAGGCGAGGGCGGTCTGGAAGCGATCGCGCGTTCCAGCCAGTTGGTCCAGGGCCGCCGCGGTGGCGGCGATCGATCGAAAGCTGAAGGCCGCCAGCCCCAGCGAGCCGACGAACCAAAGAGCGAGCGAAGTCACAACCAGCACGGCATTCACGACCGGGACGCCGCGCAGGAAATTTGCGACGGCCCACGCGAGCGCCCCGAGCGCGACGCAGAGACA
>JANXRG010000074.1 GCA_025353105.1 Verrucomicrobiota bacterium
AGAGGCGCCGTAGCCGTCCGCCCAGATGGCGGTATGGGGAAAGAGGAAGCAGCGAATCCGACCCGCGACGACTTCACTCCAGAAGACATGGAGAGAATGCGACAGGGTTTACCGCCACAGAGATTTAATCCGGACAAAGGAGATATTGAATCAATGGAACGATCTCATGAACCAATCCCGCGCCGAGACGGAGGAACGCGGACAAAACCAAAAATGGCCAAAAGAGCATGCGGAAAGCGATCCGGACCGACACATCAATTATTAGGATGAGACCTCTACAAACGGAATTCTTGGAATCAAAAGGTGGGCCTGTCCGGGTCGGGGAACAGAGTGTCGTTCAGATGGACCGCATTCCGATTTACAGTGGTACGGTCACCGTGAATTTTATAAGCGGCGGATTCACGAAGTAAGTGCAACACAATCGGTTTTCAGAGGGAAAAGTGTGGGAGGAGGATGGCGATGAACTATCGCCAACTCAAGATTGAAGAGCGCAGCGCCCTGGCGGTGCTGCGCCTGCAGGGCCTCGGAGTCGCGGCCGTCGCCGCGGTACTGCTACGCCATCGCACCACCATCTGGCGGGAGATCAAGCGCAATTCCACCCCGCACGATGGTCGCTACCGCGTGCAGCGCGCCCATGAGCGTGCCGTCGCCCGGCGACGCCGCTCCCGCCGCAACAAGCACTTCGAGCCCGCGCAAAAAACAAAAAAACAAAGGAAAAAACAAAGGGACAGGTCTTTTGAAGGAAATGGCTTGACTAGGGCGAGTGGATTTTCATTTCCTTCCCCCATGCGGCTGCCTCGCCTGAAAGCCTCACCCGATTTGCCGGTGGCCTATTACCACTGTCTTTCCAGAGTGGTGAATCGGGACTTTGTCCTCGGGGACGTCGAGCGGGAGAGGTTCGTTGAGCTGCTGCGCCAGTACGAGGCGTTCTGCCAGGTGCGCGTGGTGACCTACTGCGTGATGAGCAACCACTTCCACGTCCTGCTCGAAGTTCCCCAGCGACCGGCGCAGCTCGAACTCTCCGATCAGGACCTGCTCCAGCGCCTCAAAGCCATCTACAGCCCGACTCAACTGGCCGAGGCTCGCAGCCAACTGTACATCTTTCGCTCCAACGGCGACGACCTGGCAGCCGAGGCCTACAAGCAGACCTACCTCGTCCGGATGTGGGACGTGAGCGCCTTCATGAAGCTGGTCAAACAGCGCTTCACCCAGTGGTTCAATCGAGTCCACCAGCGCAAGGGCACACTGTGGGAGGAACGCTTCAAGAGCGTGCTGGTGGAGGGAGCGGGCGAGGCGCTCTGGGCGATGGCGGCGTACATCGATCTGAATCCGGTACGCGCGGGCATGGTGGCGGATCCCAAGGACTACCGCTGGTGCGGCTATGCCGAGGCGACGGCGGGACGCAATGCCGCCCAAGACGGCCTCCGCGTGGTGGTGGAGGCACAGGCGGAGCAGAAGGTGGGGCAAGCGCGGCAGGTGCTAAATTTGTATCGCAGCCTGCTGTTTGTGGCAGGAGAGGAAGAAGGCCTGGACGTGGAGACCCAGCGCGCGATGCGACGAGGCTTCAGCCGCGAGCAGATTGAGGCGACGCTCAAGGCCGGCGGACGCCTAACGTGGGGACAGATGTTGCGTTGCCGGGTGCGATATTTCTCAGACGGCGTGGCGTTGGGCACGCGTCAGTTCGTGGATCAGGTTTTCCTGACGGAACGGCACCGCTTTTCGATCGACCGAGCGACCGGGGCGCGGCCCCTGCGTCGATTGGAGGCGGGTGGATTGCGCACGTTGCGCGACCTGCGAGTGCAGCCGGTCGGGTAGGAGGGATGCGTGGGGAAAGGAAGTAGGAAGGCGCGGCGGACGCCAAGGGACTGGGGTTTGTAAATTTCTCCCCAGCCTATCGCATCCACCCCGGCCTCAGCGAAGCCAGCTACAACGACCCCAGGCGACCTCCCACCCCCATCCCCGAATCACTCGCGCGTCGCTTCCTTCCCGTCATCCCGAGCGAAGCCGAGGGACCTCTCACCTTTCCTGGCTCGCTTGACATGGCCAAGCGCCCGACGTGGTCCACACCGAACGGCAGCAAGAGGTCCTTTGACTCACCCGCCCCGCGGGTTCGCTCAGGATGACAGCATTTTTTTTGGGAGCGGCTGCCGCCGCAGGTCCGATTCAGTGCTTCAGCCGCACAGGCGGCTCTCCATCAATTCCTACCAGCCCAGGACGTGCGCAAAGATCAGTGGGGCGACGATGGTGGCGTCGCTTTCGACGATGAACTTGGGCGTATTGACGCCAAGTTTTCCCCACGTGATTTTCTCGTTCGGCACGGCGCCGGAATAGCTGCCGTAACTCGTGGTGGAGTCGCTGATCTGGCAGAAATATCCCCACAGCGGGACCTCGGTGCGCTGCAAGTCCTGGTGCAGCATCGGCACTACGCAGATCGGGAAGTCTCCCGCGATGCCGCCGCCAATCTGGAAAAACCCCATGCTCCCGATACCCTTGGTTCCGAGCGGCTTGGATTCTGTCGTGTACCATTCGGCCAGCGCCATCATGTACTCGATGCCCGTGCGCACGGTGTGGACATTCTTCACGTCGCCGCTGATGCAATGGCCCGAAAACATGTTGCCCAAAGTCGCATCCTCCCAGCCCGGGACGAACATCGGCAGGTTCTTTTCCGCAGCGGCGACCATCCAGGAATTGTTCGGATCGATCTGGTATGACTCCTTCAGCTTTCCACTGCGAATGACCTTGAACATGAACTCGTGGGGGAAAAAGCGCTCGCCCTTCCGGTCGGCGGCGACCCATTCCTCCAGTACGGCGGTCTCGATCCGACGCATCGCCTCGTGCTCGGGAATGCAGGTGTCCGTAACGCGATTCATATGGCGGGCGAGGAGCGCCTCTTCGTCAGCGGGCGTGAGGTCGCGGTAGTTCGGCACGCGCTCGTAGTAGTCGTGCGCCACGAGATTGAAGATATCCTCCTCAAGGTTTGCGCCGGTGCAGCAGATGGCGTGGACCTTGTCCTGCCGGATCATCTCGGCGAGCGAGAGTCCGAGTTCCGCAGTGCTCATCGCGCCGGCCAGCGTCAGGAACATTTTTCCGCCCTGGTCAAGGTGCGCGACATAGCCCCTCGCGGCGTCGAGCAGCGCGGCAGCGTTGAAGTGGCGGTAGTGGTGCGCGATGAACTGCGAAATGGGTCCGGGCTTTGTCATGGGAGGGAAGGATGCGGCGAGAGTAGCGACGAAACCAGATGGACGAAATTCCAAATGCCGGGAGCCGAACAAATGACCATTTAGCTTCCGACCCGGGCAAGATCTCGTTCCGGCTGATCGGCGACCAGTGGCGGCGTCACGCCCTTCGCATGGTCCTTGGCCACGAGCATGTAGATCGACGGGACAACAAAGAGCGTGAAGAAGGTGCCGATGATCATGCCGGTGACGAGCATGATGCCAATGCTGTTCCGGGCGCCCGCGCCGGGACCGGTGGCGAGGATGAGCGGGAAGTGACCGGCGACGGTCGCGACCGACGTCATCAGGATGGGGCGCAGCCGCGTCGTGGCGGCCTCGATGACCGCCTTCAGCTTCGACGCGCCAAAATTTTCCTGCAGTTTGTTGGCGAACTCGACGATCAGGATGCCGTTCTTCGAGACGAGTCCGACCAGCGTCACGAGGCCCACCTGACTGAAGACATTGAGGGTCGTGAAGCCAAGGAAGCTGAACATCAGGGCGCCGGAGAGCGCCAGCGGAACCGACCCCAGCAGGATGATGAATGGATCGCGCCAGCTTTCGAACTGCGCGGCGAGCACCAGATAAATGAGGATGGCGGAAAGGAGCAGCGTGCCAACGAACCCGCCGCCTTCCTTGCGCAACTGGCGGGCCTCACCCGCGTAGTCGACAAAATACCCCTGCGGCAGAATCTTCTTCGCCTCGCCCTCGAGCATTCTGAGCGCGGAATCAAGGCTCACGGGCGGCGGAATCACCGCTTGGATCTTCACGGCATTGAGCTGCTGAAAGCGGTTAAGCGTGCGTGGCTCGGTGGTGTTTTTGAGCGTGGCAAATGTGGAAAGAGGCACGAGCTTTCCGCCCGGACCGGAGACATACAAATCCTTGAGCTGCTCGGTGGTCAGACGCTCATCCCGCTTCACCTGCGGAATCACCTTGTAACTCCGGCCCTGGATGGAAAAGCGGTTCACGTAATTTCCACCCAGCAGCGTGCCAAGGTCGGCGCCCACCTGCTGCAGATTCAGACCGAGCGACGCCACCTTATCGCGATCGAAGACCACTTCAGTCTGCGGTTGGTCGTATTTGAGATCGATGTCGAGGAACACGAACAGGCCGCTTTTCTGGGCCGCTTCCTTCAGTTGCTCGGCGAATTGGTTCAATTGCTGGGCGTCGGCCGTGGACGCAATGATGAACTCCACCGGAAAGTTGCCGCCGCCAGGCAGCGGCGCTGGCGTCAGCGGAATCGTGCGCACGCCCGGGATGGCCGAGAGCTTGCCGGCGATTTCCGGAAAAATCTGAGCGGTATTTCGCTTTCGCTCGCTCCACGGCTTCGTGACCATGCCGCTAAATCCGCCGGACGGCTGCGTGATCTGGAACGTGGCCTCGGTCTCCGACACCGAACGGAAGACCTCGTTGATTTTCTCCGTGAAGAGCACCGTCTGATCGATGGTCGCGTTCGGCGCAGCCTGCACGATGGCGAAGATGACGCCCTGGTCCTCGCGCGGCGCCAGTTCCTTGTCGGACATCACATAGAATGGCAGGATCAACAGCGTGATGATCACCGCCAGGGTGATGACGACCGGCCGGAATTCCAGGGTGCCGGTGAGCAACCGCTCGTAACGCTCGCGCAGCGCGTCAAAGCGCTTGTTGATCCAGCCGGCGAAACCGCGGTGCGCATCGCCCTCGCGCAGCAAGCGCGACGACATCATCGGGGAGAGCGTCAGGGCCACGATGCCGGAAATGGTCACGGCCCCGGCCAGCGTCAGGGCAAATTCCCGGAAGAGCGTGCCCGTCAGGCCGCCTTGAAAAGCGATCGGCGTGTACACCGCGGCGAGCGTGATGGTCATCGCGATGATCGGGCCGACCAATTCGCGCGCGCCTTTCAGCGCCGCCTCAAAGGGGGTGTCGCCTTCCTGGATGTGGCGCTCGATGTTCTCGACCACGACAATGGCGTCGTCGACCACGAGACCGACCGCCAGCACGATCGCCAGCAGGGTGAGCAGGTTCAGCGTGAAGCCGGCCACGAACATGATGAACGCGGCGCCGATCAATGAAACCGGGATGGCCACCACCGGCACAAGGACGGCGCGGAGATTGCCAAGGAAGAGGAAGATGACGATGACGACAATGAGGAGGGTCTCGCTGAGGGTCACGATCACCTCATGCAACGCGTTATCGATGTACTTCGTAGCGTCGTACGGGATGCCCGCCTTCATGCCGGAGGGAAGCTGAGCCTGAATTTCGGGCACAATCGCGCGGACCTGCTTGATCACGTCGAGCGAGTTCGACGTCGGCAGGACCCAGATACCCATGAACGTCGCCCGCTCGCCGCTGAACCGAACATCCGCGTCGTAGCTCTCGGCGCCCAGGATGACATCGGCGATGTCGCCGAGGCGAACTATCGTCCCTTTGGATTCTTTGACCACGAGGTTCCGGAATTCTTCGGCGGAAGTCAGATTCGTGTTCGCGGTCAGGTTGACTGAAATCATCGAGCCCTTGGTGGCCCCGAGCGCGGAAAGATAGTTGTTGGCACCCAGGACTTTCCCCACGTCCGTGGGCGAGAGGCCGAGCGCCGCCATGCGATCGGATTTCAGCCAGATGCGCATCGCAAAGGTGCGCGCGCCCAGGATGTCTGCGCGCTGCACGCCGCTGACGGCGGTAATCTTCGGCTGGACGACGCGCGTGAGGTAGTCGGTGATCTGGTTGGCCTCGAGTGAGTCAGAATAGAAGCTGAGGTACATTGACGCGATGCGATCATCGGCCGTGATGACCTGGATAACGGGCGCCTCTGCCTCGGGCGGAAGGTCG
The DNA here is from genome assembly GCA_025353105.1 of Verrucomicrobiota bacterium. Lineage (GTDB taxonomy): Bacteria > Verrucomicrobiota > Verrucomicrobiia > Chthoniobacterales > SZAS-18 > SZAS-18. Next base: position 6,018 of record JANXRG010000074.1, read on the forward strand.
TTGCGCACCTGCGCGATCTTGGCCTGGATCTGCGTCAAAGCGGCGTTCGTGTCGTAGTTGAGCTTGAGGTGGACGCTGATGGAACTGACCCCTTGCGCGCTCGAAGACTCGAGAAAATCGATGCCGTCCGCACTGGCGATGACGCGCTCGAGCGGCGTGGTGACGAAGCCGCGGACGAGGTCGGCGTTGGCGCCCACGTAGGCGGTGCTGACCTGGATGACGGCGAGGTCCGAGCGCGGATACTGACGCGTGTTGATGCTCTTAATGGCCGAGAACCCCGCAAGGAGAATGACCAGGTTCACCACCATCGCGAGCACGGGACGGCGGACGAAAAGATCGGTAAATTTCATGGGAAAAGCGACGCGGCGCCGCGTCACGTGTCAGCCGGCTTCGGCTTGGGGTTCGCCGAGGGCTGGACGCTGTTGTTGACGTTGACGGCAGCGTTGGGACGCAGCTTGAAGACCCCGCTGGTGACGATTTCCTCGCCGCGCTTGGCTCCGGTAGTCAGCGCGACAAGGTCGCCGCGCGTTTGACCTAGTTTCACGAAGCTTTGCCGCACGCCCTTGTACGGCTTGCCATCAGGGCCCTTCATTTCCTCCACCACGAAGATCGAATCACCGTAGGGCGCATACGCCACCGCCGACGCTGGCGCGGCCACAATCTCATCCGTTTCGGGCAGAACGACCTCGACATTCGCAAAGATGCCGGGCCGCAGCTTCGCGTCGGGATTCTCCACCGTGGCCTGGACGAGAACATTACGCGTGGCCTCGTCGACCAGCGAATTCACAGCGGTGAGCTTACCGGTGAAGACTTCGGCTCCCGTGGCGTCCGAAGAGATCTGCACGGTTGTCCCAGGTTTAAGCTTGCCGAGATTTTGTTGGGGGACGGAGAAGTTCACGAAGACGCGGTTGAGATCCTGGACGGAGACAATGGGAGCACCACTGACGAGGTATTGACCAACGTTCACCTGGCGGATGCCCGCCTCGCCGTCGAACGGCGCACGAATCGTCTTGCGATTGATGATGGCATCCATTTCCGCCACGTTTGCGTCCGCCGTGCGGAAATCGGCCTGCGCCGCGTCGAGTTGCGCTTGGGAGTTGTTCTGCGTCCGAAGCAAATCCTGAGCGCGCTTGAGCGAGAGATTCATTATCTCGCGTTTCGCCTCGGCGGAGCGGCGTTGAGCTTCCTCCTGCTGGGTGTCGAGCTCGATGAGGATGTCACCCGCCTTTACCTTGGTGCCGGATTCGAAATTGATTTTCTTCACGACGCCGGCGAGGTCCGCGCCCAGGACGACGCCTTGGATGGACTGCACGGTGCCGACCCCGCGAATGCTCTGCGGCCAGCGCTGCGTCTCGAGCGTGGTCGTCGTGACGGCCTCCGCGGGCGGGCTCATCTTCGCGAACATCGCGATTTTGCCCCGAATTTGCCAGGCCTTGATCCCGGCGAGGACCGCGACGAGCAGAATCGCCCCGCCGATCCAGATGATGAATTTCCTTTTCATAGTCGAATCAGTCCGGGTTGCGAACTACCGGCTGGTCGCGGCGCCCGGTGCTTTCCGTTGCCTGGCGTTTCCGTTGGTCGCGGCGCCTCCGGCCGCGAGCGAGTGCAGAATGGCCTTGAGCGAGGCGATGTCCGCGACGCTTGGATCGTGCATCTGGAACATCTTCCAAAAACAGACGCCGTCCATCACCGCCAACGCGAGCAACGAAACACCCTTGGGCAATCCATCCTTTTCCAGCTCGATTCGCCAACGTTTAAAATTTGTGCGCACGGGCTCGAGCAGGCTCGGTTTCGAGGAAACCGCCGCGAGGAGGGCCCGCCGCAACCGCTCGTCCTTTTGCAGCATTTCCTTCGGATGGTCGAACCCGACCTTGACGATCGCCCGCGTGATCCGGCCGGGACCCGGCGGCTCCATGGCAATCTGCGCGTGGAGTTCGGAATTGAAGGCGTCCACCATGCGCGCGATCATCGCCTGGATGAGCGCGTCCTTGGACGGGAAATGGTACAGCAGGCCGCCTTTGCTCACCCCGGCGCGCTCCGCCACGGCGTCGAGCGGCAATTCGCCGGCACCGCGCCGCGGCACCAGCGACGCGGCGGCATCGAGGAGCTTGTC
>JANXRG010000085.1 GCA_025353105.1 Verrucomicrobiota bacterium
CGGCGATGAGCGCCATCGGGGCGCCCGCCGCGCGCCTGGGTCATACTGCAGTTTGGACGGGCAGCGAGATGATCGTCTGGGGGGGATTCAACGGCGGCATCGGTTTGAACGACGGCGCTCGCTACAATCCGGCGGTGAACAGTTGGACGGGAGTGAACGCCATCGGCGCGCCCGCCGGGCGCGAGTTGCACACGGCGGTGTGGACGGACAGCGAGATGATCGTTTGGGGCGGAAACAACGAGAACGGTAGCTATTTGAATGATGGCGCTCGCTTCAATCCGGCGGGGAACACTTGGACGGCCACCCAAACCACCGGCGCACCCACCGCCCGCCAACAGCACACGGCGGTGTGGACGGCGAGCGAGATGATCGTCTGGGGCGGAGGCAGCGTCAGCCTTTTTAACGACACCTTCAGCTACACGCCCGGGCGCGTACTGTATCTCTACCAGCGGCCATGAACGGCGGCAGACAGAGGACAGACGACAGAAGCGGGCGGTTCGTGGGATTGGGCTCCAAGCATTGCTAAGTTCTAGCTCTGCCGCGCTCGCGACTGACCTGGTTTTCCTTTGCACCGACCGCGCGGCCATCGAGCGCGTCTATCATGCACATCGGCTGGGGACGAAGCAGCCCTTCGAACAGACGATGCCACGCGGGTTGATCGACCAGACCGAAGCTACCTGGCTACTCACGGCACGGCCGGAGGTTCAGGAATCAGAAGTCCGCGGTCAAACGTCAGAAATCCGCGTTCTCCCCACCGCCGCAGACGAAAGTCGACGGCCCGGTAGGTCACGCCCATCGCGCCCCCGCCCAGCTCCCACGGCGAACCGACGGGGCGGCGTCGCGTCGCGTAATGCGCAAAATGAAGCGAATTGATTTCCGTGCGGGCCGGTGGAACCAGCCAAGCTTCTTAACAGAACATCGATTTCTTCGGCAGTCGCATCGTTCGCGGACCGCCGTTCCTCCCTTTGCGCTCGGAGTTCGGATTTCGTCATTCGTCATCCGACGCAAAACGACGCATCACGGCTTTCCCACCAAGCCCGGGCTGGCGTATGATTTTTCAATCTCGACGATTCGGTTCGCCATCGACTCGTGCCGTGCCCTGAGTCGAGCAAGGCACCCGATGGCGAGAAGCGGATCGAGCGGGCAGCGCGTGCGCAACCAATCGCGCAGCGATTCGCCCGCGATGAATTCCATCGCGTAAAAGGGGTTCCCCGGGTCCTGATTAAGCAAGACGACATTCGCGACACTGGAATGGTGCACGCGCGCCGCCGCGCGCGCCTCTCGGAGGAAAAGTGCCTGGGTCTTTGCGTCACCCACCTGCGCGGAATTAATGACCTTGAGCGCGACCTCCACGCGCAACCGCGGATCATAAGCCTTATAAGTCACGCCTTTGGCCCCGCGGCCCAACTCCCACGGCGAGCCGTCCTCGCGACGACGGACCTCGTAGTGGGCGAAGTGAAAAGTTTCGTGGTTAATGTGCCCCCACGTAAACGATAGTTTCTAACAGGAGGCCGGAGGTCGCAAAAGTGTATTCCTCAGCCGGGCTGACCGGGACAAAGTGCTTTCCTTGCCTGTCCGCGGTCGTTAGTTTTCCATCAGGTCCCCCCAATCCAATATCATGTTTACGACTTTGAACGCCGCGCGCTGCGCGGCGACTCGGTCCGCCTTGGTCGCTGGCATTTCAATCGGCCTCTCGGTCGCCCAAGCCCAGACCCCCCCGCAAGCCATCACGGCCGCCGCTGACGCGACGGCCGGCACTTCCGAGCCCGAACGCGTCATCGTGACCGGTTCGTTCATCCCCGAGGCGGAGAGCGAAGGCGCGCTGCCCGTCACTGTCGAATCAGCGGCCCAACTCATCAAGGCTGGCGCTACCACGCCGGCGGAAGGTTTGCGCCAGTTGCCCTCCTTCATCGGCTCAACCCCGACCGAAAACGATTCCAACGGCGGCAACGGTTCAGCGTTCGTCAATCTGCGTGGTTTGGGCGCGGGCAACACCCTGACGCTCATCAATGGGCGGCGCGCGTTTGGCTTTGCCGACATCAACGCGATGGGCATTGGAGCCATCAACCGTGTGGAAATTCTCAAGGACGGGGCGTCGGCCATTTACGGTTCGGACGCGGTCGCGGGCGTCGTCAACTTCGTGCTGCTAAACGGCCCCGGAGCGCCGAAGTACAATGGTGGGGAAATCGATTTCCTCTACGGGAACACTACAAACAAGGACGCGCACGTCATTCAAACGTTCGTCAACACGGGCTATACGTCGAAGGACGGGCGGTTCTCGGCGGTGTTCAGCTTTAATTATTATGACCGCCAGGCGATTTATTCGCGCGATCGCACATTGTCGCAGTTCGCCGACCAGCGCACCCTGGGCGGCAACAACACAAACAGCGGCACCTTGCCCGGCCGCGTGGACCTCGGCGGTGGCGCCGGGGCGATCACTCCCATTGATCAGACGCAATTGATCACCGGCTTCGCGGGCACGCGACCCTTCAGCCTGCCCGGGGGCGACGGTTTCAACTACCGCCTCTACACGCCGGCCATTCCCGGCCAGGAGAAGTTTTTCTATTACGGCGCGTTTTCCTACAAGCTGTTCAATAACAACAGCGTGATCCTTTACGGAGACATGATGTACGGCAACACCCGGCAGGACAACGGCCTGGCGCCCTCGCCGCTCTCTCAGATCGACACGGGAAATCTTGGTCGGGTCGGCCCGCCGGACCCGGAAACTGGAATCAACCCCAATCCGTTTGCCGTTCGCACCAGCCCGTTTAACCCCTTCGGCCCCGGCAACCCGACGAGGTCGGCAACCCTGACGCGCGTGCGCTATCGCTTGATCGCAGAATCCGGCAACCGCCGCGATGGCTTTGACCTGAAGTACTATCGTTTTGAGGGCGGCTTGAAGGGAGACATCAATTTCAAGGGCCAAATCCTCGGGTCAATGTTCTACGACCTCGGCACGGTGTACGAGCAGTACAAGGCCGTGCGCACCGACAACGGCGACGCGCGCTTGTCCTCGCTGGTCGCACAATACCTGCCCAATGCCACGGCCCAAGACCGGGCGAATGCCTCGTTCGTGCTCTCGCAATTGGTCAGCGGTCAGGCGCTGCAATCCGCCATCCAACTCAACCAGCAGTTCGGGGGCACCTTTAATCCGTTCCTCGGGATCAACGCGCCGAGAAGCGGCATGGCGCCGGTCTTCGCCAATAACAATGGGACGCCCACGGGTCTCACCCGCGCCTATGATAACCAGGCGGCCGTCAATCGCGCAGTCTACACGGCCAACGCGATCGACTTCAACCAGGCGACGCTGATGGACGGCCGCGTCGGTGGCACGCTCATGCCCAACCTCGCGCAGGGCGGCTTCAGCGTGGTCATCGGCGGTGAGTACCGCACAGAATCGCAAAAGCATATCGGCGATCCGAACGAGACGATCGACCCCGTCACGGGCCGGGCGGATCCACTTGGCTTCAACGTGGATGTGAACACCGATTACAAGCGGACGACCTTTTCCGCCTTTGCGGAGTTGTCGATCCCGGTGGTGGTCCCGACGATGAAGATTCCCTTTGTTTATGCGTTGGATTTCTCGGCGGCGATCCGCTGGGAGCAATACACCAACACCGGCCAGGATCCGCGCATCGTGAATCCGATCACTGGCGTGGTGGTGGGTCCGGTCATCAACATCACGGGCAACAACGGGGGCACGCCGCGTTTCACCATGCGCTGGCAGCCGTACCAGGATTTGACGTTTCGTGCGTCGTATGGCAAGTCCTTCGCCCAGCCCTCCTTTGGCGTGTTGTTCACGCCCAACGTCCAGAACTTCCCGGAATTTCTGGATCCGCTGACCGGCATCAGGTCGCAGCCGCCGAACGGTGAGTTCGAGCGCGGCAATCCCAACCTATTGCCGGAAAAATCGGACACCTACACGGTGGGCCTGGTCTTCACTCCGAAGCAAATCAAGGGGCTCACCCTGACGGTGGACTTCTACCAGATCAACACGACGAATCTAATTATTTTTCCGTCCAGCCAGGCGCAGATCATGGTGACGGCCAATGCCCGCGGTGGTGGCGGTCCGAATGCCCCGTTTGCCATCACGCAGCAGCAGGCGATCGACGGCGTCTTCGGTGTGTTTCGCCAGCCTGGGGCCGTCGGTGACGACCGTTTCCCGGACCAAATCAATGCCGGGTACGGAAACGCGGGCAAACGCTTCGTGGAGGGCCTTGACCTGACGGCGATCTACGAATGGGCGACGACCAACTTCGGCAAGTTCACCTTCACGCTCGGCTACAACCACTTCTTCTACTACAATGTGGACGCCGGCTTCGCCGCTGGTCCCACCCGCTTCGCAGGCGGTAACTTTCAGTCCATCCCCTTGGTGCCAGGCGCGATCCCGTTCAACAAGGGATTCTTCCGAACCGAGTGGGACTATCGCGGCTTCTATTTTGGAGCGACGCTCAACTACGTGGGCGATTACCTGAACGACGGTGGTTCTCTGGCGAACCAGAGCAACTTTCAGGTGAACACGGATAATGCGAACCCGGTTTACTTCTACCATCGCTACTCGGGCGCTTATGTGACATTGGATTTGCAGCTAAGCTACTCGTTCAAGAAACCGAAGTCGGTGGACCCGGTGTATGCGAAGGACGCCAAGGGTGTGCGCACGCAGGTGGCCGCCAGCATGGCGACCACGGGCAACATCTGGCAGAAGCTGCTCTGGGGCACGACGATTCGCGCGGGCGTGAACAACGTGTTCGACAAATACCCGCCTTATGACGCCGGCACGTTTAATGACAACTACGACACGTCGACATACACGCTTCGCAACCGCTTCTGGTACGTCGGTATCAACAAGAAGTTTTAGCGTGGGGGGTTCGGATTGCCCCAATCCGATGCCCATCTTGGACGGCGCAGCCGCCGGGTGTCGTGCCATTGCGTTAGGGACAACGCGAACCACCTGCTTTGCCACTCGTCACCTGTCGCTCACCACTCCTGATTTTCTTGCCGTGAGCTAACTAACGCAACTTGGTTCCGGCGCCGGGTTCAGAGTAGGATTTTTCAATTTCCAGAATTCGTTTTGCGATCAATTTATCCTTCTCGAGCCGCTTTTGCAGGCGTTCCAGCACTGCCGGATTCCCGCGGAAGACCGCGAGATCCCAATTGGATTCGGGAACCCAAGGCAGTTGCACAAAGCTATCGATCTGGGCCAAGGCCTCTGCTTGACGACCCAGAATCTCCAGGCCCTTCGCCAGTCGCAAATATCCCATCCGAACGGGCTGTCCTTGTGCCTTGGATTTCTTGATTGCCTCATCTTGAAATGCCACTAATCGCGCCGCCGCCTGTCGAGCCTCCTCCACCCGGCCAAGTCGAAACAACGTCTCCGCCCGCGTCAGATCCTGAAAGACGGGGTCGTCGCCCAGCTTTTCACTCAAAGCCAGGGCGGCCTCATATTTACCAGCGCCAATCAGCGCTTCGTAGGTCATTTGCGCCGCCCTAAAATGGTCTTTTTCCAAGTCAATGGGAAGAAGCTGGAGCCGGTCCAACGCTGCGTTGAAGTCTCCTCGGACCATGAGCCGCTGAATGGCGATCAGCTCTTGCATCTGCAGATCGCGCGTCAGCTCGCTCATCTTTCTGAGCCAATGATCGGCCAGTTCCGACAACTGATACGTCCGCGCCGCTCCAAACAGGTCATTCAAGATGCGGCGGAGATCCGGATCGATCACGTGGGCTCGGCGATAAAAGGCGTACGCATCGACGGGCCGGCCTTCTTCGTCGGCCTGAAAACCGGCAAACACATTGGCTCGAAAATCGTTGGGGGCGAGTTCGAGGGCGCGAGCGATCATGGGATCGGCCTCCTTTTTCGCGCCACGGTCCCCCAGGAACATCCACAGATAAACGTGTGCAGGCACGCAATCCGGATCGAGCGCGAGCGCCTTACGGTTCATCTCCTCCGCCGCTTTCTTTTTTTCCGTCTGTTCCTGCGGCGTGAGATTCGGCTGGGTAAACCCTATGTTAGAATCGTACGCCGTTGATTCCGCCATGGCCTCGGCAAACTTGGGATCCTTGGTGACTGCCTGATCGAGCAGTGCTTTTCGCTCCTTGAGGAATGGATCCATGGGGACCGCCTGGAAATAGAGATCGGCGGCCGTAGGTCCCGGGGCGGCCCGGTCTGCCGGCGTCTCGCGCTTTCTCGCGGCCAGCCGGGTTCGCAAGGCCCGCGTGATCTGCTCCGGCAACTCCTTTTCGACCCCGGTTGCGTCGCGCCAGTCGCGCCGATAGGTTTGGCCCCACAGCCTCTGCTCGGTCTTCGCATCATAGAGGACCGCGTTGATCTTCAATTCATCGCCCTTTCGATCGACGGAAGTTTCCAGCACCGCCGAGACGCCGCTCAATTCCGCGTCGATCGTGCGGACGCGCTTTCTCGCCGGACCACCGGGAACCGTCTTGTACGCCATGACCGCGCCGCGCGAGATCACCCGCGTTCCCGGCAGCTGCGCCACCCGGTTGGTCACTTCGTTGGTCAGCGCCTCCGCCAATTTTGTCTCCTCCTTGCCACCGTCGGAATCGAACGGCAGGATCGCAACGACGGGCGCTTCCCACGTCATCTCGCCGGCTCGAACCCCGAGCCAACCGCCTTTCCAGGACAGCAAGGCCCCCACCAGCACCAGCGCCGCGGTTGCCGCCGCCACGAGGCCCCGTCGGCTGGTTCGCGCGACGTGAGCCGGTTCCGCCACCGGCGGCATCACCGTGGTGGGCGCATGCGTCTCTGCGGTCTCCTTCCCCACACTCGGCGCCGGCCCGTCGCCGCGCCGGATTTGTTCCCGGCATCCCTCCAGCGCCTTGATCACGGCCCCCGCATCCGCAAAGCGCGCGTCCCGATCTTTGACCAGCAACCGCGCCAGCACGGACTGCAACCCACCCGGCAAATGCGACAACTGCTGCACGGGCGGCGGCTTCGCGACATGGGCATTCAATAATTCGCGATGCACGCCCGCCCGAAACGGCGGCGCCCCCACCAGCATTTCCCACATCACACAGCCCAAAGAATATAAATCGGAGCGGCCATCCAGATCCCTTCGCTCCTCGCATTGCTCCGGACTCGCATACAGCGCCGTCCCCCGAAATCCCAGCGTCGCCCCCTCCCCGGACGTCTCCGTCACGTCCAGCGTGAGACGCTTCGCCAGTCCGAAGTCGATAATCTTCACCTGCCAGGCGTCCGGATCGGATTCCTTCCGCCTGACATCCGCGCGCACCACCATCAAATTTGTCGGCTTCAAATCCCGATGAATCACGTTCTCGCGATGGATCGCCTCCAGCCCGTGCGCGATCTGCAGCGCCAGGCCAATCGCCAGCAAGGGCTCCAGGGGCGCCCGCGGATGCAGCCAGTCGCGCAGCGATTCCCCCGCGATGAACTCCATCGCGTAAAATGGATTCGTCGGATCCTCGTGCAAATAAACGACGCTGGCGACATTGGAATGATGGATGCGGGCGGCGGCGCGCGCCTCGCGCAGGAAGAGCGCCCGGGTCTTGGCATGGCCGATTTGAGCCGGATTGATGATCTTGAGTGCGACCTCCACGCGCAACCGCGGATCATAAGCCTTATAAGTCACGCCCATGGCCCCGCGGCCCAGCTCCCAAGCCAAGCCATCCTCGCGCTGCCGCACCTCGTAGTGCGCGAAGGTCAGGTCGGCCGGCGACGGTTGCGGCGAATCAGCCATCACCCGGCATCATAGGAAACGGTGGGTCGGGAGGGAAGCCAGCATTCGCAGCCCGACAATCCGTGCCGGCGAGGAACAACCGCCGAGGCCCTGGGGGCCATGCGCAATTGACGCGGCATTCACCCGGTGCCCGCAGAGCTTTGGACGTTTCAGCGAAATGTCCCTACCATTCCCATCGCGTTAGGGACAAAGGGAACCACCGGCTTCGTCATTCGCAATTCGTCCTTAGTCCGGCATTCGGACTTTGGACTTTGGACTTCGTCATTTCTTCTCCGGATACACCGCCACGGCCTCAATTTCGATCAGCCAGTCCGGGCTCACGAGGCTTTGCACGCCGACGGTCGAGCGCGCGGTCTTGGCGGGATTTTTCTCGTTGTTGAAGAAGTCGCCATACGCTTTGAACCAGCCCGCATAATCCGGTTTGGCGCCCTTGCTTTCGTCGGGCACCACGTACACGCGCAGATAAACGACGTCCTTGATCGTCAGTCCCTGGTCGGCCAGGACCTTCTCGATGTTCTTCAGGCAACTCACGCCTTGCGTGTAAGTGTCGCCAAACTTCTCGTAAAGGTTTGTCGCGTCCTTGTTGATTACGCTCGGCACGGTGCCGCTGGTCCAGAAATACGCGCGGCCCGTCGGCACACCGACGCCCGACGCGATCGGCGACTTCGCGTCACCGGGCAGGATAATTTGGGCGGGCGGCGTCTGGGCATGCACGACCACAGCAAAGAGCGAAAGGGCGAATGCAGCGAGGATTTTCATCGGGTGGGACCCTGGTTATTGGTTAGTACTTATTAGCTATTAGTTATTAGCTATTAGTTATTAGTTATTAGTTATTAGTGCATTCGAGCGGCTTCGTCATTCTGGTTTCGTCATTCGGAGCGAAGCGACCCTATGCCGCGGTCGCGCGGGCATGGATTTCCTGGCACACCTTGTGGGCGGACACGAAGGCACCGGCCATCCACCCGCCGATGTACGACATTCCCTCGCCGCACAGCCAGATGGGGCCGTCCGGTTCGTTGAGCGCCTTGTAATAGCGTTCGCGCGAATCGCCGCTCCACCCGGCCCAGCCACTGCGGTTGTGCCGGATGCGCTGCCAGTCGACGGAAAATGAGTTGTCGAATTCCTCCTTGTACTGGGGGTGAATTTTCGCGCCCTGCTCGAGCGCCATCCGCTCGCGCTCGGCCGGCGGCCAGGCCCCAAAGACGGCGGCATCCGGCCCGAAATTGTAATAACCAATCAATACGCCGGTTTTCCCGTGATAGTTGTCGAACGGATAAATAATCTGCGTGATCGGCTGTGCCGTGCGCGAGATGCCCCCAAAGATGCGGTCGTCCTGCTCCCAAAATCGGCGCTTGAATTGCAGCCCAATCTTGCCCACCGGAAAACTGCCAATCGCCGCGATGCCCTCGGCGAACGGCTTGGAGAAGTCCGCCGGAATCTTCTCCAACACCACGGGCGGGATCGTGCAAATGCAGAAGTCGGCATTCGCCTCGAGCCGCGCGCCCCTCGCGTCAGTGTAGGCGATCATGACGCGGCCATCCGCGGTCTTTCGAATCTCCCGCACCTCCGCGCCAAAGCGGATCCGGCGGCGCACGCGCGACTCGAAGGCCTTCGCGATCTGATCGATTCCGCCAACCGGCGTCAGCATCGTGGGCGACTGATCGATGTCGTAGTAGTTTGAAAACATCCCGCCGAAGCCCGATTTGATCAGCATCTCGAGATCTACCGGGGATGTGACAATCGGCGGCTGGTCACCCGCGCCGGGTGCCTGCTTGAAACTGCGCCGAACGGCCTCGCCGCCCGGCCCGCTGCTCGACGTTGCTCCGCCCGCATAATGCAGGTCGGTATTCAGTCCGCCCTCATCCCGCAGGTATGCAATCAGCTTGTCGCGATCCTCGGCCGTGAATGGCCGATCGAGCGCGCCCTTGTTCGTGGCCTTGGCGAGAAGTTCGCCCGTGTAACCGCGATAGTCAGCCTTGGCGTCGCGCCAGCGCATGAGCGGAAAACCGTCGCGGTGCAGGTAGGCGCTCTCATTGACATTAGTGAAGACCTGCAGCGGCACGTTGAATTCCTTGCAGTAATCGAGCGTGATCTCGTGGTGGCCGGGAATGCGCGTGGGTCCGGGGTTCATGAAACTCCCGCGATCGAACCGGCACACCTGCTCGGCGCCGCCGACCTCCGTTTCACGGTCGCCGCGGCGGATGGTCCAACAGCGGCCGCCCGCGCGCTGGCGCGGCTCGAGGATCGTGCATTCGTAGCCCAGCTTGCCGAGCTCGTGCGCCGCGCACATGCCGGCGAGTCCCGCCCCGAGGATGACGACGCGATTTTTCCCGGCGCGGGCGCGGCCCGTGAGCAGGGGCTTCTTCGGGATCTCCTTCGCCATCAGGTCGAGCCCGAGCATCGCGGTCATCGCGGCCGCCCCGCCGTACCGGCTGACCCGGTAAATGAAATCGCGACGCGTGATGGTGGCTGGAGGGCGGTGGCTCATGGGGAATGGAAGGACAGGCAACGCGATTCATTCCGCGTTGCGAAAACGGATGCTGCGGAATCTCGCCGGGATTGTCCAGTCCCCACCCGGGCCGCCTCAATCCCGTCCGAACAAATCAAGCAGAACTCACACGAAGCCGCGAAGAACGCGAAGGCAAAGGGTCTCACCAGCCGATGACCCGTGCGAACGGCGCCGTTCAGCACGTTCGCGGTTCCTTCCCGCCTTCAAATTTGTGCTCTGCTGCAATCTCCGCAGATGGACACCTCCCTCATCTTTGCGACTTCGCGCCTCCGCGTGAATAATCAGTCGCTCTTCGGCGCCGCTCCGGTTCCATTGCGCTCCAGCCCGAGGGGCAGCACCCGACGCAAGAACTGCAACTCGTCGTCCAATTCGCCTGGATGGGGAATCGTACCGGCCACTTCCTCGCGCAAGTACGCCCGAAAGCGCTGGCGCAACCGGCTGATTGCGGTCCTGGTCCGGAGAACCGTCATGCCCAGCCGGCCGGCGATGATGCCCAGTCTTTCCCGATCCATCTCGGGGAATTCGCCGGTCAGAAACATTTCGAGCTCCCCCAGAAAATCGCGGCGCCCACGCAGCTCAGCCTCGGATTGCAGGCGTTCCAGGGCGCGGTCGAACACCACCCGTGCCCAGGCGATGTCAAAGGCGTCAAAGGCATTTGAGGCCAGGGGCGGACTGTCAACCTGCATTGCATCGAGCGCCCGGGGTGGCAACGGAACGAGATCCGTGGCGCCCGATCGATCCCGCCCGGCGACGTGACGATCCGTCGCCGCGAGATAATTCTGCAAGCACGACCGCAGAAAGGTGCGCAGTCGCCCGTTCGGCCGTTCGGCCGGCGTCCCGGCCCGGCGATCCCGCAGGCGGCCGAAGAATTCCTGCATCGCGTACCGCGCCTGGTCGACCGAATAACCGCGTTGGCGCACGTAGCCAAAGACCGGCTGCCAGTAGGCCTGGCAAAGTTGGGCCATCGCCTCGGGCGCCTCCGGACTCTGGCTCCGCCCGGCCGCCAGCACGACGGACCATCGACTCGCGGCGAAGCTGGCCCGGTGGGCGCCGGACAGTTCAGACGTGGCCATTAACCCACTGAAGGCAGCTACGATCGTGCCGCAGGCGCCAGATTCCGGCAGGTCTTTTGCGGCCTATCGCTGTCGCCAATCCAATCACGTCCGCCGAGGGAGGCATGGGCCTTGCCCAACGCTGCTTGCGACCGGCGTTCCGAGTCGCAGATCGACGCCCAGTCCGCGATCACGGAAACGACACGCGATAAAACCGCTGTGTGAAGCTTCCCGCGTTGGGGTCGTCGAACGTGAAGTTCCCGCTCGCGTCCGCCAGCACCGCTCCGATCGCGACAAAAGGCTGGATCAGATCGGGCGAGGCTTGAATGGTGTTCACGCGATTCGGCACGCCCAGGCACGTCAGCTGGATGTGGGTATTTGCCAGCCGCGCGGTGGAAATCACCTTGAGCGTGGCGGAGACCGGCTGAATCGCCCCGCCGCCCGCCAGCGGATAGGTCTGGGCATTGAGGTAGGTGTTTGCGACCTTCGTTGGATCATAATAGACGAAGAAGCCATTGCCCGTAATCGAAGTGATTTGCGGCACGCCACCCTCAAGCACGAGCGAGTTCACGTAAATTGCGGCGCCCGGCGTCGCGTTCCCCTCCGCGAGCACAAGACCCTGGCCCGACCCCAGCCGCAGCGTGTCGAACGAGAAATTATTGATGTAGCCAAAGTAAGTCGGCCCGAGGTCCGCCCCCGCCATCGCGAACGTGTGGAACGTGCCGCCTTTGAACTGCAATTCACTCGCCGCGGTCGACCAAAAAACGTTTTGCAGGGAGCCGTTCGTAAAATTCCCGCTGACCAGGAAGATGTCGCCCACGCCGCCCGTAAGATATCCCGCCGCGCCAATGGTCAAATCCGTGAACTGATTGATCGATGAATCCGGATCGACCGGCTCAATGGTCCGGGCGATTCGGTCGCGCGCAGTCGCTTGCATCGCGGCACCACCGGCGAGCAAACAAACGATAGTCGAAAGCCAAAAACGGAATTTCATCAACCGAGATACAGGACTTTAATCAAAGCGTGAATTGCGGATGGAAGGAGTGAGAGATGAGAGCTTAAGGCATGCGCCGCGAGAAGCGATGACGCACCACCAGCAAACCGAAAGCGCCGACGATGAACGCGCCCACCGTCCCCGGCTCCGGCACGCCCGCCACCGCGATGAGCGAGCCACCGCCTTCCAACGCGTACGTGCCCCACGCGAGGTACGCGTTCTCCGCCAGGCCCCCATCGTAGTAAATGTTCAGACCGTTAGAGTGGATGCTCGCCAGTTGTGCCAGTCCCCCGTCCAACGAGAGCCCGTGCACGTATAACGCGTTGGCCGAGCCCGACGCAAATGCTCCCAACAGATTTAACGTCGCCCCGATCTGCAATTCAAAGGTGCCGATGACAAAGTTGTTCGCGTACCCCGCCGCCGTCGCCCCCCGCTCCAGCGCGCTCCACGTGAAATCGTGCACGCCGGTCGACAGCGTAAGCTGCGCGTGCGCGATGTCGAAGCTCGTGCTCGCCAGGCTCTGGTTGTTGAGCTGACCGTTGATGACGAACACGTCGCCCACCCCGCCCTGCAGCGCGCCGCCCGCGCCGATGTTGAGATTCTGGAATTGCTGCGTGGCTGGATCGCTCGTGAATACTCCGTTGTTGGTGAACGTCCCCGCGAAGGTGGCCGTCGTGCTGGTGGTCTTGAAGGTGCCGTTGTTGATCACGTTGCCCGTGAATGTCGCCGGGTTGTAGCTGACGCGGATGGTCTGGCCGACATTGTTCGTGACGTTGCCATTCACGGTGGTCACCCCGCCGGTGAACGTGATGCTGCCGGCGTTGGTCAATCCCGCGCCGCCCGTCCGGAAGGTGCCGTAGCCGCTAATCTGCCCGGCATTCGTGAGCGCGTGATTGTTGTTGTCGAAGGTGCCGCCCGTCAGGTTGATCAGACCCGAATTGGTCGCGAGTCCGTTCGAGACAAGCAGCTTGTTCCCGACCCCGGCCACCAGCGTGCCGCCGGCGGAGTTGGTCAGGGCGCCGCCGACCACGAGGCTGCCGCCGATCGCTTCGATGATGCCGGTCGAGTTCGTGACCGGCGCGCCGACGTTCCCAAGGCCCTGAATGGTGCCGGTGTTGGTGATCGCGCCGCCCGCGAGATTCGAAGTGATGCCGCTGAGCTGGACGACACCCGCGTTGGTCCACGCGTTGGCGATGTTCAAGGTGCCGGGACCGGGCGTGACGATCCCGCTGTTCGCGAAGCTGGCGAGAATAGTGCCCGGACCCGCGACCGTGCCGGTGGCCGAATTGGTCAGGGTTCCATTTTGAATAATACTGGCGCCGTTGATTTCGAAATCGCCCGCGTTGGTCAAGCCACCGAATAGATTCAGCGCGCGTCCCGAGGCCAGCGTGATCGTGCCGTTGTTGGTGGCGGTGCCGGGGGCGAAGGAGAACGTCAGCGGCCCGGCCCCCTGCGTGATGCTCAGGTTATTGACGAACGTGCTCGAGCCACCAATGGAGCCGGTGCCGGTGATGAGTCCGTTGTTGATGATGGGACCATTGCTGTAGATCTGCCCCGACGCGCTGAGGTTCACCGTGCCGTCGTTGAGAAAGGTCTGGCCGGCGGCCGTTCCGACCTGTCCGCCGGCGATGTTGAGCGTGCCGTGATTCTTCAGGCCGGCGCCAAAGAAGATGAACGAATCGAAGCTCGCGGTGCCATTCGCGCCGTTTTCGAGCGTGCCATTGAACGTACCGCCGTGGAACGCGAACGATCCGGAATTGAAGACGTAGCCATTCACCGTGCCTCCGGATTGCGTGAACGTGCCGTTGGTGGAGATGAAGAGGTCATTGAACGTGTTGGGAGAATTAGGCGCGTTCAGAACGCCGGATCCGCTCAGGTTGTAGGTGGACGCGGCGATCCCGATTCCGAGGTACATCACGCTGCTGATCGTGAGCGTGCCGCCCGTCTGGTTGTAGGTTCCCGTCGCTGCGGCGTTGTTGAACTGCGTCCCAACAAAGATTACACCCGCCGAGAGCGAGCCACCATTCTGAGAGATCGCCCCCGGCCCGCTATTGCCGAGATAGATCGTGCCGATGGCCGCGCTGCCGGCGCTGAGCGAGTACGTGCCCGCGGAGCCGAAGCCGGAGCCGACGTAGAGGCCATTGGTGAGGTTGAGCACGCCGCCGGATTGATTGAAGAAACCAGTCCCCGACTGTCCCAGCCCGATGTTGGCCGCGACATTGAAGACGCCGCCATTCAAATTGTAAGTGCCCACGCCGGACGCGTTCTGACCAAGCTGCAGGTCGCCACCCAGCGTGTGAGTTCCACCGTTCTGGGTGAATGTGCCGGCAGCCGACACACCGATCGCCTCAAAGTTCGACACGCCAAGAGTCACGGAGCCCAAGCCGGAGAGCGAGTAACTGCCACTCGAACCGGCCATCGTCGAGATGTTCAACTGCGTGGCGTTCACCGTGCCGCCAGTCTGGATAAATGCGCCCGTCCCGCCGTTGCCTGGCTGCAGGAAGGGAGTGACGATAGATCCGCCGGAAAG
The DNA here is from genome assembly GCA_025353105.1 of Verrucomicrobiota bacterium. Classification (GTDB taxonomy): domain Bacteria; phylum Verrucomicrobiota; class Verrucomicrobiia; order Chthoniobacterales; family SZAS-18; genus SZAS-18. The sequence continues at coordinate 14,798 of JANXRG010000085.1, forward strand.
GTTGTACGTCCCGTTGCCGCCAGTCGCCCCAAGCGAGAGACTCGCCGTTGCGCCCCCGCCCACCGTAAAGGTGCCGCCGCTCTGGTTCATCGTGCCGGTGCCGCTGGCGCCGACGAAGAAATTTGCGGCCGTCGGATTCACTCCGGCGGTCAGCGTTCCGGAGTTCAGATTGTAAGTGCCCGTCGAGCCGGCAAGGCGGCCAATGGTCCCGACCGTGTTCACCGTGACCGTGCCGCCGTTCTGCGTAAAGGTCCCGGTCCCGCCGTCGCCGACGCGGAGGATAGTTGCATTCAGCGCGCTGGCGCCCGCCGAGGTGTCGATCGTGTAGGTGCCGCTGGCGCCGACGTTGGTGCCGAGCGAAATCAGGCCTGCCCCGTTTACGTTCGTGGTGCCTCCGGTTTGATTGACCACACCGATTCCCCCAGAGTTGAGGCCGACGTTTATGCCAAGAGTCGTGACCGTGCCTCCACTCTGCGAGAAAGTTCCGGTCCCGGCATTGGCCACAATGAAACTGTCTGCCGTGAGGGAACCCGTTCCGGTCGTCGCGCTAAGGTTATAGAATCCCGTCGAGTTGAAATTGTCGCCGACGGCAAAGGTCCCGCCAGCACCGAGGGTGATCGAGCCGCCGGTTTGGGTCATCGTTCCACTTCCGGACAAACCAATCGAAATCCTCCCCGCGCCGGTGATCACGCCGGTGCCGGAGAGCGTGTAGAGATTTCCCGTGCTCGCGAAGTTGGTGCCAATGTTCAGCGCACTCGAGGCACCCGAGAAATTCACGCTCCCGGCGCTCTGGGTGAAAGCGCCCCTAGCCGCGTTGCCAACAAACAATCCCGCTCCCGCCCCCATCGTGATCGTTCCTCCCGAGAGATTATAGGCGTTGTTCAGATTCGTGCCCGTCTGCCCGATGACGAGCTAGCTGGTCACGTTGTTTGTCCCGCCGGACTGCGTGAAGACGCCGCCGCCCGTGCCCGCGAAACCAATATACTCACTAACGGCATTGAGCGTGCCCGTACTCGAAAGGTTATAGTTGCCGAATGCCCCGTTGCCGAAACCGAGATAAAGCGTGTTCGTCGTGTTCGTGCCCGCGCTTTGGGTGTAGACGTTCCCGCTGATGGTGGAGCCAATGGTCTCGGTCGTGGCGATCATGGCGCTGGCCACCGTTTGGGAGAGTGTGAAGATGCCGCCGATCCCCGTAGAATTGATCACGAGCGAATTCAGGCCCGCACCGGTCAACGTGACGTTGAAGTTTGCGGTGACATTTTGCGTGGCGGCGAACTGAGTGCCCATCACGACATCATCAAGGAGAAGCGGAATACCATTCGGATTCCAGACGGTCGGGGTACTCCAAAACGCACCGTCCGCGCCAATCCACAACCTCGTTGCGGCGGACGCGGTTTGGCATGGCGCCATGACGAGCGCCAGAACAACGAAGAGACAGGAGACAGTTTTCATCTTGGAGAGAGGCGGATATCGGGGGAACGACGGTGCGTCTGTCGTCACCACTTGCGGATTTTTTCTACGCATTTTTGGACCGGGCGTCGCGGATAAACCGCGTCTCGCCGACAAATCGTCCCAAGGCGCTCAGCCGCAGCGTCCAAGACATTTTCCGAAGTGTAGCGTGGCGCAGCGCTAACTGGTGGAACTCCCGCGGCAACCCACCTTCTGTCGCGCGCATACTCCTGCGGCACGAATACCACGTGCGATCGGTCCCCCGCTGGACTATGGTCCCCGGCCCATGCCCTTTCGCTCCCTCGGTCTCGATCCACGTATTCTTCAAGCGGTCAAGGAGGCGGATTACACCGAACCCACGCCCATTCAGACCGCCGCCA
>JANXRG010000107.1 GCA_025353105.1 Verrucomicrobiota bacterium
GTGCATCACTTTTTGCGGTCGACCGTCGACGGTCGACCGTCGACGTCCTCCAAATACACTTGATGAAAAATCTTGATGTTGATGGCGTTGTCCGGCCAGCGCTTGACGGCAGGGTTCACGAGCGCGCGATGGGTGCGGTGAAAGAGCGGGATGATCGGCACTTCGCGTTCGATGATCGCGTCGAGTTGTTGGATGAGCTGGAAGCGCTCCTCCTTTGAGAGGGTCCGCTCGGATGAAGTGAGAATGCGGTCGTACTCCGCGTCGCTCCAGCCCGTCCAATTGTTGGCGGAGCCGGTGCGCAGCTGATCCACGAAGTCGTGCGCGTCAACAATAATGCTCTCCCAGCCAACGCGCGCGATCCGGTAGTTCCCGTTTCGCACGGTCGTGTAGTACACTTTCCATTCCAGCGTGCGCAGCTCGACCGCGATGCCCAGGTCGCGTTTCCACATGAACTGCACGGCTTCGGCGATCGCGCTGTTGCTACCGCCCGAGCTGAACATCAAGTCCAGCTTGGGGAACCCGGCGCCGCCGGGAAATCCCGCTTCGGCCAGCAAGCGCCGCGCTTCCTCCGGATCGTACCGGAGCTTGGCGCCGCCGGGATAGCCGCTGATCCCGTCCGGCGTGAACGACAGCGCCGCGCGTTCGCCGCCGCGCGTGACCTTCTCGACGATCGCCGTCCGGTCGATGGCCAGCGCCAGGGCGCGGCGAACGCGGCGATCTGTCAGCGGCGGCTGACGCACATTGAGCGAATAGTACTCCGTGCCCAGAATCTGCGTGATGTGTAACGCGTCGGGCCGCTCCCGGCGATAGGTATCCAGCTTCGTCATCGGCACGGTGCTCGTGACATGCACCTGCCCCGAGCGAAACATCCGCTCCTCGGCATCGCTGTTGTCGACGGGATAAAACCGGATTTCGCGCAGTCGCACCTTGTCGCGGCCCCAATAGTGCGGGTTGGGCACGACCGACAGGTGATCGTTCGGCACCAGTTCCTTGAGCAGGAACGGCCCGTTGCCCACGAGGTTGCCCGGCCGCGTCCAGACGGGACCGGCCCGGATTCCCGCGCCGAATTTTTCGATCGTGGGCGGATGCACCGCGTAAAACGCCCAGAAATTGAGGAGCGCGGGGAGGTACGGCGTGGGATTCTTCAGCCGCATCTCCAGCGTCAGCGGGTCAATCGCGCGGACGCCGACCTTGTCAAAATCGGGAGTCTGGCCGCGGAAGTATTCCTCCGCGCCCTCGACGACGAACGCGTAATCAGAAAAGGGCGCGGCGAGGCTCGCCGTGATGAACCGACGGAAGGAATAAACCCAGTCGGCCGCGCGCACGGGATCGCCGTTTGACCATTTCGCCTCAGGCCGCAGATGAAAGGTCCAGCGAAGTCCGTCGGGCGACACGTCCCAGCTGGCCGCGGCGGCGGGCACGGGGTGGAGATCCCCGGGATCGAGTTGAATGAGCGGCTCAAACAGCGCCGCGAGCACGTCGCCTTCGATCGCGCCGATCGCGGTCTGCGGATCGAGGTCGGCCACCTCGCCACTGTTTGCGACGTGGAGAATCTGGAGGCGGTTGCCCTCTTCCACGCGCGTCTCGCGGCGGGAGCAACCGAGGTCGAGCCACGCGAGGCTGCACGTCAGGGCGACAAGGGACAGAGGTCGGATCGACATCGGGCCGGATGCTGGATCTACGGGTGGTTTCTGCCGAGTGAAATCGTCGCCCGTCTATCGCCTGCGGCGGAAGCGGTACCAAAGCCAGAGCACGGCGCCAAGCAGGAGAATGAGCCACCAGACATAGCGAAGCTGGCGGGCGGCGCCCTCCACCAAGCGGAGCGAGGCCGGGAAGAGGAAGAAGATCAGCGCGACCAGAGCGAGCACGATGTAAAAGCCGAGCGGCCCAAGCGGTTTTCGATCCTTTGCCATGCGCGATCATAGCGCGGGAACGCGGCGCGTCATCCGGTGGAACGGGACCTCCGGGCGCGTTCCACCACCCTACCTCCGCGCCGGAGTCACCGCGGGCGCCGCGGGCGCATTGGGAGCATTGGGAGCAGGGGGCTGCAGATTCGGCAGGTCTTGCAGGGGAAGCAGAATGTTTGCGCCACCGGTCCCGCCGGCCCCGCTGATCACCAGCGGCGTGCGCCCATCCCATTTCTCGACAATCTGCAACTGGATCAGCTCCGGATTACCGCGCAGCGCCTCGCTCCGGATGCGGATCGCCTCGGCCTCACCCTTCGCCTTGATCGCCGCGGTCAGCGCTTCAATTTCGGCGCGTTGCTGGATGAACTTCGCCTTCGCCGCCTCCTGCGCCTGCACCATCTTCGCCTCGATCGCATGTTCGAGTTGCTCGGAGAGTGCGATGTCCGCGATGACGATGTCGTTCACGTCGATCAGCTCCCCGACCTTCCGTCGCACGATTTCCAGCGCCTTGGTTTTGATATCCTCGCGGTTCTGCACGATCTGCTCGGCGCTTTGCGTGGCGGTGACTTCTTTCAGGCCTTCCTGCACCCGCGGCGCGACCAACTGGTCGAAGATCCGCTGGGTCGAATATTGCTGATATATTTTCACGACCGCGTCGGCCTTCACGCGGTAAAGGACGTTGAGTTGCACCTTGATTTGCTGGAGATCGGACGAGAAACAGTCGGACTTCATCAACGCGGTGCTCTGGCGCACATCGACCTGGACAATCGACGTGATGAACGGCGCCTTGAGCCCGAAGCCCTCAGGCAATGGGTCCGGCGACACCTTTCCGAGCGTCACCTTTACGCCGCGGTTGCCGGGATTGATGACATAGGTGCCGGAGGCGGCCATGAGCGCGACGACGAGCACGAGAAAGGCGATGCCGACAAACGACGTGATGATTTTCGAGTTCATGGACGGTTGAAACTTTGGATTGGGAAAAACGCGGGGAGCATTCATGTGCGGAAATATGCGGCGCGGGAGGCTATGGCATCACTGGCGGAATGGAAGGGTGCGGCCCGATTCCGACGCGTCCGTCACTTCGACGCCGAAGCCGTGAACGCCTCCAGCGCCGCGGACGCCAGTTCCCATTCGCGATTCAACCGCTGCAGCTCGTCCGCGACGGAAGTCAGTTCGCGGTTCAGCACCATCGGGCGGCCGGGTGACACGTAGGTCGCAGAACTTTCCAGCTCGGCGGTAAGATCCTTCTGCCGCAGCTCAAACTCCGCAATGCGCGCCTCGATTTGGGATACGCGAGTCTCGCGCTCGCGCTTCCGCTTGGAACGCACCTGGCGCTCCTCGGCCTCGGCGCGTTTCTGCTCCTTTGTCTTGAACGTGGAGACTCGCGCCCCGGGGGGCGACACGCCGTTTGTGGCCGCAGGCGGCTGCAGGTTGCTGAGCATCGACCCGGCGGTCAGTGCGGCCTTCTCCGAGGTCGCACGCGTCTTCTCGAGATAATATTGATAGTCGCCCGGATACTTCGTGAGCGTGCCGGCGCTGATGTGCAACACGCTGGTGGCGAGCTCGCGGATGAAATGCACGTCGTGACTGATAAAAAGCAGCGTGCCTTCGTACTGTTTCAACGCGCCGATGAGCGCGTCGATACTGGGCATGTCGAGGTGCGTCGTCGGCTCGTCCATGAGCAGCAGGTTGGGCGGATCGAGCAGCAGCTTCACGAGCGCGAGCCGGCTCTTTTCGCCGCCGCTCAGTACCGCCACCGGTTTGAAGACGTCGTCGCCGCGAAACAGAAAACTGCCGAGAATGGTGCGCACCGCCTGCTCCGGCACGGGCTGGCGCGTGTCGCTCGCCTCCTCCAGGACGGTGCGCTTCGGCTGGAGCATGTCGACGCGGTTCTGCGAATAGTAACCGACGCTCGCGTTGTAACCAAGGTCTCGCTCGCCCTGCTGGACCTCGAGCACGCCGGCGAGGAGCTTGAGCAGGGTGGATTTGCCGGCGCCGTTCGGGCCGACCAGCACCATGCGCAGCCCGCGCTCCGCCTCGAAGTTGATGCCGCGATAGACGACGTTGTCGCCGTAGGCATGATGCACGTCCTTGAGCGTGATGACGCGCTGGCCGCTGCGCCGCGGCTGCGGAAAGCGAAAATGAATCGTCTTCTCCGCGGCCTCGGGTGCGTCGACGCGTTCCATGCGTGCGATTTCCTTCAGCTTGCTTTGCGCGCGAGACGCCATGCTGGCCTTGGCGCGGAAGCGGTCGGCGAATCGTTGCAGCCGGTCAATTTCGCGCTTTTGGTTCTTATGAGCCGCGAGCTGCTGAACATCGCGCGCCGCGCGTTGCACGAGGTATTCGTCGAAGTTGCCGCGGTACCGGTGCAACTGGCCGCGTTCCATCGCAACGATGCTGTCGCAGAGTAAATTGAGAAATTCCCGATCGTGCGAGATGAATAGAATCGCCCCTTCGTAGGACTGGAGATGTTCCTGGAACCATTCCAGCGACTCCAGATCCAGATGATTGGTGGGTTCGTCCAGCAGCAGCAGATCGGGGGCGAGGGTGAGCAGCCTCGCCAGGTACGCGCGCATGACCCAGCCACCGCTGAGTTCGCGGAGTGGCCGGGAGAGATCGCGCTCGTGAAATGCGAGACCGGCCAGGATGCGGCGGGCCCGTGCTTCGAGCTGGTAACCGCCGAGTTCATCGAAGCGCGCCAGCGCCGCATGGTGTTCCGCTTCGTCAATTTGGTCCGCGGGCAGCGCCAACAGTTTCTGCAGTCGCTCCAATTCTGGCGTGATTGCCATGGTGAGTTCCAGCGCTGTCTGGTCGCCGGTGGGTGCGGTCTCCTGCGGCAGATATCCCATCGTGACCCGACGCTCGAGGCTCACCGCGCCCTCGTCGGGCGACGTGTCCTTCAGGATGATGGAAAAAAGCGTCGTCTTGCCCGCGCCGTTGGGACCGACGAGCCCAATCTTGTCGCCGCGATTCACCTGCAGGGATACGTCCTCGAAAAGGACGCGGCCTCCGTAGGATTTTGATATGTTCGAAATCGTGAGCATCGCGCGGGCGCGGAATGTAGCGCAGAACCGCGTTAGAGCCAGTGATTCCGCATGGAAGAACTCTGCGTTCGCCCCATCCGAATTCGTGACCCTGTGTGCTAACCAATCCCCGTCTCCGCCAGCGCCGCGGCGAGCCCGAACAACTTCCCGTCCGCCATGGCCGGCCCCGAGACTTGCAACCCAAAGCCGTGGGCGTTCGCGTCCTCCGGACCCGTCCCGGCCCCGCGGACCGTGAGAGTAGGCCAGCCGTTGAGACTCGCCGGCGCGGTGAGCTGGAGAATGCGCGAGCGGAATCCAGAATGGTCCCCGCCCATGCGCAGCTCCCGAACCGGGGTGACGGGCGCGATGAGAAAATCGAACCGCTCGAACAATGCCGTCGAGGTCGCGCAGAATTCCATCTGTCGGGCCTTGTAGCCGCGATACGCCTCGGGCGTGATCGTGCCACCGAATTCGAGCCGGCTGCGCACCGACGCCTCGTAGCGGTCGGCGAAGCGTGGCAGAAAATCACGGTGATTCGCCGCGGCCTCGTGCGCCTGGATCGGAATGAAAAGGGCGGACGCATCCTGCCAGAGCGACGCCTCAAAATCCTCAACCGAAAATCCGGCCGCGCGCAACCGTTCGGCGTATGCATTTTTGGCCGCGACGACCTCGGAATCGCAGCTGTCGAGCCAACTCCCGCCCGCCAAACCGATGCGCGTGCGCTGGGGATCCACCGTTTCCGCCGCGACGCCGATCAACGCGGCTCCGACGGCCGGCACGTCGGACAGGTGGCGGCAGAGCCAGCCCATCGTGTCGAACGATTGCGCGAGCGGAAAGCAACCGCCCCACTTCCCGCGCTCGATCGAGGCGCGGAAACTAACGAGTCCGCAAAACGACGCGGGGGCGCGCAGCGAGCCGCCCGTATCGGTGCCCAGACCGATCACCGCCGAACCTTCGACCACGCTCGCAGCCGCACCGCTGCTCGATCCGCCGGTGAGGCAGCCGGGTCGCGTTGGAATCTCGCAATCGCCGAAATGCTGGTTCTCGCCCGTGATGCCGTAGGCGAATTCGTTGAGGTTTGTCTTGCCCATCAACACCGCGCCGGCCGCACGCGCGAGGGCGGCAAATTCCGCGTCGGTCTTCGGCAACGGCCGCGTGCTTGCGAAGAAGCTGGAGCCCGCGGTGCTCGGCGTGCCCGCGACATCGAAACAATCCTTCACCGACACCGGCAGGCCGCCGAGCGGCTTGGTGAGATCGACGCCCCCGTCGAGTTGCGCGTGCACCGCATCGGGATCGAGATGTTGGTAAACTTTCGCCCCCTGCGCCTTGCGCCACACCGCGGTGGTGAGCGCATTCTCGATGAGTTCGCGCGCCGAAAGTTCACCCGTTACGAGCTCGCGGCGGAGTTCGGCGATGGGGCGGGCAGCGTGCATGTCAGGCCGCCTTTACGTTGGCTTCGAGCGGCGCGAATGATCCGATTTTCACGATCACCTTGTCGCCGGGCTTGAGGTTGCCGACGCCCGCGGGCGTGCCGGTGATGATGATGTCGCCCGGCAACAGCGTGGTGCATTTCGTGATGAATTCGAGCAGCTCGGCCGGCTTGAAAATCATCTCGCCCGTGCGGCCGTTTTGACGCGTCTCGCCGTTGAGTTCGAGCACGACCGGGAGGTCGCTGACATCGACGCCGCTGTACACGAATGGACCGACCGGCGTGAACGTGTCGAACCCCTTGGCGCGGGCGAACTGCCCCTCGGCGTCCTGAATCGTGCGATCCGTCACGTCGTTCGCAGCGGTGTAGCCGAAGATGAATTCGGGCGCGGTGGCGGCAGTGACATTCTTCGCGCGTCTCCCGATCACGATGCACAACTCGGCCTCGTAATCGATTCGGTGATCCGGGAAGGGAAGTTCAATGGTGCCGCCGTTGGGGAGCAGCGAGGCGGGCGACTCGAGCCAGGTGAGCGGCGACTTGGGCACCGGCTTGTTCCGTTCCTTGGCGTGGTCGTGGTAATTCAGGCCGACGGCGACAATCTTGCTGGGCGCGACGGGCAGGCCAGCCTTGAGTTGCGCGAGTGGGATGGCGGCTTGGTCGGAATGTTCCAGGCCGAGCCAGAATGGTTGTTTCAGTGCCCGAACGGTTTGGGTTGCCGCGTCGAGTTCGCCATAGAACGCGGCGCCATGACCGGTGAAGTGTCCAAAGGTGCGCATGCCGGTAGCTTGGCGCGGCGTCCCCTCCCGATGCCAGCCGGAAATTTGCGTGTGACAATGGTGGAACGTGACCTCCGGGCACGTGGGCCTGGGTTTGGCGGCCCACGGGCGCGGGCTGCATTTGCTTTGCCAACGCGTCCCGAGGTCGCGTTCCACCCTCGACCCTCGACCGTCGACTGCTGCTTTTCGTCACGACTTTGTTGCCAAGGTGCCGGGTTCTGACTACCAATGACCGAATCTGTCCCTCCGCGCTCCCAACCTTATGAAAAAGACCCTCTTTACCACTTTTGCGGCCGCCCTTGGGTTGGCCGCTCCGCTCCTGCTCGCGCAGGAAATCGTCGTCGGCGAAATCGTCTCCATGACCGGCGACAAAGCCGGCTTCGGCACCGAAATCCACAACGCGACCATGATGGCGGTAGACGATACCAACGCCGCCGGGGGCGTGCTCGGTAAGAAGATCAAATTGGTCAGCGAAGATACTCAGTCAAAGCCCGGTGAACCGGCGGCCGCCGTGCAAAAGCTGATCTCGCGCGACAAGGTCGTGGCCATCCTGGGCGAATACACGTCCTCGCTCACGCTGGAAGCGGCGCCGATCTGCCAGTCAGCCAAGGTGCCGCTGATTTCACCCGGGGCGACCAACCCGAAGGTCACGGAGGTGGGTGATTACATCTTCCGGGTCTGCTTCATCGATCCGTTTCAAGGTACGGTCCTGAGCAAATTCGCGTTGGAGACCTTGAAGGCGAAGAAGGCGGCGGTGTTCACGGACATCAAGCAGGACTACTCCATTGGCCTGGCCGATTTCTTCAAGGCCCACTTCGCCAAGAATGGCGGAACGATCGTGGTGGAAAAGAGCTATTCCAGCGGCGACGCTGATTTCAAGGCCCAGCTGACGGCGATCAAGTCCGCGAACCCGGACGTCATCATGATTCCGGGCTACTATTCGCAAATTGGATTGATCGCGAAGCAAGCCCGGGCACTCGGCATCACTGTTCCCTTGATTGGGGGCGACGCATGGAGTGACTCGCAACTCGTGGCCATCGGCGGTTCGGCGGTGGATGGCAGTTATTTCACGGACCACTTTTCGGCCGAAAATCCGGATCCGAAGGTTCAGGCCCTGCTGAAGCGCTACAAGGAAAAGTTCGGCAAGGACGCGGGCTCGGCGGCGGCGCTCGGCTATGATGCGGCCATGGTGCTCTTCGATTCGATCAAGCGTGCGGGCACGACGGACGAGCCCAAGTTGCGCGACGCGATCGCGTCGACCAAGGGCTACCAGGGGATCTCGGGTGTGATCACGCTCGATGAAAAACGCAACGCCAACAAGCCGGCCGTGATTCTCCAGGTCAAGGGCAAGGACTTTAAGTACGTCACGACGGTCAATCCTTGATCGCGTGCTCGTGCGCGACGGTTTCATGCCAGGCCGGCGGCCCTGTTCACGCGGGACCGCCGGGTCTTTTTCGAGACGAACACGCCGCGGAACGTTGGGCGGATCTTGGACTAGCGCCCGCTTGAAATGAGTCTCAGCGATTTCTTCCAACAGATTATCAATGGCCTTTCGCTGGGCGCGTTCTACGCGTTGATCGCGCTGGGCTACACGATGGTGTACGGCGTGCTGCGGTTCATCAACTTTGCGCACGGCGACGTGTTCATGATCGGGGCGTATTGCGGATACTACATCACAGACCGCGTCCAGGCGGTTTTCGGCGGCAAACTCATGTGGGCGAGCGCGCTCGTCGTCCTGCTCTTCGCGATGGCCGTCTGCGCGATCCTTGGCGTGGTCATCGAGCGGCTGGCGTATCGGCCGTTGCGGAATCGTCCCAAGCTGGCCGTGCTGATTACGGCGATCGGGGTCTCGCTGTTTCTCGAATACGGCGGTCAATTTTTCTTTGGCGCGATCCCGCGCGCGTTTCCCGAGTTGATCCCTGATCTCCCGGTGGGCGGTCTGGGCACGCTGGTCATCACGACCAACCAGGTCCTCGTCTTCGGCGTCACCGTGGCGCTATTGGTCGCGCTCAACTACATCGTTAAACACACCAAGATGGGGCTCGCCATGCGTGCCGTCTCGCAGAACGCGACCGCCGCGCAGTTGATGGGTGTGAACATCGACACGGTCATCTCCTTTACCTTTGCGCTCGGCTCCGCGCTGGCGGGCGCGGCCGGCATCCTGTTCGCCGTGAGCTATCCGTCAATCAATCCGCTCATGGGCATCCTCCCCGGCATCAAGGCTTTCGTCGCCGCGGTCCTCGGCGGGATCGGCCATCTTCCCGGCGCCGCGGTCGGCGGCATCATCCTCGGCATCGTGGAGACCTTTGTCGGGGCCTCCGATTATTCCACCTACCGCGACGCGATTGCCTTTGCCGTGCTGATTCTAATTCTGTTGTTCAAGCCCGCGGGGATCTTCGGGAAGGCAACCGTGGAAAAAGTCTAGTTGGCCCCAATCGTCGCGTGCCGGAAACTCGAAGTTCGAAGTTCGAAACTCGAAGAAAATTCCAAGCTTCAAGCTCAAATTTCAAAGTGACCTTGCTCGACCACCCATCCGGATTTCGCGTCCACCGCGGCCGCACCATTGCGCTTGGTCGCTCTTTCCCGATGGGAGCTTTCTTCGAGATTCGAGTTTCGAGTTTCGAGTTTCCTTCAGAGGGTTGTTTCGAGTTTTTATCATGCCGATGAAGACCCGCCTCCTCCTCATCGCGGTGATCGTCGCGAGCGGTCTGCTCTCGTCGTTCACCGCGTCGATGAATTCTTATTACGTCCAGATTCTAACGTTCATTGGAATCAACATCATCCTGGGCGTCAGCCTCAACCTCATCAACGGCCACACGGGCCAGTTTTCGCTCGGCCACGCCGGGTTCATGGCGGTCGGCGGCTACTCGGCGGCATTTCTAACGACAACCTACGGACCATCATTCCTCGCCGCGCTCGGTGGTTCGAGTTGGTGGAGCGAAGCCCTGCTTTTTTCCGGCGCGCTCGTGGTGGGCGGAATCGGTGCGGCGATCGCGGGCCTGGTCGTCGGCATACCCTCGCTGCGGCTGCGCGGCGATTATCTCGCGATCATCACACTCGGTTTCGGCGAAATCATCCGCGTGCTCATCCAGAACACCGACGCGGTCGGCGGACCGCGGGGGCTGACCGGTATTCCCGGCTACACCAATCTATTTTGGACTTTCGCGATCGCGGCGATCACGATTTACAGCATCTCAAGCCTCGTGGATTCCACCTACGGCCGGGGCTTCCTGACCGTGCGCGACGACGAGATTGCCGCGAGTTCGATGGGCATCAACACCACTCGATACAAGGTCGTGGCCTTCGTGATCGGGGCCTTCTTCGCCGGGGTCGCGGGTGGGCTGTACGCCCATTCCACTCGCTATCTCACGCCGGAGGGCTTCACGTTCCAGAAGACCGTGGAAATTGTGATCATCGTGATCCTCGGTGGCATGGGGAACAACGCGGGCGTGACGGTCGCGGCGATTCTGCTGACCGTGCTGCTCGAGGCCCTGCGGTCGGTTTCAGATTTCACGTGGCTGCCACAGTTCGTGCGGGACCTGACGAAGAACCGGATGATCTTGTTTTCGCTCGTGTTGATCGCCCTGATGCTGCTCCGCCCGCAGGGCCTGTTCGGTGGGTTCCGAAAACCGAAGCGAACGTGAGAAAACCGCAGGCAGAAGGAACCACGAATTTTACACGAATGGACACGAATGATGATTTGCCGCTCATGATTTCTCCCCGCATTAATTCGTGTCCATTCGTGTAAAATTCGTGGTTCCTCCCGATCTCTGATGTCTGCATCTGCGCCGCTGCTGGAATTGAAGAACTGCACGGTTCGCTTCGGCGGGCTGACGGCGGTGTCGGACTTTTCCGCGTCGATTGGTTCGAATGATCTCATCGGACTGATCGGACCCAACGGCGCGGGCAAAACGACCTGCTTCAATTTGATCACCGGCGTCTATGCACCGACGTCCGGCGCAATCACTTTCGACGGCCAGCCGATCAGCGGCCAGAAGTCTCATCGCATCGCAGCGCTTGGCATCGCGCGGACCTTCCAGAACATCCGGCTGTTTCCCTCACTGTCGGTTTTCGACAACGTCCGCGCGTCCTTTAATTTGCGCCGCCGCACCGCCGCGGGGCAGGCGCTCTGGCGCGGCCGTGCATTCCGCGAGGACGAGGCGGAGATCGACCGCCAAGTCATGGAGATTCTCGAGATCTTCAAGCTCACGCGCTTTCGGAACGAGGACTGCAAGTCGCTGGCGTACGGCGACCAGCGGCGGCTGGAGATCGTCCGCGCGTTGGCCACGAAGCCGAAGCTGCTGCTGCTCGACGAGCCCGCCGCCGGGATGAACCCAACGGAGAAGGACGAGTTGATGCGCCTCATCCGCTTCATCAAGGACAAGTACCGCATCGCGGTGCTGCTGGTGGAACACGACATGAAGGTAGTGATGGGGATTTGCGAGCACATCCACGTGCTCGATTACGGCGTGAAGATCGCGGAGGGCAGTCCCGCGGAAATTTGCCAGAACCCGAAGGTCATTGAGGCCTATCTCGGCGAGGACACGCCCGAACTGGAGAAGGAAGTCGCCGAGGGACTCAACCGCTGACGATGCTCCAGATCGAAAATCTCGAAGTATGCTACGGCGCGATCAGCGCGCTGCAGGGCATTTCGTTGACCGTCGGCCAGGGTGAGATCGTGACGTTGATTGGGGCAAACGGGGCGGGAAAGTCGACCACGCTGCGTGCGATTTCCGGGATCTTGAAACCGAAGGCCGGCCGCATTCTCTACAATGGAGAGGAAATCGGCGGGCTCGCGCCGCATAAGATTGTCGAGCGCGGGATCTCGCACGTGCCGGAAGGGCGGATGGTGTTTCCGGGCCTGACCGTGCTCGAGAACCTCCGGATGGGCGCGTTCCGGTTCAACGACACGGCGCGGTTCAGCAAGGATCTCGATTATGTGTACCTGATTTTTCCGCGCCTCAAGGAGCGCGAGAGCCAGCTGGCCGGCACGTTGTCCGGCGGTGAACAGCAGATGCTCGCGATTGGCCGCGCGCTCACCGGCGATCCGAAGTTCCTCATGCTTGACGAGCCGTCGCTCGGCATCGCGCCGCTGCTGACGAAGACGATCTTCGCGAAAATCACCGAGATCAACCAGCGCCTCGGCATTCCGATTTTGCTCGTGGAACAAAATGCGAACCTCGCGCTTGCGATTTCGCAGCACGGCCATGTGCTCGAAACGGGGAGGATTATCCTGTCGGACACCTCACTGGCCCTGCGCAGCAATCCCAAGGTGCGCAGCGCATATCTTGGAGGATAATTCGAGCGGGGCGAAATTCGTTGGTCACGCCTCCTTGCATTTCCTCCATGTCCGCCCTCTCCGTCCATCTTCCCACCAACCGCCCGGCGCTGATTCTCGCGCCGATGCAGGACGTGACGGATTTGCCGTTCATGGGCGTCATTCATCGCCGCGGCGATCCAGATTTCTACTTCACGGAGTACTTTCGGGTGCATCGCGACTCGCGGCCGGAGCGCCACATCCTGCGCTCGATCGACGAGAATCCGACCGGGCGCCCCATCATCGCGCAAATGATTGGCGTGGATATCCCATCGCTGGTTCGCACGGCAACGAAGCTGCAGCGGCATCCGATCGTGGCGATCGACTTAAATCTCGGTTGTCCCGCGCCCATCGTCTGCAGCAAGAACGCGGGGGGCGGACTGCTGCGCAACCCGCAGCAGATCGACGAAATACTCGGCGCGCTCCGGTCGGCGATTGGCTGTGGTTTCACGGTCAAGACGCGCGTGGGCTTTGATTCACCCGAGGAGTTTCCCCGGCTGCTCGAGGTTTTCGCGCGTCACGACTTCGATGCGTTGACCGTGCACGGCCGGACCGTGCGAGAGATGTATCGCACGGCGGTGCATCTCAGCCGGATTCGGGATGCCGTCGATACGATTGCGCATCCGGTCTTCGCGAATGGCAACGTCCTTTCCGTGCGCCTGGCGAAGCAGACGATTGCGGAAACCGGCGCGGCGGGCTTGATGATCGGTCGGGGCGCGATTCGCAATCCCTGGATCTTCCGCCAACTCCGCGAGGAATCCGAGGGACGGCCCGTGTTTATCCCGACGCTGCGCGACGTGCGCGAATACATCGAGGATCTGTTTCAGGCTGTGCGCCGGCCCGATGGGACGGAGCTTGGCCACGTCGCCAAGATGAAGAAGTACCTGAACTTTATCGGTCAGGGCATTGGCGGGGATGAGGCATTTCTCCGCGAGGTGCGCCGCGTCGCGACGGAGCGTGAATTCTGGGAATGTTGCGATCGCCACCTGCTCCGGGACGATCCCATGCCGGCGGAGCCACCGCGACGCGCGCTGCTCGACGCGCGCAGTGAGCGAATGGATCAGGAACTGGCCGCGGGCTCGCGTGGTTGAGAGGGCGTGGCACGGCTCGCGGCCGGCGGTGCCTGCGGTTCCCGACGGGTTACGCCGGCGTTTCCAGACAGCAGAATCGAAATGAGCACGGCGCCCGCCGCAAGCCAGGTCGCAGGCCCGACGTATTCGCCGAGCCACCACGCGGCCGCGGTGAAGGTCATAAACGGCATGAGCAACTGCAGCTGGCCGACGCGCG
>JANXRG010000097.1 GCA_025353105.1 Verrucomicrobiota bacterium
CCGCGCCATCTCGCCAACGCCGCCGGAATTCGGGTCTTCTTCGTGCCCAATCTTGCAGTCTCGAAAATTGAAACGGGCGCTTACCTCGACACCGAAACCGATCTCGCCCCGGATTTCGAGTCCGTGTCGCCCTCGGAACAACCCGAGGCGTTCGCCCGGATCGATCCGCGCTACGTGGCGGAGATCATTGCTTCTGCGCTGGGGTAAGCCGGCGCCCGTTTTACGCATGCGAAAACGAATCATTGCCCTGAACCTGCCTAGCTCATGACCGCCCACGTGCTCGGCAGGAAATTGCGAACGTTCTCGACGATCATCGCACGCTGCGCGAACTGGCCCGAGGTGGCGGCCGGCCGGATCGGGTTCGTGGATCGGCCGGTGACCGTTCGATTGCGGGACGGTCTTCAGATCGCCTCGTTGCGGTCGCTGCGAACGACCTTTGGGGAAATTTTCGAACCGGCGATCGCGGACCTGTACGCTATCCGCGCCGAGCGGGCGGATCTGGTTGTTGACGTGGGCGCGAACATTGGCGCGTTCGCTTGCCTCGCGGCGCGCTGCCTTCCGCGGGCAAAGGTGTTGGCCTTTGAACCCTCCACTCCGCACGCGGATCAATGTGAACGCAACGTCGCTCTCAATCGGCTGGAAAACGTTGTTCTACATCGCGCCGCCGTGACGCGCGACGGCCGAGAGGTCCAATTTCAGGTCAATGGCGACGGCGGCAGTTCCGGGCTGTTCATTCCGGGCGAGCGCGAGATCGTCATGCCGAGTGTGAGCCTGGACGCGGCGGACTTTTCCGCGTCCAAACGCGCGTTCATCAAACTCGATTGTGAAGGCGCCGAGGGCGAAATCATCGACTGGATCTGCGAGAACCAATCGCGCCTGCCCGCGTCACTCAAGATCGCCTGCGAGTGGCACGGCTGGTGTCCGATACCGATGGTGGACGCGGTCGCGCTGCTCGTGCGGCACGAATTTCGCGTCGAGACCCCGCAGCTTTTCGACGAGCAATATCTCTTCGCCAGCCGCGGCTGGTGACTTGCCTTCGACCAGGCCGGTAGCAATTTCCGGGCTCTCAGGTAGGACGTACCAAATTCACGCGGTGACTTTGGAGCAGGCGATTCGAGAAAATCCTGCGGTGACCTTGCCGCCATTCATCTCAGAAGTCGCGCGTCGGCACGCGTCGTCTGAGAGCTTGGAGAATACTTGCGCTCACTCCCACCATTCATGCGGCTTGATCGGCCGGCGGATCTTGCGGAAAGTTCCTTGGGGTGCATGGCCGCGCAACCACGCTTGCGATTATTGGGACGGCTGCCACGAGGTTCCCTTTGGCGACGAAAAAAAGTCGCCGTCCTGAGCGTCGGTCCTCTCAACGACAACGACGAATGCGTAAAAGTGCACCGAGAAGACGTTTCGCTGAAATTCGCTGGCCGGGCTGGCAAATCGAGTCGGAGTTTCCGCCGGCGGAGGCTCAGGTGCCCAGGCATTCAAGTTCGCGGTTAAGCCGATCATGTAATCGGGTAGCTTATTAAAGATTCCGTGGACGTCCTCGCACAGGAAAACCCCACCCGGCCGAAGATGGGAAAGCATTTCCTCGAAGGTCGCGGCCTGATCCCGGAACAAATGGCTTCCATCGTCAACAATGATGTCAAAGGCGGGCTCCTTGTCTTTTAACCTCCTCCAGAACAGCCGATCTCCTTGGTCGCCAATGTGGATCCTCACGTGGTCCGACGCGTACGCCTGGCAGGCGACATCGATGTCCACCCCAACGATCTCGCTCTGCGGTCCGAGATAGCTTCGCCACATTTCGAGACTGCCACCGCTAAAGATACCGATTTCCAACAGACGACATTCTCGGCCGATAAATTTCTCAAAATGTCGATGGTAAATGCGAAAATAGTGCTCCCACTTCCAGATTCCGCGACCTTCCTCGTGCGCGCGAAAATATGCGAAGAGGGGGTTGTCAAGATCAGCCGGCGGCGGCGGGACTGCGTCCGCCGCGGTCGTCTTCCAAGGGTGGCTGAAAGCGAAACCACGCGCGCCGATCCGCAAACGAGCCAGCGCACGAACAGCCGCCTGTGCCGCTTTGGGAAGAATCTCGACAAGTTTCCTCATGCGGCTTCCCGGACGACCAGTCCGCATTGAGCGTGAGATTTGTTCAACATGATCACTTCAATGCAATTTCGAACGCCGTCTGGAAAGTGAAATATGCGGGTAGCCGAGCGGACGCAATCCGGCAGGATTCACCCATTCGGCCGCCTCTCGTCTTTATGTATGCTTGCGAATCGCGTCGACAAGTCTCCCGGCGAGTTTCTACGATTGTTGTGATGTGGAACCAGCTTCGCGCCGTTTGGGAGAATCGCCGCTTCGATAACGCGTTGCAGCTGTTTCTCGATCGCGTCGTTGGCCGCCCCACCGGCCTGACCGTCTACCGACTCGGCGAATATCGCATTCTAGTCGACCACCGCGGGGAGGATCAGGTAGGGACGCGACTCTGCCTGGTCGACGGAATCTACGACGGTCTGCTGACCAAGCTTTCGCTGCCCCATCGGCTTTCGGTGCTCGATCTCGGCGCGAACGGCGGCGGATTCCCGTTGCTCCTCGGCGCAAAGGGTCACGAATTTGAGCGGCTCGTTTGTGTCGAGATGAATCCCAACACCTGTGCACGCCTCGCCTTCAACATCGGCAGCAACCTCGGCCGTCAGCACCTCGTCCTGAACGCCGCCGTTTCCGCCATTTCGGGCGAAATGGAAAAGTCGTTCAGCCTCGGTAGTGTATCTGACCACATCGACCGCAAAGCCACGACCGGCGGCGTCGCCGAGCGCGTGCCGTTGCTGACGTTCGACGAAATCGTCCGGCGCGGCGGATTTTCCCACGGGATCGACCTCTGCAAGTTCGACGTTGAGGGCGCGGAGTTCGATGTCTTGTTGGGGTCGACCGCGACGTCACTGAAGCTTTGTCGGCACCTTCTAATCGAGCTTCACGATTCGGGGGGTGGAAAGAACGCGCGGGCGAAGGAAGTGTTGCGCGAGCTCGGATTTAAAGAGGTCGATTCCGTGCGACAGCAATATGAAGTTTGCCTGTTCAGGCGCGCGTGAGCGACGATGCCGGAACAAAGAACTCGTTACCCGAGCTGGCGCCGATGGGCAGCGCAATATACCCGAAGTCCGACATGATCCCTCGCACTTCTGCGGGACTTGAGCCACAGAACCTGAGCGTAAAATTGTTTACCTCGATGACGAGGCCAGCAAAAGCCTTCGCCTGTAGCGCCTCCGCCATGCCGCGCAGGACGCGGGTCTCGAATCCTTCGACGTCAATTTTTGCAATCCATTGGGGTTGTTTTGGGAGGCTAAGCCCAGCTTCGCGGCGCCATTCGTCAAACGGCAGGACCTCGATTTCACCCAACGAGTGACCTCCTAAATCCGGATGGGCGCCAAACGTGGAATGACCGGAATCCGAAATACCGGGATGGAGACTGAGCCGACCCCGTTGGTCGCCGAGACCGATGTTAAGCGGATGCAAACGCACGAGCGAGTTCACGTCCTTGATCGATTCGATCACGGCGAACGTCTTTGGGTGCGGCTCGAAGGCGTGCACTTCAACCTGCGGCGCGCGGGAGAGCAGCCAGTAGCTGAAGAATCCGTAGTTGCTACCGACGTCGAAAAAGCGCGTGGCGCCGGCCAGGGCCCAATCGTTCAAGACTTGCGCGGTTGGCTGCTCAAAGCGCCCGCCCTGCCAGTAGGTGGCCCGCATGGTCTCGTCGCGAAAATCAAGGTCGGCACGAATTCCGGGGACCAGTTCAACGTTTGCGCGCTTGGGCAGGATTTGAAACGCGGTGCGAAAGGCGAGTCCACCGAGCGGCGGCAGGCGATAGCCGCAGGCGCGGCGGATGGACTCCAGGAGCGCAAGCATTACGGTGCGGGGGATGATGGGGAGCCGAGACCCAGCAATTCCAAATAGCGCGCCAGCCCGCTGCGCTCGGTGAACTCATGCGGAAGGGCACAATGGAACTCCGCCGTGTCCCGGGCGGCGTCGAGCAACCGGGCCCGCAAGTCCTCCGGGCTGGACGGGTCAAAACGGCAGCGCGCCTCGCGCACCACCTCGGGGAGACTGCTCGTATTCGACGCGAGAACCGGCGTGCCGACGGCCATCGCCTCCGCCGGCGGAAGTCCGAACCCCTCCATCAACGACGGATACACGAGCAGCGAGGCGAGGCGATAAAGTCCCGGCAGATCGGCGTGATTAATGACTCCTGGCATCAGCACGGCATCGGCCGGAAGTGACGCCTCACGGATCGCGCCATGGACATCGCAATGGACCGGATTCTTACCTGGGGCTGGAATCCGACCCGCGAGAACGAGTGGTGGTATGTGCGATGACTCACGCCGGGCGTCGGCGTACGCGGCGACAAGGAACTCGACGTTTTTTCGATAGTCGTATCCGCCTAGGTATAGCCAGAAGCGCTCGGGCAGACGCAGTTTCGCACGCAACGCCACGAGCGTACTTTCAGAAATTGGCTCGAACGATCGTTCATCGACCCACGGGTAAAGCACCCGCATGTTTTCCGGCGGGACAGGGGAGTGCTCCATGAGGTCTTGCTTCGAGAATTCGGAATCGGTTAGGACGAGACGCGCGCGCGCGGCGAAACGTTCCGTCGCCTCGACGAGCTGGCGCCGAATGAACCATTTGCCGAGATAATTTCGGAAATGCCGATAGATGCAGTCGTGGAGCGTGACGACCGTCTGAGCCGGCTGGTGCCGCGCCCAGATAGGGGATGGCGAATGAAATAACGCATCGGGATGATGCTTCCGGACGTAGCTGGCCGCGCGATTTGCCCAATAGATGTTCGCGATCAGCTCGTGGGGAAGTGGTGGTCGCCCGTCGAGAAGGATGAGATGTTCCGGTGGCACCAGTTGTTTTATCTCACTGTAGGCGGCAGGCGCGATGACCTGGAACGGGAAGCCGTCGCGACGGCGAAGCAGACCCTCAATGATTCGCAGGGCGTAGACGCTCTGTCCGACGAAAGGATTGCCGAGGCTGAGGCCACTGAGAACGAGCTTCGGTTGCATTGTTTACTGGGCGACTACCTGTATGCGGCCCCGACTAGTGGCACGTTGTGAATGCGAGGTTTGGCGAAATGCGAAAACGCGGATTCATTTCCGCAGAAAGACGAGATTCCTCGCGTCGTCCGACCGGATTGACGTTGGCTGAAGAAATAGATCGAAGGGAAAATAACCGAATCCTGCGAGGAAATCGCCGAGTTCAGCCGGCGAGGTGGCGCACAGGCGAAGGGTCGGCGCATAGACTTCGACAATGAGGGCTTTGAATAGGTTGTTGGATAGCGCCTGCGACATTCCCCCCAGTGCACGCACTTCAAAGCCTTCAATATCCATCTTTACGATTGCGTTCGATACCCGCATCCCGGTTTGTTTTTTCAGCCAGTCATCAAAACGAACCACCGGAATCCGGTAGGTTCCGAATTTGCTCTTGTCCCGATTGAAATCAGGGTGCTCCGGGCCGAACACGGAATGACCGGAATGATTCAACTCAACCGTAAGATCGAGTTCGCCACTTTCGTTACTCAACCCGAGATTTTGCGGATGAAAATGCGCGAGCGCATTGCGCGTCTTGGCGTCACTCTGGATTGCGAAGTTGTGCGGATTCGGCTCAAACGAGAACACATTCACGTCCGGGCACTGCGACAGGACGAGATAGCTGAAGAAGCCGTAGTTGGCTCCGATATCAAAAAAGGTGTCGACGCCGGTGGCGCACAGCCGCTGCAAGAGCACGGGCAACGGATGCTCGTAGCGATATCCCCGCCACCAAGTTTCGCGGCAAGCATCGTCCTTGAAATTTAGCCGGACCCGGATGCCCGGGAACAATTCCTTCACCGCCACACCGGGGGCGAATCGAAAATACGTCTTGAACGCGAGGGGACCAAGGCGTGGCATCGAGTAGCCGCAGAGTCGCCGGATGGAATCAGTCATGACGCTGGAAGCGAACTTTTAAGATGCGCATTCATTTCGTGATGCAATTCGCTCCAGCAACGCCGGGGAATCCACCAATACGCGCAAATGAACTGGACCACGATGGGCGCCGCAATGATGCCGGCCACTCCGACGACAGATCCAAGTCCGAAGGCGAGCGCAACGGTGGCCGACCCGCTCACAAAATATATCTTCAAATGCGGGAAGCGATTCGCGGTCTGAATCACCGCCGAGTGAACACCGACGAGGAAGTCGAGCCCGACCATGACGAGCAATCCGGCGAGCAGCGGCGTGGCCAGGGCGGCGGTCTGCGATTTCATCAAATCGAGGATCGGATGCACCGCGAACAATATACACGTGGCGGCCGCGGCATAAGTCACGAAGCAGCGAGGTAGAGAGCCCTTGAACAACTGCACGGCCGCCGCAAAGTCGCCCGCCGCCCGGGCGCGAGCAATGTGCGGAAGGCGCACGACCAGCCAAACGCCCGCAAATCCCTGCGCGACGAGAGCGAGCCGAAGGCTGAGGCCGTAGGATGCGGTGGTCGCAAGATCAAACAAAATGCCGCAGACGAGGAGTGAACTCTGGCAGCACATGTTGGCGCCGAGGGTCGTCAGGAGCGAGCGCCAAGTGGCGGGCCACACGTCGCCGAAGCGGATCGTCATGGCAGTCACCGAGCGAATCCCGGGACAACTCGCGAGAGCCTGCGAGCGAGCGTAGGTGAAATTCACGAGGGCGAGAACGAGTTGCCCGAGCGCGAGCGAGAGAATGCCGAGGCCGAGCAGGAGACAGGTGGCGGCGACGGTGTAGTTGAGGAGCAGGCCCGCCAACAGCGCGCGTTGGCCGAGCCGCACCTGCCCGATGCCGGCGAGGAATTGCGGCCAATAACTGCCCGCGACCGAGAGCACAGTCGCAGCGACAAAAACGCCGTAGGTCAGCAGATGATTTGTCCGCAGGCCCGGCAGCGCGCGCATCTTGTAAATGACGATGGCCAGTCCGACCGTCAGCATGAACAACAGGATGCCCGCAACGATGCGGACGTAGACGAGCCGCGCTAACTGCAACAGGCCGGCGAGGCCCCGCAGATTGGGAGCGCGAATCTCCACCAACGGCGGGTTCAACTCGAGTCCGTGGACCGACAGACGCTCCACACCGGCCATAAAGAAGCTCGCGCTGCGTCCTAGAATCAGGCCGAGCCCGAGCTCCGCGAAGGCACACAGATCGCCGATGGACGTAAACACGTACCAAAGACCCAACTCGTCCGGACTGAGGCGACGCAACGCCAGTGGCAGCACAAGGAGAAAACCACCCATCCGCATCGCGGTGACGGCAAAGGACCAACCCACAGCCGATTTCCAAACCCGGGCGATGAATTTTGTCGCTAACTGCACGGGACGGATTGCTGGGAGACGGCCGGAGCGGCGAAATCAGACATGGCACGCGAATCAAGCAGACGAGCGATGGGCGAACAACCAAATTGGCGACTTGCTGCCTGCGACGTGAAGAAAATGGCATTCGCTTAGACCGCGCTCGATCGCTCGCGCGCCGGGACGCGCGAAGGCGGACGCGAGCGCGCGGGGCGCGAATTCTTCGAACAGCGAAGAGGCCTTGGCGTAACCTTGGAACGCCCGCCATGGGAGCGTTCCGCGCTGACGGTACCAGCTCCACCACAGCCGATTGTAGGCCGGTGGGAGTATTTTCGCTCGGTCCGCGACCTGCAAGGCGAGCGAGACATGAGGCTGATCGTTTGCATACTTGAAGCTGTCCGTTTCCCGCGTTGCCGCCGTCGCCCGGTCCCGCCATTCAACCCAGCGAGCATGGACCGCCTCAAAGAACGGGAGGTGTGCGCGGGTGTAAAGTAGCACCCCCGTGTTCAGAATTCCGACATGAGTCACGCGGGCAGGGATCTCGTGTTCGTAATGCGAGTAGTATTGGGCGACAAAGGCGTCGTCCCAGTCGAATTGCTGCCGTTCATCGGCGATTCCTATTTTCGAACCGTCCCAGTCCTCGGTGACAAGTGGGCTGTGAGGGTTCACGAGGATGTCGTTGTCGAGTGCGATGACGGCGTCGTATTTTGCGAACTCCGGCAAGGTCAGGGCGAAATACTTTCCCCAAAAAACGTTTTCAGGATGAGGCGGATTCTCGACGACAATGATCGGCAAATCGTGGCGCTTTGCGTACGCTTCCCACGTGGGCCGCACGATCCCGAGGAAGGCCCGCTGGCGGGAGTCCGGGCAAATCGTGGCGAGGGCGATCTTCACGCGCCGATGAGTGGCTGAGTGAACGCCGAATGTCGAATGCCGAATGCCGACGTGGGAATTAGGAAGTCGGAAATTGGAGGTCGGAAGTCAGACGTGAGCGACCACGCGACGCGCTTTGCGGCTCATTCGTAGTGAGTCCACATCCGGATGACCTTGACCGTGCGCTCGGCATCATAGACTTGATAAACGAGACGATGTTGGATGTTGATGCGCCGGGAATAGGCGCCCACGAGATCTCCGATCAGCTTCTCGTAGGGCGGAGGATTCTGAAAAGGGTTCTTCGCGACGACGGTGAGAAGACGTTGCGCCTGTGACTTCAGGTTTGAGGACGCAAGTTTCCGGGCGTCCTTTTGCGCTTGCTTCGTGAAAACGATAGACCAATTCACCAGCCCGGCTCAGTGGAGGCTTTGGCGAGCGGCTCTGCCATGCCCTTGCGAATGGAATCGCGCAGTCCGGGGATCGAGACGAGATAAAGCGTCTCCTGGATGCTCCGCCAGTCCTGTTCGGACACGAGAACGACGTTCGAGCGCTTTCCCGTAATCTGGATGGGCTCGTGGGATTCGGCCGCATCGTCCAAGAGCTGGTACAGCGTGGCGCGAGCTTGCGTAACCGGAATGGAGGTCATGCACAAAGCGTACGGAAAAGCGTTCGCTCTGTCAAGGGGGTGGGATCGAAAAGTTACGGGTTAAGCGATAAGGGTTCGGTGTTAAAGGGCCACGAATTATCACGAAAGAACGCGAATCGGAACGATGAGTTGGAACAACAGATTGGCGCTGATTTTCACAGATTCTCAAAGTTCGCTGTGTCATGCGGTGCGCTGAAGAAACCAAAACCGAAGGAACCACGAATTATCACGAAAGAACACGAATCGGAACGGCTTATGGGAGTCGAGAGTCGAGATTACGGCAAAGCCGGAAGTCCAGGGAGGCAGGGGGACAATCGATAGTCGAGGGCCAGCGAGGGAGAGAGGACGGACAACAGAGGTCAGAGGTCGTACGTCAGAGGTCAGAGGTCAAAAGTCAGAGGTCAAAAGTCAGAGGATCGAGGTTCCTCCGCGACGGGTGCCGTGTCCGCGCGCTTGGCGCGTGATTTCGCGAAGGCTTCCGCGACCTCAGACATCTCCGCCAGCATTTCCATTTTCTGATCGAAGGAAAGGGCCGCCCAGTCGCGGAGCTGCCCGCGACGGTGCTGCAGGAACGCGAGATCAATTTGTTCCTTCGTCATTGGGCAGGGGAGTCGAATGCCGAAAGTCCAAACAGGAGGCTGGGCGCCAGGTCCGGGGAGGCTGGGGGCCATTCGAGAGCCAGCGAGAAGACGGGGGAATATGCGCGTTATGGGTCCAGGGTGCCTGCCGGCGGCTCCTCGGCGACGCGGGCGACCGCCGTTGTACCGCCGGCTTGGCTTGATCTTTTTGCTCGATGGCTCGCGTCAAACCAT
>JANXRG010000041.1 GCA_025353105.1 Verrucomicrobiota bacterium
CATGCGGATGCCGACGAATCATCTTTGCACAGGCCTCCGCGACCACGTCTTCAAACTTGAACGCGCCGCGCTCGGCCGCGATCTGCGCATGGAACACGACGTGCAGCAGCAGGTCACCCAGTTCCTCGCGCAGGTTGGCCAGGTCGCGTGCGTCGATGGCGGCGATGACCTCGTGCGCCTCCTCGAGCAACGCGCCGCGAAGCGACTCATGCGTTTGCTCGCGGTCCCAGGGACAGCCGCCCGGTGCACGCAAGGCTGCGAGAATTGCGACCAGCCGTTCCATTTCGAAATTCGGATTGCGGCTTGCGGATTGGGCGCGGTCGGGCATTTTCGGATCTTAGATTTCCGCTTTCAAAACTTGGGTGGCAGCCTTCGTTCCAAGTGAGGCACTGGCTTGTAAATCTGAAATTCTCAGATCTTCCACCGCGCGCGATCGCGCTCGCCAAATTCCTGCACCTCGCTGTCGGAGCGGCGCGCGAGCCAGATGAGCATCGAGATGATCATGGCCACCGTGAGGCTGAAGGACGAGGCGACGGCCCAGCTTGGCAGCCGGCCTACCGCCATCAGGTCATAGAAATCCGCCACCGATTCAATCGGATTGCCAGGCGGGGCGTGGAGAATGATCTTGGTCACCCAGGCGATGAGCGTGACGGCGTAGAGCAGCGCGTAGTTGCGTTTTAGGCGCCGGGCCACCGCCTCCAGCCGGCTGATCTTGTACGCTGGCACGAGCAGATCCTGCGACACGAGCTTGCGCCATTCCCCCTCGAGCAGGTCGCGGTTCTGCATCACGACCGGCATGATGAAGTGCGCCTCGAGCATCCGCACCCGCGCGCGGTAGGCGTCGTAAAACCGGTACCGGCGCGCCTCGATCCAGAGCATCATGCTCACCACGATCAGGCTGAAGAAAAAGATGACGTGCGGGACGTCGCGAAACGAGAACGCAACCGTCAGGATCGTCGTCGTGCTGGTGAGCGCCCACGTCGTCGTAACGTCGAGCCGCTGCCGCCAGATCATGATGCGACCGAGCTCGCCGCGATAGAAGTGCGACATGACGTTGCCGTACACGACGTCGCTGAACGCAGGGGCCGGCTCCGCCGGGCGGAGCGGGATGGATTCGGACGGATTCATCGCTTCAACTGGTAGAACCAACGATGCAGGGTGACGGGAGGGACGCCAAGCTTGAAGAGCAGGATGAAGGCCCCGTTCTGAATCGAGGTGCGCCACGCGCCGCGCCGGGCGCAGCGCTGCGCCGAACTTGCAATCCCAAGGACAGCCGGCAGGGGCACGGAGCTTCGCGAAAATTTGAACGAAATGACCGATCGGGTTCGGCTGCATCGGTCCATCCTTCGCCATCGGCAGTTGCGTTGCCATTCCCCGACAACCGGATAGAATCGCAGAGGCGAACAGCGAGCGTGACCGTTTCCCGACCATCGGATTGCGAATGGAAACGGCACGCCGGCGCCCGATTCGCCGACTCGTGAAACGAACGCTTCCGCTCCGCCGCTGGGTCGTCACCCTTCTGCGTCTGCGAGTCTGGATCGCGGAACACATCCGGCCCAGCGATCTTCAGCTGTCGTTATTTTGGGCGGGCGTCATTGGCTGCACCGGCGCGCTTGCTTCGGTTGCATTTCGCGGTCTCGCGCGCGGATTGCAGCACGTCTTCACCCAGCATTCCGGCAGCGCGGTGCGGGCGTTTGAGGAGATGCCGGCCTGGCAACGCGTGCTCGTGCCGACCGTGGGAGGCTTGATCGCCGGACTGGTCATCTACTTTGGCGGTCGCATCTTTCGGCATCGTGGCACGAATACCGACTACATGGAAGCGGTGCTGATCGGCGATGGCCAACTCGGATTTCGGGCGAGCATCGTGAAATCGATCTCGGCCCTCTTTTCGATTTCGTCCGGTGCGTCGATCGGCCGGGAGGGACCGATGGTGCAGCTTTCGTCGTTATTCGCCTCGCTCTTCGGGCGCCTTGGACGCTGGCCGGCGCCAAGGCGTCGCCTGATGGTGGCATGTGGCGCCGCCGCCGGCATCGCCGCCGCCTACAACGCGCCCATCTCCGGCGCGTTGTTCGTGGCCGAAATTCTACTCGGCTCGCTGGCGATGGAAAGTTTCGGGCCGCTCGTTTTCGCCTCGGTCATCTCGACCGTCACCGTGCGCCAGTTGCTCGGCATGAAGCCAATCTATCTGATCCCCACGCTCGCTCCGACCCCGGCCTGGGAAGTCGTGCCGGCTGCCATCCTTGGAATATTGTGTGGGATCGCAGCTCCCGCCTTCCTCCGGCTGCTAAACAAGAGCCAGGCGGCGTTCGCCCGACTCCCGATGCCGGCCATGATCAAACCGGCCTTGGGCGGCCTGGTCGTCGGGTTACTTGCTCTGCACCGCCCCGAGGTCTGTGGAAACGGCGAAACCGTCGTCGACGACATCCTGCAGGGAAGGATAATCTGGCAGGTGCTCCTCGTCGTCCTCGTCTTCAAGGTGATCGCGACGAGCGCGACCTTTGGTTCCGGTGCGGTGGGCGGCGTTTTTACCCCCACTCTCTTCATTGGCGCAAGTCTGGGCGCCCTCTTCCATTTTGTCATCGCCCCGATGTTTCCCGGCATGTCGGATCAGGCGACGCGCTTTGCGCTCGTGGGCATGGGCGCCTTTCTCGCGGCCACCACGCATGCCCCCATGATGGCGATCATCATGCTGTTTGAGCTAACGTTGGATTATCAGGTCGTGCTTCCCATGATGCCGGCGTGCGTTCTGGCCTATTACACCGCGAGGCAATTCAACCCGCGCTCCATCTACAGCGACTCTTTGGCGTCGAAGGATTCGCACCAATATGAACGCATGCTGGCGGACCTGCGCGTCCGGGATCTCATGCGCACGAATCCGGTCTCGGTGAACCGGACCGCCCCGTTCGAGGAGGTCGCGCAATCGTTTCTGACCCAACGTTTCAATTACCTTTACGTGACGGGTGACAATCGAACCTTCGAAGGAGCGATCTCGTTGCACGACGTTAAGAGCTACCTGAACGCGCCGGAACTCGCCCGACTCGTGATCGCCGACGAGTTGCGCCAGGAAAAATTTCCGACGGTGACCCCCGATGCGCCTCTGCCCGAAGCGCTCGCCGGTTTCGCAGCCCACGACGGGGAGCGTCTTCCGGTCGTGTCCGATGACCCGTATCGGCAACTCGTCGGGACCATTTCAAAGACCGACATTCTTCTCGCTCTGGCCGATCGATCCAAGATTGCGGCGGCGGGCAACGCGTGAGCTTTGGTCGACGGCCTTCGTCCGCGCGGTGGAATCATTTCCCCTGGTAGTACCAACGATGCAGGGTGACGGGAGAGACGCCAAGCTTGAAGAACAGGATGAAGGCCCCGTTCTGGATTGAGGTGCGCCAGGCGCCGCGCCGGGCGCTGCGCCGCGCTGAGCTGGCGATCGGCGGGTCGAGCAGGCGCACGCCGCCGGCCCGGCGTAGTCGCCGCGAGAATTCCATGTCCTCCATCAGCGGGTAATCCTTAAACCCGCCCAAGCGCGTGAAATGTTCCCGGCGCACGAAGAACGACTGGTCGCCATAAATCGTGCCGCCGAGTTTCGCGCCGAGCGTCCGATTCAGCTTTTCAAGCCAGCGTAGCCGCGGGTGACGGGCGTCAAATTTGCGGTGAAACGCCCCCCCGAGCACCGCCGGGTCGTCGAGCACGCCGCGCAGGGACTCGAGGTGCGCGGGAGTGAATTGGGTGTCGGCGTGGTGAAAAAGCAGCAGGGACCCGCGCGCCTGCGCCGCGCCCGCGTTCATTTGCGCGCCGCGATTCGGTGCCAGGCACCCGACCACCACGACCCCGTGCGTGCGCGCCAATTCCCGGCAGGTGGGCGCGGCGCTCGCGTCGGCGACGATGATTTCGCGCGTGGCAGAATCCGGCAGGGCGGCAAACGCATCGAGCGCCGTGGCCAGAGCCGTGGCGTCCTCCCAGCAGGGGATGATGACGCTCAACCACGGGGGCTCGGCGGCGGGCCCCATCGGGCTCAAGACCCGCGCCCCTGGCGCTTCAGCAGCGAAGCACGGGCGCGTTCGAGCGTCGCCCGCTCGCTCTGGGTCAGACTCGACATCCCGTGCTTGGAAATCTTTTCCAGCACCGGGTCGACCGAATCAAGCGCGTCGGGCGGCTCCGACTCGCCGCGTGACAGCGCCTTCGTCTTCACCAGCCGCGGCGTGGAACGCGCCTGGAGGCGTTGACGCAGATTCGCAAAGAGCGGGAGTTCATCCCCCACCCCGGCGAGGCCCGTGCCAAAATACGCCACCGCCGCGCTCGCCCACAGCGCGAGCAGATAGGTCCATTGGTGCAATGCGAGAAAGTTGATCGAGAAGATCGCCAGGAGCAAAATCGCCACCCAGCGCGCCGTGATCGTGACCAGAAAAAAACCGAATTCCGCGGCGGGATAAATGCGCGCGTAGACCACGATCAGCGAGAGATGCAGCAGCATCGAATTGTCGCGGAAGTACGTCGCTTTCCCCGTGACAAAGCTCACGATCGTGAGCACCACGGGCGTCACGAGAATGAGCGCAAAATAAATCGTCGCAAAGGTCCGGCGGCCGAGGAATCGCTCGATCTCGCGCCCGGCCACCCAGACGAAGAAATACATCTGCAACGCGAAGAGCAGCAGCGCGCCGATGGAATGCGGCAGGTACGCAAACGGGTAGGTGAAAAACTGCCAGAGCGCGAGATGGTCGCGGACCGCGTCGCTCGAGAAATGCAAGCTGTCGACGACCCCGCCGAGGTTGAAGGAGAAGAGCAGCGTGCAGCCGAGCAGGGCGGCGACGTGCGACGCGACAATCAGCGTCGTGAAATATACCGGATGCCGGCCGAAATAGCCCAGCGGACGCTCGTTTTCGAATGGATCAAATTCCGCCATATCGATTCGGCGGCATACTAGTCCGCGACGAACGCGAAACAAGGTGGAAGTAGCCGCCGGGCGCGGCACCGGACACTTCCCGCGGTGGGCAAAAATCTTCGGCCGGGCGGCGGGAACGGACTGCGGCACCCTTCGACAGGCCCGGAACTTGCGTTAGCATTGGCGCTTCCGAGTTTCGTTGACCCGACCACATGTTTCGCCCGCTTCTGACTCCCGGACGCTTGCTCGCGTTCGTCCTCTGTCTTGCCGCGGCCTTGCGATTTTATGGCATTGAGTGGGATCAGCGAGCGGGCCAGCATCCGGATGAGCGCCATGTCCTCATGTCGGCCGGAAACCTGGACTGGCCGACGTCCCTTGGGCAGTACCTCGATGAGCAGGCCTCGCCGCTCAACCCGCGCAACCGGAACGCGCATTTTTGGGCGTATGGCACTTTGCCCACGACGTTGCTGCGCGGTTTCGCCGAACTCGGCGGGGTCAAGAAGCCCGAGGACTACTTGCTGTTCGGCCGCGGCCTGAGCGCGGTGGCCGACCTCGGGATCATCCTGTTGGTCTTTCTCTTCGCCCGGACGCTTTATCGTGATCCGCACATCGCTGTGTTCGCCGCGTTTCTCTACGCGGTGAGCCTGCTGCCGGTCCAACACGCGCATTTCTTCGTCGTTGATCCACTGGCCAACCTGTTCGTCGCGCTCGCGCTCTGGCTGCTCGCCCGCGCGTGGCGGCGGGGCCGCTGGTCTGACTACGCGTGGATTGGCCTCGCCATCGGCCTCGCGATCAGTTGCAAGATTTCGACCGCCGCATTCGCCCTGCCCGTGGGATTGGTCGCCCTGCTGCCGGCGGCCGGCGGACCGCGCCGCGGCGTCCTCCGGGCCATCGGGATCGCGTCGCTGCGGTGCAGCATCTTTGTCGTCGCCGCGTTTATCGCGGTGCATCTGGCGATGCCGGACGCGTTCAACGGCCCGTTCCTGTTCGCGACGCGCTGGCTCAAGAACATGAAGGAGGTCATCGCCATCAGCACCGGCGAGGTCGACATCCCCTATACGCGACAATGGGTGAACCGGGTCCCGCTCGCCTGGCCATGGTGGAACATGGTGGCTTGGGGCATGGGACTCGCGCTGGGTCTCACCGCTTGGGTGGCCTGGCTGGGCGCCGCGTGGCGGTTGTTCGTCCACCGCGCGTGGGTTCATCTCATTCCCGTGGCGTGGGTGGCGTCGGTATTTTTTCCGCAGGGAATGGTTTATCAGGCCACCCTGCGCTACTTCCTGCCGATCTACGGAACCCTGGCGGTGCTGGCCGCGTGGATGCTGGTGCGCGGGTTCCAACTCGCCCGACGCGCCGAGGGAAAATGGGCCGATCGGCCTTGGCTGGGGGTCGCCGCGTTGTCGGCCCCGATCATCGTGGCGGCCTTCACGTTGCTGTGGACCATCGGCTTCGAGTCGATCTATCGCCAGCCGCATACCCGCGTGGAAGCCTCCCGCTGGATCTACGAAAACATTAAGCCAGGATCCGTCCTCGCCTGCGAGATCTGGGACGACTGGCTCCCGCTGCCGCTCGGCGGCACCCTCGGCCCGACCTCGTACCGGCAAATCGATCTCCCGCTGTACGAGGCGGACAATCCCGACAAGCGCGGGCGCTTACTGGCGAGGCTGAACCAGGCGGACTACATCATCGTCGCGAGCCAGAAACTGACGGATTCGATTCCGCGCATGCCGCACCGGTATCCGTTCACGATCAACTATTATGAAGGGCTGAAAGACGGCACGCTTGGATTCGACAAAGTGGCGGAGTTCACGCGTCCGATCCGTTTTCTCGGCTTTCCGATTTCCACGCGCCGGGCGGAAGAGGCCTTCAGCGTGTACGATCATCCGCCGGTCACGATCTACAAGAAAGCACCGCGTTATGACCCCGACGCGCTGGTTCTGCGATTCAATCCCATCCCCATCGGTGAGGTAACGGACACGCGCTATCCGCTGAAAAGAGCGGTCGAGGCCGCGCGCCGCGCCGAGCGCGTGCGCCGCGGCGCGAGCGAGGAGGCCATCCTCCTGCCGAAGGACCGTTGGGAACGCGCGCAGCAGGGCGGAACGTGGAGCGAAATGTTCGACCGGGAAAGTTTCGCCGCGCGCCACGCGACGCTGGTCTGGTCCGCGCACCTGTTGCTGTTGCAGATCCTCGGTCTCGCCTACCTCTATCCCCTTCTGCGCCGGCTGCCGGACCACGGTTCGGGCATCGCGCGCTCGTTTGCGATCACCATTCCGCTCTGGCTCCTGTGGCTTGGCGCGAGCACGGGCGTGGTCTCGTTCACGCGGGAACATTACTGGCTGCTGCTCGCCGCGATCGGCCTCGGTGCCGCCTGGAGCGTCCTCCGGCGCCGCGCCTTGTGGACGCTGTGGCTGCGCACCGATCTGCGCGCGATTTTGCTTTCGGAGATCGTGTTCTGGATCGGGTTCGCGGCGTTCGTGATCGTGCGTTCGCTCAATCCCGACGTGTGGCACCCGGCGTGGGGCGGCGAAAAACCGATGGAGATGACGTACCTCTACGGCGTCCTCCGCTCGGAGGAATTTCCGCCGATGAATCCGTGGTTCGCGGGCGGGTTCATCAATTACTATTACTTTGGCTTCGTGCTTTGTGGTGGATTGATCAAGGCGCTCGGCGTCCTGCCCGAAGTGGGTTTCAATCTTTGCCTCGCGACGTTCTTTGGCCTCACGGCCACCGGGGCGTTTTGTGCCGCGCGGGCGCTGACCCGCGGCCGCGCGCTCTGGCCGGCTTGGACGGCCACGGGGTTTGTGCTCGTCTTTGGCAACCTGTTCCAGATCCGGTTCATCTGGAACCGGCTGGTGGTGCTGGGAAGCCCGGATCACGAGTTCAATTTTCCCATCGTCTCCGAGATTGTCCGGGCCGGCTTCGGAGCGAAAAGGTATCTCGCGGGCGAGCCGCTCTCGCCTTACATCGCCGATCTGTACTGGGTCGCCGCGCGAGCCATCGGCGTTCAAGGTCCCGGCGAGGTGCCCCCGATCACGGAGTTTCCGTACTGGAGTTTCCTGTATGCGGATTTGCATCCGCACGTTATCGCGTTGCCGTTCACGCTCGCGGTAATCGTGCTGCTCGTCGCGTGGCTGGATGCGGCCGGACGGCTGGCCAGGGGGTCGCTGATCGCCTTGCTCGGCTTCACGCTCGGGTTCTTCTGGCCAACCAACACCTGGGACTGGCCGACGTACGGCGCGCTCACCGGGCTGACGCTTTTCTTCGCGGCCTGGCGGCGCGACGAGTCGGGTACCGCCAGCGGCTTTGGCCGGGCCATGCTGACGTCGCTGGCGACGTTCGGCGTGATGCTCGCCATCGGCTACGTCGCGTTCCGTCCATTCCACGCGCATTATCTGCCAGGCTATGGCGCGTTCGCATGGTGGACGGGCGATCGCACGAGTCTGCGCGATTATCTTTTTATCCACGGCTTGTTCCTTTTCGTGCTCTCAACCGCGTTTGTCACGGTGTGGCGCGCACGGGGTACGGGGTTATTGCGCGTTGCCCAGGCGTGGATGCTCCTCCTGCGGCAATGGTTGCCGGGCGGTTCGCGGCGGCGACGCCAGCGCCTGATCGCAGTCTTGTCCAGCCATCCCGCGAGTTTCGCGCTGGCCGGCGTCGCGCTGGCCGGCCTGTATCTTTCCGCCATTGGCCTGGTCGCGTGGCAGACCCTGCCGCCGCTCCTGCTGCTCGGGCTCATCGGCTCGATCCTGCTGGCCGTGAGCTGGAGGCGCGATGTGCTCCGCGTGGTTCCCGTTTTGATGACAACCCTCGGCTTCGGGTTGTCGCTGCTCGTCGAGTTCGTCGTGCTGGCCGGCGACATCGGCCGGATGAACACAGTCTTCAAATTTTACTATCAGGTCTGGGTATTCTTCGCGCTGGCCGCGGCGCTGGCACTGCCGGCCATTTTCGCCGCCCGGCGCGCGTGGAAGCCGCGGTGGCGCCTCGCGTGGGCCGGCGTCTTCGTGCTGCTCGTGGGGCTGTCCGCGCTCTATCCGCTGACGGGCACGCCGCAGAAGATTCGCGACCGCGCCGCGAAGACCGCGCCCACGCTCGACGGCCTCGCTTTCGCCGAGACGGCGGAATATTCGCTCCGCGGAAAAAATTTCCGGCTGCAGCCCGATCTGCATGCCATCCGCTGGCTGCAGGACAACGTGAAGGGATCGCCCGTCCTGCTCGAGATGAACCTCGACCGCACGCTCTACAGCTGGGGCAGCCGCTACGCGATCCACACCGGCCTGCCGTCCATCGTGGGCTGGAGTTGGCACCAGCGGCAGCAACAGGCCGGCCTGCAGGAAAGCCACGTCGACAATCGCATCGCCGATGTGCAGCGCATTTACGCCACCACCGACCCCGACGAAGCACGGCGGTTGCTCGACCGGTACGGCGTCCAGCTTATCGTCGTGGGCGAACTCGAGCGGATCTATGCGCCGGCGGAAGGCCTGCAGAAATTCGGCCGCATGGGTCTGCCAAAAATTTACGACGCGGAGGGCGTGGCGATCTACCGCGTGCCGCGCTAACGTCGCGGGCATGAGCCAAACCGCCCCCGACCCCGTCCAGGAACTTTTTGCCTTTCTCCGCTTCGCCAGCATCTCGACCGACGCCGACTACAAGAAACCGACGCGCGAATGTGCCGAGTGGCTGACCGCCGAGCTGACCGCCGCGGGACTCGCGGCGGAATTGCACCCAACGCCGGGGCATCCGGTGGTCGTCGCGCGCAACCAGCACCGAGCCGGCCGCCGGACCGTAATGATTTACGGTCACTACGACGTACAGCCGGTGGACCCGGTGGAGCTGTGGACCTCGCCGCCTTTTGAGCCGGTGGAGAAGGATGGCGTGATCTACGCGCGCGGATCGACCGATAACAAGGGCCAAATCCTCGCGCACATTCTCGGGGTCGCCGAAACGATTCGCGAAGAGGGCGACGTGCCGGTGAATTTGATCATCCTGGTCGAGGGCGAAGAGGAAGTCGGCAGCGTGCATCTCGAGGAATTCCTCGTGAAACACCGCGAGACGTTGAAATGCGACGTCGTGGCCGTCTCGGACACGGGCATGGTGGCGCCGGGCGTCCCGACCTTTTCCTACGGGTTGCGCGGCGTGGCGTCGATGGACGTGCTCGTCAAAGGCCCCGCGATGGACCTGCATTCCGGCATCTACGGCGGCGCGGTGGCGAATCCGGCGACGGCCATCGCCCAACTCGTCGCCTCGCTGCACGACGAGAACGGTCACGTGCGGGTGGAAAAATTCTACGATGACGTGGCGCCCGTGGAAGACTGGGAGCGCGAGGCATGGAAGACGCTGCCGATGACCGACGCCGATCTGAAGAAGCTCACCGGGGTGAAGTCATTGTTCGGCGAGGCCGGCTACACCAACATGGAGCGAACGACGGCGCGTCCGACGGCCGAGGTCAATGGCATTGGCGGCGGCTACCAGGGTCAGGGTTCCAAGACCGTGGTGCCAAGCAAGGCCTTCGCGAAGCTGACGTTCCGGCTCGTGCCGAACCAAAATCCGGCCGTGATTCTTGACCGCGTCGAAGCGCATCTGCGCAAGCATTGCCCACCCGGCGTGGAACTCGAGCTCCCACGCGGACACAGCGGCGACTGGTACCTCACCGATCCGAATTCGAAGGACGGCCTGGCCGCGCAACGCGCGTTGCAGCAGACCTTCGGCGGCAAGCCCGCGCTGATCCGCGAGGGGGGCAGCATCCCAATCGTCCAGACCTTCAAGAAAGTGCTGGGAGTGGAGACGCTGCTGCTTGGGCTCGCCTTGCCCGATTGCCGCGCGCATTCGCCGAACGAGAATTTTCCGGTCGCGAATCTCCTCGCCGGCATCCGCCTGAATCGGGCCTTGCTCCGGGAGCTGGCGAAAGCGTAGCGCGCTTATTCCAACGCCGCCCGCATCCGCGCGGCCAGCGCTTCGGCAAGCGCGATCATTTCGGCCGCGATCGGCGGCTCGAAATGCAGTGCGCAACTCCGCCGCCATTGCGTGAGCCAGAATTCGAAATGGCGAGTCGCCAGTCCCAGCGGCGCGTGCGCGGCCATCAGCCGACCGCGGTAGGCCGGCGGGCCGCCCGTCTGCAGCGACCAGAAGTCGCCCACGAGGCGGAGATGGATCGGCCAGTCGCCGATGTGCGTTTCAAAGATCGGGCCGAGCACCGGGTGTAACCGGAGCGACGCATAAAAATTCCGCACCAGAATGTCGAGCTTGCCTCGACCACCCAATCGGTCGTAGAGCGAAGCGGTGGATTCCATGCGCGCAGATAGTGGGACCGCGGACGATTACACAGGATGACCCGAATGCATCTCCCGCGATTGATTTGGATCCGCCCGCTCGTCGCGCTTGCGCTCGTCACGATCCTCGCGATTGAAACGCGTCCCGCCGCCGCTCAAAGCAATCCGCTCGAGAGGATTTTCGGCCCCAAGAAATACCAGGATCCGCCGCCCAAGAAGAAGAGGAAGTCGACCACGACGGCGAAGAAGAAAGCAAGTAGCGCGAACGACGACGAGCCCAGTCCGACTCCGCGAAAGAAAGCCGGCAAATCAGCAACGGGCTCCCAGGCGATTCAGTCCACATCGGCAAAATCCAAGGCGAAATCCACGCCGAAATCGAAATCCACCCCGACGCCCACTCCGGCCGCAACTCCCACGCCAACGCCCGAGCCAAGTCCCCCCGCGACGGCCATTAGCGAAGGACAGACCTCCAGCATCGAGAGTGGCGAGCTGAAGGAATTTGAGGCGCAACCAGAGCGGGTGAAACAATTGCTCGAGTCGGCCCTCACGCTGACGCGCCGCAATCTGACCTACACGTACGGTTCGGCCGATCCTTCGCGCGGTGGCATGGATTGCAGTGGATTCACTTACTACGTCTTGAAGGAGGCGGGATTTACCGACGCGCCCCGGCAATCCAACGAGCAGTATGTTTGGGTTCGGAAGAAGTCGGTCATCTGGGCGGTCGTGAGCCGGAAATCGGACACGTTTGAAATCAAGGAGCTGCAGCCCGGCGACTTGATGTTTTGGACCGGTACCTACGAGATCGATCGCGATCCGCCGGTAACGCACGCGATGATCTATTTGGGGACTTCGAAGAAGACGGGGAAGCGATTGATGGTCGGTTCCAGCGATGGCCGCACGTACGAAGGGATGAAGCGAAATGGCGTCAGCGTTTTTGATTTTCACGTCGCGGCGTCGACGTCGAAAAACGGCGCCGCCGCAAATGGCCGCACGCCGACTTTCGCCGGATACGGCCCGATTCCCGGCCTGCGGTGAAGGAAGGGAAACTACAAGATCGAACGGACGCGTGAGCGGCGGACGACGTTTTTGAAGCCGGCCTCGCTGAGGCCGGGTCGGACGGGAACCTCCATTGGAAAGGGAAGTTGCATGCGGACACGATCGTCGCATCCACCCCGGCCTCAGCGAGGCCGGCTACAAGACCTGCGCAGCCTGCGCCGCCCTAGCCCCGCACAAATCGCAGAATCTTCTGCGCATCCCCATCGGCGGCCCACGCGACCCGCAAAAAATCCGCGGGATGCAAACCGTGTTCCGCGAAGAACCGCCGGTCGCCGCCGCAGTCGTACATCAGGTCGGCCGGCATCTCGCCGCGCAACTTCGCCCGCGCTTTTTGGATCAGGCGCGGCAACCACGCGATGCCCTCGAGCGTCGCCTCCTTCGCGGGAAGATCCTCCATCGGGACCACGTGGGTCGACATCACGCCGCCTTGCGCATCGAGCAGAAAATCGCGCCGCGCCGCGCTGATGAGCAGAACCGTTTCCCAATCCGGCTCCCCGCCGCTGGCTTGATCCTCGGCAAAATCGTAAATCTCCTGCGTCGTCTGGCCAATGCTCGCGAGATACGCGGCCTCTTCGGCCGAGAAATAGGCGCCGGCATCGCGCATACCCCCCTGGTATTTGTCCACCGCGGAATGGAACAAATCGTGGAGCGGCGCATGCCAGCGGTAGGCGGATACATTTCCCATGCAGACACGTTCCGTTGGGACCTTCCGCCGCGCAACCAAGTCCCGGCGCGGTGACACGAAGAACCTCCCGTCGCGATTCAAGCCTCAAACCAGAGGCCAAACGTGACGAAATAGACGCGCTTGTGAAAAATTTCACAAATCGATCTTGTCATTCTTTTCGACGCGCGTATCCAATAGAAGCGTCTTCCCTGCCACAGCGTGTTTTCCGTCAGTCCGTATTGACTCCGCTGTCGCTGAATTTGCCGTACCGGGGAGCACTGTCCACCCGACCGATCGTCGACAATTCTCACATGCCCGCTGCCTTCGCTCCCCTGCTCGCACAAATCCCGCTCTATGCGGAACGATACAATTGGGGTCCGAAATGGCTGTCGAATTCGATCTTTGTCGGCATCATTGTACTGATCCTGATTCTTGTCTGGACGCGACGGGCCACCCAGAACATCGCGCTCGTGCCCGCTAAGCCGGGTGGCCAGAACATGGCCGAGGGCATCATCGAGATGCTGTACAGCACGCTCGTTGGCATCGTCGGCCCGCACATGATTGCGAGGGTGTTCCCCTTGCTGGCAACTTTCTTCCTTTTTATCCTCGCTTCGAACTGGTTCAGCTTGCTGCCGGGCGTAGGCACCATCGGTTTTACCGAGCATCGGGGGGCGTTTCTCTCGGCGCACCATCTGGACGTCCCGCTCCTTCGCGCGGGCAACGCCGATCTCAACATGACGCTCGGCATGGCCCTGTTGTTCATGATCTTCTGGCTCTACTGGACGATGACGGAGTTGGGACCCATCGGCTTCATCAAGCACACCTTCGGCGTAAAGGGTGGCCTGAAGGGAATGGCCGCGCTTTTGCTCGCGCCGCTCTTCATCTTCGTCGGCGTGATCGAAATTATCTCGATCGCCTTCCGCCCGGTGTCCCTCTCTCTCCGGCTTTTCGGTAACGTATATGCTGGGGAAAATCTGCTGCACACCATGTCGGATTTGGGAAACATCCTCAATTTCCCGAAATGGCTCGCATACATGATGAGCGCCCTAATCCCGATTCCCTTCTACTTCCTTGAGCTTCTCGTCGGCATCCTGCAAGCGCTCGTCTTCACCCTTCTTTGCGCCGTCTACATCCAGCTCTCCACCACGCATGAGGAAGGCCACATCGAAGGGGAGGGCCAGAAGCACGCTCACTGATTTATTTTCCGACAATTTTTCCCGCCGGGACCATCCGCCGAGAGTGGGCGACGGGAAGACAACACCAAACAGAAAGAACCACACCCATGATCGATCCCTCCTTCCTCGCCGACGCCGCTGACAAGATCGGCCCCGGCATTCCCCTCATTGGCACCGGTATCGGCGCCGGCATTGGCGTCGGTCTCGTCGGCGCGAAGGCCGCCGAAGCCGTCGGCCGTAATCCGGGCGCCTTCGGCCAGATTCTGACGATTGGCATCATCGGCATGGCGCTCGCGGAAGCGGTCGCCATCTATGGCCTGATCGCGTTTTTCTTGATGCGCTAATCGCCGGCTTTTTCGCCGTCGCCGGAGCGATTTCCGGTGGCGGCATCCTTTCCCGTCTCGACATCTCTTCGTCTCATCCCACCTTCCCCGCCGCCATGGAAATCCTGAAAGGCATCCTCAAGAACTTCGGTGTTGAATGGCCGTTGTTCATCGCCCAGCTCGTTGTCTTTGGCATCGTTTACCTGATCCTGAAGAAGTACGCGTTCGGCCCGATTGTGAACGTGCTCGAGCAGCGCCGGCTGAAGATCGTCGAGGCCATGGCGAACGCCGAGAAGGTGAAGAGGGAACTCGCCGAGGCCGAGGCTTCGAAGAAGCACGTGCTCGCGGCAGCGGCCACGCAAGCAAACACGATTCTCGCCGACGCGAAGGACAGTGCCGAGGTCGTCCGCGCGCGCCTTGAGCAGGAGGCCGTGACCGAGGCCGAGCGCATCGTCGCCCGGGCCCGGG
Source organism: Verrucomicrobiota bacterium (assembly GCA_025353105.1). Classification (GTDB taxonomy): domain Bacteria; phylum Verrucomicrobiota; class Verrucomicrobiia; order Chthoniobacterales; family SZAS-18; genus SZAS-18. The sequence continues at coordinate 14,829 of JANXRG010000041.1, forward strand.
AGGCCGGACAGCTCGAAGTCGACCGGCTCAAGGCGGAATTTCAGCGCGAAGCGGGCCGATTCGTGGTGATGGCCGCACAGAAAGTCACCGGTAAAATTCTCACGCCCGAAGACCAGCGCCGACTCGGCGACGAAGCCGCGCGCCAAGCGGTCGCCTGATGATTTTCCGCCCGCTCTCCCGACCATGAAAGTTCCCAAGGACGCGCGCAATCTCTCGCGGCGCTTGCTGCGATTGAGCTTCACGGACGGACGGCTCGATGAGTCGAAGGCCCGTTCGCTCGTGCAGGCCGTCCTTGCCGACAAGCCACGCCATTACGTCGGCGCGCTCCACTCTTTTCAAAACCTGCTCCGCCTGGAAATGGCCAAGCGCCATGCAACGATCGAAAGCGCCACGGAACTCGACGCCGCGACGTCATCCTCCATTCTTTCCAACCTCCGTGCCAAATACGGCGCGGACATCAACGCCGAATTCCTCGTCAATCGCGACCTGATCGGCGGCCTGCGCATCAAACTCGGGAGCGACGTCTGGGACGGCACGGTCCAGAACCGCCTCGACCGGCTCGCCGCCGCCCTCTGATTTTCCACCTCCCCGTCCGCCGACCGAATATGAGCACGCTCCTCCAAGATCTTGAATCCCAGATCACAAACCTGAAGACCACGACGTCCAAGTCGAACGTCGGCACCGTCCGCGAAATCGGCGACGGCGTCGCGAAAATCGAGGGCCTCAGCGACGTGATGCTAAACGAGATGATCGAGTTCCCCGGCGGGGTGTTCGGGCTCGCCATGAATCTCGAGGAAACCGAGGTCGGTGCGATCATCCTCGGCGACTACACCGCCATCAAGGAAGGCTCGGAGGTCCGCACCACGGGCCGGCTGCTGGAGGTCCCGGTCGGCATGGGTCTCCTCGGCCGCGTCATCAACACCCTCGGCCAGCCGATCGACGGCAAGGGCCCGGTGAAATCGGACGTCTCGTACCCGGTTGAGAAAATCGCGCCCGGCGTGATCAAGCGCAAGAGCGTCAGCCAGCCCGTGCAGACGGGCATCATGTCGATCGACGCAATGATCCCGATCGGCCGCGGTCAGCGCGAGTTGATTATCGGCGACCGTGCCACGGGCAAGACGACGATCGCGATCGACACGATCATCAACCAGGCCCGCCTGAACAAGGTCGGTGAGGCCAGCGGCGACAAGGATTTCCGGCCGCTTTACAGCATCTACGTCGCCATTGGCCAGAAGCAGTCGAACGTCGCGCGCTCCATCGCGGTGCTCGAGAAGGAGGGCGCGATGGCCTACACGATCATTGTTTGCGCGCCGGCCTCGGACAGCGCCACGACGCAGTATCTTGCACCATTTGCCGGGGCGGCGATCGGCGAGTGGTTCATGGACAACGGCAAGGACGCGCTCATCGTTTTTGACGATCTTTCGAAGCACGCCGTTGCGTACCGCCAGGTTTCGCTGGTGCTGAAGCGTCCCTCCGGCCGCGAGGCGTACCCGGGCGACGTGTTCTATCTCCACTCGCGCCTGCTCGAGCGCAGCGCCCGCGTGACGGAGGCGGCGGGTGGCGGGTCGCTGACCGCGCTGCCGATCATTGAGACGCAGGCGGGCGACGTGTCGGCCTACATCCCGACGAACGTCATCTCGATCACGGACGGCCAGATTTATCTCGAGACCGATCTTTTCTACCAGGGCATCCGGCCGGCGATTTCGGTCGGCCTTTCCGTCAGCCGCGTGGGCTCGGCCGCGCAGATCAAGGCGATGAAGCAGGTGGCCGGCAAGATTAAGGGCGACCTGGCGCAGTTCCGCGAACTGGCAGCCTTCGCTCAATTTGGTTCCGACCTCGACGCCGCGACGAAGAAGCAGCTCGATCTCGGCGCGCGGATCGTCGAATTGTTCAAGCAGACGCAATACCGGCCGATCGCGACCGAGCAGCAGGCGGCGGTGTTGTGGGCGATGAAGAACGGCCATTTCGACGATGTGCCGGTGGACAAGGTGAAGGCGTTCCAGCTCGGCCTGGCGGAATTTCTGTCGACGCAAAAGGCGTCGGTCCTGAACGCCATCGCGACGAAGAAGGCTTTTGACCCAGAGCTCGAGAACGAACTCAAGGCCGCCGTGGAGCAATATAAGACGACCTTCCACTAAGCCGGAATCGCCGCAGCCAAACCCGACTAACCGACCCATGGCGAACACGCGCGAAATCCGACGCCGCATCAAGTCGATCAAGAACACGGCCCAGATCACGAAGGCCATGCAAATGGTGGCGGCCTCGAAGATGCGCCGCGCCCAGGTGGCCGCGCTGGCCGGGCGCCCCATGGCAGAGCTGCTGAACAAGGTGCTTGTCTCGGTGAAGGAACATGTCGAAATCGACTCGCACCCGCTCCTCGCCGTTCGGCCCGTGAAAAAAGAACTCGTGATCCTGATCTCGACCGACAAGGGCCTCTGCGGCGCGTTGAACACGAATCTTTTCCGCGAACTCAGCCCATTCGACATCGGCACCGCTTCCTTTGTCTGCACCGGCCGCAAAGGCGTGCAGTTTGTCACCCGGACCAGGCGCGATTTGCTTGGTGATTTCGCGATCGGCGATTCGCCGCGCTTTCGCGATACGCGACCAATCGCCAACCTGGCGATGGAAAAATTTCTCTCCGGAGAGGTGGACAAGGTGAGCGTGGCGTACACGCACTTCATCAACACGCTGACGCAGAAGCCGACGATCCGGCCGCTTCTGCCCATCAGTCCATTCGACCTGGAGCGCGGCTTCAAAACGGCCCACGATAACGACGCAGCCCCGGCACCGAAGAACGCCGAGCGCGCGCCGGGCTTCATCTTTGAACCCGGTCCCGAGGAGGTGCTCGATTTCGTGCTGCCGCAGTATGTCCGGTTCCAGGTCTTCCAGATGCTCGTCGACACCCGCGCGTCCGAGCACAGCGCCCGGATGGTGGCGATGAAGAGCGCCACGGACAACGCCAAGCAGATCGTCAAGGAACTGACCCTCGAATACAACAAGGTCCGCCAGGCGGGCATCACCACCGAACTGCTCGAAATCACGACCGCGCAGCTCGCCCTCAACTGATTTTCCGAACTCCCAAGCCCCGCCCGTTTTATGTCCTCCGCCACCCAAACCAGCATCGGCACCATCGTTCAAGTCATCGGCCCCGTCGTGGACGCCGACTTCAGCGCCTCCGGCATGCTCCCCCGTATTTACGACGCGCTGGAAATCGACCTCACCGTCGGCGGCCAAACCACCAAGCTCGTCCTGGAAACGCAGCAGCACCTCGGCGACGGCCGCGTGCGCGCGATCGCGATGTCGAGCACGGAAGGCCTGAAGCGCAGCCTGCCGGTTCGCAACACGGGGGCACCAATTTCCGTCCCGGTCGGCGAAGGCACGCTCGGTCGCATCTTCAATGTCACGGGTGATCCGGTGGACGAGCGCGGCCCCGTTGCCTTCACGAAGAAATATCCGATTCACCGCCCGGCTCCCTCGCTCGTCGATCAGGACACGGGATCGACCGTGCTGGAGACCGGTATCAAGGTCATCGATCTCATCTGCCCGTTCACCAAGGGCGGCAAGGTTGGCGCATTCGGCGGCGCCGGCGTGGGCAAAACGGTGGTCATCCTCGAACTGATCAACAATATCGCGAAAACCCACGGCGGTTTCTCGGTCTTCGCCGGCGTCGGCGAGCGCACGCGCGAGGGCAACGATCTCTATCACGAGATGAGCGACGCAGGTGTCATCGATCAGAAAGACCTCTCGAAGTCGAAGGTCGCCCTCGTGTACGGCCAGATGAACGAGCCCCCCGGCGCGCGTCTGCGCGTGGCGCTTTCCGCGCTCGCGATGGCGGAGTATTTCCGCGACGAGAAAAACCAGGATGTGCTGCTCTTCATCGACAACATCTTCCGTTTCTCCCAGGCCGGTTCTGAAGTGTCCGCACTGCTCGGCCGCACGCCGTCGGCGGTGGGCTACCAGCCCACGCTTGCCGCGGAAATGGGCGACCTGCAGGAGCGCATCACCTCGACCAAGGCGGGCTCAATCACGAGCGTGCAGGCGGTGTACGTCCCGGCGGACGATCTCACGGACCCGGCGCCGGCGAACACCTTTGCTCACCTTGATTCCACGATCGTGCTTGAACGCTCCATCGCGGAGCTCGGCATTTATCCCGCGGTGGATCCACTCGCATCGACGTCGAAAGCCCTCGCGCCGGACATCGTGGGCCAGGAGCATTACGACGTCGCGCGCGGCGTGCAGCGCATCCTGCAACGGTACAAGGATCTGCAGGACATCATTTCGATCCTGGGCATGGACGAGTTGTCGCCCGAAGACAAGCTCACGGTCTTTCGCGCCCGCAAGATCCAGCGCTTCCTCAGCCAGCCGTTCGCGGTCGCCGAAGTCTTCACCGGCACCCCCGGCGAGCGCGTTCCGATTCAGGAGACGATCCGCGGCTTCAAGGAAATTCTCGAAGGCAAGCACGACGGCGTGGCCGAACAGAAGTTCTACATGAAGGGCTCGATCGAAATGATCAAGGATTAGCCCCTCCGCCACGTCTGCGATCCCGCCAAACATCCTGCCATGTCGACCTTCCGACTCGAAATCGTCACGCCTGAGGCGCGCACCTATTCCGATGACGTCGAGATGGTCGTGCTCCCCGGTGCGGACGGTGAAATGGGCATCCTGCCGATGCACGCCCCGCTGCTCAGCCTGCTCAAGCCGGGTGAGTTGCGGTTGAAAAAGGACGGCCACGAGATCTCGCTGGCGATTGGCGATGGCTTCGTGGAGGTCGGACCGGATCGCGTTTCGGTCATCACGGACATGGCGGTCGAGGAACGGCTGATCGACGAAGCGGCAACGGAAGCGGCGATCGCGCGCGCGCAGGCAGATTTGAAAGCCCGCGACCTCGGCGGCGAGGAAGTGGCGTCGATCGAGGCCTCGATCGCGAAGTCGATCGCGCAGCTTAATCTCAAGCGCAAGCGCCGGTCTCACTAGGACCGTCGCGGCAACTCTCAGGGCGAGCCCGGGACGTAGGGGGCGGTTCCCCAGCCTCGGAGCACCTCGATCATCGCTGATCGGACGGCAGGGAAATCCTCATCGCGGGATGAGGTAACGACTTCCAGCAAACGACCATCCGTCAGGCGGAGAAAGACCCAGTCGCTAACGAAGCGCTTGCCCGTCTGATCGTAGGTCGCCTTGAATTCCACCGATATCGAACTCGAGATGTTGATCGCGTTCGGCGCGACATTTGCGATGACCTGATTATTGGCGCTCTTCGGCAGACTGGCAATGACGAGCGGCTTAATCGATGCAATCCATGGCTCGTCCATCTTCTCCGGCACGGGGAGGGAGGATGCCCGCAAGGTGATTCGAGCTCCACTTAAGTCTGGATTCAGAAAGAACATTTCCCCAGGCGACCCGGAAACCGTCCATTTCCCGGGCGGATTCACCTGCATCCGGCGGCTGCCATCGCGAAACAGGACGGTGCGATACGGTACGCCATCGGAGACCTGCTCCGAAACCGTCGGGGTGAAATCAAATTTCCGATCACCCGCCGGCGCCACGGCCGCGGCGGGGGGATTGGCCGGTTTCTGGGCCCACGATGCTTCGAGCCCGCTGCAGAGCCCGGCAAGTAAAACGGCGACGGCAATCGTTGGTTTCATGAAGAGTGGACGACTGATGATCCAAAACGGACGAGCCGTCAACCGCGGGTGGGCCGAGCGACCAGAGTCCAATCCTAGAATCTCTCCCAAGCGCCTTTGACGTAGGTGATCGTCTTTGGAAACCCCTCGGGCGGTTTCGTGATGTAAGTCTCGTCGAATTGCACGTCTCGAACCGGGGCATTGTAGGCTTGGCGAAGTCCGGGTGGGGACCACGGTGAAGTAAACTCCTTTGAGTAAAAGGACTGCATCATCGAACCCTTGTAGGTGAACTTCGTGGTCGTGATTCCAAAGCCCGGATTATAAAAAGTAGGATTCGCACTATACCCGGTCGGAACCTGGCCCCAGTTCTCCATAAAGCGGAGCAAGTTGCTCGCTCCACCCCCAGCCTCCGTGGCATTGTTCTGGAAGATTCCGGATACGACCGCGCTGTTGACCGTAGTCGAGACGGCTTGGCGGGTTAAGGCAGTGACCGAGCCAGCCGTACCGGGAGCGACTTCCACCCCCGTCGCGGGCATGATCGCGGCGGCCAGCAACGGGTTGAAAATGCTAATCCTCGGCACAAAGCCATCGTCGTAAGTCCGGGCGGGATCAAAATTCCGCGAAACCACCGAAATGGCGTCGCCCATCACGGCGGCCGTGACGGGATTATAGCCCGGCACAAAAGTATCTGTTCCGTCGGATGTTCTGCTGACATTGCTGGGAACCGTCGAGCCGATGCCCCCGGTGTTGTAGTCGCCCTTGATATAAACGGCATTTTCACTCGCCACCGTGAAGGAGCGTGCGGGATCCGAAAGATCAGGGTTGTCGGCGCCCGGGAGCCTGGCTCCGTTTGCCAGCATGATGGCATGCTTGAGCCGGACCCCCGCTTTCGTCTCGTAGTCCGTGGTCCCGTTGTTGTAGGAAAGCGTGGTCGAATTTAGTCCTCCCGTTACATCGGCGACGTAAAGGATGCCGTTAAAGCGGGTCAAGGTCGAGGCCTCGATGGCGGTTTTGAGCCGTGCCACATCGATCGTCGTGGTGGCGATGAAAACGGTGGTATCGCGTCCCGTTTCACGGGCATCCGCTACGTTTATCCGTGGGCGCGTCGCGTACGTGCCGCTCCCATCGGCGGGCACATTCAAAGCGTTCAGAATGGCCGTATAGAGGGCCGGGTCGTAGTCCTTGATCTGCCGTCCATCCGCCATGCCAGTAGCGGTGGGCCCGCGGATGACCGTGTTTGCCTCATCCAGCAGGCCAGTCGTCGAGTTATAGACCAATGACACCTTGATTGACGCCTGATTATAGAGACGCGCCGATTCGATCGCTGCCTGGGCGGCAGCGGCGTCGGTGGTGCTGGTTCCCACGTCCCAATAGGTGTTGTAATCGACCGTCGAAGGGTCGGTGCTGGCCTGCGAAGCCTTCCTCACGGGTCGCTCAATGATCTCGCGCAGGGAGTTGTTATTGTAGGTCGGATTCTGCACGCTATCATACGGCTGCAGGTATCCGCGGTCGATGCCTCCAACCAACATCGGCGCGACCTGATCCGGCGCTCCGCTGGCGTTTGCCTGGAAGCGGTTGACCGGCGCGGGATCGAGCGAAGAGTCGGTCAAAGTTCCGTATCCAACCTGAACGATATTGTGGTCCGCGACGGCCGAGCCCGAGGCCAGCGTGTTATACTCGGAGCCGGCGTACGTCACCCTTTTTAAGAAATCCAAGGTGGTCCCGGCGACGCGACGGGTGCCCTGATAAAGGTTATCGTTTGTGTGCACCCGGCCGGATACGTTCATGTTTGAGCCGGGGAACAGCTCCAGCCGGTTTTCAAAAAAGATGGCGGCCTGGGCCGCGTTCGCCAGGGAGCGCGTAAAATGCCGCTTCACATTGACCGTAATCGTGCCGTTTCGGGTCGGCACATTCAACTGCACCTGCACCTCGTAAATGATGTTAACGGCATTGAACCCATTGGCCGACCCAATCGCCGTCAGGAACGTGAAGTCATTCGGTGTCCCTGGCGTGGGATAGTAGTCATTCGTGGAGATATTGTAGTTATTTCGATTGGTCGCCTCGATCAGCTTGGTGGCCGGATCCATGCAGGCCGCGACCGGGTTGGTTCCATAGTTCGACCAGTCTCCATACGGCCGCCCATAGACATCCACGGTCCGGATGGAAATGGTTCCAGCCCGGTTGGCGCTGGTTGCATCGGGGTCGGCGATCGTTCCCGGGAGCCCAAGATAACCTGAGGGCAGACCCAAATCAGTGAGGGTGACAACTGTGATGTCCTTGCCGGAAGGGAAGACCGTCCGATTATAGACTGAACTAGGGTCTGTGAAAACGCGGGCGTTAAGGTTTTTGGTCGTATGCGCCTGCACGATGGCCCGCCAGCGCGAGTAGACGGTCTCCATGGCCGCGTCGGCCACGCCGTACCCCAGGGTCATCTGCGTACTGCGAAGGCCGGCCGAAGCCGTTCCGGAGGTGAAGTTAAACGCGGCACCAGCAAAGGCGGACAGCACCACGATGAAGAACAAAACGACAAACAGTGTGTTTCCACGATTGCGGCGAGTTCTCATATTCGGTGGGGTTGGGGGAACGATAACTTCACAACTTAATTACGAGCTGAAATGGTGAGCGGTTGCGGAAATTTTGGAGCGGATTTGCACGGTGAAGACCACGCGATGGGAGAAATATCGGCTAAGCGATTGGGGTCGGAGTCGGCGCAAAGGTCGGAGTAGGGGTCGACGTCGGGGTCACCGTTGGCGTCGGCGTCGGCGTGACTGTCGGCGTCCGAGTCGGCGTCGGCGTAACGGTCGGCGTGATCGTGGGAGTCCGAGTTGGCGTCGGCGTCACGGTCGGCGTCGGCGTCACGGTCGGCGTCTGGGTCACCGTCGGCGTCGGCGTCGGCGTCACCGTGGGGGTCGGCGTCACCGTGGGCGTCACCGTCGGGGTCCTGGTCGGTGTCTGTGTAATCGTCGGCGTCGGCGTCACGGTGGGCGTTACCGTCGGGGTGCTCGTCGGCGTCTGCGTAATTGTCGGCGTCGGAGTCGGTGTCACCGTGGGCGTCTGTGTCACCGTGGGCGTCTGCGTCACGGTCGGCGTTGGCGTTGGAGTCCCGGTCGATGTTGGCGTCGGAGTTCCGGTCGGCGTCGGCGTCACCGTCGGCGTCCGAGTCGGCGTCGGCGTCACGGTCGGCGTCTGCGTCACGGTCGGCGTGGGCGTCACGGTCGACGTCGGCGTCGGCGTCACCGTGGGGGTCGGCGTCACCGTGGGCGTCACCGTCGGGGTCCTGGTCGGTGTCTGTGTAATC
>JANXRG010000049.1 GCA_025353105.1 Verrucomicrobiota bacterium
CGTGGCCGCGCGCGTTGACAATGACCTCGACGCCCGCGTGGACTGGTCCAACGTCCTATCCCTCGGCGAACAGCAACGCGTCGCCTTCGCGCGGCTGTTGTTGCGCGAGCCGGCCATTGCATTCCTCGACGAGGCAACGAGTGCGTTGGATGAGGACAACGAGGAATATCTCTACGGCCTCTTGCGCAAGCGAAAGATCGCCTTCCTCAGCGTCGGCCATCGCAGCACCCTCCGGCAATTCCACGACCGCCTTCTTGTCCTTGAGAAGGACGGGGCGTGGGAACTCGGCGACGCGGCGGAGGCCAAAGCCGCGAAAGCCAAGGCGTGAAGATCGCGCCGCATCATCGCGCCGGGCGCGCGTTCTTCGAGGGGTCTATGCAGGGAGCGGTCCCTACGTGAACGTCGATCAGCGATCCGGTGGCGCTGGCCTGCTTTCGCCAGGCGGGGCAAACACCGGTGGAGGAGGTCGACTTTGAATTTCAGCTTCCCCCCTCGGGACCGAGGACGGAGATTCACTGTAAATCCACCAGAACCTAAATGAGCAATAATCCATTTGAGGCGTCGAAAGCCGAAGTCTCCGCGCGCACGGCGGCCAAATTCCTCGTCGATATTCCAACGGGCGACCTGCCGGCAATGATCAAGCAAATCCCCGGCGCGGCGCTGGCCAAATCGCCGCCAGTCTTGAGTCATACGCGATTCGAACCTCCCTGATCACCGCTTACGTGCAGGCCGTGGCGTTGGGCTATTCGCGCGAGGAGGCAGCCGGAAGATCGGCCACGGTGTCGCGCGCGGTTCGAAAAGCTCTTCACGCCATCACCGACGACGCACCCAAGGCACCGGCGGCGGAAAGGAACAAGGAGGAAGGAACAAGGAGAAAGACGAAGGGCGATTAAGGGAATCGCGAGCAATGGTGGAACGCGATCTCCGAGCGCGTTGACAATGGGCTTGGCAGCCCGCGGGCGCGATCTCCCTGGATCAAATGCGCGATTCGGAACTACTTCTCAATCACAACTCGTAACTCCTAACCCCCAATCGGTTCCAGAAACCCATCGCGACGATAGGTGAGAACCAGAGTGTCGCGATGCGGGCGCGGGCCGACGGGCTTGATGGGCGTGGTGGCGTGAATGACTCGCTGATCATCGAGCAGCATCGCCGTCCATGGCGTCACCAAGGTCAGGTCCGCGAGAGCGGCCTCGTCGTTAAAGTGAATCGTGGTCGCGCCGCCGGCGATATCCCCGCGCTCGATGAGGACGAGCGCGACAAAGTCGACGCCATCGCGATGCGCGCCCTCGGGCGTGGGACGCCCCTCGCCCTGGCTCGCATCAATGCGGAACTGATGCGCCTCGATGAACCATTGCGCCGGCGTCGCAATTCCGCCGAAGACATTTCCGAATCGCACGATGAGCGCACGGAAAGTCGGGTCGGCCGCCACCTCCGGTTCGATGGGCGCAAACGGACGATGGATCCCGCCATGAAGTTTGTTGAAGGCCTTGGGCTGCCAGTGCGGGCGATACGGGACATCTGAAAGAGCGGGCGGGGAAAACGTCTGGATGAACGATGCGTGCCGGCGGAAACGATATTTACCGCCGTCCGCCAGATGCGGATCGGTGGGCAACCGGTCCCACGAGCGAAGCAGTCGGGAATCCGTTGCCATCGCATGATTCGGAATCGCCGCGGCGACGGACGCTGCCGCGACAATCGCGAATCCTCGTTCGCGCAATTCGCTCGCGGCATCCTCCAGCCTGCCGGCGGGCAATGCGGCGGCGGCGATGGCGGGCGGGATGGCGGGAAGCGGATTCACGAGGTGAAACGTACGCACGGAAAGCGTCGAAAGTCGAAGGACCGCGCGTCGCTCCGCTCCGAAACTCGAAGCGCTAAACTCGAAACTAGAAGAAAGTTTAAAAATCCAACGACCGAAGCGCGAATGGACGAGACGATGGAGCGACGAACCGAGGTCCCCCGGGGTGGCTTAAGTCGGCCGGTCAAGCCGCGCATGCTAACAGCGACCGACGCGGGAACCAGGGAAGGCAAATGCCCCTAACGAACACGACCGGTCGCGGCGCGGAACCTTCCTCGAGTTCTGCGTGCCTTTCCGGCACGATGGGCTGCGTCGAAAATCAAAAGCCCCGCACTGCGCACGCTGGATCACCCGCAAGGGGTGAACGCGGCGAACAATTCGTTGAGGTCGATGGTGACGATCGTGGAAGCCGAGTCACTGAGGCCGTACGGCAGGATCAAGCGGCCCCGGTGCAAGAGCGCGCCACACGTATAAACAACGTTCGGCACATATCCCTC
>JANXRG010000014.1 GCA_025353105.1 Verrucomicrobiota bacterium
CCGGCAGCGTGCTGCTCGACGGCGAAGAGATGGTCGGGGTCGACCCCGACGAGCGCTCGCGCAACGGCCTCTTCCTCGCCTTTCAATATCCGAACGAAATCCCCGGCGTCAGCAACGCCAACTTCATCCGCGCCGCGCTTCAGTCCCGGCTCGGCGAGGGCGAGGAACTCGACGCGGTCGAATTCTACGAGCACCTTTACGAAAAGATGGATCTCCTCGGCATCAAGCGGGAGTTCACCGCGCGCTCAGTCAACGAAGGCTTCTCCGGTGGCGAAAAAAAGCGTAACGAAATCCTGCAGATGATGATGCTTTCGCCCACCTATGCGATCATGGACGAGACCGACTCCGGCCTCGACATCGACGCGCTCAAGGTCGTCGCCGAGGGCGTCAACGCCCAGCGGGGGCCGAACCTCGGCATCCTGCTCATCACGCACTACCAGCGTCTGCTCGATTACATTGTGCCCGACATCGTCCACGTCATGATGGACGGCCAGATCGTGAAATCGGGCGGCAAGGAACTTGCGTATGAACTGGAGGCGAAGGGCTACGACTGGCTCAAGCCCGAACTCGCCGTGGCGTGATGCGCTCCGCCCATTTGAAATCTGAAATCAAAAATCTGAAATTCCGCCCATGAGCTCTCCCAAATCCAACATCGATATCGATCGCAGCGTCGGCGATTTCCATTACAAGATGGATTACGAGTTCGACGCGGGCACCGGCCTGACGGAGAAGACGATCGACTACATCGTCGACGTGAAGGGTGAACCCGAATGGGTGCGTGAGTTTCGCAAACACGCGCTCCGGGTCTTCCACAAGAAGCCGATGCCCACGCATTGGGCCAGCGCGGACCTCAACAACATCGTCTTCGACAACATCCGCTACTACCTCAGCTCCGGCACCACGCCGAAGCGGAATTGGGAGGACGTGCCGGAGGAGATGAAGAAGACCTTTGAGCGTCTCGGCATTCCCGAGCAGGAGCGCCGGTTCCTCGCGGGGGTGGAGGCGCAGTTCGATTCCGAAGCCGCGTATTCCAACATCAAGAAGGCCGTCGGTGATCAAGGCGTCATCTTCGTCGGGCCGCTCGAGGGCCTGCGGGATCACCCGGAGATTTTCAAGAAGTGGTTTGGCAAGGTCATCCCGACCTCCGACAACAAGTTTGCCGCGCTCAACAGCGCCGTATTCAGCGGCGGCTCGTTCATCTACGTTCCACCCGGCGTGAAGGTGAAGCATCCGCTCCAGGCCTACTTCCGCATCAACGCGGAAAACTTCGGCCAGTTCGAGCGCACGCTCATCATCGCCGACGAGGGTGCGGAAGTGATGTACATGGAAGGCTGCACCGCGCCGAAGTTTGAAACCGCGACGCTGCACAGCGCGGTGGTCGAACTCGTCGCGCTCAAGGGCGCGAAAATCCAGTACATCACCGTCCAGAACTGGAGCAACAACGTCTTCAACCTCGTGACCAAACGCGGACTGGCGATGGAGGACGCCGAGATCAAGTGGATCGACTGCAACATCGGCAGCCGCCTCACCATGAAATATCCCGGCGTGGTGATGAAGGGCCGCGGCGCGCGTGGCGAGGTCATCAGCATCGCACTCGCCGGCGAGGGACAGCATCAGGACACCGGCGCGAAGATGGTGCATATGGCCGACGACACCACGAGTAACGTCGTGAGCAAGAGCATCAGCGTCGGCACGGGCCGCGCGACGTATCGCGGACTCGTTCATGTGCCAAAGCATCTCAAGGGCTGCAAGAACAACACGGAGTGCGACGCGCTGCTGATCAACCCGAACAGCCGCACGGACACCTACCCCGCCATCACGGTGCGGGGCGAGAAAAACTCGCTGCAGCATGAGGCCAGCGTCAGCCAGATGAGCGCCGAGCAGATTTTCTACATGCAGTCGCGCGGGCTGACCAAGGGCCAGGCCATGAGCCTCAGCGTGAATGGATTCGTCAACGATCTCGTCCGCCAGTTCCCGATGGAATACAGCGTCGAGCTGAAGCGCCTGATTGACCTGCAGATGGAGGGATCGGTCGGTTAATCCGAAACGCGTGCGATGAAGGCGATTGTGGAAGTGCATCCCCTGCCGGCGTATCGACTGCTTGTCCGGTTCAATGACGGACTTGAAGGAGAGGTGGATCTGTCTGACCTCGCTGGCAAAGGTGTCTTTGCCGCCTGGAACGACGAGGCTTTTTTCGGTTCCGTCCGACTCTCTGAGCACGGGGCCGTGGCGTGGGACGGGGAAATCGACCTCTGCCCTGACGCGCTCTACCTGCGGGTCACCGGGGCAAAACCCGAGGAGACGTTTCCGTCCCTGGCACCCCTCGGCCCGCGTCATGCCTGAACTTTCCCGATTCTACGGAATCGTCATTCAGATGTATTTTGCTGATCACGCACCACCTCACATTCACGCCTTTTACGGCGGACAAGCCGCCAAGTTCGAGATCGCGACCCTCGCTTTGCTGGACGGTTCGTTGCCGCCGCGGGCGCTGGCGCTTGTGACGGAATGGGCCTCGCAGCATCAAGGTGAATTGAATGAGGCGTGGAACCGGGCCCTGGCTCACCAGCAGCCCGGCAAGATTGCTCCGCTTCCCTGACCGTATGATTACCGATAATATTACCGACACGACCCTCCAAGGCACCACCGTCGTCATCGACGAGGACGAACCGCAGCCGGCGAAGCCCGCGCCGACGGAAAACGTGGGCCTGTTTATCCGCCCGCCGATCCAGACGGATCAGCCGCCGTGGTTCCAGGAACGCCAGTTTCGCGCCTGGGAGACCTTCGAGTCGCTCCCGCTCCCGCACCGGAAAGATCAGGCCTGGCGCTTCACGACGCTCGGCAAGCTCGATCTTTCGAAGTACACGCCCGCGAAATCGCTCGCGACGGCGCAGGCCGACGCGCTCGTGGGCCGTTCCGAGGGGAATCCGATGGTTGCCGCCACGATGATCTTCGCCAACGACAAATTGGTTCATCGCCGGCTCCTGAACGCGGAGCTCGAGGCCAAGGGCGTTGTCTTCGCGCCGCTGGAGCAGGATCTCTCGGCCTACGCGGATATCATGCAGCGTTACTTCATGGTGAACGACGCGACGCTGGGCTCGCGCAAATTCGCGGCGCTGCACCAGACCCATATCCGCAGCGGTTGCTTTATCCACGTGCCCAAGAACGTGAAGGTGGATCTGCCCGTCGAGGTCTTCCATTGGATCTCAGGCGACGGCGCCGCGATCTTCCCGCACACGCTGCTCATCGCGGAGGAAGGCTCCAGCATCACGCTCGTCGATTACCTCGAGTCCGCCGACCGCCGCCAGCCAGGCTTCACCTGCGGCGTGAGCGATCTGCACATTGGGCCGGGCGCGAACGTCACGTATCTCGCCGCGCAGAACTGGGGGGAGGAGGTCGCGTCGATCAAGATAAACACGGCATCGGTCGAGCGCGACGGGCACCTCACGAGCCTGCACCTCAACCTTGGCGGTCGTTACTCCCGCCTCGAGAGCCTGAACAAGTTGACGGGAGCCGGCGCCCGCAGCGACATGCTTTCCGCCACGGTGGCCACGGGCACACAGGAGTTTGATCAACGCACCCTGCAGGATCATCTTGCGCCGCACACGTTCAGCGATTTGCTCTATAAGAATTCGCTCTCCGACAAGTCGAAGACGATTTTCTCCGGCCTCATCCGCGTGGCGCCCGCGGCGCAATTCACAGACGCCTACCAGAAGGTCCGCAACCTGATGTTGAGCGACGACGCCGAAGCGGACTCGATGCCCGGCCTGGAGATTCTGGCCGACGAAGTGCGCTGCACGCACGGCGCGACGAGCGGACACGTTGACGACGCGGAGCTGTTCTATCTGGAATCGCGCGGCATTCCGCGCCTGAAGGCGCAGCAACTCATCACGCAGGGCTTCCTCACCGAAATCCTCGAACGCCTCGGCAACGAGCACGTGACGCACAAGCTCGCCACGCTCCTCGCCGACAAATTCGCCCGGATGTAAAGCCGGCGGATTGGCCACGAAGGCACGAAGTCCTCGAAGGGGATAAGAAAGCTGAAGATTTTTTCTTCGTGCCGTTCGTGCCTTCGTGGCTAATTCTTTGCCATGCCCTCGTTTGATATCGTTTCCGAAGTGGACCAGCAGGAGGTCGACAACGCCCTCAATCAGGCCCGCAAGGAACTGGTGAATCGTTTCGACTTGAAAGGCGCCGATCCGAAAATCGAATGGACCCCCAAGGATAACAAAATCCTTCTCACGGCCATCGACGGCACGCGACTCAAGGCGCTGAACGAGCTGGTGATCGGCAAGCTCGCGAAACGAAACGTGGATTTGCGAAACGTGGATCGCGGCACGGCGGAGATCTCATCGGTGGGCCACGCCCGGCAGGAAATCAAGATTAAGCAGGGCATCGAGGGCGCGAAGGCCAAGGAGGTCGTGGCCGCCATCAAGGGGCAGGGTTTCAAGGTGCAGGCCGCCATCCAAGGCACGGAGATTCGCGTGACCGGCAAAAAGCGTGACGACCTGCAGGAGGTGATTTCGTTCTGCCGGAGCAAGGATTTCGGCGTCGCGCTCGATTACCAGAATTTCAGGGAGTGAACAGGATCAGAATCCTGGGGGACGAAAGCGATCGGATCTTCACCCTAGGAGCAGGAATTGGATCATCCACAGAGCAATGGTGCGGCTGGGAGAGCTTGAGGAAACGCTGGAGGAGTTCCCTGCCTGGTCCGCGTAGCCGCGAACCTGAACGAGAAAATGCTCGACCCATGAAGCGCCGATTTCCTCGACAGCCGCCTTTATTACACTTGGGGAATCGCGAGTTAATAAACGTAGCCTTTAATATGTACGTCCCCCGATTCCATATGTAAGCTTCGCAGCATGGATTCCCTCCCTCCCGGACCCGACCTCACGGCCCGTGCCGGTAGGTATATGAGACAACCTACTGGATACCGGGCGTTTCTTCCGGCTCCGCTGCCGCCACAGCCAGCTGTCCGTTTAGAGGGCGAGCTGTATCGGTTGCTCTCAGGCGCTGACCGCGCGCTTGGTCGGCTCGATGGTTCCATCCAGACCCTGCCGAACCCTGATCTCTTCGTTTTCATGTATGTTCGGAAGGAGGCGGTGTTATCCAGCCAGATTGAGGGCACACAAAGTTCTCTAAACGACCTCCTCGCCGCCGAGGCGAGCATTCTCTCACCGGAGCGACCGAAGGACGTGGAGGAGGTGGTGAATTACGTCCGCGCCACGAACCATGGTATTGCTCGACTCGCGGAACTCCCGCTATCTGTTCGGCTGATCAAGGAAATCCACGCCGAACTGCTTCAGGGTGTCCGCGGATCGCACCTGACTCCGGGTGAGTTGCGCCGCTCGCAAAACTGGATTGGTCCAAGCGGCTGCACCCTGACTGAGGCGACATTCGTCCCCCCGTCCCCCGATGACGTGCCTGCCGCCTTGGGCGATCTGGAGATGTTTCTGCATGTCCCATCCGATCTTCCAACGCTGATCCAGATTGGTCTCGCTCACGCCCAATTCGAGACAATCCATCCATTCCTCGACGGCAACGGGCGGATCGGTCGCCTGCTCATCACATTCCTCCTCTGCCAGCGGGAAATCCTGCTCAAACCGGTCCTCTACCTTTCGCACTATTTCAAACGGCATCGCAGCCTCTACTATGACCGCCTGCAGGCAATCCGAGACAGCGGTGATTGGGAGGGATGGCTCGCCTTTTTTCTGCGAGGCGTCGCCGAAGTGAGTCGGGAGGCGACGGAAACCGCACGCCGCATTCTCGTCCTGCGCGAGGAGCATCGTGCCATCGTGACTACTCATCTCGGCCGCGCCGCAGGAAATGGACACCGAGTACTCGAACAGCTTTTCCAACGACCGATCCTATCAGTCGCAGATGTGGGCAGTTGACTGGCACTACCTACCCAGCCGCCAACAATCTCGTCTCTCGACTCGCCGAACGCGGCATTATCCAGGAAATCACCGGTTACAAACGCAATCGATTGTTCCGCTACGAGCCCTATATCGCTCTCTTCGGCGATAGCCCTCCGGCGGCATCAGAGGCAGAAACAACGCGGGATGCAGGTCCGAAGTGAATGACAAAATCCGCCTCTACCCTGAAACCAAGATAGAGGAAACCAAGCCGTTGAATTCTATTAATTTACAAAATCTATAAATTTAGTCCCTCTTCCCCCCCGCGCCGCACGCGACCATCGCGCGCCTACCCGAGCAGCGCGGTCAACTCCTGTTGCACGGCTTCGATCTGATCGAGCGATGGCGGCGCATCCGGCACGAGGAAAACCTCGCCGGTCTTGGCGTGCTCATAGGGCGTGACGCGCCCGTGCGCGGCCGCCTCGTCCCCCACCGGCGCGGCCATCGGTTTCAGGATTCGCTTCCGCTCGAGGAGCGCGGCGAGCAGGTAGGCGACATTCGCCTGTTCGGGCGGCGGACCGTCCGAAAGCAGGCGGCGCAGGTGCGATTCCGCGTCGGCGCGATTCACGGCTTCCGCCGTGACGGGCGGCGGCGGCTCGTATTTGCTGCGCCAGAACGTGACGCCGTCGACGGCCCGTTGCTCCGGCTCCATTGCCTGCCACGCTTCCGTGGAAATGTCCTCGCGGCGCAAGCCATCAGGTTCGCCGTGCAACAGCGTGTAAAAGATCTCGCCGACGCGAAATTCCCGGCCCGTGCGCGCGCAACGATCGGCGCGGCTCTGGATGTTCCATTCCTGAATCATGCGTCGCCGGAACTACGGGGCGCCAACGCCGATGTCAACCGCGCGCCGCGTGCCGCTCATTTCGGCACGACACGTTCCAGGTCACCCGACGTGACCCAGCCGCGCACGCCGTCAGCAAGCTCGGCGTAGGTCCAGCTGCCACGGTCCTGCAGCACGCGGATCTCGCTACCGACCGCGAGGGCCTGCACGTCACGTGAATTATCGGCCGGAGCGTAATGCGCTTTCGTCCCCGATTCGCTGACGACAATGGCCCGCGCGGCATCGCGGGTGCCGCCGCGGAGTCCGATTAATGCCGTGAGGCCCACGCCAAACACCGCCAAGCCGAGGACGACCAGCGACCAGCCCAGCGTCACGCGGGGCCACGCTCCGAAGACCACGACAAGACCGGCGAGCAGCGCCCACATGCCGATCGCCGCAACGACCGACCAGGCGTCAACCCCAACCCAACCGAAAGCCTGCGACCATGCATCCGGCGACGGCGCGGCTAGATTCAGCGAGCGCCGGACGAAGGCGAGGTTCGCGGCCGCCTCGGGATGCGCTGGTCGCAACGCGAGGGCCCGCTGGTAATTCAGGACCGCGCGACCCTGATCGTCCGCGCGCAGATATGCGTTGCCCAAATTGAAATAGAGATTGGAACCTGCCACGCCCCCTTGCACGGACCGCTCGTAGGCCTTGGCGGCATCGGCATACTGGCCAGACTCGTACAGTAGGTTGCCCCGCTCGAAATCAGTTTCGGCAGACGCCGCCGCCGGAAGAAGCAGGACGGCCGCGAACATCAACAGACCGGGCACCACGCGGAATGCGCCGGTCACCGTCGGAATGGAATGAAGCGCGTTCATGCTTTTAAAGCCAGGGCGGGCGAGACCTCGAGTTTCGCCAGCGCGCCCAGCGCCGCCGAACGTTCAGCGTCCGACACCGTGGCGGACTCGTCGACGCCGGCAAAAGTAATTTCATCCCGCACGCGAAAGATCTCCCGAATTGTCCCAGCCGAAATCGCGTCGAGTTCGCAAATCACAATGACCTCCTCGCTCCCCATCGTCGCGGGCTCGCGAGCACTGCGATCCGCCGCGCGCGCCTGCGCCATCTCCGCGGCGGCAAGATAGAACCCGCGCCGCCTTGTGCCACGGTCGCGCAGCCGCGCCGAAAGTGCGTCGCGCCGCTGCCATTCGGTCATCGCGCGTTCCGCGAGCGCGCGACCCGGCCGGTTGCTCCATCGATAGGCCCCGAGTGCACTCAGTACCAGTGCGATGATGAAGACCTGAGGCAGCCAGAAGTTCGTGCGCCGATAGAGCGGGACGAAACTCCCAGCTCCCGGTCCGTCGGTCCGGATGTGGAGAATATCCTTCGCCGGGGATGGGGTCGCGGCCGGCTTGGCCGGCGCCTTTGCGGCGGGCGCATCCGCGGGCGCCGAAGCACTCGGCGTCGGCGCGGGCGCGGCGGGGCCAGTCACGGAAATCGGCAGGGCCGGGGCCGACAACGTCACGTACTGCGCGCTCCCGGGATCGAGATAGGTAAGGTCATAGGCCGGCAGAACGCTCCGTTTTTCGGTCGGGACAAACACCTGCTCGAAGGTCTTGGCCCCGCTGAGCTTCACGTCGTCGTCCGGGCGAAACTTTCCGCTCGCCGGGTACACACGCCAACCCGTGGGGTCGAGGGGCGCGGGTGGATTGATGCGATCAAAATTCCCGCGTCCGCGCAACGTCAGGCGCACGGTCGCGGGGTCGCCGACGTTCACCTGTTTCGGCTCGGCCTCGGCTTCGAGCGTGAACTGCCCGATCGCGCCGGTAAACGACGCGGGCGCGTTGGGCGGCAGGGCTTTCACTTCGAGCACGACCGGCTCGCTCTTGAGTTCCACGCTCTTTTGCATGCCGAATCCGCCGAACGGATCGTTGAAGAAAGGATCGTTGAACGGGCCGTTGCCGAATGAGCGCGGCCGCGGACGCGGCAACAGCACGCGCGTATCGCCCACCATCGGACCAATGTTCAGGGTTCCCGTCTTCAGCGGCGTGATCGAGGTCTTGTAGATCACGACCTGATAATTCTGACCGTCGACGACCGCGGTGTCCTGTTGCGGCTCCGTGATCTTCTGCACGGTGAATCCCTCACCCTTGATCACGGGATTCATCGGCGGTTCAAACCGAATGCGCGGACTGAAATAGCAGCGGATTTCCGCCGGGATCGCTTCGCCCACGAACGGCGTCTTCTTCGGGATGACCAGCTCCGCAAAGTAATTTTGCTCGGCCGGACCACCACGGCCGTCGGCCGACGCCACCACCGTCAGCGTGACCGCATTCGTCCGGACGTTGACTCCGCCAGCCGCAAATTCCTGCGCCGGAATCGTAAACGTTCCCGGCTTCGTCGTTTCGACCTGATAGATATGCGTCACGCTGGCGACGAGACCCGTCGACGGATTGTAGTTAAAGCTGCTGGACTGGCCCACCGGCGTGATGTTCAGCCCTTCGACGGGAATGTGAGCCGGGCGGCTCGCGGTGCGCGCGCCCGTCACCTCGATTCGGTATTCGACCGGGTCGCCGACCACCGTGCGATCCTCGGAAAGCGTCGCGGTCGCACGCACGCTGCTTTGCGCCTGCGCGTTCGCCGCAAAGACCAGCGCGAACAGCGCCGCAATCGGAGTGCCAACCAAGGTACACCGCGCTAAAACGGAATGGATTATTCCCGCGCGCATCACCAATCCTTGTAAGTCGGCTCCTGCCGGCGGAATCGATCGCTGAGCATGACCTTGTCGTCCTCGCCCTTGAGCGCCTCGAGCAACTGCCGGGCTTGCGTCGCGCTCAGTTTGCCTCCGCTCCTGGCCTCGGCGCCGGCCGCGGGCTCGCCCGCCCTTTCCTTCCCGGTGGTTTCGCGGGCCTGAAAATCGCCGCCCGGACGATTCTCCTGCGCGGAAGCGGGCGGCGGCGTCGCGGAATCGCGGGGCGAACGATTTTCACCCTGCTGGTCCATCGGCTCGTCGGATTCATCCGGCCGATTGGGTTCGGATTCCTCCGGGCCCTTCGGCGGACGATTCTCGTCGCTCTGCGGATCACTCTTGTTCGGAATCGACGACGAATCGTTGGCGTCCGTCTTCGGCATTTTGCCCTCTCCGGACTCGTCGTCCTTTTCGGAGCCATCCGGCGACTGATCGGACTTGGATTTATCCTTCTCCTGGTCCTTCTGCGATTTGTCGCGATTCTTGTCCTTGGATTTCTTCGGGTCCGACTTCGACGGATCTTTCTGGTCCTTTTTCTTTTCGCCTTCGCCCTTTTGCGGGGGCGGCGGCTGGCGCTTGTGCTCCTCCTCGATCGCCTTTGCGACGAAGGCGCGGTTGGCCACGGCGTCGTGGTCATTGGGATTCAGCCGGAGCGCGTTGTCATAATGCGCAATCGCGTTTTTCCAATCGCGGAGCTTCGCTGCCTGGTCCTTTTGCGCGTGGCCCTGTTGATAAAGCGTGTTGCCCAGATTGTAGAAAATTGCCCCGTGCAGCGTGGAATCCGGTGAGGCCAGAGCGCGCCCGAACGCTTCGGCGGCCCGCCCGTAATCCCCCTTTTTGTAGGAAGAATTGCCGAGGTTGAATTGGTAACGCGGCGAACTTGGATGCTGGCGGCTGAGGGAATCAAAGGACGCCTCGGCTTCCCCAAATTTTCCATCCCGATACTGCCGTAACGCCTCACTCGCGGTCGGCGCGCCGGCAGCCGCGGACGCGCGCGGCGCCCCGGCCGCGGAAGACAACGCGATGATCGCGAGCGCGGCGACCGCGCCCTTCCGCCGCGACACCGGGCGGGGCCCGGACCGCGGCGAACTCCTGCGCTCGCGGATCAGCGCAGCGAGGGCGATGCACGCGAGAGCCAACGAAAGCGGCCAGACGTAGCGCTCGATCGGCCGCATCGTCGTCTTCATGTCAAGGTCGCCGCGTTTCAGGGGCGCGATCCCGTCCCGATAAAGTTGTGCCACCAGCTCCGGCCCGCCCGTCAACCGCAGGTAAGTCCCGCCGGTGATTTCGGAAATCTCGCGCAGGCGCGTTTCATCGAGCCGGGAGCGAACCATCTGACCTGCGCGATCGCGCACGAAGCCGCCGCCGGGAAGGGGCAGAAGTGATCCCTCGCTGGAGCCGATGCCGAGGCCAAAAATCTTCACGCCCGCCGCGGCCGCCTTCCGGGCCATTGCCAAAGCGTCAGCCTCGAGTTCCTCGCCATCGGTCATCAGGACGAGCGCGCGGTCCGTCCCCTCACCCTTGCCGAATGCCTCGAGCGCTAGCTGGATGGCCTCCGCGATGTTGGTGCCGCCGCGCGGGACGGACTCCGTGTCGAGTTCCTGCACCGCGGCGAGCACGGCACCGTAATCAATCGTCAACGGCGCCTGCAGAAACGCCCGTCCGGCGAACGCAATCAACCCCAGCCGATCGCCCTGCGAAAGTGCGATCAAGTCCTGCGCGGCCAGCTTCGCGCGCGTCAGACGGTTGGGCTCGATGTCGGTCGCGAGCATGCTCTTGGACGTGTCGATGCCGATGATCAAGTCCAGTCCGCGCCGTTTTACCTGAAGGGAATCAAAGCCGAGTTGCGGACGCGCCGCCGCCGCGACCAAGAGCAACAGGGCGAAGACGAGCAGGGCGAAGCGCCCGCGCCGGCGGACGGGTCCTGCGCCCCCGGTGAGCTGCGACCGGAGCCGCGGAGACACGATGCGAGCCAGTTTCCGGGCGGCCGTCCGTTCGGCGCGGACATATAGCAGCAGTAGCGCCGGGGCGAGCGCGAGCGCCCAGAGCCAGCGCGGTTCGCCAAAAACTAACCCGGTGGCGAGAGAGGAGACGGCGACGGAAAACATGACGGTCAATCTGACAGAAAAAGGAACTCAGCGTTGGAAGATACGCAACCCTCCGCCAGCGCAAACGCCGGCGCGCCCCGACCCGCTCAAATCACAAGATAGGCCCTCCACTGCTCTCACAGGGAGTTCAGCAGACGCGCGGTCTCAAACTCGGCCCCGGACCCGTTCAACTGCAGGTTCCGGATCCGCTGAATGTAGAAATCGACCGGCCCGTCATGCCCCGGGCTCGCGGCGCGCACCTGTTGGAAAATCTCGAGGGCCTCCGCCAGCCGTTTCTCGCGGAAGTAAATGACTCCGGTCCAATACAGATCGCGTCGCTCGCGATCCTCCTTGCCGATTTCTTCGGGGAGGCCGAGTAATTCGTACACTTCCAGCCAGCTCTCGTCCTGACGGCGGCGGAGCAATTCCATCGGCCGCACTTCCACCGTCCCTTCCGCCATCTCGTACGTTCGGGCCCCGGCCAGAACCGAGGAACCGTAGATTAAGTTCGCCGCGCACAGACGCCGGGCAAATTCCACCTCCTCGCCCGCCACGCCAAATCCCGCCAGCCGATCGCTGCCGAAACTGCCGATGATCATCGACCCCGAGTTCACGCCGATCCGCCAGTCGCACACCTGCCCGTGCTCCGCCGCGACCCGCTGATTGAAAGCGTCGAGTTTTCGCGCGAGCACCAGCGCCGCCCGGCAGGCGTCCGACGCGTGGTCCGTGGCCGGCAGCGGTGTGCCGAAGATGACCCGGACGCCCTCGCCGTCGCATTCCGCGAGGCAACCGCCGGATTCAACGAGCGATTCCGAGGCGAGCGCGAGAAATTCGTTGTTCAGCGCGATGTAGGCGGCCGGGGCCAGCTCAGCCATCAGGGATGGATGATTGAAAATTTCGCTGACGACGATGGTCAGCTCGTGCATCTGGCCCTCGTTGTCGATTGGCGCGCGGCCGTTCACCAGCGTGGACGCCGTCTCATCGGAAATCCGGCGGCCGTAGAGAGACTCAACATGGCGCTGGCGCTGGCCCGATTCCGTGCGCGCGTAGACGAAGGCGGCGGCGCACGATGACAGCACCGCGAGGCCGGGAATGAGCGGTGAGAAATACCAGCCAAAGAGCGCCACGAGCGCGGCCCCGGTGAACACCTGCACGAGGGCGGACCCCGCCACAAGCGCTTTCAAGTCGAACCGATTGATGTCGATGGTGGTCCACGCGACGCCGAAGGCCAGTGCGACCAGGGCCAGGTATTGCACCGCCGGATGCCGCAAAGGGGTGTCCTGGGGCAGGCCAAACGCGGTGGCGAGCTGGCGATCGACGGGGCCGAGCACCGTCGACTGGTCCAACAGATAGAAAAGGAGCGCGACGACCGACCCGATGATCAGCGTGGATCGGAGGGCGCGGGACATGGGGACAAGACCAACCAAACGATTAGAACGAAATAACACGTTTCCGCCGGATTTCGCGGCGGAATTTGGCGGAGCCCTCTCCGGCGGGTGAACAGTTTCGCGGCTCGCTTCAACTCGTCGCCCGCGAAATAATGCGTTCCACGAGCGCGTCAATGCGCGGCGCGGCGCGCAGTTGCATCGTCCACGAGCTGGGAATCGCCGCGTAACCGTGCAGCGCCCCCATCCAGGCCCCGATCACGGCACCCCGGCCCGCGTTGTCGCCGCCCGCGCGCAGATTGGCCAGCAGCGCCTTCGACAGGGAATGTCCGTGCTTGGCCGCGCAAATCGTCGCGGCCGGAAAACTCTGCGGGAGGGGGCAGGCCTGGCCGAACTTTTGAATCGCCAGGGTCGTTTCATCGAGGGTGGACCCAATCCCCGCCTCGATCTTTCGTCGCACCTCCGGGCCCAGCACGGGGTGCAGACTCGGGGCCACCTCCCGCGCATGATGAAACGCGCCGTTTAGATCCAGCCCGTCGAGCAAATCCTTGAGAATGAGTGCGTGCACCTTGGCATAAACGACGGCGCGATCGTTGTTCTGGCACACGCGGGTACATCGCTCGACAGCGTCGAGCAACGCCGGATCCATCCGATGCGCGACGACGACCGGCGCCAAGCGCGATACCGTGCACATCTGGTCGTCGTCCGCCCCGCCTTGGAAGTGATACGTGGCATTCGGATCGTGCTCCTCGAACTGCGCAAAATTTTCGAGCGTGCCCCGCGTGGCCAGGTCGATGTAGCCGACATATTCCGGTGACCCGAAATGTTCGAAAAAACGCAGCCAATAGTCCGCGAGATCAAGTTCGGCCTGCGACGCGATCGATTCCAGCATGACCAGGCCGCCCTCGCCGTAATGCGTCAGGTCCCCGGGCTCCTTGGGATAGTGATAATGCCCCTCGGCCGGCGCCTCGAATCCCTTGGGCCCGCCCGGAAAGCGCTGCTCCATCTCCCCCAGATTGTAAATCCAATGGCTGCCCAGGCACATCGCATCGCCGGCGAACTGCCCCCAAAGGCAGCCGCGAATCCGGTCGGCAAGCGTGAGCGTGGATTGGGCCATGACCTCGGAGCATACCGCCTGCGCATGGCCGGGCAATCTTGAAGCGCGTGATGACACCGTTGCGCACGCGACGCCGCTCCACGACCGTGAGAGCTGGGATTGCCGACTTGAGTCCGCGATACCGCTCCACGACCGTGAGAGCTGGGATTGCCGACTTGAGTTAATGCGGCAAGATGGCCCCCGAGCCACCAAGGCGGATTCAACGCGCAAGCGCATGTACGTTCTACTCGTCCACCACAGACATAAGGGTATCTACTTCGTCGCGGCTCGTAAGACCGACCTCCCCAGAAACCATTTCACGGTTGCGATACGACACAAGCTTCTCCGCCACACGCAAGATAGGGCCAGCGTCCACACTCCTCACTACAGCGGCCATATTCACCTCAGCGACGTTCTTAGTCGCGAGAACGCTAAGAGACCCATTTTCGATCATGCAGATGGCCACAACTAGCTCAGGCGATGGATTCTTGAAATCTCGCTCGCCATCACTGTCAGCTTTGTAGGAGCGCTTCGTTGCGACATAGGCAATAATCTCATCGCCCCGGAAATAAAAAGAGAATTCCAAGTCTGACGCCGAAAGGCCAACCTCAAGGGTCAACTTTCCCAACGCGCCCGTTGTTGAATCCAAATAGTACAATATTTCCGCTCCTCTATCATACGGGCCTGCGCCAACAAGTCGCTGGACCTTCCAATCCCGATAGTTGCTCTCAATTCGAACAACCTCTTGGGCAATTGCACTAAACTTGGTTTCAACGTCCCGCGCCGCAGCAATCAGCCCACAAAAAGCGAGTACACCAAGAATCCGCAGTAGCCAATCACGCGCTTTCATAGATTGAGTGTACCAATTTGATTATTAGGGCCCAAGTACGTCCGTGCCATTGTGGTAGCGTCGAATCATCTCGTCGAAGCACGGAGTCTGCGGATGTTGAAAATGTGGAGAATCTTTGTCGCCTAGCCAACGAACTCCCGCCTGCTCTGCAACTTTGCCTACTTCGGACCACAAAGCTAAATTTGGTTTGTACTCAAGCCGTTCTTTCCCTCTGATAAGTGCGATGTCGATTGCCATACCGAAATTGTGCGCGCTGCCACCAGGGGGATTCGCTTTCGGCCCACCATTCTTATATGTTGCGTAAAGCTTTGCCTGCTCATCAAAACTACGGTAATAACCGTCGTTGGTTATACGCGCTTCAACCCCACGCTTGCCTAGCATTTCGTTTGCAGAATTTAGAAAGGTACGTGCTAGTGGTTTGAAACGGGAGTCGAGCGTTTCCAGGCGTTTCTCATTTTCTGTTGCATATTGCGCTCGTAAAATGGAGTGTGATTTCGTGTGCTAGATTGAAGCTTCTTTTCAGTATCCTTCCGTCTCTCAAAATACGTCACGAAATTCCTCAATCCGCGGTGGGCAGTCTGACCTTCTCCTATCTTACAAGACGGGAAATACGGTGGTTCCTTACATCGAATCGGACAAAGAATTGGTGGGCCTGAGAACATTTCCATTCCAATCCTGCATAAGATGCCGGGAGCAGCGGTGAATGTTTCTACGCTTTACCGCTTAAATATTGAGCGGCGAGGTGGCCGAGTTGGAGTCAGCACATCGCATTTTGCGATTCATATTGGGGAAGCAGTGAGGCGGCACGCGTGCCCCGGGGAGCCGGCGACTGAGAGTTCACAGGTACGAGCAAATCGACTCGGGTCGCGACCTCGACGCATCCTCCGCTCAGCGCGCGAGGAAATGCAAGAGGAAGAACGTAGCCAAAACACGAGCCAGCACCGACACCTGCTTGAACCGGCCCAGACCGAGGTGCAGCAACACATAGGCGACAAGGCCCACCGCAATGCCCGCACGGCGTGACCCTGTCGTCTGGCACTCCGTCGCCTCCCAGCTTGTCTCTTTGACCCCTAAATCCCGATCCGGCCAGACGGAGACGAACGAAGCGGCCCGATGCGCTGAATCTTGAATTTGGGCTGACGCTGCCGCGTCGCTGAGCTATCGTTCCGGCATGAGCAAGACGGAGATTGTCGCCGAGCTGGCCAAGTTGACTCCCGCCGAACGCGAAGAGATCCGGCTCAAGCTGGCTGAACTGGACGGCACGCCCTGGGACGACCAGGAAGATCCATTGACGGATCGAGAGAAAGTTTTGCTGGATGCGCGGCTTGCTGCGTATCAACAGGATCCTGACGGCGGCAGTTCGTGGGCGGAGGTGGAAGCCCGGATTCGCACCAAGCTCCGGACGTGAGCCGACGTATCCTCGTCCGACCTGAGGCGGAGAGAGACATCGCCGAGGCC
Source organism: Verrucomicrobiota bacterium (assembly GCA_025353105.1). Lineage (GTDB taxonomy): Bacteria > Verrucomicrobiota > Verrucomicrobiia > Chthoniobacterales > SZAS-18 > SZAS-18. The sequence goes on from JANXRG010000014.1 coordinate 16,298, forward strand.
GCGCGCTGGTATGAGGACCGAGAGCCCAATTTGGGTCTTGACCTACTCGATGAACTTGGCGCTGCGATGGCGCGTGCGGCAGGAAATCCACTGCTTCATATTCGTCTTCGCCAACGCCCCGAGGTCCGCCGCGTTCTCGCCCGAAAGTTTCCCTATCGCATCTTCTTCCTCGTCCGGGAAGACGCCGTTGTCGTTTTCGCCGTCTTGCACGCCGCCCGGCACGAGCGTCACTGGCGGCAACGGGTTTGAAGCAGAAAGGCAGAACAGGGAGGTGAACGGGACAACACCGTGATGCTTGAGAAAGCGTTCTCTAAGTAGTCCGGGTTGGGCTCCGGTTTGCCGCATCGCGCGCGCTCAACGGGTGAGGAAGTGCAACAGAAAGAGCGCGGCCAGGATATATGCCAGCACCGAGACCTCCTTCATGCGGCCGAGACCGAGGTGGAGCAGGACATACGCAACAAACCCAATCGCGATGCCTTCACTGATGCTGAACGACAGCGGCATCACGAGCATGGTGAGAACGGCGGGCGCCGCCGTGGCGAAATCCGCGAGGTCGATCTCCCGCACGCCCTGCATCATGAAGATGCCGACGATGACCAGCGCCGGGGCCGTGGCCGCGGCCGGAATCGCGAGGATGAGCGGCGTGACGAAGAGTGCCGCCAGAAAAAACCCGGCCACCGTGATTCCGGTCAGGCCGGTCCGTCCGCCCTCCTCCACGCCGGCGGCGGATTCGATGTAGCTGGTTGTGGTCGACGTGCCGAGCACCGCCCCGAGCATGGCCGCGCCGGCGTCCGCGGCGAGCGCGCGACCGATGCCCGGAAGATTGCCCTTCTCGTCCAGCAGGCCCGCGCGCTTGCATACGGCGATCAGCGTTCCCAGATTGTCGAACAGATCCACGAACAGAAGCGTCAGCACGAGCGGCAGCGCGGTGTTGAAATGGGTGAAGAGATACGTCAGATCGAGCTGCAAAAAAGTCGTGAGCGGCGCCGGCGCGCCGAACGGTGATCCCGGCAGCGAGGTCAACGGCTTGCCGCCACTCGAGACAAAAATGCCGGCGAGCGTCAGGGCGAGGACGACGATGATGATCGCGCCGCGCACCTTTCGGACAATCAAGACCGCGGTGACGATGATGCCCGCCAGAACGATGAGCACAGCGGGCTCGCGCAGATTGCCCAGTTTCACAAACGTGTTGGGATCCGCCACGATCAATCCGCCGTTCTTCAACCCGATGAACGCGATGAAGAGCCCGATGCCGCAACTGATCGCGATCTTCAGCGAATGCGGGATGGCATCGACGATCTGCCGCCGGATGCCGCTCACCGAGAGCAGCAGAAAGAGCAGGCCCTCCCAAAAGACGAGTCCAAGCGCGGCCTGCCACGGCACCCCCGCGCCGAGCACAATGCCAAAGGTGAAGAACGCGTTGAGGCCCATGCCGGGCGCGAGCGCGATCGGGTAGTTCGTCAGCACCGCCATCGCGATCGTGGTGAGTGCCGCCGCGAGCGCCGTGGCGGTGAGCACCGCGCCGGGCGGCATCCCCGTGGCGCCGTTCGGCCCCGCGAGAATCTGTGGATTCACCGCGAGGATGTAGGCCATCGCGGCAAATGTCGTCAGCCCTGCGACGAGCTCGCGGCGGACATCGGTGTGATTTTCGCGGAGACGAAAGAGGCGGTCGAGCATGGAGGGACGAAGAGTGATGAGTTATCAGCTATTGGTTATCAGTTCGGCGGGTCGGTGGGGAAATCGAGTTGGAAGGTCCGGCGCGCGTAGCCCGAGCCGATGACGCGCACGGCCTTGAGCGCCGGATGCCAGTCGGCCGCGGAATATTTTTTCTCAAACGCGGCCACCGCCTCCGCGTATTCGCGCAACAGGCGTTGCTTCACAGGGACCTCAACGAACGCGTACTCGAGGCTGTTGCGGCCGAGCTGCACAATTTCCGGCCACGTGAGGTCGAACGTCGTCACGGCCGTGAAATATTCGTCCGTCATCGAGCTGTCCCACATGCCGCGGTCGTCGGTGTTGAGGCACACCGGTATGCCCGTGCGCAAGTATTCCGGAAATGGATGCGTCCGGAGGTCAGGCACGTAGTCGAGCAGGCGGTTGGAGACGAGATTAATCTCCACGAGAAAACGGTTCTGCCGCATCAGCAGCATCGTGTCGGGGTCGCTGATGAGATTGATGCCGTGTCCGATTCGCGTGGCGCCAAGCAGCAGCGTGTCACGCACGTGCTTGTTGGGCGCATCGGCCTCTCCGGCGTGGATGGAAAGCCCGATGCCGCTGTACAGGCGGCGAAAGGTCTCGAGGAACCGGAGCGGATGCCCGCGCTGGTTGTCTTCGCGGCCGGCCAGGTTGATGCCGACGTAGATGTCGCGATTGGCGGCGACCAGCGCGAATGCTTCCTCGAGGCTGCGTTCGGCGTCCGGGAGGAAGCGCAGAATCGTCTTCTGAAAGCGCACGGTCACGCCCGTGGCCTTCGCGTCGGGCCGCGCCAGACGCTCGCGGATGATGTCCAGTGCCATTTCCGGGGAAACCGCCGATCCGTCGGCGCGCACCATTTGGGAGAAGCCCGCTTGGGTTTCGAGATAGCGCACGCCTTCCGCGCCAAAGCGCTTCATGTTCTCGACGAGGAGTTCGGCGAGCAGGAACGGATTATTAAAAAGATCGTTCAGGCGCGGCCAGGTCTGCTCGAAGAATTTCTCGCGTGCGCCGGGACCCGACGGTTCAATCATCATCGCGGCAAGCCATTCCGCCTTTTTCTTCGCGTCGAGTTTCGTCAGCGGTTCGTACTCGTCGCGGCAGCACGCCGGCAGGCGCTGGTAATTGAACCGGCTCAGCGTGCGCCAGAGCAGCAACGGCTCCGTGCAATCCGGACAGTTGGCGATGCGCGTGCGAACAAAGAATTCGTCACCGCCGTTGCGGGTCGGATCGGTGGCGGCGGCGTACCACATCGACGGCCAGATCGATCCACCAAAGTGGTTGTGGAGATCACCGCCCTTTGGCAGGTCGTAAAGAAATGTGTACAGCCCCGCGGGGGTCGCGGCGCGTTTGACCTGCTCAAAGCGCGCCGCGAAATCAACCGGCGGCGCCGATCGGTCGTCCGCCCGGAGCGACGCGACGGCAACAACGGCGAGGGCGAGGACGGCCGCGTTAAGGCGCAGCGGGCGGCGTGGATTCATACTTGTCCCAATGCGCGGTCAGCTCGTGGACGACGCGGCTGCCAACGGCGTGGGCGGCCTCCAGACTAGGAAGATACGCCGAGAGCGAGCTAGCATTTTCCGCGGCCAGACTCTCGGCCGCGGTCATGCCCGGTGGCGGACTGTCGTAGTTGCTCGCGGTCCGCAGGACCATGATCCGGTTCCAGTCGATGCGCCCGGCCTTGGCGAGAAATTTCAGCGCCTGGAGCGAACCCGAATCCTCCATCGCGGTCATGACGTAATTCGCCTGGCCGTCGGTCCAGTAGCTCACCCAGTCATTTGCCCAGCGGTCGAGCAAGGCGCCATGCCAGAACGTGCTGGCGGAGATCTCGTCGCCCTTGAGCACGAAGGCGGGTTTGCGCGCATTCGGGTGATCCACGTAGCGCTCGCGAAGTTTCTTCACCTTCTCGTCGGAATAGAAATCGAGCGGCGTATCCTTGGTGAGCTGGAAGGCCCATTCCCGCAGCTTTCCGTTGAGGTGATAGACCATGTTGAAGTAGTCGCCCTCGGCCTTCTTCGGTTTTCCGTACGGCACCGATTGATCAAGCGGGATGAAACCGGTGGTCCAGTCCTTCGGGATCTCGCGCGGATCGATCTCGTGCGCGAGATCGCCGTCCACCACCCATTCCGCCCAGGCCGCACTGCCAAGGCTCGCGTCGGCGGGATCGACCCCGGCGATGCCATTGATCAGCCAGTACGACTTCGTCAGATCGAAGCGCGGATCGCATCCGAGCGCCATCACGGTCGCCGCCGCGCGCGCCGTGCCTCCGCCGGTGACGATGCCGATGATCGTGCCGTCCGCATTGGCCCGCACGTCGTGGAACGCGGTCGGCAGCGGAATGACGCGCGAGAGTTTTTCGCGCTCGACCCAGAATTGAAATTCGCCCGGGCGATCGCCCTCATCCGCGCCGGGTTCAAACTGCGAGACGATCACCACGCGCGGACGGAGCACTTCCTCCGCGGCGGAAGCACTCGTTGCCGCGGAGGCAATGAGAACAGGAAAAAGGAGGAAGAAAAAAGGAAGAAGACGGGCCCGCGCGATTA
>JANXRG010000018.1 GCA_025353105.1 Verrucomicrobiota bacterium
TGAGCGTACGCCTGAAGTCGGGCGTGCCGTGCGACCTGCGCCTCGTCCCCGACGCGGATTTCGGTTTCGCGCTGGCGTATTTTACCGGCAGCAAGGAGCACAACATCACATTGCGCAGCCGAGCCCAGGAGCGCGGCTGGACGCTCAACGAGTATCGCCTCGCCGCGACCACCAAGGACGCGGCGGTGATTCCAAAGATCGCCGATGAGCGCGAGTTGTACCGGGCGCTCGGGCTCGATTTCATTCCGGCCGAACTGCGCGAGAACAGCGGTGAATTTGAGGCCGCCGAGGCACACACGGTGCCGAAGCTTATCGAGCTCGATCAACTGCGCGGCACGTTTCACAACCACACGACGGAAAGCGACGGCCGCGATTCCCTGCGCGCGATGGCGGAAGCAGCGCGCGAACTCGGCCTGCAATATTTCGGCATCGCGGACCACAGCAAGAGCTCATTCCAGGCGAACGGCCTCGATGAAAAGCGGCTCGCCCGCCAGGTGAGTGAAATCGTGGAATTGAATGCGGAATTCGACGGCGCCTTTCGGGTCTTCACCGGCACCGAGTGCGACATCCTGAAGGACGGCGCGCTCGACTTCGATGACGACGTTCTCGCCACGCTCGACTACGTGGTTGCATCGGTGCACTCGAGCTTCACGGCGAGCGAGGCCGAACAAACGAAGCGCCTCATCCGGGCGATGGAGAATCCACACGTGACGATGCTTGGGCACGTCACGGGCCGTTTGCTGCTGACCCGGCACGCGTACGCGGTGGACATTCCCGCCGTGCTCGAAGCGGCCGCGGCGACCGGCACGATCATCGAATTGAATGCAAATCCCCGCCGGCTCGACCTCGACTGGCGCTGGTGGCGCCGCGCAAAGGAGCTGGGGGTCAAGTGTGCGATCAATCCCGACGCGCATCGCACGAGCGGATTGCAGGATTTGTGGTTTGGGGTGGCGGCGGCGCGCAAGGGATGGCTCACGAAGGACGAGGTGGTGAACTGCCTGCCGCTCGGACAGATCGAGAAGGCGCTCGCCAAGAAACGCGCGTCCCGCTAGCAAAGCGTCGTGATGGAGTACGCGTTCCCGCTCCTGCTTGGATTCGTGCTTGGCTCGATCCCGAGCGGCTATCTCGTCGGCCGGCTCAAAGGCATCGATATCCGGGAGCACGGCAGCGGCAACATTGGTTCGACCAACGTGCTGCGCACCTTGGGCAAGGCTCCGGGTTATTTCGTCTTCGCGTGCGATGCGTTGAAGGGAATCATCGCGGTGCTGCTCGCGTACCGGCTGTTCCCCGCCGGGGGCGACCTCGGCGCGATCGCCGCCGCCGTGGGCTGCATTCTCGGGCACAACTTCACCCCGTGGCTCCACTTCAAGGGCGGCAAAGGCATTGCCACCAGCCTCGGCGTTCTCATCGCGCTCCTGCCGCTGGCGAGTGTCATCGTACTCGCATTCTGGATTCTCGTGTTCGTCGTTTCGCGCTACGTTTCGCTCGCCTCCATCCTCGCGGCGTCGGTGCTGCCCGTCGTGGTGTGGTTCGTCCGGGGAATCGGGACATTGTTTTGGTTCTCCTTGTTGATCGGCGTGCTCGCTGTCGTGCGACATCGCGTCAACATCCAGCGCCTGATCCACGGCACGGAGAGCCGGTTCACGCGCGACAAGGAGGGCGGCTCGTGAACGACCCGATCGCCGTGCTCGGAGCCGGAAGTTGGGGTACCGCGCTCGCCGTTCTTCTCGCCGGCAAGGGCCGCCCGATACGTCTGTGGGGTCGCGACCCGCGGCACGTCGCGCAAATCGAAGCGAAACGCGAGAATTCGGATTACCTCCCCGGGGTCGCCATTCCCGCCTCGGTGACTCCGACGCCCTCGCTGGCCGACGCGCTGCGCTCCGCCGGCATCGTGCTCGTGGTGACGCCCTCGCGCGCGCTGCGCGCGCTGGCGGAGACGCTTCGAACCACGGACGGACTTTCGCCGGACGCCGTGCTGGTAAGTTGCACCAAGGGGCTTGAGCACGGAACGGGCATGCGCATGAGCGAGATCCTCGCGCAGAACCTGCCGTCCAAATCGGTGGCGGTTCTTTCCGGCCCGAGCCACGCCGAGGAGGTCGCGCGCAACGTGCCCGCCGCAGTGGTGCTCGGCTGCGCCGATCCGGCTGTCGCAAAGCACCTGCAGCAGGTCTTCAACACCCGCGCGTTCCGCACCTACACGAGCGACGACGTGGCGGGCATCGAGCTGGGTGGAGCGCTGAAGAACATTTTTGCGATCGCGGCCGGCATCTGCGACGGCCTCGAGTTGGGCGACAACACGAAGGCCGCACTCGTGACGCGGTCGCTCGCGGAGCTGATCCGGCTGGGCGTGCGGCTGGGCGGTCAGCGCGAAACATTCCAGGGCCTCAGCGGGATTGGGGATCTCATGGTGACCTGTTTTAGTCGGCATAGCCGGAACCGGCTCGTGGGGGAGCGCGTGGGACGCGGGGAGTCACTCGCCGCGATCTCGGCGAGCATGAAAATGGTCGCGGAGGGCGTGCCGACGACGCGCAGCGCGTGGGATTGCGCGCAAAAGGTGGGCGTCGTCACACCGGTCATCGACCAGATGCATGCGATCCTGTACGGCCAGCAATCGCCCAAGGAGGCGCTCAACGAATTGATGCTGCGCGATCCGAAGCCGGAGCGGGAAGGTGGATAAGCGAATCGTTTGCGTTATCCCGAACGCGATCCACCTAGAGCTTCATTCCGGTCCCGGCGAGGACGTTTTTCGGGAGTGATGCTGTCGCGGTAAAGACCGGCGCATTGACGACCTGCGCCAATTTCAAATCCATCGTCGCGCTGCAGAGCACGTACGCATTCTCCGGCGTGAAATGATAACGCTCGACGAGGAAGTCAATGACCCGGTCCGTCGCGCGGCGGGCGGCGGCCAGCACGTCCTCGTCCGACTCGATGACGATCCAGGAACCCAAATCGGTCATCTTCGGAAACGGCACGCCGGTTTCCGCGAACGGCCCGCGCAGATGAAAGTCGCGCCGCACCTTGAAGCGCAGTTCCACTTCGCTCGGCATCTCGATCCCGTTGATGCAAACCTCGCCGTCGCCCTGCGCGGCGTGCGCGTCTCCGCACGAAAACAGCGCTCCCGCCACTTGAACCGGCAGGTAAAGCGTTGCGCCGCGTGTGAGTTGCCGCACGTCCAGGTTGCCCCCGAAGACCCCCGGCTGGCGCGTGCGGAATTCGCCGGGTTGCGCCCGGGCCACGCCCATGATGCCGCAGAACGGGTCGAGTGGCACCACCGCCGGCGCCATGGAACGCGAGTAGTGTTCCTCAAGCTCCCAGACAAAAAAATACGGCTCGGTGAAGCGCTCGCTCAGGAACCCGAGGCCCGGGATGATGCTCGACCAGCCCCAGCCAAAATGCCGGATGGAGCGAATCTCCACTTCGAGCACGTCACCTGGCATGGCCCCCTCGATGAACACCGGGCCGGTAAGCGCGTGGATGCGATCCTGATCGCGTCGCATCCACTGCTCGGCGGTAGTGTCGCGCGTGGCCTGGCCATCGCTGGAGTCGCGACACTGAATCAGGACGCCGTCGCCCGGGCGAACGGTCAGGGCCGGCGCCAGGGCGTGGTTCCAACGGTGATGAATGTGCGCCGCATCGTGGGAGAGAAAATGTTCGTTCATGCCCTTGGTTTAATCATGACCACTGCCGCCCTCCGCCCGATCCCCGACTCGCTGAAACTGGTGGAAGGCGAGAATCCGTCACCGCTTGCCTACGATGCGACCAGCACCGTCATCTGGACCTCGACGGCGGCGCCACGTGGCAATCCGGCAACGCCGACGGCGGCACGCACGTGTTTGCCGGCCTCGCCGAAAACAGCCAGGAGCAGCTCCGAAGAGCCGTTGAGCACCGCGGGCGAGTCCGGGAAATCGGAAACGCAATTCACGAATCCGCTCACGCTGATGACCTGGCGGACGCGATCGAGCGACCCGAGCGCCGCCTTGATCATCGCGAGGTGATTCAACGTGCAGAGCCGGGCCGCTTCATAGGCGGTTTTCACGTCGAGGTCGCGTCCCACCTGCCCTTTGAAGCGCAGCTCGCCATTCCACGTCGGCAGCGAGCCGGCGAGATAAAGCACGTCATGGATCAGTTGCGACGGCACATACGCGCCCGCCGGAGCGGGCGCATCGGGAAGCGCCAAGCCGAGTTCAGCCAGTTTTTTTTCGGCAGCGGACATGCGCTATTCGAGCACGAAGGTGATCGGCACCGTCTTTGTCGTGTTGGGCGGTCCCTTCCAGGACGAGCGCGCGTAACTGATTGCGACCTGATCGAGAATCGGATGAATGCTCGGGGACATCTCCGCCGAAATGACGCGGCCAGTGGCATCGGTGGTCACCCGCACGCCTCCGGAACCCGTCAGGCGCAGCTTGCGGGCCTGATAAGGATATATCGGCTTCGGCGTGGACCAGAAGCCGACGCCCGGCTTGCCCGTTCCGAGGGGCACACCGGCTTGCGGGACGAGGCCGCGCTTCGTTCCGGCTGGCACGGGTGTCAGCTTCGGCTTGGCCGCGGGTGGCCGTGGCGTGGGGGTCGGCGTGGGATCCTCAACCTTGTCCGCCATCTCCGGCGTGTTGTCGGGCATCTCCTCGGGCGTCGGCTCGGGAGTATCCTCGGGCGTCGGCTCGGGCGTGTTGTTCGGATCCTCCTCCGGTGCGTCGAAATCCGCAATCAACTCCGGCGGCTCCTCTTCCTTCACCGCTGGCCTGATGCGGGTTCTCCAGATCGCCGCGATGCCGAGGAAACTGGCGTGGATCAACAACGAAAGCACCAACATGATCGCAATCCAGCGCTTCGGCGTGGGGCGATAGATGAAGTACCGTTGTGGTTTGCGTTCTTGTTCCATCAGAGGAAAAGGGTTCCGGAGATCTTGGACCGTGTTCTGCGGCCTTTGTTAGGGTTTCGTCGGCGGCGGCGGGGCCGGCGGTGTCGACGGCGCCGGCGGCGGGGCGCCCGGTGCGGGGGCCGGTGCGCCGGAAGTCGGCGGCGTGAAGCTGCCCGGCTTCAGTGAGAACGACACCTTCTTGATGCCGACCTGGCGAACTTTGTCGAGGATATCGATGACCATGCCGTGCGTCGACAACTTGTCGGCATTGATAAAGACGCGGGTGTCCTTCTTATCCTTAGAGTCCGCTTCAAATTTCTTTTGCAGCATCTCAAGCAGCGCGGCCGGGGTAATGGGCACCTTTTCTACAAAATAGTCGCCCGTGGGGCCGACATCCACCCGGAGGATGTCCGGCTTTTCATCGGGGTTGGGCGGTGGCGCCATCGTCTTCGCCGGCAGCGTCATCGCCATGCCCTGAAGCTTGATCATGCTCAGGCTGATCAGCATGAAGCTGGCGAGCAGAAAGAACATGATGTCGATCAGCGGGATGATCTCGATCCGGGCTTTCCTCCGCGGGGACGGGGCGTTGGCGGTTAGGTGCTTCATTTTGTTGGAGCGTCAACCGTCTTCGCGGGTTCCACCGGCCCACCGGATTGAATCGCAAATGAAATATGGGTGATCTTGGCGGTGCGCACGCGGTCGAGGGCGTCAACGACCAAGCCGTGGGGCGTGTCGCGGTCGGCATTCACGTAGACGCGCGTTTCGCGCTTCATCCTGGCGTCCTCCTCGATGCGTTTCAGCAGCCGCGGAATGAGTTCCTCGGCGCGAATTGGTTCCTTGTCGATCCCCAGGTCGCCCGTCTTCGTGATGCTGAGCGTCAGGAAATCCGGCTTGTTCTCTGGAAGCGACGTCTTGATCCCGGTCGGTAACTGGACCTTCAAGCCCTGAACCTTCAGCATGCTCATGCTCACCAGCATGAAGCTCGCGAGCAAAAAGAACATGATGTCGATCAGGGGAATGATCTCGATGCGGGCCCTCCTGCGGGCGCCCGGTTTGGTGGGTCCTGACGATCCTCCGGCCATGTTAGCAAGCGTAGGTGGTGGTTCTGGTGATCACGGCGGGTCCGCGGGGACAAATTCCGGCTTCGACGGCGCGATTGCGGATGCCCGTCAGACCGGGTTGAAATTCCCGGCCGATCCGGTGCGGCGGCCAGCTATCCGGCATGCTGGAGTTCGCTCGCATGCAGTTTGTCCTTGCCGAGAGCGTCGGTCATCACCACGACGTTGGTCGCGGCGGTTTCGAGTTCAAATTTCAGGCGTTCGACCTTTGACGAAAAGTAGTTGTAGGGAATGAGCGTGACCATCGCGATGCCGAGACCGGCCGCGGTAGCAATGAGTGCCTCCCCGATGCCGCCGGAAACCGCACCCGGATCGAGACCCGACTCGCTCACCGCGCGGAACGCGCCCATGATGCCAGTCACCGTGCCGAGCAGGCCGAGCAGCGGAGCGAGCGTGATGATCGTGTCCATGACCGGCAGGAACCGGCTAGCCCGTTGCACCTCGATGCCTGAGGCGACCTGCAGGGCCCCCTCGAGGGACGCGTGGTAATGGTTGAGGCCGTGCCACATCATGCGGAGGACCGGATCCTCCGAGCTGCGCGAAAGCGTGGAGGCCTGCTTGAGGTCGCCCGACTCGACGCACGCAAACACCTTTTCCACCTTTTCCGGCTCGCGGCGGCGCTTTTCGCGCGCCCACCACAGGATGCGCTCGACGATGACCGTGAACGCGACAATCGACACCAGCAAAATCGGCCACATGATCGGGCCGCCCTTGATAAACAAATCAACCAAGGGGTTCGTGTGGGATGTCTGAATAAGGGAAGCTGCAAGCATCAACATGGCAATGGTGGTGTCGGGGTGAAATCAGCGTTGGTCTGTGAAGCGAAGCGCGGTTTGCAAATCAACTGCCACCATCCGCAAAATCATCAACGGCTGCAATGTGGGAACGGTTTTACTGCGGACTAAGGGCGGTTGCACGCAAATATCCGCAAGAAGGACACGAAAAAAATTGGGTGTCAATTTTGTAACGGCACTTGACTGAGAAATTTCCGCCAGCGAATTTTGAACGGCCCGGCCCGCGATGGTCAAATTTCACCGGGATTTCCCGGCCGGCCATGCGTTGAGGCGTTGCCCCTCGGCCCGGCCCCCGTAGTTTCCAGCCTGCATGCCGCCACCCCCTGCGCCTGAACAACGCCACCAAGACCCCGCCTTTGTGCGCGGCGTTTTCGATCGGATTGCGAGCCGATACGACGTGACCAACACGCTGCTCTGCGGCGGCTGCGATTCCGGGTGGCGGCGACGTACGGCAAAGTTGCTCGCCCGCTGGAACCCGCGCGAAATTCTCGACCTCGCCACCGGCAGCGGCGTCCTGGCCGACGTGGTACAGCGTTGGAATCCCGAAGCACGCATCGTCGGCGCCGATTTCTCCCAGCCGATGCTGCGCCAGGCCTGGGACGTTCGCGGACAACGCCGGCTGGTCGTCGCGGACGCGCTTTCCCTGCCGTTTCGAGACGCGTCGTTCGACGTCGTCACGGTCGCTTTCGGCCTGCGGAACATGGCGTCGTGGCCCGCGGCGCTGGCGGAGATGAAGCGTGTGCTTCGACCGGGCGGGCACGTCGTGGTGCTCGATTTCTCGTTGCCGGGCGGATGGCTGCGCGAGCCTTACCGTTTCTACCTGCACCGGATTCTGCCGCGTCTCGCCGGCCTCATCAGCCGCGAGCGCGAGGGTTATGAGTACCTCGCCGAATCCATCGAGGGATTCCCAAGCGGAGCGGCGATGACCGCGTTGCTCGCGGCCGTGGGCTTCGAACGCGCGACCTTCGCACCGCTCACGGCGGGAATTGTCTCGCTTTACACGGCCGAAAAGATTTGACGATCGCCGCGCGTAGCGTGGGCGAGTCGCCCGCTCATTCCATCCAATCGAGGATATTGAAGTTAAAGGTCACCATCAAAATGATGATGACGGCCAACATGATAAAAGGCACCGCCGTCGCAATTGCCACCCAAGTCCAGACGGTTTTGGAAGTGAGCGGTTTGCCGGATTCGACAGGCGTTTCATTCATACTTCACCGAGTATGCGCAAGCCGGCGCGCGTGGCCATCGAAATTTGCGGGCGAACCCCGGCTTTATTGCGTCAGCGCCGTGAGGATTTGGTAATCCGGATCGCTCAGCAGAAAAACGCCGGTTCGGCCGTTCAATGTCGCCGGCCACAGGCCTTCCGGCGTGCGCCGCCCGACGCGCAGTTCCATCGCTTCACTCCCAGCCTCCGCGCGCGCGCGGACCATCAGCGTTGGGGCATCCAACCCGTGCGCGGCGACCGCCGGGCCCACCCAGCGCACCGCTCGCAGCCGCGAGATCAGCGCGGCCGCCGATGCGATCGCGGTCGGCGCGATCGCCGACTCCGCTTCCAGCCGGCGCCAGCTTCCACCTTCGCGGCGGAACTCGCGTGACCCGCCCGCCGCTTCAACCGTCAAGGCCTCGATCGACACGGGGGTCTCGCCAAACAATCGCAAGGGCCGCCATGCGATTGGGTCCGGCGACACGACCGAAAGGACATCGGCATCGACGCGCGCCACGACTGGTCCCCCCTGCCCTTCGACCCGCACCAGCAAAGAGCCGTCCGGTCTCGGCGCGCCGAAGGAGAGCGTCGCGATCGGCGTCTCGCCGGCGGTGGATTCGGGCGTGTTCTCGGAACTGAATGAGGCGAACGTGACCCGCAGGCGCGGTGGATCGAGCTCGGCCGTCGCGGCCGTTGCGGCGTCGGCCGTAAAAAACTCCCGCACGCGAATTTCGGGCAGTCGCTTCAACAACCGCATGACCTCCGTGGCTTCGACCTCCGCGGGAACGGGCTTTAGCATCGTCCAGTCGTCACCCCGGCGTGCCAGCACCAGCTCCTCGCGGCCGGCGGCTTGAATGCGTACCCGGTCGACCAGATCTGGATTGAGCAAAAACAACGTCCGTTCGCGCAGCGCATCCGCGTCGAGAAGCAGCGCCTCCTCGATCGTCAGCGGCACGGCCGCCACGAGACGGCGCTCCGACGCGCGCACGTACACCGAATCCGGCGCGTAACGAGGGTCCGCGCGATTCCCAAAAGAAATCTCCACCGCCGGAACGCTCGCGTCCGTCGGCGATTCGAATTCCAGCCGGACCAAACCGCGCGGTGCGGCGAGCCCGTAGGAAATGAGATTGCCGAGATCCGGTCCCACAAACTGTCGGATCCCAGACGCGCACAACCGATCGAGCCAGTCGTTCACGGCCTTGTCGTCCGCGCGGGCCGCGACGGGTTGAATCATTTCCCAGCGGCCGCGTTCGCGCTGCAGTTCGATCGTGCCGGAAGCGTTCCGGATCGTGATGCGCGAGACGTCGACCGGCCGAACCTTGAGGAGCTGCCCGTCGCGAAAATCGTCGGGCGAGCGACGCGCCATCTGCCGGATCTCGTCGGGAACGACCACCACGTCAGGCGATCCAGCCAGCTTTGCGTAGCCTCGTCCCTCCACGGCTGTTGGCACGCCGAGCAGCAATTCGATTGGGTCCTCTCCGCCGCGATGGATGCGCACGCTCACGGTGGGAGGGCGCAGCCCGAATTTCTCGAGGTCGGCCGGACCCGCGGGCATCGTGTCGAATTTGAGCGCGGTTTCGAGCGCCTCCACCAGCTCGCGCACCGCTCCGAGGTCGGCCCGGTCGGCCATGGGCGCCAGCACCTGCCACTCGCGATTCGGTCCCATCGCCAGCTCGATGCGGCCATCCGGACCGACGATCTCCAGCCGGTCAATCGGCGCGGCGGCGCGTCCCCCGCGTCCTGGGGGAAGGAGCGTGCGCTGGGCCAGAGCGGCCGTCTGCGTGCCGGGACGATCGCGATCAAACCAGACAAGATACGCGACGGCCAGAGTGGCCGCGGCGATGAGTGCGAGAGTGACTTTGCCGTTCATCAACCGGGAGGGCGGAATCTACGCGCGCCGCCGCCGCCACACGATGCCACCGATCAGGACCGCGACCGCGGGAAGTAGAATCACCACCACGACGAACAGCCGCGAGAGCTGCGTGCTGGTGATCGAAAGCGCGAACATCCGCATGTCCCGCGGCGGAATGCCGACGAGGGCCTCGCGCCGCAGCAGCCAGTTGACCGCCGCAATCGTAAAATCGGCGCATTGACGGGTGAGATTTTCGTCCAGGATGTACTTCACGCTGCTCACGGCGATCAGGCGCGAATTCTCCGGCGCCCCGGGCTCGCCCTTTTCGACCATCGCCGCGACCACCAGATCCTTACTCCGATGCTTCTCCGGGTTGAATTCGATACCGTTGACGCCCGCCTGCCGCCAGTCGGTCTCGCCCCAGAAACCCGCCACGGCTTGCAGCAGCGGCGATACGCGAATCTTCGCCGACGCCACGCGCCCGGCCTCAAGCTTGAGCGATTGCGTGCCGCCAACGAATTGCGGGTTCACGCCCCGAAATTTTTTCGCGATCGAGGAGTCGCCGATAAATTCGGTCGGGACGTCGGCGATGATGCCAGTCACACCGCCGAGGTTTGCAAAAATTCGATCGTCCTGCACCATGACGCCAAGGCTGCCGAGCCAGCCGTGCAACTGCGGCGTCTGGGCGCCCGGGTCGAGCAACACGAGGAGTCTCCCCTGTCGCTCCCAGTATTCGCGCAGGACGCGGAACTCGCTCTCGCTTGGATCGTACTTCGCCCCCGCGATCACCACGGCCACAGCGTCGCGCGGAATCGCCTCGACGGTCGAAAGCGACAGCTCCTTGAGCACGACATTTTCGCGCTCGATCAACATCGCCAGCACGCCCAATGGCGATTTCGCACCGAGTTCGGCCTCGCCCTGGCCGCGCACAAAGTAGATCACGCCCCGCTCCGGTTCGAGCAACTCAATCAACGCGCCCGTGATCGCCGGCTCGCCCTTGAAATTGGTCGGCTGCGCCGACTGCCCGAACGTTTCCGGCGAACGGTCGAAGTCGGCCAAATCGTCTGTCGTGATCACCTTGGCCCGGCCGTCGTATTCGACCACGATGACATTTTCGCGCTGGCCGATCTTGTATTTCTGCGCCAGCTCGCCGGCGCGGGTTTGGTCGCGGAACGGGTTCACCATCTCGACCGAAATCCCGCGGGAGGCGGCCTCGTACTGCAGCGCGACAAGATGCACCGGATCAAAGAGGATGTTCTCCGCGGCGAAGAACAGGATGAGCTTCGCCGGCTTCGGCAGGCCCAGCAGGAAGGACTTCGTCCGGTCGGTGAGCGGCGCGACGTTGCCGCGCGTGAGGTCGACGCGGCGGTGGTACTTGAAGGCAAGCATGTTCGCGACCGCGACGAGCGCCAACACGGCCAGCCCGCGCCCGACCGCCTGCAGGCCAAGCTGCGCGCGGCGGACGACGGGGGATGTCGGGGAGGCAGCCATGTGCCTAGAACTTCCACCGCCGGTACTGGAGCACGGCGTAGGTGAGATACTGCAGCAACAGCGCCCCGCTCAAGTAGTAGACGACCGGCCGCGTGCTGAGGATGCCGCGATTGAATTCGTACATGTGCTCGACACTCGAGAAGTACGACAGCACGCGGCGGGAGGCCGGACTCAGATTGGGCACCACGAAACCGAGGATGCTGAAATTAAAAATCACGGCGAGCGCCACGAAGCTAAGGATCGCCGCGATAATCTGGTTCTTCGTCAAGACGGACGCCAGGCAGCCGACCGAGACAAAAAGCGCACCCATCAACGCGAGCAGCACGTAGGTTCCAAAGTAATTGCCCAGCGCCGGAGCCGCCTGCTCGCGCGCAATCCAGCGGTAGATGCCGAAATACAACGCGGTCGGCAGCCAGAGCAGCAGAAAGAAAAGGTACGCCCCCGTGAACTTTGCGAAGACGATCTGCCAGTCGCGCACCGGCGCAGTCTGCAACAGCTCATACGTACCGAGCCGGAATTCCTCCGCGTACAGCCGCATCGTGATCAGGGGGAAGATGGCGAAAAAACTGAACCAGAACGCGCCCGTATTGAAGAAGGCTTCGACCACCGTGACGGGCGTGGGCCCGGCGGAAAATGCCGACACGATCAGGTAAAAATTCAACCCGCTCAGCGCCAGCACCAGACCGAGCACGACGTACGCGATGGGCGAGTAAAAGAGCGCCTTCAGCTCGCGCAGGATGAGGGCGGAGAGGATCCTCATCGGTGGTCGGCGTGAATGATGTCCACAAACACCTCCTCGAGGCTCGGCGTCCGCCGCGAAAGCTCGCGCAATTTCCAGCCTCGCGTCATCGCGAGCTGAAAGATCGCCTCGCGCGGATCCGCGCCCGCTGCCACGCCGAGATGAAAACTCATCCAGCCCTCCGCCTCCCCGGCGGACGCGACTTCACCCACGCCGGGGAGTTCGCGCAATGCGGCCGAAGCGTCGGCAGGACCGGCGTTCAACTCCACCCGCAGCACGTCCACCGAGCGCGATTGCCGAATCAGCTCGGCCGGCGTGCCGGACGCGACGATGCGTCCGCGGTTGATGATGATCACGCGGGAACACGCCGCCTCCACCTCCGGCAGGATGTGGCTCGAGAGCAGCACGGTGTGTTTGCCACCCAGCCGATGGATGAGCTCGCGCACTTCGCGAATCTGGCCCGGGTCCAAACCAATCGTTGGTTCGTCCAGGATGAGCAGTTCGGGTTCGTGCAACAGCGCGTCCGCCAGTCCCACCCGCTGCCGGTAACCCTTCGAGAGGTGACCGATGATTCTGCGGTTCACATCGCGCAGGCTGCAAAGGTCGAGCACGTCGCCCAGCCGCCGCTGGGCTCGCGTGGAATCCAGCCCGCGCAACGCCGCGCGATAGGTCAAAAATTCCTCGACGCGCATGTCGGCATACAGCGGCGTGTTCTCCGGCATGTAGCCGACCCGCCGCCGCACCTCGAGTGATTGCGAGAAAACATCGAATCCCGCCACGCGCGCCGTGCCGGACGTCGCCGGCAAAAAGCACGAGAGAATGCGCATCGTGGTCGTCTTGCCCGCACCGTTCGGACCCAGGAAACCCACCACCTCGCCGCGCGCCACGGTAAAGGAAAGATTGTCGACCGCCGAGTGACCGGCGTACCGCTTGGTCAGCTGCTCGACTTCAATCATCATGGCACGTCGCTCACTGGGCTGGACGCGCCACCAGCGTGACGGTGGCGAGCTGCGACGGAGCCGCGGTCCCAAACGGCGATCCGCCGCGCCGGCCGGCCACGCCCACCACGAAATCCACCTCGGTGCCGGGACGAACGTCTTTCAGCAACCGGTCGATGGCCACCGGATCCGTGACCTCATAGCGGCCGATCTTGTAAACGATTAAGCCCCGCTTGAGTCCGGCAGTCCGCGCCGGGCTGCCGAGATCGACGTCGCTGATGAGCACGCCGGCTTCCGACGAGATCCCGAGCACGCTGGCGAGCGCGGGCGTGAGCGCCTGAAATTCCACGCCGAAAAGTTTCCGTGCGAGCGGGGCATTCGGCGCGTCGTTTTTGAGGCCGCCGCTTCCGAACGGTCCCTTGGCGCCCAACTGCGGCGCGCGATTAACCTGGTCGCGGAAAACCGCAAATTTCTCCGCCACCACTTGGCCGGAGATCGCGAAGCCAATGCCCTGCACCGGGTTTCGGTCGGGCGTGAAGGCCAGCCGCACGGAGTTCACCCCGCACAACTGGCCCGCGAGATCGATCAGCGGGCCGCCGGAATTTCCGGGGTTAATCGCCGCGTCCGTCTGCAGCAGCTTCTTGTAGCGAACGTCCTCGACGGTGATCTCGCGATCCCGGGCGCTGAGGATGCCGCGACTGACGGAACTGTTGTAGCCAAGCGGATTGCCGAGAGCCAGCACGGTCTGGCCGAGAAGATTCGGCGAGAGTTTTTTCAAATCAATGAAGGGAAACGGACGGCCATCCTTCTTCTCGATCTTCAACAGCGCGAGATCAGTTTGCCGGTCGCCCGCCACGTACTTCGCTTCGAACGTCGAGCCATCGGGAAAGGAGATTGATATTTTCAAGTCGGCCGCGCGTCCGACCACGTGTTCATTTGTGATGATGAAGCCCTCGGGATCGACGACGAATCCCGAGCCAAGGCTCTGCTGCCGGCGCTGGACCTGCCGGCCGCCCATCGACGGCTGCCCGAAAAATTCGTTCAGGAACGAGTCGAAGGGATCATCGACGGATTGCTTGACGAGGCGCTCCGTGGCGATGTTGACGACCGCGGGCTGGACCTTGGCGACCGCGAGCACGGTCTGCTCGCTCGCGGGGTCGTAGGAGGCGACGCGGTCCTGGCCGCGCGCCAGGCCGGACGCGGCCAGCGCGAGCGCCACGAGGAGTGCGATCGCGGGCGAGGGGTTCATCGGGGACACTAGCACGTGCGCAGATGGTGTTCGTTCGGCCTACCGGTGTCAAACGAGGCGGCATCGGAACTTGATTTTTCACGCTCCGCTCCTAGTTTCCCTGCCGCTTCGTGAAAGAATTCTGGCACCTCTCCACCCGGGCCTGGCCCACGGCGCGCGGCGTTTTTCCTTTCCATCCGCGGAGTGACGCGACATCGATGAAAATGTTCGGCGCGTTCCCCGACCCAACTGGGCGCGCCACCGGCCGACTGCACTGACATGAGACCTTCCTTCGCCACGCACTGGAACACCGCGCTGCTCGACGAGAATTACGAAAAGTGGCAACGCGACCCCGCGTCGGTCGATCCCGCCTGGGCGTCGTTCTTCGACGGCTTCGAACTCGGCTACACCGAGTGGCAGAAGAAACGCAACGGGGCCGCGGAGAGGTCGTCCGTCGACGGTCGACGGTCGACGGCCAGCGATTCGGACGACATCGAATTCCAATTGAAGGTGGAGAATTTGGTCCGCGCGTATCGCTCACTCGGGCACACGCTCGCGGATCTCGATCCCCTGCGCCAGAACCAGCCGGTGCAGCCGCTGCTCCAGCTCGGCGTGCTCGGATTTACCGAGACGGATCTCGGGCGCACGGTCGCAAGTCGCGACTTCGGCGGCGGCAAGCCGATGACGCTCGGTGCGATGATCGAGGCATTGAAGCGTGTCTACTGCCGCGAGATCGGCGCGGAGTTTATGCACCTCTCCGACCCGCGGCAACGCGAATGGCTGCGCGAGCGGATCGAGAAAAACCTCAGCACGCCTCAGCCGACGGCCGGGGAGCAAAAAACCATTTTGCAGCAACTTCTCGAGGCCGAACTCTTCGAGCGCTTCCTCCACACGCGCTACGTCGGACAGAAGCGCTTTTCCATCGAGGGCAGCGAGAGCCTCATGCCGATGCTCGAGGCCGTGCTCGCCGGGTGCCCTGGCGCCGGCATCGTGGAAATCATCATGGGCATGGCCCACCGCGGACGCCTCAGCGTGCTGGCAAACTTCATGAAGAAGTCGCTCCTGACCATCTTCACCGAGTTTACGGAAAATTACGTGCCTGACACTTCGCACGGCGACGGCGACGTCAAGTACCACCTCGGCTACCAGACCACGCGCGAAATGGACGGCGGCAAGGTCGCCATCCGGCTCGCCGCAAACCCAAGCCATCTCGAAATCGTCAATGCGGTGGTCGAAGGCAAGGCCCGCGCCCGCCAGCGCGTGCATGGCGACACCGAGAAGCGCAAGAAGGTCCTGCCTTTGCTCATCCACGGTGACGCCGCCATGATCGGCCAGGGCGTGGTGGCGGAGCTCCTGAACATGTCGCAGCTGCACGGCTACCAGACCGGCGGAACGCTGCACCTCGTGGTCAACAACCAAATCGGCTTCACCACCCTGCCGGCGGACGGCCGCTCCTCACTTTACTGCACCGACATCGCGAAGATGGTCGAGGCGCCAGTTTTCCATGTGAATGGCGACCAACCCGAGGCGGTCGTGGCCGCGACGCAGATCGCGCTGCATTACCGGCAGGAGTTTGGCCGCGACATCTTCATCGACCTCGTGTGCTACCGGAAATACGGACACAACGAGGCCGACGAGCCGGCGTTCACGCAGCCGGACATGTACGCAAAGATCAACCACCGGCCATCGACCGCCACACTCTACGCGAAGCATCTCGTGGAAACCGGCCGCATGACGGAAGCGGAAGTCGGAGCGCTGCGCGCGGAGCTCGAGGGACAGCTCGAGACGAATTACCAAGCCGCGAAAACGGCACCCGCGAATGGCGGCGGCGGCGACCAGAAGAAGTTCGCCGGCTCCACCGCGATTTTCCAGCCGCCGTATTCGCACGCGGCGGTTCCGACCGCGATCACGATCGACCAGGTGGCAAAGGTCGGTGCGGCCCTGACATTCGTGCCGGAGAATTTCAAGGTCTTCCCGAAGTTGAAGAAGACGTTGCTCGAGCGCCGCGCGCACGTCTTCCAAAACGGCGGCCCGTTCAACTGGGCGGACGGCGAGGCCCTCGCCTTTGGTTCACTGCTGATGGAGGGCACGCCCGTGCGCCTCTCCGGCCAGGACAGCCGGCGCGGCACGTTCAGCCATCGCCTGTCGGTGCTTTACGACGTCGACAACCGCGAGCGTTACGTCCCGCTGAACAATCTCGCGCGCGACCAGGCACAGTTCTGCGTTTACAACAGCCCGCTGTCGGAGGCCGGCGTGCTCGGGTTCGACTACGGCTACTCGATGGACTACCCGCAGATGCTCTGCCTGTGGGAAGCACAGTTCGGCGACTTTGCGAACGGGGCGCAGGTCATCATCGATCAATTTATCGCCGCCGCCGAATCGAAGTGGCAGCGGCCGACCGGAATCGTCCTGTTGCTCCCGCATGGCTACGAGGGCCAGGGGCCGGAGCATTCCAGCGCGCGGCTCGAGCGCTTCCTGCAGTCGTGCGCGGAGGACAACATGCAGGTGTGCAACCTCACGACTCCGGCCCAGTATTTTCACGCGTTGCGCCGGCAGATGAAGCGCGACTTCCGCAAGCCGCTGATCATCATGGCGCCCAAGAGCCTGCTCCGGGCCGACTTCGCCGTTTCGCAGGTCGACGACTTCACCTCCAGCTCGTTTGCGGAGGTGATTGAAACCGCCGCGACGTCCGGCGCCGGGTCGGCCACCAAGGTCATTCTTTGCTCCGGCAAGATTTATTACGATCTCGCGGCGAAGCGCGTCGCCGACCAGATTGCCGACACGGCCATCGTACGCCTCGAGCAGCTGTACCCGCTGCACGTGGAGAAATTGAAGGGCATTCTTGCACCCTACCATAACGTGAAGAAGTGGGTGTGGTGCCAGGAGGAACCGAAGAACATGGGCGCGTGGAGCTACGTCAGCACACGCCTGGCCGAGGTGCTGCCCGCGCCGCAACCGGTCTATTATGTCGGTCGTAAGGGCAGCGCGAGCCCGGCCGTCGGCTCGCTCGCGCGCCATAAGATCGAACAAAAGGAAATTGTCGAAAAGGCGTTCTCCCTCTAGTCCTTCCCCTGCCCTTTATGCTCGAAATCAAGATCCCGGCCGTCGGCGAATCCATCACGAGCGGCGTCATCGCCGCCTTCCACAAGCAGACCGGCGACTACGTCAAGGCGAACGAGCCCATCCTGACGCTCGACACGGACAAGGTTTCGACGGAAATCGTCGCCGAGACCGGCGGCGTCGTGACACTTCTTGTCAAGGAGGGGGACGAGGTGAAAATCGGACAGGTCGTTGCGCAGATCGACACGAACGCGCCCGCGCCCGCGCCCGCTACAGCCGCGCCAGCCGCGCCAGTCGCTCCCTCTGCCCCCGCCCCCTCCGCGACCAAAGCCGCGGAGACCGTCCGAACCGCGGGCGTGGATCTCTCGCCGGCGGTCCGCCGGATTGTCGAAGAGGAGCAGGTCGATCCCAACGGCGTGGCGGGCACCGGCAAGGGCGGGCGCCTGACGAAAGGTGACGTCCTCACGCACGTGGAAAATCGCGGTTCCGCCGCCGCAGCAGTGGCGTCGGCTCCGGCAAATCCGCAATCCGAAATCCGAAATCCGCAATCAGTCGGCGAGCGCACGACGCGGCGCAAGCTCTCACCGTTGCGCAAGAAAATCGCCGCCCATCTCGTCAACGCGCAGCACACTGCGGCCATCCTCACCACCTTCAACGAGTGCGACATGAGCGCGGTGATGGCGCTGCGCGCGAAGTTGCAGGATTGGTTCGTGAAGAAGCACGGCATCAAGCTGGGATTCATGTCGTTTTTCATCAAGGCGGTCGTGGAAGGGCTGAAGAGCGTGCCAGCCATCAACGGCCAGCTCGAGGGCGACGACGTGTTCGTGCAGAATCATTTTTACGACATCGGCGTCGCCGTTGGCACCGAGCGCGGCCTGGTCGTGCCGGTGGTGCGCGATTGCGACACGAAATCGTTTGCCCAGATCGAGAAGGACATCGGGGAGTACGCGAAGAAGGCGCGCGACGGAAAGCTTCAGATCAGCGACCTGAGCGGTGGCGTATTCACGATTTCAAACGGCGGCACCTACGGCTCGCTGATGGGCACGCCCATCCTGAATCCACCGCAGAGCGGCATTCTCGGCATGCACAACATCGTGCAGCGGCCGGTTGCCGTGGACGGAAAGGTCGAGATCCGGCCGATGATGTATCTCGCGCTGAGCTACGACCACCGCGTCGTGGACGGCAAGGAAGGCGTCACCTTCCTCGTCCGCGTGAAAGAGTGCATCGAAGAGCCGGCGCGAATGTTGTTCGACATGTGACCCGGCGCGGTCACGCGCGATACGCCACGAAGAACAGTCGCCGGAACGGGAAGATGACTTTCCCATCCGGACGCCGGGGATAGCCCGCCGTGACCCGCTCCAACAGCCGCGCGGTAAATCGCCGGCGCTGATCTTCATTTGTCAGCGCCTCGAGGAAAGGTCGCAGGCCGGTACCGCGAATCCACTCGACGATCGCCTCGGGTCCGGCCAGGACGTGCTGGTAGGTCGTTACCCACAAATCGAGGCGCGCCGCGTCGCGACCCAGGAGATCGTAATAGAATTCCGGCGTCCCGACATTCCGCAACCAGCGCGCGGATTCCATTTGCGCGCTCCACTCGCCATCCTCGGCAATTGCCAGAATGCCCCGGTGCACGGGCGATTCCAGATGCGCCGGAATCTGCACCGCGAGCGCACCACCCGTCGCCACCTGAGCGAATAAATGCGGAATTAGCGTGGCGTGATCCGGCACCCATTGCAGGGCCGCGTTCGTAAAAACGAGATCGAACTTCTGCGCGGGTGTCCACGTTGGAATTTCGCCCACCTCCCACGTGCCCGACGGAACATCCGCGCGCGCCTTTGCGATCATGTCGGCGGAATGATCCAGACCGACGATCTCCGCGTGGGGCCAGCGTCCGCGCAGCACGGCGGTGCTGTTGCCCGGGCCGCAGCCAAGATCGATGATGCGCCGCGGGTCCTCGATCCGGATGCGCGCCGTCAGATCGATCGACGGCTGGGTGCGTTCTGTCGCAAATTGCAGGTAGAGATCGGCGTTCCAACTCGGCATCCAAAAGCATCAGCCACGAAGGCACGAAGTCCACGAAGGAAGTAACCACCAAGGCACCGAGGACACCGAGAAATACTCGGAAATACTCTGGCTCTCGACCCTCGGCTCTTCTTCCGCCTCGTGCCTCGGTGGCTTCTTCCCATCGCGCCCTTCGTGTCGTCGTGGTCCATTCTGCGCACATTGACACGACGGACTTCCGCCTCATCATTCCCTCGCATGGCCCGACGCACTTCACTGCTCATCTGCGCGCTGGTTTGTGGTGCGCTGCGGGCCGGCGCGGCCGACGCACCCTACATCCGCGGCATGACCGTGTCGTGCCAGACCGGCGGCCGCGAGTGGGGCACGCCCGGCATGGGCACGGCGCTCGACCGTTTGAAGACGATCGGCGTCAACTACGTGGCGATTCATCCCTACGCGCAGATTCGCGAGGACGGCGCGGTGAAATACCGGCCGATTGGGGAGCAGACGCACCTGGTGCGCGCGATGGCGATGGCCAAGGAGCGCGGGTTCGGAATGATGATGATTCCGCACCTTGCGTACTGGGGCACGAAGTTCAAATGGCGCGGCGAAATCTACTTTCCGCCGGGCCCGATGTGGGACCATTTCTTCGACGAATACGAGGCGTGGATTGTCGGCCTCGCCGGCCTCGCCGCGCAGGGAGGCGCCGAGATTTTTTCCATCGGTCACGAGTACGATCACATGATGTACTACGAAGCTCAGTGGAGGCGAATCATCGCCTCGGTGCGCAAGGTATTTCCCGGGAAAATCACCTACAACGCGAACTGGTCGGAATATGAAAAAGTGCCGTTTTGGGACGCTCTGGACTACATCGGGATCGGCGCGTATTTCCCCATCGCCTTGCAGGACGGGGCGCCGCAGGAGGAAATCGATGCAACGTGGACGAAGCTCGCCCAGGAGTTGGGTGCGTACTCGCGCGCCAAGGGCCGCCCCATTCTCTTCACCGAGATCGGTTACACCGAGAGCGCCGAGGCAGCGAGCCGACCGTGGAACTACGACATGGGCGGCCCGAACGCGAGGGACATCCGGCAACGCTGTACCGAAGCCGCGCTTAAGCTCGAGGGCGCGCCGTTTCCGGAGCTGGCGGGCGTCTTTTTTTGGAAATGGTTTCCCGACGTGACATTCGAAATGCACCGCGAGAACTTCGACATGCGCGACCCGGAAATGACCGCGCTTTTGCAGCAGTGCTGGGCGCCAAACTGACGCCCGGGGGGCCCCGGCGACGGGGTCATGTTCCAATCGCGTCGCGCCCGCGACATGAGCGCGACAAGATGGGTGGAGCAAAGACGACCAACCAGCGCGCATCGGACCCCGCGTGGAGACGACTTGGGCTCCGGTGATCGCAGCAATGGTGCCCGCGGCGCGCCCCGCCCTCAATCCGCCGTCGTGCCGGCGAGCTCCGCCTTTTGATGGCGACTTTGCTCTTCCATCACCATCGTGCCGAGGATGTTTTTCAGCTCATTGAACTCGGGCGACGTCGTGTGCCGCGGCCTCGGCAGATCGATCGGCACGATGGCCTTTACGGTGCCGGGGCGATAGGTCATCACCACCACGCGATCGGACAGGTAGATCGATTCCTCGATGCCGTGGGTGACAAAGCAAATCGTCTTCTTGAACTCGCTCCAAATGCGAATGAGCTCGTCCTGCAGCGTGCGGCGCGTGAGCGCGTCCAACGCGCCGAAGGGTTCGTCCATCAGCATGATCGGTGGATCGAGCGCGAGCACACGCGCGATCGCGACGCGCTGCCGCATGCCGCCAGACAGCTCCTTTGGAAAGCGATCGCGAAAATCCTTCAGCTGCAGTTTGGTCAGCAGTTCCTCGGCCTTCGTCTTGATGAAGTCCTTCGGTTTGTCCTGGATCTCCATCCCGAACTCGATGTTCTGCGCGACGGTCATCCACGGGAACAACGCGTATTCCTGAAACACCATCCCACGATCGGGACCGGGTTTGGTCACCGCCTTCCCGTCGACCGTCAATGTGCCGCTCGTGGGCAGCGAGAATCCGCCGATCGCATTCAACAACGTGGATTTCCCGCAGCCGGACGGCCCGAGAAAAGTGACGAATTCGCCGGCGTAAATTTCCAGGTCAATGTCCTGAAGCGCATGCACCTCGCGATTGGCCGTGCGGTAAATCTTCTGGACCTTGACGATGTGGATTTGGGGGGTGGCCATGAGAAAATGAAAAAGCGAAAGCGGTCGAAGGCGAACGCGGCTGGTCGCGGTCAGTGTTCCATGCCCCGATGCCAGCGCAGGAGATGGTTGTTCAGCTTGGAAACGATGAGGTCGAGGATCAGGCCCAGCACGCCAATCGTCACCATGCCGACGATGATCTTATCGCTCCAAAAAAACTCGCGTGCCTCCGTGATGCGGTAGCCGAGGCCGTTGTTCACCGCGATCATCTCCGCCACGATGACGACGATGAACGCGACCCCGAGGCCGACCTTCACGCCGGTGAGAATATAGGGCATGGCGGCGGGGATGATGACGCGCAAAAACATCGTCATCTTGCCCGCCCCGAGGTTTTGCGCCGCGCGAATGTAGATCGAGTCCACGTTGCGCACGCCGGCGATCGTGTTGATCAACACCGGGAAGAACGCCCCGAGCGCGATTAGGAAGTACGCCGGCGGATTGCCCAGGCCGAACCAGAGAATGGACAGCGGAATGTAGGCGATGGGTGGAATCGGTCGCAAGATTTGCACCAATGGATTCATCAGCTTGAACACCAAATCGCTCGCGCCCATCGCCAGGCCGAGCGGGAGCGCGAGCCCCGCGCCGATGAAGAATCCGACCAGCACCCGACCCATGCTGGAAATCGAGTCGTGGATCAATTCACCCGAGACCAGCCATTGCAGGTAATTCGTCTTCGTGGCGTCGTACGCCTCCTGCGGCTTGATGCTTTCGAGGAACTTCAAGAACACCGCGGAGGGCGGCGGTAGAATCTGCACCTTGACGTAACCAAGCCGGCTCGCGGCCTCCCAGGCGCCGAGCAGCACCACGATGACCACCGTGGAAATGGCAAACCGCTTGATGTTCGCCTCGGTTCGTGACGGCGAGGCCGGGGTCGGGGTTGCGATCTTTGGGGGCGCGGTCGCCAGGGCATCGGTGGACATGATTCCGGGGAGGATGGGGCCACGCGCCTCTGCCGGGATGTTACCGCCAGCGGCCCGTCGCGGGGGTGGAGACAAGGGCGATAACAGGCGGATTGCCGCTCTTCGTCAATGCAATTTCGCTCGGCGCGAGCCCGATGAAATCAGCCGCGTGCGCCCGCCGGCGCGGTCACTTCACGCCGAACTTTTTCTTCGCTTCGATCAACAGGTCGGTCTTCACAAAGTCCTGCCCTTTGACGTTGCCTTCAATCTTGGCGAGTCCGAATTTTTTCATCGCCAGGGCCGTCGCATCAATCTCCGCCGGCGTGGCATCGTAACTCCACTTCATGTTGCCGATTGAGTCGAAGTAGTCCTCGTGCGAGAGCTGGTTCTTGAAGACGACCTCACGCACGAATTTTTCCGCCGGCTCTGGATTCTCGAGGAGGAACTTGGTTGCCTCGACGAAGCATTCCATCAACCGTCGCGCCACGTCGGGACGCTTGTGGTAGAGATCCTCGGTGAAGAGAAGCGTGCGAATGGGTTCGCCGATCATCGTCTGATACGGCTTGATGATTTCCTTGCCGAAGCCGAGGCGAATCGACTGTGACGCCTGTGGCTCGGGCTGGCACGCCGCGTCAATGTCCTTGCGCATCATGGCTTGGTTGATGTCGGTGTACGCCATGGTGATAATTTGCACGTCCTTGCCGCTGTTGTTCGAATAGCTCAGGCCGGCTTCATCGAGCAGGGCGTAGAGCACCGCCTCCTGCGCCCCGCCGCGGGCGACGCCGACCTTCTTGCCTTTCAAATCCCTGACCGAAGCAATGTTTAGCTCGGGCCGCCCGACCACGCGTAGGCCGCCCTTGGCGTAACCTGCGACCACGTAAATCGGAATGCCGGCGGAGCGCGCGGCGACCGCGGCATCGACCGCCGTGGTGGCCACGTCGACCTGTCCGGCGACGACCGCGGGAATGATGTCGGCGCCCTTGGTGAAGAACTGGTAGTCGAGCTTGAGGTTGTACTTCGGGGCGAGGACGCCCATATAATATGCGGGCGCGGCGCTGACGAACTTGAACGTGCCGACGCGGACGACGTCCGGCTCGGCGGCACGCAATGCCGGGACCGCCATGAGGACTGAAGCGATGAGAAAGGGGAGACTTTTTTTCACGTCGGAAAGGGGCGACATCATGTCCGCGGGCTCCGCCTGGCGCAAAGGATTTCCGGCGGGAAAGGATTTGCCAAGGCGCGCTTTTTCCCGATCATCATCCACGCCGGAAATCGCATCCGTAGCTCAATTGGATAGAGCGTCGGCCTCCGAAGCCGAAGGTTGTGGGTTCGACCCCCGCCGGATGCATGGCCAGGTCGCGCCGGGCCGGAATCCTTCGCCCTTCGCGATCGATGGAGGCTGTTCGTGAAGGACAGGCGTTCGCAATGTGAAGGCTCGTCAGAAATTCAGCCTCGCTAAAGAGTGTCATACGTTTACCGCGGCTGGTTTTTTTGTCGATTTCGATTTGGACATCTGTTCAACGTTGCACCAGACTCCTCTCGGAAACTTCTCATTACTCCACCCATGCGCGGGCGAGCCATGACGCACAACGAGACCATTCACGCGGGCCACCGCGAGATCCTTGCCGGTCTGGACGGAAAGACGGCCGGGTCAGGGGGAACACGTGTCCGACTCCACCGCCCGGACGGGACGATCCAGTTATCACCTTCGGATTCGCGATTTCCCAATTCAGCAAAATTCCGTCGCTTATGAAGACCATTTTTCACATCCTGGTCGCGATCGCCGTACTGTTCGCGGCGGTGATCGGTTACGCGCATCTTCGGGTGCGCTGGGACGAGGAGGCGCGGATCGCGCGCATCGACCGCGTGATTGAGGCGCGAAAAGCCCTTCTGGAGTCGGAGATCGCCTACCGGGCCCAGTTCGCCGAGAAATCACTTCAGCAGGCGATCCAGAGCGAGCGCGAATCGCAGGCGCGCTGGGAGTCGGCCAAGGATCGGGGAAAGTTACCAGGCGACAACACGGTCCCGGGGGTTACCTCGGCGACGGCCAACCGCAACTATAATCTGCCACGCTTAAATCAATGATTGGCATCCGCGACGCGAGAACGCGCTGCGCGGCGGGAGTTCGCTTCCGGGGCGGTAAGACACCATAATCTACGATGGCGCGGTCACGCCGCCAACGCGGCATCGAGCACTTCGAGGATGAAGCGCACATCGTCTTCGCCGAGGCACATCGGCGGCGTGAGGCGCAGCACGTTGCCGTAAAGTCCGCCGCGGCCAATCAGCACACCCAGCTCACGAGTCCGCTCGAGCACCCGCGTGGCCTCGTCCTTGTCCGGCGCCTTCGACGTGCGGTCGTTGACCAGCTCCACGCCCTGCAACAGCCCGAGTCCGCGCACGTCGCCAATCTTCGCGTGGCGCGTCTGCAGCTCGAGCAGCCCGACGCGCAGCTGCGATCCGAGCCGTTTTGCCCGCGCTTGGATGCCGTCGCGCTCGATCACCTCGAGCACCGCGAGTCCCTGCGCGCACGCCACCGGATTTCCGCCAAAGGTGTTGAAATGCACGCGCTGCTTGAGCGCCTCGGCGATTTTCGGCGTGGTGACAACCGCGCCGAGCGCGCAGCCGTTGCCAATGCTCTTGGCCATTGTGACGATATCCGGCACCACGCCCTGCGTTTCAAAGCCCCAGTATTTTTCGCCCGTGCGGCCAAAGCCAGACTGCACCTCATCCGCCAGGCAAAGCCCGCCCGCGGCGCGCACCGAAGCATAGACGTCGCGCAGGTACCCCTCGGGAAAGGGCACCACTCCGCCGACCCCCTGGATGCTTTCCGCGATAAACGCCGCGACCCGTCCCGGCGTCGCGAACTCGATCAGATTCTGCACATCCGCCGCGTACTTCCGGCCGGCATCCGGATCGTCGTAGCCGTATGGCCCGCGATACGCGTACGGCGCCTGCGCGAACTGCACGCCGAAACCCTGCGGCTGGTTGTATTTCCAATGCTGGTTGCCGGTCAGACCCATCGTCGCCTGCCCGCCGCCGTGATAGGCGTTGCGCAGCGAGATCACCTCGTAATTTCCGGTGAAGGCGCGGGCCATCATCAGCGCAAGGTCGTTCGCCTCCGACCCGGAATTCACGAAATAGCAGATCTGCAAGTCGCCTGGCAGGACCGACGCCATCTTTTCCGCGTAGCGCCCGACCGTGGGATGGAGATACAGCGTCGTGGCGTGCTGGAGGCGGAGATTTTGCGCGTTCGCCGCCGCGACGACGTGCGGATGGCAATGCCCGACGCCGACCGTCACGATGCCGCCGAACGCATCGAGATAGCGCCGGCCCGTTTCATCCCAGACATATTGCATCCGGCCTTCCACCAGCAGGAGCGGGCGCTGGTAATACGTCAGGTACGACGGCGGCAGATATTCGCGCCGGAGTCGGAGGCACTCGTCGAAGGCGGGGCCATCATACATCGCCGGCTGATGCTCGCAGCGAGGGATTTGGGGAAGGGTCATGCCCCACTGCTAACCGAGCCGCCGCGCAAACGAAAATGGAAACACGCGGATCCGGCGGGGTGGCGGGGCGCTACTGGTTGAGCGCCGTCAGCCGCATCCTAAATTTGTAGGCACCTCCACTGAAAACTACGAAGCCGTCGTCGATGGAAACAATCGTCAGCTCGGTACCGGGTCCGATGACGATTCGGTCTCCCACGCGATAGGTCGCGCGGTTGATCACGGCGTACGGGGCGCTGTCGAGCGAGGTCGAAGTGAGACGGGCTTCGGCGATGTATTTCTCGGCGGCGGGAATAATCGGTGGCACCGGCTGGCCGGGCAACGGCCCCTGGTTGATGAGAGCGGGCGGGCGCACGACGGCTTTGGCGGGGGCAACCGGCACCGGCACGGGCTTCGACGGTCCCACCACGATCGCCGTGTCGCCAGACTGGCGTTGCTGGACGTCCAGCTCGGCCACCCGGCGCGCCTGTTCCTTCTCCTTCTCTTGCAGCTTGCGAAGTTCCTCGGTGGCCTTTTTTTCCTTTTCGGCGGCCACCTTGAGCGCGGTCTCGCGGACGATGCGCTCGCGCTCCAGCTTGGCTTGATGTTGCGAATAGAAATGGTACCCCGCGCCCCCCAGGCTCACGAGGGCGCAGAGAATGACAATGATGGTGCTGCGTTGCATGATTGGTAGGGAACTGTGGGCCGGCCGAACGAAGTGAATCTGCTGGCGAATCGATTGTAAAGCGGTCCGCCACACGCTGCAGAGTTGTGGTTGTGCCCGCTTTCTGCTGCAAATTACGTGCCCAACAAAAAATATGGAGGAATTCGACGAACTTCGCCGCCGCTATGAAGCCGCTCCCCGCGAGCTCGACGAGCGACTCCGCTCCCGGCTGCGGGATCTCGGTCCCGGCACGCGTCGGACCCAAAGACACCCGATGACCCCGGGCTGGACGCTCGCCGCCATCGCCCTCGGAGCGCCGCTGGCGGGCCTGATCTTCTTCTTTCTGCTGCGGGTGGACTCTGGTTCGTCCTGGCTACTGGCCATGGCGGGAGGCTTGCTGGTCCTCGCCGGGGCCGCCGGGTTGTTCTATCTCCGCGGGCGGACCGAGACCGTCGAACCCGACTCACAGGTAAAGACCGAGGAACAGCTCATCCTTGAACAAGGGCCCCTCGTCCTCGCGCATCTCGTCCGGGCCGACGAGCGGCTCTGGCAGCCCGGCGCGCCTCCGGGGCGCGCCCTCTTGCTTTTCAGCCTCGAGCCGAACCGACGATTCGACCGCACTTATCTCGATCGCCTCGTCGGCGAAATTCAGGTCCTGCGCGGCGGCACCATGCCGGACATGAGCCTGATGGACTTGTGGCGAATCGTGAATAGTGACTCGATCGACGGCAGCGTGGCCGTCCCGGCGCCTCTCGCGGGCAATCCCAACACGTTTCTCGCCGCCCTGATGGTGATGCCAAAGTGGCTTGAGCGCGGCCGTCTCACCTCGCGATCGATCCTCTGCATCGCGCATCCCAAGGGCCGGCGCTTGATGCAGGTCTGACCGCCGCGCGGATTATTTCCAGATCGGACGCTCGAGCCAGTAGCGGTCCGCCACGCCGGTCCGGAACGCTTCCAGCGCCTCGGGCGAGGAATTGATGCGCAGATTGCTGTAGGTCTGATCGCTGTTCTGCCAGCGCTCGTGCCAGTACACGGCTGCCTTCACGCGCGGCATTTTATGCGCCATCGACTCGAAGGCCTCCTTGAACCATTCGGCCTTGTCGCCCGTACTCGGAAACTCGCCGACACCGAATTCCGCGAGCATGATCGGCTTGGTCGGATCGAGTTCGCAAAGCTCGCGATACGGATCCTCCATCACATCGTAGAGATCGACCCACGCTTCATTCGGAAATTGCTTGCCGTACGCGCTCACCGCCAGCCAGTCGACGTACTCGGGGCCTGGATAATATTGTTTGAGGCGATTCCATTCCTCGAATGGCTCCGAGAAATTATTCGCATGGAAGACCCAGAGAATATTCTTTGCGCCCCGCTGGCGGGCGCGGTCGACGACATAGCGGTAGCAGCGCTTGAATTTTTCCGGACCCTCGAAGCGGGCGGGATTCGACTTTGGGATCGGCTTGTTAGCGCCGTAGAAAACGCCGGACCACGGGAACCAATTGCCGTTCATCTCGAGTCCCCACGCCACAAAGAATGGGCGGCCGTACTCGCGCGCGCCGTCGGCCCAGCGGTCGATGTATTCGTCCCATTTCCCGTCGAGAATCGCGTCGAGCGAATATCCATCCGGTCCCTTGTTCTGTTCGTAGGGTTTGTCCCACGGCGACCAGAACAGCAGCGGCATGCTGCCGTGGCGCGAGATGATGCGCAGGTTTGCGGATGGAAAGCTCTGCTGGCCCCAATAACTGGACGAAGCGACGATCGCCTGCTTCTTGCCGGCGAGCTCCTCAAACTCGAGCAGCTTCTCCAGGCTGAGATCATCCTCGTCGTCGCCCGAATCGATGTATGCCCCGAGGTATGCACCCGTCTCCGGCACCGCGATTCCGGCGGGCACGACCACAACCACGGTCTTCGGTTCCGGCTCGGGCCCGCACCCCGCGAGCGACAAGGCCGCCGCGATCAGGACAGACACCGCAACCGCAAAGCGGGGATGGCATCCGGCGAAAAAATTCAAGGTTGATGACATGGGATGGCAAATTGGCCGAACGATCAAATCGAAGGCGCCTGCACATTGGCGGTGCGATCCAGTTTTCCCCATCCCACCAGCACGCCCTGAAACGCGCGGCGAATCGCCTTCCACACGACCCAACTGAGCAGGATGCGATAGATGATCCGCATCGGCAGGATAATCCAGCTCTTCCACGCCGGTTCGCCCTCGATTTGGCAGGCGAGCACGGCGAGGAGAAAATCCACGGCGAGAAAAACGAGGAAATACGGCAGGGCCGCCGCGCCATTCCCAAGCAGGAGCGAAATGAGCAGGCCGAAATCGACCAGCGGCGTGAGCGCGACCAGAAAGATCTGAAAGAACCAGATGCTCGGCAGGCTGAAGAAACCCAGGGCGCCGAAGCGCGGGTTCAGCACCATGTCGCGGTGTTTCCACAGGCATTGCATCGTCCCGTACGCCCAGCGAAAGCGCTGCTTCGCCAGCGTCCCCAGCGTCTCCGGCGCCTCGGTGTAGGCCACGGCGTCGGGCGCGTACGCCACGCGCCACTTCGCGCGATGCAGTGAAAGCGTGAGGTCCGTGTCCTCGGCCAGCGTGTCGTGGCTCAACCCGCCCACTTCCTGGTACGCGCTCATGCGGATTGCGCTGATCGCGCCGGGCGCAACCGTGATGCAGTTCCAGTGCGCGTACGCGCGGCGATCGAGATTGAACCCGCAGATGTATTCCAGATCCTGACAACGCGCGATGAAGGCGCGCACGTTGCCGACGCGCGCGTGGCCCGATACCGCACCGACGCGCTCATCGGCCAGCGGCTGCACCAACTCCCGCAGGGTGTCGCGTTTGAACTGCGTGTCGGCATCGAGCAGGACCACGATGCCGTGCCGGGCCTGCGCGAAGCCGTTGGTGAGCGCGCCTGCCTTGCCGCCATTCGGTTGATCGATCAGCCGCACGCGCGCATCCGCGGCGGCGAGGCGCGCGACGATTTCCGCGGTCGCATCGCGCGAGCCGTCGTTGATCACAAGCACCTCGATGGGGCCGGGATAGTCCGTGTCGAGCACGGAGCGGACGGTTTCCGCAATGACCTTCGCCTCGTTGAAGGCGGCGATGAGGATCGTGAGCGCGGGCTGAATCTTTCGGCTCCAGGGCGGCAAGCCGCGAAAGCGCCAAGCGAGCCAGATGAGAATGATCGTCCGGACCAGCACCAGCCCCGTCGCCACGAGCAACAAGGCCCAGACGAACGTCTCGACCGAATGAAAAATCCGGAAGCCCGTCCCGCTCACGAGACGGTAATAGAGCTGTCCCCGCGTGGTCGCTGGCGGCATGACGTCATCGCGCGTCTTACCGAGCAGATCGGAAATCAGGACGACTTCATCGCCGCGGTTGCGGAGGTACTCGATGATCTCGGGAAGCGCCTCCACGGTTTGCTCGCGGTTCCCGCCTGCATCGTGCATCAGGACGACGTTTCCGCCCTCAACACGGCCGTTTCGCACGCGCTCGATGATCCCAGCCACACCCGGGCGCGACCAGTCCTCGGTGTCGACATCCTCGAGCGCGATCCAGTATCCGAGATCCTGGGCGATGAGCAGCGGCTGGATTTCCTCCGCCCTGTTTGGATTGGAATCTGCGTTGTAGGGCGGGCGAAAAAGCGTCGTCGAGCGGCCGGAAATCGCCTCGATCAATCGCTGGGTTGCGTTCAGTTCGAGCCGGACTTGCGCATCGGGAATCAGGCCGACGTTCGGGTGCGTGTAGGTGTGATTGCCGATTTCATGTCCCTCGCGCACGATGCGCCGCACAAGGTCCGGGTAGAGTTCCGCGCGACTGCCGACGAGGAAGAACGAGGCCTTTACCCCCTCGCGTTTCAGAATGTCGAGAATCTGTGGCGTGTATTTCGGGTCGGGCCCGTCGTCGAACGTCAGCACGACCTTGCGCCCGGACGGATCGCCGCCCTGCCGGTACAGCGTCGTGTAGCTCGGAAATTCCGCGTACGTGACCAGGACGTTGCCATTCTCGTCGAAGATGACGCGGCGCGCGCCCTCCTCCCGTTCATTGCCGAGGCTGACCACCGCGCCGATGCCGACGTCTCCCACTTCCTCCCCGGGGTCGATGCGCGAAAGCTTCGCCAAATCCTCGGGACGCAATTTCGCGGGCATTTTCAACGCCTGCCAAATTCCCGCGTCCTCCATGCCGAGCCGGGAAATTCCCACCCCGCCGAAGCTCTTCCCGCGCACGGTCGCGAGTTGATGGGCAAATGTGATCGCATCGAGGAACCAGACGGTATGGGCCGCGCCGGTTTCGTCGCGAAACACAAAATTCGGCTCGTATGTCGGTGGTGCGCTCGCCAGTCCCGTGAGGCCCGCATAGTCCGCCCGACACATCGCGTCGGAGAAAGCGATCGTCTGCGCCTTACGACGACCCTCGGTCCAGTCATACCCATAACAGCCGAGGGCGGCGATCCACTGTTCCGAATGACCGTAATCCCCCGCGGTCTCGATCCACCCCTCAAACCATTCGCGCGAGGCAATCGGTCCCGGCGAATCCGTTTCGGAATTCTCGTCGTGCAGCACGGCGACGAATCGATCAGTGAACGCCGCCAGCCGATCGAGATCGAGCGAGTCGAAATCCTCGCCCATCGGCACGCTGATCCACAGCTCGCAGCCCGCGGCGTGCAGCGCGACCGCCATCTCCTCGTAAAACTCGGAGATTGGACCGTTGTACGCGGGATCGATTTGCTCGAAGTCGACGAGCAGTCCGCCGGCTTTCGCGCGGGCGACCCGCGCAACGAGATCCTGGACGAACGCAGCGCGCCGCACCGGCTCGCCCATCGCGTAATTTTCCACCGGTTCGGCCAGCCAGCGATCCGCGCCGCCGAGATTGGTGAGTTGTACCATCAGCACCAGCCCCTTCTGCGCGGCGAATGCATCGAGGGCTGCGTCGGTTTTTTCGTCCAGCTTGCCGTCAACTTTCAGGGTAAACCGCTCGACGCAGACGTGGGTGAGCTGATCGGCGTGCTTCGCAAGCGAGACCAGGCTGTCGTTGTCCCAACCCACGTAATATCCGAGCCGAATCTCGCGCCGATTGGAGCCCGTGATCGGGATTCCTTCCTTTCGCGTCGAAGGCGCCGGGGGACCGCCCGCCTTCGTGGATTGGGCCGCAAGCCGCTTGAATTTGAGCCATTTCGGCGGCCGGGCGGTAGGGGGTGGAATCGCCGCGCCCGGCAGCTGCAGCGCCTTGAGCTGGGCTTTAAGTTGGGCGACGGAAGCAGGCAGGCGGAGCCAGGGCGCAATGAAGAGCGACTGGATAAACAGCACGATGCCCACGAGCCACAGCAGGCCGCCGATCGTCAGAGCCAGCCGGATGCGCGGCCACCGGCGACCCGCGCGGTCGAGGAAGATGAACGCGCGCTGGACGGCCGGTTCCGGCACGGACGCTGGCGGCTCGGGGGGCGGATTCATGGCTTCCAGATCGGGCGCTCAAGCCAATGAGGATCCGCGACGCTTTCGCGATACGCCTGCAGGGACTCGGCCGATGAATTTACGCGCAAATTGCTGTAGCTGCTGTCCTCGTTTTGCCAGCGCTCGTGCCAGAATACGATCGCCTTCAGCCGTTCGTATCTCGGATCCTTCATCGCGTCAAAGGCCTCGCGAATCCAGGCCGCCTTGCTGCCCTTGTCCTTCGCTTCCGCGACGCCCCATTCCACCGCCATAATGGGCTTCGACGGATCCAACTGGCAAAGCTGGCGGTACGGCCAGTCGAATAGCGGCGTGAACTGACCCCATTTGTCCTTGGCGTACTGGGCCCCGTAGACGCTCAGGCCGAGCCAGTCACAGTATTCCGAGCCGGGGTAATATTGATCGGCCTGGTTCCAAAGATCGGTCGGGTACGGGTAATTCATCAGGTGGAGCACCCATTTCACGTTCCGTGCGCCGCGGGCGCGCACGCGGTCCACCACGTAACGGTAGGCTCGCTTGAACGTTTCGGGACCCTCGTACCGCGGCGGTTCCAGTTCCGTGTTCGGCATGACGCGACCCCCCCCATAGAAGGAGCCGGACCAGGGGAACCAGTTGCCATTGGGTTCGTTGGCAAACGACACGATCATCGGCTCGCCAAATTCGCGCGCCTCGTCGCCCCACCGGTCGATGTAGGTGTCGTGCTTTCCCGCGAGAATGCTCGTCAGCGAATATTGATCCAGCCCGAGGTTCTCCTTGTACGGACGATCCCACGGCGACCAGAAAATGAGAGGCACCGCCCCACTGCGCGCCACGATGCGCACATTTTCGGCTGGAAACGTCTGCTCGCCCCAGTAACTGGACGAGGCGACGATCGCCTGGCGCCGACCGATCAATTTCTCGAAGTCTTCGATCGCTTCGAGCGTTACGCTGTCCTCCCGCTCGCCGAAGTCGATGTACGCCCCGCTGTACGCGCCCCGCGTCGGCACGATAAGCTCATGCGCCTTGTTCGTCCGCTCGATCTTCGGCGGGAGCCGCGGGCTCGGGCACGCCGCGAGACATAACGCGAGCAGCGCGACCGTGGGCAGGCCAATGACAACCCCCGGGCGCATACGCGTCACGAGCCGGCGACGACTTCATCGCGCACCGGGAACGCCAGCTCCACGCCCGCAGTCCGCTCCAGCTTTCCCCAGCCGACCAGGGCACCGCGGAGCGCGCGCAAGATGGCCTTCCAGATGACGTAACTCAACAGCACCCGGTAGATGAGGCGCATCGGCACCATAATCCACGCACGCCACAGCGGCTCCCGCTCCAGCGCGCACGCGGCGATGGCGAGGATGACGTCGATGCCCAGGAAGGCCATGAAGTAGGGCAGGACGGCGGCGCCGTTGCCGAGCAAAAGCGAAAGGATGAGCGCAACATCTATGAACGGCATCACGGCGACGAGGAAGATCTGGAAGAACCAGATGCTTGGCAGGCTGAACAAACCAAGTGCGCCGTAGCGCGGATTGCACGTCAGGTCGCGGTGTTTCCAAAGGCATTGCATCGTGCCGAACGCCCAGCGGAACCGCTGTTTGGCCAGCCCGCTGAAGGTCTCCGGCGCCTCCGTGTATGCGAGGGCGGCGGGCGTGTACGCGATGCGGTAGCCCGCGCGCTGCAGGGAGAGCGTGAGATCCGTGTCCTCCGCGAGCGTGTCGTGGGGCATGCCGCCCAACGCGCGCAACGCGCTCATGCGCAGAGCGCTGACGGCGCCCGGCGCCACGGTGATACAATTCCACGTGGCATAAGCGCGTCGATCGAGATTGAAGCCGCAGATGTACTCGAGCGCCTGGCATTTCGCAATGAGCGAGCGTGGATTGCCCACCTTCGCGTGACCGGAAACCGCCGCCACCTTCGCGTCGCGCAGCGGCTGCACCAGCTGGCCAATCGTGTCGCTCCGGAATTTTGTGTCCGCGTCCAGCAACACCGCAATTTCGTGGCGCGCCTCGCGCAAGCCATGCGCGAGGGCCATCGATTTCCCGACGTTCGCCTGCGCCACAAGCCGCACGCGCCCATCACCCGCCGCGATTTCATTCACGATGGCTGAGGTCCCGTCGATCGAACCGTCGTCCACCACGATCACCTCAATCCCGCCTTCATAAACGCTCGCGAGCACAGAGCGAACGGTCGCGGCGATGACCTTGCCCTCGTTAAAGGCGGGAATCACCACCGAGACCGCGGGCGAAAATCCGGCCGTTTCCGCCTTGCGCCACGGGAAGCGCGCGGCGAGCCACAGCACGAGTAACGTGCGCGCGAGCACCAGTCCTGTGGCGGTCAGCAGCACCGCCCAGACGACCGACTCAATCGCGTGGATGACGCGGAAGCCAACGCCCGCCACCCGCTGCGCGAGGGATAGTTGCTCGGGCGCCACGCGGGGCATGACGTCGGCATACGTCTTGCCCAACATTCCGTGCAATGGCACCAGCTGATCCCCGCGACGCTGGAAATAGTCGATTAATTTCGGGAGGGCCTCGAGCGTCTCCGCGCGGTTGCCACCGGCATCATGCAACAGGACGACGTTTCCGCCCGCCTGCCGACCATGCCGCACCCGTGCCAGAATCTGGTCTACGCCCTGTCGCGTCCAGTCGAGCGAGTCGATGTCCTCGAGCGCAATCATGTATCCCATGCTCTGCGCGACGTTGAGCGGCCCAAGATCGTCGAACCGCGTAGGACCGGCGTCCGCGTTGTACGGTGGTCGGAAGAGCAGCGTTGAACGCCCCGTGATCGTCTCGATTAGCCGCTGCGTCGCGTTCAGCTCGAGCCGCAACTGCTGCTCCGAAGACGACGCAATGTTGGAATGCGTGTAGGTGTGGTTGCCCAGCTCGTGGCCTTCTTCGACGATCCGCCGCACGATGCCCGGATAAAGTTCCGCACGGCTTCCCACGATGAAGAACGTGGCCTTCACGTTCTCGCGCTTCAACACATCCAGGATCAGCGGCGTCCAGGTCGGATCCGGCCCGTCGTCGAACGTCAGCGAGACCGCGTGCGGGTCCCCGTCGCCGCCCTGGCGAAAGAGCGTGGCAAAGCTGCCAAAATTTGTGTACGTGCCCATCACGCGGCCATCGGGCGCCACTTCGACATTCCGGTTTCCGTCCTCGCGCTCGACGTTGATGCCGACGATGGCCCCGCGTCCGATGCCCGCGACGGATTCGCCCGATGGAATGCTGCGCAACGAGTGCAGCTCCTCCGCGGTCGGCGGCGCCGCCATTTTCAACGCGGCCCAGACTCCGGGATCCTCGCCGCCGATGCGATCAATGCCGATGCCCCCAAAGCCGCGGCGGCGCGTCACCTGGATTTGATTCAGAAACGTGATCGCATCCTGAAACCAGACGCGGTGCTTGATGCCCTTTTGATCGTGAAAACAAAAATGCGGTTCGAACGTCGGGGCCTCCGCGCGGAATCCGTCGCGCTTGATTTCGTCGAGGCCCGCGTAATCCGCTCGGCTCATCGCCTCGGAAAACGTGATCGACTCGCCCGCGCCCCGACTTTCCGACCAGTCGTAACCGCCGGTCCCGAGCGTTGCGATCCATTGCGACGGTTCGCCGTAACCCAACGCCGTCTCGAGCCAGCCCTCGAACCATTCCTTTGAGGCCGTCGGCCCCGCTGGATCCTCACCGGAATTTTCGCCGTGCAGCACGGCCACGAACCGGTCCACCACGCCCGCCAGTCGATCGAGCTGGAAGCTCACGAGGTCTTCACCCATGGGCACCGTGAGCCAGAGTTGGAGGCCATGTTCGCGCAGCGCGACCGACATCTCCATGTAAAACGCCGTCAGCGCGTCGTTGAAGGTCGGATCCATTCCCTCGAAATCCACGAGGACGCCGCCTGCCTTCGTGGCGGCCACGCGCTCGATGAGGTGTTCGATGAATTCGCGCCGAAGCTCGGGCGTGCCGTTCGCGAGGAATTCCACCGGCTCCGCGATGCGCGTGCCGTCTTCACCCGCGTTGCTCAGCACCGGCATGACCACGAGGCCTTTGGCCGCGGCCAAACCGTCCAGCGCCGTGTCCGCCACTTCGTCCAGCCGGGGATGGGCGTCCGAGTCGAGGGCGACGCTGAATCGATCTACCGCCACGTGCGTGAGCTGATCCGCGTGCGCCACCAGCGATTGGAGGCTGGCAGCGTCGCCGTCGGAATAATACGCGAGTCGGATTTCCGGCAGACCCGTGCCAGGCTGGGCGATGCTGCCGCGAGTCTCCGCTGCGACCGCCCGCCGCGCGGGCGCGCGCGTTTTTTCCACGAGGCGCTTGAATTTGAGCCAGGTCGGCACCGAGCTGGGGGGAATCGTGCCCGCGATTTCAGCCGGCCGCTGCAGCGCCTTGAGCTGCTCCTTGAGGATTTGGTTAGACATCGGTTTCTGCAACCACGGGGTGACAAGCAGGGATTGCGCAAACCAAGCCATCGAGGCGAGTACGAGACTGCCCGTCAGCACCAGAGCCACGCGAATGCGCGGCCAGCGGCGTCCCGCCGGGTCGAGAAAGACAAACGGCGCGGGACGTCCACCGGGTTGAGTGAAAGTCGGCTCAGGCATGGATGAAGAGGCTACGCAGCCCCCCGACAGACGCAGCGCTGGTCGGAAAATTCAGGCCCCTCGCGCCTTCAGACTCAGATGACGCTCCTTTGCTTCCCCAAGGCCTTCTCGTTCAGACTATCGCGATTCCACGGAGGACGTCGAATAGAGCACGAGTCCTGCCCAAATGCACCCAAATGTGAAAAGGTCCCGCGCCACAAAGGGCTCGCGATAAAGGAAGACCCCCAGCAGGAGCGTCATCGTCGGGGTTAAATACTGCATCAGCCCCAGTGTGGCCAGGGTGAGCCGGCGCGTCGCAAAGGCGTAACAAAGCAGCGGAACCGCCGTGATGAGCCCGCCCCCGATCAGCAACATCGGAACCCTCGGCCACCCCGCCGCGAAGCCCGGCCCGCTGTCCGGGCCCACCGCGAACAAAAGGTAAAGCATGGCCGGCGGCAAAATGGAGGCGCTCTCGACGATGAGTCCGCTGATGGAATCGAGGCCCGCGAGTTTTTTCACCAGCGCGTAGCAGCCCCACGTCAAACAGAGACTCAATGCAATCCATGGCACGGTGCCCAACAGGACCACCTTCAGCAGCACGCCGACGCTCGCGAGGCTGACCGCCACCCAGCGCAGGGCCGGCAGCCGCTCCCCGAGCACCAGTGCCCCCATCGCCACCGTCACGAGCGGGGAAAGAAAATACCCAAGGCTAGCCTCGATGACGTACCCGTGGATGACCGCCCAAATGTAGATGAACCAGTTGATGCCGATCAGCCAGCCCGCGAGGGCCGAGAAGGCCACGCTGCGCGGACTCTTCATCGCCTCGCGCAACGCCGTCCGTCGCGTCGCACTAACGATCACGACAATCGCCAGGAACGCGAGACACCAGATCGCGCGGTGCGCGACAATCCGGTCCGCGGAGACATCATCGATCAACTTCCAATAAAGCGGGACCAGACCCCAGGTGACAAAGGCGATCAGCCCGACCAGCACTCCGGATCTGGCGCGGGTGGAGTCGGGGGCGTGCACGAGGGGAAGCGCACCGGTGTCCCGGCGGACGCGCATCATCGCACGGAATCGCGCGGTTTCCACCGACCGGCTCGCGCCGCGATCGCACTCCCAACGGCGCGGGAATTTTCTGGCATCGCGCTAGCGCGTCCCATACGCTCCGCCCCGATGGCGTCCCCCAGCGCTTCAATCTCACCGGTCGCCTCCTCCGCCCAGGACACCGCGCCTTTGCTCGATGTCCAAGGCGTGACGTTGCAATACAAGACGAAGGAGTCGCTCGTGACGGCGACTTTTCGCGTCAGCTTTAACGTCTTCAAGTCGGACCGCTTTGTCCTGCTCGGGCCGTCGGGCTGCGGGAAATCCACGTTGCTCAAGGCGATCGGAGGTTACTTGCATCCAACCGAGGGGGAGATGCGGCTGAAGAATCGCGTCATCACCAAGCCCGGACCGGATCGCATGATGGTGTTCCAGGAATTTGATCAGCTCCTGCCGTGGAAAACGGTGAAGCAGAACGTCACCTTCGCGCTCACCTCGAGCGGCCGGATGAGCGGCGCGGAGGCCGAAACGCGCGCGCTCAGTTATCTCAACAAGGTCAACCTGACGAAATTCGTCGACAGCTATCCGCACACCCTTTCCGGCGGGATGAAACAGCGTGTCGCGATCGCCCGCGGCATGGCGATGGAGCCCGACGTGTTGTTGATGGACGAACCCTTCGCCGCGCTCGACGCCCTCACGCGTCGCAAGATGCAGGACGAGCTGCTGCAGCTCTGGGCGGACACGCGATTCACCGTGCTTTTCGTGACGCATTCCATTCCCGAGGCCGTGAAGATCGGCAGCCGCATTCTGCTGCTCTCGCCGCATCCAGGTCAGGTCAAGGCCGAGGTCAACAGCGTCGCCCCCGACGATGCCGCCGGCGCCCGCGCGCTCGAACGCAAGATTCACAACGCCCTCTTTGCCGACGAGGTCGAGGAGGACGCCCTGCACCACTAGCCAGAGTCGACAGTCAGAAATCCGAAATCCGCAATTCCCCGATGTCCGCCATCCTTCCCTGCACCCGGCCCGAGCGCGCTTGCGACACGCTTGATTCGTCGACGATTGGCGTGATCGAGAAACCGATCTCGACCTTCGAACGCGTGTGGAATCAGGACTGGGTGCGTAAGGCGTTCATCATCATCTTCCTGGCTTTGCTTTGGCAATTCTATGCCGCCTGGAAAAACAATCAGCTCGTCTTCCCAACCTTTGTCGACACGGTCAAAGCCTTCGTCGATTCCTGCAAAGAGGGCGTGTTGCCCGCGCGCATCGTTGGCTCGCTCAAACTGCTCGTGGGCGGGTACGGCATTGGCCTCGCGCTGGCCGGGGTGATGACCGTACTCGCGATTTCGACACGCTTCGGCAACGATCTGCTCGAGACGCTGACCTCGATGTTCAATCCGCTGCCCGCGATCGCGCTGCTGCCGCTGGCGATGCTGTGGTTCGGCCTCGGCAACCTCAGCATCATCTTTGTCACGGTGCATTCGGTGCTGTGGCCGGTCGCTCTCAACACGCACTCGGGCTTCCGCTCCGTCAGCACCACAATGCGCATGGTGGGAAAAAATTACGGCCTCGGAGGCCTCAACTACGTCTTTAAGATTTTGATTCCCGGCGCGTTCCCGAGCATCCTGGCGGGCATGAAGATTGGCTGGGCGTTTGCGTGGCGCACGCTCATCGCCGCCGAACTCGTCTACGGCGCGAACAAGGGCGGCGGCGGCTTGGGCTGGTATATCTTCGAGAACAAGAACACGCTCGAGATTCCCGCCGTCTTCGCCGGCCTCCTCACTGTCATCATCATCGGTCTGATCGTTGAGAATCTCGTCTTCCGCGTCATCGAGCGCCGCACCGTGCGGAAGTGGGGTATGCAGGCGTGAGGGAATTTTAAATATCAGATTTCAGATTTTCAGATTTGAGCATCCAGCGGTCGGCCTTTTCTGTTCGGCATTGGAATTTCTAAATTTCTTCGTTTACTTCGAATTTCGAATTTCGAGGTTCTCACGGGGGGCGCGCGGACTATTTTGTCGCTTCGGCTTCGACGTCCACATTCCGGCCGTTGACCTGCGCGCGACCGACCACCCGCGCTCGCGAACGCGCCTGCTGCGCTTGCGCGCGACCCGACTCCGCCGCGTCTTGGCTTGCCATCCCACCGCCGGCCGACGCCCCGGGCGCATTTTGCACGGGCACCGCAGACGCCTGGTACACACCCTCAATGGTCACCTTTTGGCGGAGCGTGTTGCTCACGCCGCTCGCCCGGAAATTGAACTGCGCGACAACGGCGGAACCCTGGCTCTCCACGAGCGCCCCGGCTTTGTCCTTCATCGCGGCGACCGGCGGACGGGCTGCGGCGTTGGCGCGATCCTTCGGCACGAACGCGTCCTTCTTCGCGACATCGATTTCGCCCGCGTACACCGAGCCGTCGGCTTCGACGATCTCCACGCGATTGCCGGACTGTCGGAATTCAAATTGATTCAGGAGCTGCGAAGTTCGCTTGTCGACCGACGCGGCCTTTCGAGCGCGATCCAGAACTTGCGCCGGGGTCTGCGCGAAATTCTGGCGCAGTCGCGCCGTCGTCTCCGTCTTGCTCTCGAACGCCTCGGAGCGCGGTTCCGCCGCGGCCGGCGCGGAGGCGGTCGCGGTCGCGCCAGTTGGGGCTTCGGCCGCTGGCTTCGGTGCTGCGGCGATCTTGCCCGCCGCAAGACTGTCCATGGGAGGCGCGGCCGCGACGGCGACCGGCGCCTTCTCCTGCTCCTTTGCATCGCGGTCGACAACCGGTGCGTCGCTCCGCTTCGCGATCGCGTCCGACCCCTGGGCCGACTGTGCCGCCCGTTCACGGACCGCCGTCGTCGGCGCTGTCTCGTTGAGCACGACTTGCTTTGTTTTCGACGCGGGCGCAGGGGAAAACCACCCGCCGTTCCACGCGAACAGGCCAATCATCAACAGGGCCACGGCGACGGTCCCCAACGCGCGCTGCCATTGGAATAACCACGTGAGGAAACCCGGATGATCTTCGTACGGTCGGCTCGCGTTCTCGAACTGCCGCGCCACCTCCGCCTGCATTTGTGTGCGCATCGGGCCCGGCATCTTCGGGTCCTCCACGCCAAGCTCCGCCCGCCGGCGCGCGGCCTGCGCGCGCAGTCCCGCGTCGAGC
Source organism: Verrucomicrobiota bacterium (assembly GCA_025353105.1). Taxonomy (GTDB): domain Bacteria; phylum Verrucomicrobiota; class Verrucomicrobiia; order Chthoniobacterales; family SZAS-18; genus SZAS-18. The sequence continues at coordinate 40,752 of JANXRG010000018.1, forward strand.
GGATGCGGTGGCTCTAGTGGATCAGTTGGCATTTAAGTAACGATCGTTGGAGCCGGTCTCGCTGGGGCCGGAGCGGATATCACTTCGCTCCCGACCAAAACCAGCGTCCCGACCACCATGATTCTGCTTCGTGTGCTTCATGATCATTAGACGGGAAAACGAGGCGGATTGCCCGCGGTAAAAACCTTGCACGCAATTTCGCCGAGTCGATCGAGGCATTTGCTCAAGCGTGAGCTGACCGTCTTCACGTTCAGCGCGAGCGCCGCGGCAATCTCATCGTAGCTCAGATCGGCGTAGTAACGCAGTTCGATAATTTCCCGGCACGGGTCGCCGAGCGCATCCAGGCACTGGCGCATCAACGCCGCGTTTTCCGTCCGCAGCAAAGCCGCGTCCGGCGACGGCGAATCGCTGGCCGGTTCGAAACCTGGGGCCGTCCCATCCGTGGTTGCGTCCAACGAGAGCGGCGTCAGTCCCCCACCCCGCTTGGCGGCCACCATCTTCGACCGAAAGTCGAAAGCTTTGTTCGATGCGATGCGCAGCAGCCACGTCTGGAAAGCGCTCCGTCCATCGAAAGTGTTCAGGCTGCGCACGACCGCGACAAACGTCTCCTGGCAGATTTCCTCCGCGTCCTCGCGCGAGAAGTCGCCCGAGAGCTGAAACACGAAGCGGAACGCCACGGGATAGTAGCGATCAAAGAGACCATCCCAAGCGGGCCCGTCGCCGGCGCGACAGCGCTGAAGGAGGGCGGCATCGTCGGTCATTGTGGCATCCGAATGGGCCATCAGGCCCGCGACGGGAAACTCGAAGTACGAAACTCGAAACTCGAAGAAAGTTAAAGTCTGAAGCGCAGAAAGCTCAAAGGGCGAGTGACCGCGACACGCCGTTTTGGAGGCTTTCGCCTCAAACCTTGGAGTTTTCTTCGAGTTTCGAACTTCGAATTTCGAGTTTCCCGAAGAATGCCGGAGCATTCTTCGGGCGTTGCCGACCAATCCGGTATGCACTCGATCCTTCGCTCGTTCCTGCTCTTCCTGCTCCTCACCCTCGCCCCGGCCCTCGCCCGGGCTGATGGTTTCATCGTGGTCACGGAAACCTCGCACTTCCGCCCGATCCCCCATCACCCCGCCTTTCTCCCGCTCGAGGTCACCACCCACAAGGTGAATGTCCGGATCGACGGACAAATCGCCACCACCAGCGTCGATCAGGAATTCTACAACCCGTCCGATCGCACGGTCGAAGGCACGTACTTTTTCCCCGTGCCGAAGGACGCGCAGATCGACAAGTTTCAGATGCAGATCGGCGACAAGCTGGCCGAGGCCGAGCTCCTCGACGCCGCCAGGGCCCGCGGCATCTACGAGGAAATCGTGCGCCAGGTGAAGGATCCAGCGCTGCTCGAGTACGCCGGCCGGCAGCTCTTCAAGGCGCGGGTGTTCCCGATCGAAGGAAAATCGACGAAGCGACTCCGAATCACCTACACCGAACTCCTTCGGACGGACTCCGGCGCCTTGACCTATCGCTATCCGCTCGCGACGGAGAAATTCTCGGCGAAGCCGGTCAAGACCGTCGCCATCGAGGTCGAAGTCAAATCCGACAAGCCGTTCGCGTCGCTCTACTCGCCCAGCCACAAAATCGCGATCAAGCGCGATGATTCCGGCCGTCGCGCCACGATCAACTACGAAGCCCGGGACGAGAGGCCAGACAGCGACTTCGAGCTCGTCTGCACGGGCGAGTCCCGTGCCGCGGACGAGGTTCCGATCAACCTGCTCACCTACCGCGAGCCGAATGCGCCGGCCGACGAGGACGGCTACTTCCTGCTCCTCGCTGCACCCGCACCGGAGATGAAGACCACGGAGCGCAAACTCTCGGCCAAGGATGTGACTTTTGTGCTCGATACCTCGGGCTCGATGCAGGGGGTGAAGATGGACCAGGCCCGGAAGGCGCTCGCGTTCTGCGTTGGCCAGTTGAATCCCGAGGATCGCTTCGAGATCATCCGCTTCTCGTCCTCGACGGAGCCTCTCTTCGGCAAGCTCACCGAGGCAACCGCGGCCAATCGCAAGCGGGCGGATGATTTCATCACGCAACTCCGCGCGATGGGCGGCACCGCGATTCACGAGGCGCTCAAGACGGCCCTCTCCGCCCGGCCCACGCCCGCGGACCGTCCGTACATCGTCATCTTTCTCACCGACGGACTCGCCAACATCGGTCCTTCGCGCAATGAGGAAATCCTCGACATGGTGCAGAAGTCAATCGGCAGCTCCAGCGGCGTGCGGGTTTTCTCGTTCGGCGTCGGCACCGACGTGAACACGCACCTGCTCGACCAGCTCGCGCAGCAGACCCGGGCGTTTAGCACCTACGTGTTCCCGAACGAGGATCTCGAGATCAAGCTCTCGAACTTCTTCGCGAAGATGACCGAGCCGGCGCTCACCGATCTTCGCGTCGAATTCAGCGGTGGCGAGGGCGCACGTTTCTCGCAGCGTTCGCCCAGCGATTTGCCGGATCTCTTCCAGGGCGACCAGCTCGCCGTCGTGGGCCGGTATCGCGGTAGCGGCGAGGCCGAGGTAAGACTCACCGGCAAACGCACCGGCGTGGAAAAAAGTTTCACGGTGAAGGTGAAGTTGGATCCGGACAAAGATTCCAGCGCCGCGCGCGAATTCATCCCGCGCCTCTGGGCCACGCGTCGCGTCGCGTTCCTGCTCGACGAGATCCGACTGCGGGGCGAAAACGCCGAGATCCGCGACGAGGTTACAAAGGTCGCGCGCAAATTCGGGATCGTCACGCCCTACACGGCGTTCCTCATCCTCGAGGACGAGGCGAAGAAAAATGTTCCAACCGAGCGCCGCCTGCTCGGAAAGCTCGACGGCGATCGTGGCGCGCGCGATGTCGCCGCCACCGCTTACAACGATTTGAAGGAGCAAACCGGCTCCGCCGCGGTCGGCGGCGCCGAGAGCCAGAACCACGCCCGCCGCGCGATGCAGGCGACCGACGCGCTGCGCTCGGCCAACGAGTACGCCCTTGCCGCGCCGAAGTCCGCGTCGGCGCCCGTCGCAGTCCGCGAGGCCGCCGGCCGGGTGGAGCAATTCGCGCAGCAGGGCTCGCGCTACGTGAACGGCCGCGCCTTCTTCCAGAACGGATCGCAGTGGGTCGACAGCACCATGCAGAATCACAAAGACGGAGCCGCCGCGCAGCGCGTCCAGTTCAACTCGACGGCATACTTCGCCCTCCTCAAGAAGCATCCCGAAGCCACCGCGTGGTTCGCCCTTGGCTCGAACATCGCCCTCTCCCTCGGTGGCACCGACTACGAGATCTACAACTGACCATCGCTTCCCCTAACTCAGAGCCCTTACCTCCTCATCACCACTCCGATGCGCCTCCCGTCCCTCATCCTCGCATCCCTCCTCGCGGTTACGATCTGCCTCTCCGCCAAAGAGACCGCCGCGCCACCGTTGCCGTCTCCCCTCAAGCCCCGCATCGAAGTCTGCTTCGTGCTCGACACCACCAGCTCGATGACCGGGTTAATCGAGGGCGCGAAACAGAAAATCTGGTCGATCGCGAATCAGTTCATCACCGCGAAACCAGCGCCGGAGCTGAAGTTTGGCCTCGTTGCGTTTCGCGATCGCGGTGACGAGTACGTCGTTCGCTCCCACGCTCTCACCGACGACATCGATTCCATCTATGCGAAGCTGCGCGAATTTCGCGCCGAAGGCGGCGGCGACACGCCGGAATCCGTCAACGAGGGCCTCGACGCGGCCGTGCGCGAGATGGCCTGGAGCAAGGATGGCAGCGTACTGAAGATTATCTTCCTCGTCGGCGACGCGCCGCCGCACATGGATTACAAAGACGGTCCGAAGTATCCCGACATCTGCCGCGAAGCGTTGCGCCGCGGGATCGTGATCAACACGGTGCAATGCGGCGACCTGGCCGAGACCACGCCCTTCTGGAAAGAGATCGCAAAGCTCGGCGAGGGCGAATACATGGCGATCGCGCAGGATGGCGGCATGCAGGCCACGAGCACACCGATGGACGAAAAGCTCGCAGACCTGAACCGGCGTCTTGGCCGCACGCTGGTCCCCTACGGCGAAGAGAAGGACCGCGACGTGGTCCGTGGCAAGCAGGCCCTGGCCGAGGCCGCGCCGGCCGCGGCGGCGGCGGATCGTCTGCGGTTCAACGCGGCGACGGGCAAGAGTGTGCAGGGCGGCGGCGAACTGCTCGACGAACTGGCGGCTGGCCGAATCAAGCCGGGCGAGATCGACGCCGCGAAGCTTCCGGCAGAAATCAGCAAGCTGCCCGCCGAGGCGCGTCAGGCGGAGATTGAAAAATTGAAGAAGGAACGAAACGAAGTGCAGTCCGAAATCGCGCAGGTCGCACAGCAACGCGTCGACTACATCGCAAAGGAACAGTCTCGCCTTGCCGCCGAGGGCAAGGCCGATGCCTTTGACTCGAAGGTCGGCGCGACGCTCCGCACGCAAGCCGGCAAAAAGGGTATTGCACTCGAGAAGTAAGGTGGAACGCGATCTCCGAGCGCGTTGGCAAAAACAAATGCAGCCCGCACCCGCGGGCGGCCAAGCCCCTTGCCATCGTGCCCGGAGGTCACGATCCACCTCGGTTGCATGCCATGCGACGTCGTGTCCCGAGCGCAGCCTGTGATTTGGTCGCGCATGGTGGAACGCGATCTCCGAGCGCGTTGGCGATTGGTAGGGACGTTTCGCCGAAACATCCCAAGACTTGCGAACGGTACCTCCAACCCGGATCGCAGTCGGGCGTCAGACCTAAGCCCCGTCGCGCGGTCAACTCTTCTTCCGAAATCTAGGACGTTTCAGCGAAACGTCCGTACCACCACTTCGCTTTCGCATTGCTTTCAGGCGCCGCGCCCGCCACCCTCGCAAACTTCCCCAAGGAGACCCAATGTCGAATGTTTCAAACGATCCCGCGGTGCTCTCGGTCGCCGCGTATGTGCTGGACCTCATTAAAGACGGCGCGCGCATCGGACTCGGCTCCGGCCGCGCCTCGGCCGCCTTCATCGCCAAGCTCGGCGAGCGCGTGAAAGCCGGGCTGAAAATCACCGGCGTGCCCACCTCCAATGCGTCCGAAAAGCAGGCCCTCGAGCTGGGCATCCCCCTCGTGCCACTAACCGAAGATCTCGAACTTGATCTCACGGTTGATGGCGCCGACGAAGTCGCGCCGAATCTCGACCTCGTGAAGGGCTGGGGTGGCGCGCTCGTGCGCGAACGCATCGTCGCGGCGGCATCCAAGCGGCAGATCATTCTCGTCGGCGAGGAGAAACTCGTGAAGACGCTCGGCGAGCGCGGGCGAATCCCGGTCGAAGTCATTCCCCTCGCCCATGGTTACGTCGTGCGGAAGTTGAAGGCGCTCGGACTCACGCCCGTGACGCGGCCAGTGACCGGCGGCACGGCGCCATTCATCACCGACAACGGAAATCTGACGCTCGATTGTGCCACCAGGGATCCGCTGCGCGACGGCGTCTCCGCGCGCGCCCTGGAAAAAGCCGTGCTCGAAATTGCAGGCGTGGTCGACACCGGCCTCTTTCTCGGGACGGCCGAAAGGGTGCTCATCGGTTATGCCGACGGCCGCGTCGATGTGCGTGAGACGGGAAAGTAGGAAGGCCGCAGAGAACAGCTGCGTCCTCGTCTAGACTGGCCGGTTCATTTCAAACTGGTCCTCAGTTCGCGTGTACCAGCCGCGGCCGTGCATGCGACCCAGCGGGTAAAACGCGCCGTCGATGACGTGCTGATTGGCCGGATCCATGATTCCCTCCCGGACGTGGGCCATGAGCACGCGACCAATGATGAGGCGGTTGTTGCCGATCACGAGGCGTTGGTCCTCGACGCATTCAAAATGGACGGCTGATTCCGCGATGCGTGGCGGCTTGACCACGACCGATGCGAGCGGGGTAAACCCCGCCTGCTCGATTTCATTCACACCATGCGGAAATTCCGTCGAGCAGACATTCATCTGCTGGGCGATCGCCTCGTCCACCAGATGCACCACAAATTCGTGCGTCGCGGCGATGTTCGCCGCCGTGTCTTTTGCAACCTTGGTCCCGGGCCGGTTGCCGACGCCAAGCACAACGATCGCCGGGTCCGTTCCGAACGCATTGAAATAGCTGAAGGGCGCCGCGTTCACCCGGCCGTCGACATCGAGCGAAGTGACCAGCGCGATCGGTCGCGGGGTGATGAGCCCCGTCATGATCTTGTAATTGAGCGTGGGCGCCGAGGTCCGGAGATCGAAGGAGAGCATGGGGGAGGAAGAGTCGAGGGTCGATCGTCGGGAGTCGAGGGCCAAAACGTCGTTCCAAATCGTGGTCGAATTCGCCACTCACCCGGTTGGCAGTGGGCGTTTCGTTCCAGAATTTAGACGAGATGCGTGGCACTCGACCATCGACTCTCTTCCTACGCCTGTGCCAGCCGTCCCAGCGTCATCATCGCGTGCTCCAGACGCGTCGTCCACGGGTAGCCGCAGCTCAGGCGGATGAAATTCTGGTAGCGCTGCCCCGCGGAAAAGATAGGACCCGGCGCGATGCTGATGCCCTCCGCCAACGCGCGCTGGTGGAGTCGCAATGCGTTCGCGTTCCCCGGCAACTCCAGCCACAAGACAAACCCGCCCGCGGGCCGGGTGACGCGCGTGCCCGCCGGAAAATATTCGGCCACCGCCTCGGACACGCGCGCGACCTGCTCGCGCATCCGCTTGCGCAAGCTCCGCATGTGATGATCGAACGCTCCGCTCTTCATGAAGTCCGCGATAGCCGCCTGCGGATGCGTCGCGGTGGCCAGCGTGTTCATGAACTTGAGCAACTGCACGCGCTGGCCGAAACGTCCCGGCACGATCCAGCCCACGCGATAGCCCGGGGCCAGGCACTTTGAAAACGACGAGCAGACGAGCACCAAGCCCTCGGTGTCGAATGCGCGGCAGGATTTCGGGCGCGCCAGGCCATGGTAGAGGTCCGCGTAAATCTCATCCTCGATCAACGGAATCCCGCGCGGCGCGAGAATGTCCTGCACCAGCGCCCGCCGGTTTTCCTCCGGCATGCAGCTGCCGAGCGGATTGTTGTAGCTCGTCGCGAACAGGCACGCCGCGACCTTTCGCTTCGCCAGCGTGGCCTCAAGCGCGAGGAGGTCGACCCCGTTTTGCGGATGCGTCGGAATTTCAATCGCGGAAAGCCCCAGACTTTCCAGGGCCTGGAGCAGGCCGTAATAGGTCGGCGATTCGATCGCCACGCAGTCACCCGGATGGCAGGTCGCGCGCAACGCAAGATTGAGCGATTCCATGCAGCCAAACGTCGTGACGATTTCGTCCATTGCGAGCTGGTATCCCGCATCCGGCGCGCGTAATGCAATCTGCCGGCGCAATTCCACATGGCCCGGTGGGAAGTCATAATTGTTGCCCGCGTCGCCGGCCTGCCGGGCGGTGGCCGCGAGCACGCGATTCAACGCGCGGTTCGGCAAAATCTGCGGACTCGGCGTCGCGACGCCAAACGGCGCATATTCCGGATGATGGCGGAAGGACACGATGACTTCCGCCACCTTTGCCGCCGTGCCTTCCAGCTCGATTTGGTCATACGTGTCCGGCTCATGCGAATGCTCCGGCTCGGGCAGCAGGTGCTCGCGCTGCGGTTTCACGTAATAGCCGGATTGCGGTCGCGCTTCGACCAGTCCACGGCCTTCGAGCAATTGAAAGGCTTGCAGGGCCGTCGACCGGCTCACACCCTTTTGCGCCATTAACTTCCGGACCGACGGCACCCGATCACCCGCCCGCAGAATGCGCTGGCCAATCAGTTGCGCGACCTCCTCGGCCACCTGTTCATAGAGGTGCGTGCGCGGAGCGGCAATCTCGGTCTTCATGGAATTTCCAGAGTAAATCGCGGCGATACGGCAGCGAAACAGCCCTTTATTTCAGATAACTGTTCCGGTTGCAAATGGAATCTACTGAAACTGTTCTTAGCCCCTGCCCGTGCGAGTTTCGGTTTGTAAACTATGAAAAACAACCTCACTCAGAGCCTCGGCCAATGGGAAAACGCCTTGGCGCAAACGGTTCTTCAAAACATCGAACGCAACCTGCCGGTCAATCCGCGGCACGCGCACGATGTCACTCTGGCGGAAAATCAGCGCATGGCCGGCTTGGTCACGCTCGACAAAGGCGATTTCTGGAGCGGCGACGAAGCGCTCATCGACAGTTTTGCGATCGAATGCTTGAGCGGTACGCTGTGGATGACACTCGGGACGGAATTGCGAAATGACATCTTGCTGATGCCGGGTCAAACCTACATCAGTCATTCGGACGACAACATCCTCATCGAAGCGCTGGAGGACAGTCGATTCCGCGTCATCGAATCCATCCGCAAGTAAGCCAGGAAAACATTCGCCTCTTTCGAAGGACCGCTCGATCCAAAGTCGCAGCGGTCCTTTGCTAGAACCGCCCTTTCGAAATGTCCGAAAGATCCGCACCGGTCCTGACTCGCCACCGCGGGGAGACGCTCGGTTACATTTTCGGATTTCTGGGCGTCGCCTCATTTAGTCTCACGCTTCCCGCCACTCGCGTCGCGGTCCAGTCGATCGATCCCATGCTCGTGGCGTCCGGCCGCGCGGTCAGCGCGGCCATGCTCGGCGCGCTGTGCCTGCTCATCGCGCGCGCCCGGCGTCCGCGCGGATCGCAATGGGGCAGCGTCGCGGTCGTCGCGCTGTGCCTCGGCTGCCTCTTCCCGTATTTCGCGAGCATCGGATCGGTCTACGCGCCGTCGTCGCATGGCGCAGTGATTCTCGGGTTGCTGCCGATCTTCACTTCGCTGGCCGGCATGCTGCGCGTGGGCGAGCGACCCTCCCGAGGATTCTGGCTGGCCGGCGCGCTGGGCAGCGCTGTGGTGGTCGCCTTCGCGGTCTGGCAAAATCAGGGCCACGGCCTGCAGATCGCTGACCTCGCCCTCTTCGCCGCCGCCATTGTCGCAAGCTTTGGTTACGCGGAGGCGGCGCGCGTGGCGCCCTTCCTCGGGAGCTGGCAGGTCGTCTGCTGGGCGCTGATCCTCGCGTTGCCCGCGACTATCTCGATCACGATCTTCCGCTGGTCGACGCATCCGCCGCAGGACGTTCCCGCGATGGCATGGGGCGCGTTCGCCTATGTGGCGACCATCAGCCAGCTCTTCGGCATCATGCTCTGGACGCACGGACTCAAACTCGGCGGCGTGGCGCGGGTCGGCCAGCTGCAGTTGCTCATGCCGTTTATGACCTTCGTCGCGGCCGCGTGGTGGCTCGGCGAATTCGTCGGGCCTGCGACCTGGCTTGCGGCGGGCGCCGTGCTCATTTCGATCCTGCTGTCCGGAAACGCCACCGTGACCCGGCGGGAACCGCAGGCACCGCCGGCCGCGGACCGGGCCACGCCCTCTCAACCACGCGAGCCCGCGGCCAGTTGCTGATCCATCCGCTCACTGCGCGCGTCGAGCAGCACGCGTCGCGGTGGCTCCGCCGGCATGGGATCGTCCCGGAGCAGGT
>JANXRG010000031.1 GCA_025353105.1 Verrucomicrobiota bacterium
GTCGTGCTGGTCGTCGACGTAATAGTTTGCGTGACGACGCTCTGACCCTCGGTCAATCCGGAAACAATTTCCGTATTCGTATCGCTCGACACGCCAATCGTCACTGGTATATTCTGTGGCGCGCCGTTGACAAGCTCTTGAACATAGGATGATCCGTCGGTTTTGATGCGCTTAATGCTAAGGTTCGACCGGAAATGAGCGTCAATGCGATCATCACGACCGACACGGAGCGGATCTATTTTGATCCATTTACGCCGGGGGAACCGAAGCGTTTCTTCCGTCTGCGCCGCGCTCAATGAGGTTTCGCTCGGGCGTGAGTCCAAAGCCCGCTGGCGACCCTAACGGGATTATCCCGCCGCGGGCGGGCTCTGCGGATTGAGCTGCGCGTCTGAAAAGGTGCCCGCTGACGCAAGCAGGCAGTCGAACCGAGGTTCGAATTTGCTGCGCAATCGCCACGTCGTGGCGACCCTAACGGGATTCGAACCCGTGTTCACGGCTTGAAAGGCCGTTGTCCTAACCACTGGACGATAGGGTCTAAAGGTGGGGGCGAAATATGGCCGGGACAGCCCTCTCGGCAAGGGGATTTTGGCCGGGCCGCCGCGCCACTTCAGGTGGCGCGAGCCGTCCCGCACTTCCAGCAGGAATCGAAGTTCCCCGGCACAGTCTCCCCGCAGTTGGCGCATTTCCAATCGGGGCCCGTCGACTCCGGCGTTTGTATGAACGCCCGGAGGACCTCAATCGCGCGATCGTAATCCTCGTCGTTCGTGACACACAACGCCGGCAGCGAGGTGTTGTCAGGCATTTGCGTCAAGACGTTCAGGCTCGACTCGTTGCGGACGAAACTGGGAATACCCGCCTCGTCGAGGATGCCCTTGTAGTGCTCAACCCGGGTGAAATCGTGATTCAGAAATACATCGCGCATGCCTGTGTTTACGATCCTTTCGCCGACGCCGCGAGCAGCAATTCCGCATTCCGCGCCGCCGCGCCGTCGTGCGCATTCAAGACCGCCGCGCCGCGGGCGACCATCTTTTGACCCTCGTCCGGACAGTCGAGCAACCAGCCGACACGATCCTCCAATCGAACGGCATCCGGCACCTGCACGATCCCGCCCGCCGCGAGCAACGACGCCATCAGGTCCGTGAAATTCTCCATGTTCGGACCACAAATCGCCGGCACACCCGCCGCGATCGGCTCGGCCGGATTTTGGCCGCCGGTTGCTTCCGTCGACAGGCTTTTGCCCACGAACACAACGTCCGCCAGCGGATACCAGTCGCGCAATTCGCCGGTCGAATCGAGCAGCAACACATCGGGCTCGTCGATCAGGTTAAATAGCGGATCGAGCAGCGAGCGCCGCGCGACGCGCAGTTTGAGGGCGAGCAACGCCTCGGCGATCGCGTCCGTTCGCTCGACGTGTCGCGGCGCGATCAGCAGGCGCAGGCTGGGGAAGCGCGGACGCAGTGCGAGGAGCATGTGCGCGAGCAGGACTTCCTCGTCAGCGTGCGTGCTGCCGGCCAGGAGGAATTGCGGATTGCGGATTGCGGATTTCGGATTTTCGGAGGACGCGGGGAACGCGGTGGCGAGGAGAGTACGGAATTCGGTGGTGCGGGCGGACTCCTGGCTTTCGGATGCGTCGTCAAATTTGATGCTGCCGAGGCAATGAATTTTTTCCGCCGGTAGTCCGATCGATTGCCAGCGGGCAAGGTCGGCGGATTCCGGCACGCTGATCCAGGCGAGTTGGCGAAAAATGGGGGCGACAACCGCGCGGAAACGGCGAAAACGCGACTCGGACCGAGGCGAGAGTCGGGCATTGACGAGGTGGACCGGCACATTGCGCCGCGACGCGGCGGCCATCCAGTTCGGCCAAACCTCTGCCTCGACGAGCGCAATTCGCGCGGGCCGGATCGCCTCAAAGGCGCCGCGCACAAACGGCGGGAAATCGAGCGGCGCATACAGCACCACTACATCCGGCGGAACCCGCTGGTCGGCGAGCGCGCGCCCCGTTGTGGTCGTGGTCGTGACAATGATCGGAAGCCGGGGACGAATCCGGCGCAGCGCCGCGATGAGTTTCAACGCCAGCATTACTTCGCCTACGCTGACCGCGTGAATCCATGTTCGGTCAGCGGCGGGAAGGGCGGCGAGCCGGTCCGCGGTTTCCGCGGTGTAGCGCGCGAATCGGTCCCCGAAGCCTCGTCGCCAGTTCCCGCGCCGGACCATCCGCAGGAGATACGCCGGCAGCATCGCAACCAGCGCGATCGGAAAGACGAGATTGTAGAGGAGGCGGAACAAGGCCGGGAGTCGAGGGTCGAACGTCGAGGGTCGGGAGCCAGAAGACTATGCGAAGTCGAGTAGGGAAAGGCGAGTGGTTAGGAGCGAATGGTTATTGGGTTAAGGGCGAGAAGCTTAACGCCAATGGATCCTGAGACCCCACGCGCATGCGGAGAGGTCTCGTCTGGCCCTCGACGCTGACTGCCCTTCCCTTCGTGCCTCCGTGAGCTCCGTGCGAGATCTTCAGCGGCGTCTTGCATCGGAATAGATCCTCGAGTTCGAAGAATCTTCGTGAATCTGTGGGAATCTGCGGTTCTCTCTCTCGAGACGTTTCCTTTCCCGTGAAAATTCTTTACCTCGGATCCGGTGACATCGGTCTGCCCACGCTGCGTGCCTTGATCGCGCGGCACGAGGTGGTGGGCGTGGTTACGCAGCCGGACCAGCCCGCCGGGCGTGGCCTCGAGCTTCGCGTTGCGGCGATCAAGACTCTCGCGTTGGAGACGGGCTTGAGCGTCTTGCAGCCGGAACGCATCCGGCGGCCCGAGGCGATCGAGTCGCTTCGAGAAATGCACGCGGATGCGATCGTCGTGTTTGCCTACGGCCAGATTCTGCCGCCGGCCGTGCTCGATCTGCCGCGGCTGGCCTGCCTGAACATACACGCCTCGCTGCTTCCGCGCTGGCGCGGCGCCGCGCCGATCCAGGCGGCGATCCTCGCGGGCGACCCACTTACGGGCCACACGATCATGTTCATGGATGCCGGGCTCGACACCGGCGATATCTTGCTGCAGCGCGCGATTCCGATCGCACCCGACGAAACCGGCGGATCGCTGCACGATCGCCTCGCCTTGCTGGCTCCAGACTGCATTCTCGAAGCCTTGGATCTGCTTGAAAAGGGCGTGGCCCCGCGCGCGCCGCAGGAGACCACGGCCGCTACGCTCGCGCCGAAGTTGAATCGCGAGAGCGGTCGACTGGATTGGTCGTGCAGCGCGACGGCGCTCCAGCGCATGGTGCGGGCCTTCCAGCCTTGGCCGGGTACGTTTACGACGTTGTCGCCCTCCCGGGGTTGCGATCCGGTGCGCGTCCTGAAAGTATTTACGGCGGTCGCGGAAGCGGGCGAGGGGTTGCCGGGCAGCGTGTTGCGCGCGGACGAGGAGGGTGTGCTGGTGGCCGCGGGCGAGGGCGCGTTGTGCCTGCGGGAGCTGCAACTTGAGGGGCGCAAGCGGTTGCGCGCCGGGGAATTTCTGCGCGGACAGCCGATCGCACCCGGCAGCGTGTTAGGAGCCTGTTGAAATACCAGCATGGCCCGCGCTCCCCCGCAGGGTTTCGTCGTTTTTTGGCTTGGGCGGTGCCGCCGCGCTCGGGCAGGATCGCACATTTCAACATGCTCCTAGGAGCTTGATTCGCGCGGCGTTCCCGCCGATAACGATGCGCGCATGTCCCCCCCATCCGAGCCCAGTGTCGCCAAGTATCGGCGCATCGTTTTGAAGATCAGCGGCGAGGCGCTGCGTGAATCCGGGAGCAAGGACAGCATTAGCCCGCAAATCGTGCAAGGCATCGCCAAGCAGATTCAGGCCGTACAACAACTCGGAGTGGAACTTGCCGTTGTCATCGGCGGCGGTAACATCTGGCGCGGACAGGCCGCGGCGCATCGCGGGATGGATCGCACGACGGCCGATTACATGGGGATGCTCGCCACCGTAATCAACGGTCTGGCGCTACAGAGCACGCTCGAGCAGCTCGGCGTCGAGACCCGCGTCCAGACCGCCATTGAAATGAAGAACGTCGCCGAGCCGTTTATCCTGCGTCGCGCGACCTCGCACCTCGAGCAGGGCCGCGTCGTCATCTTCGTCGCGGGCACGGGCAATCCGTATTTTTCCACCGACACGACTGCCGCGCTGCGGGCCAGCGAGATCGGCGCGCAGGTCATCCTCAAGGCCACCAAGGTGGACGGCATTTACGATGCCGATCCGGCGACCCATCCGGAGGCGAAGAAATACGAGCGCGTGACCTTCGTGGAATGCCTGATGAAGCGGCTACAGGTGATGGATTCCACCGCCTTCAGCCTGTGCATGGACAACCGCGTGCCGATTGTCGTGTTCGACATGGGTCAGCCCGAAAACATCCGGCGTGCGGTCCTCGGTGAAGCGGTTGGAACGCTCGTCACCAACGAGTGATGACCACGGATCGTAGCGCGGGCTCGAATGTTCCTGCCTTCTGTGCTAGCCATCTGGTGCGAGTCGTACGTCGGGCCACGATTCGTTCCCCGACCCCGAACCTCTCCCAAAGCTATGAACAACGAAGAAGCCCTTTTTGCGATGGAGGAAGGCATGGAGAAAGCCGTGGATTACATGATGCACGAGTTTTCGACGGTTCGGACCGGCAAGGCGTCGCCCGCGCTGGTCGAGAATATGGACGTCGAGGCCTATGGCTCGCAGATGAAACTCAAGCAGCTGGCGATGATTACGACGCCGGAGCCACGGCTGCTCGTCATCCAGCCTTTTGATCAAACCACCGTGAAGGCGATCGAAAAGGCGCTGAAGGAATCGCGTCTCGGCATCAATCCGTTGGTGGACGGCAAGATTATCCGGCTGCCCATGCCGGAACTTTCCGAGGACCGCCGCAAGGATTTGGTCAAGGCAATCAAGGCCATGGCGGAGGAAACCCGCGTCCGACTTCGCGGGTATCGCCGCGATGGAATGGATGCCGCCAAGAAATTGAAAAAGGACGGGAAACTGACCGAAGATCAGATGGTCGACTTCGAGGCCGACGCGCAGAAGCTGACGGACAAATTCAGCAAGTCGATTGACGATCACCTCGCGCACAAGGAAGCGGAAATCATGCGCGTGTGAGGCACGCCGCGACTTACAAGCCCATCCCGCCCAGCCCAAGGCCCTGGGTGAGGCGCGCCATTTCGGTCTCGGCGGCTTTCTTGCCGGTGCCGATGGCTTGGTTTACGCCACTGAGGATCAGGTCCTCGAGCATCTCGATGTCCTCGGGATCGACCACCTCTTTGGCGATCTTGATCGACACCACCTCGCCCGCGCCATTGGCTTCGACGGTGACCTTGCCGCCGCCGACCGACGCGCTGAAATTCTGCCCGGCGAGATCGGCTTGGGCTTTCATCATGTCCGACTGCGCCTTTTGCGCCTGCTGAAGCATCTTCTGCAATTGTTTTGGATTCATGGTTCGAGGAAAAGGGCTGGATTATTTCGCGGGCGCGGGATGAAACGAGACGATCTCGGCGTCAAAAATATCGAGGGCCTGCCGGATGAGTGGATCGTTGCGGAATCGATCAAGCGGGTCCGTCGATTCGGCGATGGCGGGCGGATTCTTATCCGGTGGGACAACGGTCGGAGCGGTCGGAACTGATGCCGCGGACGCGAGCAAGGTCGCCTCCGGCACATCGTTACGCACTTCGAGCTTGAGGCGCACGGGCCGGCCCGCGTTTTTCGCGAGCGACTCCTCGAGGAACTGGCGGTTGCTCGCGCCGGAGAGCGACTCGATGACGATGCGGTGCTTCGGATGGAAGCCGACGACGAGCACGTTGCCTTCGAGGGAGACCGGCTGGCCGGATTCGAGCCACGAGCGGATCAACGGCCGGCTGCTGCGCACGTCGCCGACCACGCGCTGCCACAGTTCGCGGGCGTTGCCGGCGGTCGGGACATCGCCCGGGGCCACGGTCGATTCCGCCGCGGCGGGCGCGGCTGGGGCGCGGCGCGGCGCGGGTGCCGCGGGTGGCGTCTCGGCCACGCGCCCGACGGGCTTGGCCGCCGCGGCGGGCCGCGCAACGGGTGGGGCGGGACTGGAAGGCGAGCCGCCGCCGCGGATTTCGCTGAGGGTTTCGATGACGTCGTCGAGCGTGGCCTGGCCGAGGGACTGCACCGCCTTGATCAGCGCAATTTCGAAATGCAGTTTTTTGTCGGGCGCCCATTTGATGCGCGATTCGGCGGTCGCAAACAAATCAATGAGCTCAAGCAGCCGCGCGGCGCCCACGCGGCCGGACTGTTCGGCGAAAGCGCGGCGAGCCGGTTCCTCGTGCTCATCCTCCAGCGACGCGGGGTCGACCTGGTGCACGAGAACATTGCGAAAATGGGAAATCAGATCGCCGAGCAATCGCATCAAATCGCGCCCGGCTTCCACTTCCGCATTCAGCTGCGCGAGAGTCCCGGGCGTGTCTTGGCGAAGGATGGCATCGGCGAGCTTCGCCACGGTCTCGGGGGCGGTGAATCCAAACACGCCCCGCACGTCGTCGGCCGTGATCTTCTCGCCGCAGAACGAGACGAGTTGATCGAGCATCGATTCCGCGTCGCGCAATCCGCCCTGCGCGCCACGCGCGATCGAGGACGCCGCCTCATCGGAAAGCTTCAGCTTCTCCTTCTTCGCGATGAATTGCAGGTGCGACGCGATCAACGGCGCGGGAATCCGCCGCAAATCGAAGCGCTGGCAGCGGCTGAGGATGGTGGGCAGAACCTTTTCCGGCTCGGTCGTTGCGAAGATGAACTTCACGTGCTCCGGCGGTTCCTCGAGCGTCTTGAGCAGGGCGTTGAAGGCGGGGGTCGTCAGCATGTGCACCTCGTCGATGAGGTAAATCTTGAACTTCGCCTTGGCCGGAGCGTAGCGGGAATTCTCGATGAGCTCGCGCACCTGCTCGACCTTGTTGTTGCTGGCGCCGTCGATCTCGATCACATCGAGGCTGTTGCCTTTCGCGATTTCCACGCAAGCCGAACAGACGCCGCACGGGGTCGGCGTGGGCCCTTTCTCGCAGTTGAGAGCCTTGGCGACGATGCGCGCGGTGGTGGTCTTGCCGATGCCGCGCGGGCCGACAAACAGGTAGGCCTGGGCGAGGCGGTTCGTCGCGATCGCGTTCTGCAGCGTGCGCACGACGTGCTCCTGCCCGACGACGTCCTCGAAGGTCTGGGGCCGGTATTTTAGCGCGAAAACCTGATAGGGGTTGCTCACGGTTCGAGCTTACGGGAAATGCCCGCGGGGGAAAGTTGAAGTTGCGATGGAACGCGATCTCCGGGGCGCGCGCTGCGGACGTTGGGACGTTTCGCGGGAACGTCCCTAACTCGCCAACGCGCCCGGAGGTCACGTTCCACCAAAGCAAAACGCCCCGGCGTTTGAGGCCAGGGCGTTCGGACTGAATGTGTGCGATAAACGCGTTCGGAATTACCGGTCGCGATAACCACCACCACCGCGATCTCCGCGATAGCCGCCTTCGCGCGATCCACCACGGTCGCTGCGGAAGCCGCCGCCGCCGAATCCACCGCCGCCGCCAGTGCGGGGGCGATCTTCTTTCGGACGAGCTTCGTTCACGGTGAGCGGACGGCCGTCGATGGTCTTGCCATGGAACTTGGTCACCGCGTCGGCTGCTTCGGCGTCAGACCCCATGGTCACGAACGCGAAACCGCGCGACTTACCGGTGAAACGATCCTGCATGATCATGGCTTCCGAAACCGTCCCGGACGATGCGAACAGATCCATCAAGTCGGTCTCGGTGGTGTTAAAGGAGAGGTTCCCCACGTAGAGTTTGTTACCCATATACGATTGTTGCTAACTTTCTAACTAGCTGATTGTCTTTACTTTCTTGGTTGGGGTTCACCGTCGTGTGAAGGGTGATCTTGACCGACTTCAAACTGCCGCTGTGGCTTGGCCCCAACTGACAATCTACCAATCGCAAGGTCTGCTTAACTCGATCGCTGAACTGAGAACCTGAGTTATCGCACGGCGGGCTTTGAAAGCAAGCTTCATTTGGCAAGGCCCATTTCGCGGGCCACACCGCCGTTGCATCGGCGGCGGTCGCCGCTACCGTCACCGATATGTTCCGCTTCCCCCGTTTTCTGTCGTTCGCGCTCGCCGTTCTCGCCCTGTTCGTCCCCGTGGTGGCACAGGCGGCCGAGCCGCAGCGCACGGTGGACCAAGCCAGTATGGTCCTCGAGAAATTTCGGCGCCTCCGCGGCAGCGACGCCGAGCGCAATATCCCCGCAAAGGTGATGAAGGACGCGCAGGGCCTCGCGATCATCACCGTGATCAAGGGCGGATTGATTTTCAGCGGTCGCGGCGGCGAAGGCGTGGTCGTGGCCCGTTTGCCGAACGGCAAGTGGTCCGGCCCGTCGTTCATTGGCTTCGGCGGCGTCGGCTTTGGCTTGCAGGTCGGAGCGCAGGTCACGAATTTCATCATTATCCTGAACACGCCGGAGGCCGTGGCGGCATTTTCGAGAGGCGGCAACGTCGCGCTCGGCGCCGACCTCAGTGCCGCGGCGGGCCCCGTCGGTCGCAACCTCGGCGCGGATGTGTTGCCCACCGCGGCGGTTTATTCCTACAGCCAGAGCCAGGGGCTCTTCGCGGGCATGTCGCTTGAGGGCACGGTCATTGGCGCGCAGGACAGGAAAAACTTCAGCTTCTACGGCCATCGCTATTCGCCCGGCGCTATTCTCGACGGGCGCGCCAAGCCGCCTGCCGGTGCCGCACGCTTGATTCGCATGCTCGAAACGTTCTGAGCCGGCCGCGTCAGGGCGTTGATTCCGGGGGCGTACTGTCGTTCGGCGGAAGCGCCGGCGTCTTTGTGAACAGTCCCCACAACGCGTGCGTCGCGAAATAAGTGACGATCGCCCCCAAGAGCGCCGCGATCATGCCGCCGATCATCAGCGGCATCACCTCGCGCATCGCCCGCTTGAATCCATGCGCCGCGGCCGCGTACGGCGCGATCGCCTCGGGCGGCAGCGGCGGCGGTCCGAAATGGTTGAACAACCACCGGCCCAGCTGCCATTCGTAAAACATGAAGCCGACGAGCGCGAAAGGATTGCCAACGGTGAAGCAGACGAGCACGGCGCAGGGAATGTTCCCGCGAAAAACAAACGCGGCGACCACGGCCAGGAAAACGTGCAGGCCAAAGATTGGGATCAGCGTCGCGAACATCCCAGCGGCGAGACCGATCGCCACGCCGTTGCGCGTGAATCTCCACAGGTCCGGATGAAAAATCCGATCGCCAAAGACGCGATGCACGAACGTGCCGTGCAACTTCGATTCCGTGGGCAGTCTTGCGTGCAGCCGCTCCCGCCAGGAACGCCGCTTGGGCTCGGGCTTCTCGCTGGTGGGGGGGTCGGGATTGGTGGTCACACGGGCTGGAGGATCACGTGGCGGCGACGGAGGCTTGTTTGCGTCCGGACGTCGCAAATGAACGCAACCGCCAAATGCTGCGACGGTCAAGCGCCCGTCGCGCCGTTCGCCGGCAAAGCTCGCGCGGAGACGCCTGGTCGCAGGCTCACGAACGGACTGTCCCGGCAAAGAAATCTCCATGGGAAATCTGCCGCGCGCGAGATCCCCACGCGACGATCCGCCACGACGTCCGCGGCGGGCGAGCCGGCCGGCGCGAAGCCGCGCGTCGACGCGGCGCACAGGTCGAGTCCATGCGCTCCGCCGTCGATGCCGAAGGCCGCTGTCAGCTTGCCCGGGCCAGAACACAAGCCGAGGTTCCGGTCGTGCGCGCGGCGGCGACGCATGCGCGGCAGTCCATGCGTCGGATGGACCGCGCGAATCAGAACGAATCCGTCGTGCGCGCCGCCGCCGCCCTTGACGAGCACATTGAGGAGCCAATGAACGCCGTAGTTGAGATAGACGTAGGCGGTGCCCGGCGGATGACGCTCGACAAATTCGCGCGCGCCGCGGCGCTTGAAGGTGTGGCAGGCCTCGTCGCCGATGGCCGCGTAGGCTTCGGTCTCAACGATGCGGCCGCGGCAGCCGTCCCATCTCAATTCCGTCCCGACCAATTCGCGCGCGCAAATCAGAGGAGCGCGGGCGAAGAACGAGGCGCGAAGCATGCGAGAGGAGCCAAGATTGAAACACGAATTTACACGAACGGAGGCACGGCGCGCGACGTCCTTCAATCAAGGGGCTAGTCCATCGCGATTATTTTCGCGTTCATTCGGGTAAAATTCGTGGTTCTCTCAGGTCGAACATGAGTTTGTACGACGTCATCGTCATTGGGGCCGGACACAACGGCTTGATCTGCGCGTGCTATCTGGCGAAGGCGGGCCGCAAGGTCCTCGTGCTGGAGCGGCGCGAAATCGTCGGAGGCGCGGTCTGCACGCAGGAAATCGTGCCGGGCTTCAAGTTCGACATCGGTTCGTCCGCGCACATCATGTTTCCGGGGACGCCGATCATGGGCGAGCTGGGCCTCGCCGAGCACGGACTCGAATATCTCGAGATGGATCCGTGGGCGTATTTTCCCGTCCCCGGCGCCGCGCTCGGCATCAGCTTCCATCGCTCGGTCGAGCAGACGTGCGAATCGATCGCGAAAATTTCGCCGGTCGACGCGGAGGCATACCGTCGCTTTATGGAGCACTGGGGCGAATTGAACGAGGGCATCTTCGAGACTTTCATGAAACCGCCGACGCCCGGCCGGATTTTCTCGACCATCTTCAAACGCAATCTGAAGAATGTCGCTTCGCGCAAGATGTGGAGCTCGCTGGACACATCACGCCAGCTAATGGCCAGCTACGGCAAGGTCATCGAAGAGACGTTCGAGCACCCGCATGTGCGGACCGCGTTGGCATGGCTCGCGGCGCAATCGGGTCCCGGTCCCGACGAAATCGCGACGGGCGATCTCGTGGGCTGGCACGCGATGATTCACAAGACGGGCGCTTGGCGCGCGAAAGGCGGCTCCGGCTCGCTCACGCAGGCGCTGGCGCGGTGCTTCGAGAGTCACGGCGGCCAGATTTGCGTCAATGCGCAGGTGATGGCGATCAACGCGGGCACGAAGCCCGGGGCGCGCTTCGAGGTCGCGAGCGAGGCCGGAAGATTTTCCGGCCGAGCCGTCGTCGCCGCCTGCCATGTGCAAACGACGTTTCTCGAGCTGCTCGCGCCGGAATTGTGTCCGCCCGAGTTGCGCAAGCGGGTGAGCCAGATCCGGGTGGGCAATGGCTTCGGTATGGTCGTGCGTCACGCCGTGACCGAGCTCCCGCAATATCTCGGCATCCAGTCCGATGCGAACGGAGTGGCGCCGTGTCATCGCGGGTTGCAGTTGCTCTGCCCGTCGATGGAATATCTGCGCCGGACCTACGTCGAGTTCCTTGCCGGTTTCCCACCGCAGGAGCCCGCGGTCGTGGCGATGACGTTTTCCTCGATGGATCCGACGCTCGCGCCGCCGGGCCAGCACGTGCTCTTCGGCTGGGCGCAGTATCATCCGTACCAAATGTCGAACGGCGAGAACTGGGACGACATCGCCGAACGTGAGGCCGATAAAATCTGGGAGGTCATCTGTCATTACGCGCCGAACATGCGCGGCACGATGATCGACCGGTACATCCAGACGCCGACGGAAATCGAGCGGGTGCTCGCGTTGCCGCGCGCGAACGTGATGCACGTGGAGATGGGCCTCGACCAGATGTTTTTCTTCCGTCCGCTGCCGGAGCTGTCGTCGTATTCCACGCCCGTGAAGGGCCTCTTCCTCACGGGCGCGAGCACGCACCCGGGCGGGGGCGTGTTCGGCGCGAGCGGGCGAAGTGCGGCCAAAGTAGTCTTGCGCCAGGTAAAGGCCGGAAGAGGATGAGGAAATGCCGGACGACTCGTTTGATCCGCCGATCGACGCCTGGAGCCGGGCCCTGCGCGCCTGGGCGCGTTCGTCCCTGCCGGGGCGGAACAGCGCGTTTCGGAAATTTCGGCGCCGCAATCTGGGACGACGGTTTGACGTGACCACCACCCGGGGCTTTCGCCTTGGAGGGATCATCGGCGACAGCGTTGAAAATGCGGTCGCCGTCCGGGGAGAGTTTGAGCCGGGCCTGACGAAATTTCTCACCGCGCAATTCCGGGAGTCGGCCTCGTTTGTCGATCTGGGATGTAATATCGGATACTTTTCGTGCCTTTTTCGCCATTTGCAGCCGCGGGGCCGGTTGTTGTCGATCGATGCGAATCCGCGAATGGCCGACGCCTGCCGCGAAAATTTGGCGGCCAATTCGAACCGCGCCGAAGCGACGGGAGTCGCCACGGTCCTGCACCAGGCGATCGGCGCGGAGGCCGGGGTCGCCCAATTGCAGATGCCCAAGGCCCGCGCGAGCCGGGGCACGCTGGGTGACCTCCAGCTTGATCCGACGGCGATCGAAACCTTCGCCGTGCCGATGGACACGCTCGCGGCGACGTTCGCGGCGAACGCGATGGGCGAGATCGAGGTGATGAAGATCGACGTCGAGGGATTCGAAGCCACCGTGTTGCGCAGCGCTCCGTCGGCCGTCGCGGAGAAGCTGAAGTGCATCGTGTTTGAATTCTCCGAGTCGAATCTCCAGCAATGCGGCGCGACGAGGGATGACTTTGGGCGAATCGAATGGTTGAAACTATTCTCCGTCGCCTCGCTCGACGAACGGGATGGAACGCTCCATCCGCTTTCCGCCGTGACCGACCATGCCGGGAGCGAGGGGACCATTGTCTTGCGTCGACGTTGAGCGGATTCGCGATCCGGCTGTCGATTCCCAGCAGGGGAACACCCGGCTTGGCGACTCAACCGTACGATTCTTCTCACCGTGAAACGACTCCTCCTGACCGGACTCTTTGTCCTCGCCGTTGTCGTTGCGACCCTCGTCTGGCTGCGATATTCAAAATCTGTCGCGACTGTCTCTGATCCGATGCGTCCGCCACCCGTCAATTCCCGCAGTGCTCCGCCCGCACCGACCACCCTGCCGTCGGTCCAGCTCCCGCCGACCAATTTTCCGCCCGAGGCGCTGCCGACGCCTTCGCCGGCTCCCGTCCTGCCGCTGCCACCGGATGCGGTGGCCGATCGTGTCCAGATCCGGAAGGCCGCGCGGGAGTTGACGTTATATTGGGGCGGAGCGGCGCTCCGGACTTACGGGGTTGCGCTTGGGGCGAACCCAGACGGCCACAAGGAGATCGAGGGTGACGGCCGCACGCCGGAGGGCCGCTACTCGATCTCGGGCCGGAATTCGCAGAGCAAATTCCACCTTGCTTTGCGCGTCTCGTACCCGAGCGCAATCGACCGTGCGCGGGCCGCGAAGCTGGGCAAATCCCCGGGTGGCGACATCATGATTCACGGGCTGCCGAACGGGTATGGTTTTATCGGGTCGGCGCATCGGCTGCGAGACTGGACGGTCGGATGCATCGCGGTGACTGACGAGGAAATCGAAGAAATCTGGCGCGTCGTGCCCGATGGTTGTGTCGTCGATATCGAGCCCTGAACGCATGCACCTCCTCGCGATTGAAACCTCCTGCGATGAAACCGCCTGCGCGATCTTGCGCGGCCGGGACGACGGCGGCACCCAACTGCTCGCGGGCGAAATCGCCTCGCAAGCGGAATTGCATCGCGCGACGGGCGGCGTGGTGCCGGAGGTGGCCGCGCGCCAGCACCTGCGCGATCTGAAACCGCTCATCGAGCGGACGCTGCGGCAGGCGGGCATGC
>JANXRG010000086.1 GCA_025353105.1 Verrucomicrobiota bacterium
GATCGTCGAGGGAAACATTCCCGAAATCCTGCGCGACAAGCGCGTGATCTGCCTCGACCTCGCCCTCATGGTCGCCGGCACCAAGTACCGCGGCCAGTTTGAGGAGCGGATTAAGGCGGTCATGGACGAAATCCGCCGCACCAAGAATGTCATCCTGTTCATCGACGAACTGCACACCATCGTCGGGGCCGGCTCGGCCGAGGGCGCGATGGACGCATCCAACATCATCAAGCCTGCCCTCAGCCGGGGCGAATTGCAGTGCGTCGGCGCGACCACGCTCAACGAGTACCGCAAGTACATCGAGAAGGACGCCGCGCTGGAGCGCCGGTTCCAGACCGTCAAGGTGGAGGCGCCCAACGTCGAGGAGGCCGTCCTCATCCTGAAGGGGCTGCGCCCGAAGTACGAATCACATCACAAGGCGAGGATCACGGACGAGGCACTCAACGCTGCCGTGAAGCTCAGTGACCGCTATATCAGCGGCCGTTTCCTGCCCGACAAGGCGATCGACGTGATGGACGAAGCCGGCGCGCGCGCGCGCATCGGCTCGATGACCCGTCCGCCGGACGTGAAGGAGATCGAGCGACAGATCGAGGAAATTCGGACCGACAAGGAAGCGGCGATCAAGGCGCAGGATTTTGAGAAGGCGGCCTCGCTGCGGGATAACGAAAAGCAGGCGAAGGACAAACTCGAGAAGATTCTCACCGAGTGGCGCGAACAGCGCGAGGAGAAGGAGGTCGTGGTGACCGAAGACGACATGATGCACATCGTGTCGAAGTTCACCGGCGTGCCGTTGCAGCGGATGGAGCAGAAGGAGACCCAAAAGCTTCTCCAGATGGAGCAGGAGCTGAAGGGCAAAGTGATCGGCCAGGACGAAGCGGTGGCCGCCATCAGCAAAGCTCTCCGCCGCTCCCGCGCTGACCTTAAGGATCCGCGCCGGCCCATCGGCAGCTTCATTTTCCTGGGCCCGACGGGCGTGGGAAAGACGTTCCTGGCCCGCACGCTCGCCGAATTCATGTTCGGCGACGCCGACGCGCTCATCCAGATCGACATGAGCGAGTACATGGAGAAATTCACGTCCTCGCGTTTAATCGGAAGTCCTCCGGGCTACGTCGGCTACGAGGAGGGCGGACAGCTGTCCGAGGCGGTGCGCCGCCGTCCGTACAGCGTGGTGCTATTCGACGAGATCGAGAAGGCCCACCCCGACGTGATGAACCTGATGCTCCAGATTCTGGAGGAGGGAAAAATCACCGATTCGCTCGGGCGAAAGATCGATTTCCGCAACACGATCATTATCATGACTTCGAACGTCGGGGCCGAGACGATCAAGAAGAACAACGTGATGGGATTCGGTTCGCCATCGGATGACCAGGACTACGACGTGATGCGCGGGAAAATCATGGAGGAGGCCAAGCGCGTCTTTAAGCCCGAGTTCATGAATCGCCTCGACGATCTAATCGTTTTCCACACGCTCACCCGCGCCAACCTGCTGCTCATCGTCGATCTCGAGATCGACAAGGTGCTGATCCGGATCAAGTCAAAGGACATCCATCTCACGCTCGACCAGGGCGCGAAGGATTTCCTGATCGAGAAGGGCTACGACCCGACGTACGGTGCGCGTCCCATGCGGCGCGCGGTGGAGCGTTATCTCGAGGATCCGCTTGCCGAGGAAATCCTGCGGGGGACCGTCAAGCCAGCGGATGTCGTCGAGGTGACCCGCGAGGGCGACGTCAAGGACGCAAAGACGAAGCTCGTTTTCAAGACCAATGCGCCGGCGGCCGAGACGGATGCGACTCCCGCCACGGCGAGTTGAGCTGGGAAAATTCTGACGGGCGGCATCCGGAAGCGGGTGCCGCGTTTTCCTGCGATGCCGTGCCGATGCCAACGGTCGGCGACTTCGAGCCCTAGCGAAAGCCCGGGGCAAACGATCGGACGCGAGGGAGTCCGATCATTGACCGGGGCCGAATTTGCCGTTGTTACCGGCCAGGTTGCCCAACTGGCCTTTGCCTTCCCAGCTCTCGGGCTTGTTCCAGGGAATGGTGCTCGGGCGGTCGCCCGGCGCGAGATATTGCGAACCATCGGTGGGCTGGACGCCGGCGCATGCGCTGAGGCCGAGCAGGGCGCCGGAAAGGGTGACAATTCCAAGGACCAGGCGGATGGGGCGGGCAGAGATGGACATTTTCATGCGAAAAGGAACGATTCACGCTCATGGCCTGACGTCAAATCCGGAACGAGTCCTCATTTTCCATCGTTGGGGACGATTTCCCTTTGCCGCGTCGGCCCGGCCGTGCTTGAGTTTGGGCGCCAGGGACTATGGACGGTAGGCAGAAAAACCCCGCCAGGACCGGAAGGTAGCAACGGTATTCTGACCTGTTGTGCCGTAGCTCTCTGGTTTTTTTCTTTCCCGAAGCGACCCACGGCTCAATCGTGTCGGAGTTCCATCTCCGATCGTGAATATTCTCGTCACCGGCGGCGCCGGCTTTATTGGTTCGCACCTTGTTGAGCGGCTCCTCCACGACGGGCACCGCGTCGAGGTCCTCGACGACTTCAACGATTTTTACGATCCGCATCGGAAGGATGGCAATCTCGCTTACGTGCGCAACCGCATTACGGTTCATCGCGCGGACATCGTCGACGCCCCGGCGGTGCAACAAATCGTCAACGCCGGCCGTTTCGATGCCCTGGTCCACCTGGCGGCGCGCGCGGGCGTCCGCCCGTCGATCAAGCACCCCGCGCTTTACGTGCAAACTAACGTTATGGGCACGCTCAACCTCCTGGACGCGGCCCGCGACGCCAAGGTTCCCCGTTTCATTTTTGGGTCCAGCTCGTCGGTCTATGGACTCTGCCGCCAGATTCCGTTTCGCGAGGACGTGGCGTTGCAGGAAACGATCAGCCCGTATGCCGCGACGAAGCTCGCTGGTGAGCAGCTCTGCTCGAATTATGCGCACCTCTACGGACTGCGCGTGGTGTGTCTCCGGTTCTTCACCGTCTTCGGTCCGCGCCAGCGGCCGGACCTCGCCATTCATCAATTCACGGAACGCATCCTCGCCGGCCGCCCGATCCGACAGTTTGGCGACGGTTCCACGCGTCGGGACTACACGTACGTGGAGGACATCGTCAGCGGTATCGTGGCATCATTGGCGTACGAGGGTCCGATTTTCGACGTCTTCAATCTCGGCGGCAGCGAGACGACTTCGCTGGGCGATTTGATTCGGGCGCTCGAGGTGCAGCTGGATTTGAAAGCGACAATCGAGCATCTGCCGGAGCAACCCGGCGACCTGCCGCTGACTTACGCGGACATCTCGAAAGCACGCGAGCGGCTGGGATACTCGCCGCGGACTCCACTTCGGGAAGGACTGGCGAAATTTGTCGCCTGGTATTACGACTGGCTGGCGAGTGGCACGCATGCACCGGCGGAGGCGACGCGATGAACCCGGCGCCCGGCCAGGACGTCGTGACGATCCTGCAGGGGCTCGTGCGGATCCCGAGCGTGAATCCGCTCGCTCATCCCGCCCCGGGCGAGGGCGGGGAAAAGCGCTGCGCCGAAGCGGTGGCGGAATACCTGACGGCGCTCGGCGCGCAGGAAGTTTCGCTGCCGGAGGTCCTGTCCGATCGACCGAACGTGCTCGCCCGGATGCCGGCCGCTCGACCTGGCAAACCGCGCCTGCTGCTCGCACCGCACCTCGACACCGTGGGCGTGGGCGGGATGACCATCGACCCGTTTGCGGCGGAGGAACGCGACGGAAAGATCTGGGGGCGGGGCGCGACCGACACGAAGGGTACGATGTCCGCGATGCTCCGCGCGCTTTACGAGTTGCGGGAGGTGATTCCAAACCTGGATTACGAAATCTGGTTTGCGGGCCTGATGGGTGAGGAGGCCGGCAACGAAGGCGCGGCGTGGATCGTCTCGTCTGGCTTCCGCGCGGATTTTGCCTTGGTGGGCGAGCCCACGAGTTGTGATGTGCTCTACGCGCACAAGGGCGCGACGTGGCTGCGCCTGACCACGCGCGGCAAGGCGGCGCACGCCGCCGAGCCGCAGTGGGGGGAGAACGCCATATATAAGATGGCGGACGTCGCGCGCGTTGTGCGCGACGAGCTGTGTCGCGCGCTGGCCGCGAAACCAGATGCGCTGTTGGGCGCAGCGACGGCCAGCCTGGGCGTGGTGAGCGGCGGACGAAAGATCAACGTGGTGCCCGATTGCTGCGAAGCGGAACTCGATCTCCGCACCCTGCCGAGTCAGCAAGGCGATGACTTTGTCGCGGAAGTGACGTCGCTTTTGCGTCGCGGATGTCCCGACGTGGAGGTCGAACTGCTCCGACGGCATCCGCCGATGTACACCGACCCGGCCCATCCGATGATGGAGCGGTTCACGCGCATCGGAGCCAAGGCCGTAACCGCCTCGTGGTTTTGCGATGGTTCCCTGTTGTCGCACGGCGGAATTCCGTCGGTGGCGGCGGGTCCCGGGTCAATTGCGCAGGCGCACGTGGTCGATGAGTTCATCGAAATCGCCGAACTGCACCGCGGCGTCGAGTTCTACAAGGCGTTCCTCTGCCAGTGCTGAGCCGGCGGCTCGCAGATCAACTTGTCGGCGGGTCGCCCTGCGCGTAGCTTCCGCGCCCGCCATGTCTGAAGAATCCAAAGTCGAAAATCCGAAAGCCAAACTCGAGAAGTCCGCGATCTCCCCGCGCCGCGCCGAGGATTTTCCGGAATGGTACCAGCAGGTCGTCCGCCTGGGTGAGCTGGCGGAAAATTCCGACGTACGCGGTTGCATGGTGATCAAGCCTTGGGGCTATGGGCTTTGGGAGCGCATGCAGGCGACCCTTGATGCGATGTTCAAGGCCACCGGCCACCAGAACGCATATTTCCCTCTCTTCATTCCGATTTCCTACCTCGAGAAGGAAGCCGCACATGTGGCGGGCTTCGCCAAGGAATGCGCCGTGGTAACGCATCACCGGCTGGAGGCCGGACCCGATGGGAAATTGCGCCCGGCGCCCTCGGCGGAATTGGCCGAGCCGCTCGTGGTGCGGCCAACGAGCGAAACGATCATTGGCGCGACCTATGCCAAATGGGTCCAGAGTTATCGTGACCTGCCGATTCTAATCAACCAGTGGGCGAACGTCGTGCGGTGGGAGCTCCGCCCGCGGCTCTTTCTGCGCACGGCCGAATTCCTCTGGCAGGAGGGCCATACCGCGCACGAGACGAAGGAGGAGGCAGTCGACGAGACGGAAAAAATTCTCGGTATTTACGAGACCTTCGCCCGTGACTTCCTCGCGCTGCCGGTCTTCACCGGCGAGAAATCCGAGAGCGAGCGTTTTCCGGGCGCGGTACAGACGCTTTGCATTGAAGCCATGGTGCAGGATCGCAAGGCCATTCAGGCGGGCACGTCGCATTTCCTTGGACAGAACTTCTCGAAGGCGAGCGGCATCAAGTTCCAGTCGCGCGAAGGTCGGGAGGAATTTGCGTGGACCACCAGCTGGGGTGTGAGCACGCGCCTCATCGGCACCGTCGTCATGATGCATGCCGACGACGACGGGCTGATTCTGCCGCCGCGGGTCGCTCCGACCCAAGTGGTGATCCTCCCGATCACGCCGAAAGAAGATACGCGTGCGGCCGTGTTGGAAGCCGCGGAGAAGCTGGCGTCGCGCCTGCGTGCGCGGACCTTTCACGGTCAGCCGTTGCTGGTGCACGTGGACAAGCGCGATCTCAATGGCGGCGTGAAAAGCTGGGATTGGATCAAGCGTGGTTGCCCGGTGCGCATCGAGCTTGGCCCGCGTGACCTCGCGAGCGGGACCGTCGCACTATGCCGGCGCGACCACGGCGCGAAGGCGAAGGAATTCGTCCCGGCCGATCAGGCGGTGGCCACAGTGCCGGAGTTGTTGCAGTCGATCCAGGAGACGATGTACGCGCGAGCCTTGGCATTCCGCGAGCAGCACACGCGAGTGATCGACACGAAAGAGGAGTTCTACGCATTCTTCACCGCGCAAAACACCGATAAACCGGAGGCGCATGGCGGTTTCTCGCTAACGCACTGGAACGGCTCGGCGGAAGTTGAGACGCGCATCAAGGAGGATCTCAAGGTGACCATCCGATGCATTCCGTTCGGCGCAGGCGAAGCGGGAGCCTGCCCGTTCAGTGGCCAGCCGAGCGCCCAGCGCGTGATTTGGGCGAAGTCGTATTGAGACCATGGCACGGACATCTTGCCCGCGGGGCCCTGAGTGCAAGGTGGATGCGGTCAGCCTGATCAGGCGGAGAGCTTGACCGCCCGCAGGGAAACCTGCCGCGTCTAATATTCGAACGAGCGACACGGCCTTAGACGTCTCGTGCACCACGGGCTCGATGCCCGTGCCACATGCTCACGTCTTCTCGGCCTTGACCTTGAGGCGGCCCGGACCCGATTTGAAATGCGCTCCAATGAATGGTTCCATCATCCGGCCGAACCATCGGTTCAGCGTTCGACGCCTGGTAGTTCCTTAAAGGGGTTAAATACCTTCAACCCCGACCGTCGAAAGTCTTTGTCATTGCCGGTCACAATCGTCAAATCGTGGCGGCGCGCGGTCGCGGCGATGTAACTGTCTTCCACCGGCATGGGCTTGGCCGCCTGCTCGAACAGGAATTTCTGGTCCGCCCAAACATGGGCCGTGGCGACGTTGAAACTGAAGATCCTGCCCTCGAGGACATCGACGCTTCGGCGCAGCCATTGCTGCAACCGCGTCCGCGTGCGGCCTTCCTTCGTTCGCACCCAATACGCGATTTGCGCGATCACGATGGTGCTGGTGTAGCAAGCGTCCTGTTCGCGCTCCAACCATTGGATGACGGCACGGTTGCCCCGCGTCTTCACGGGTTGACTGAGCACATCGGCATCCAGCAGCCAGCTCACAACTGGAGTTTCCTGGGCATTTTCCGGCGGCGCGCGGGAAGATCATCCATCGGGACCGGACATTGTTTCCAGACGTCCAACCAGTTTGGTTTGCGCTTAAGCCGGCGGAGGAGGACCACGTCGTCGTCCGCGTCAAAACTGGCCTCAAACTGATCGCCGGGTGCGGCCGGCGAAAGCGTGGCCGGGATGCTCACCCGGCGTTTGGCATCGAGCGTCACAATCATGGTGGGACCATCCCACATTGACCGTTATCGGTCAAGGGTTGTCTCTCAGTGTGCCCACGTCCCACGCGCCAGATTTTGGCGCCGTCGGCTCAAGTCTTTTCGGCTTTGGCTTTCAGGCGTGCGAGCCCGGCGTCGAAGTCGGGGCCGATAAACCGTTCCATCATCAGGCCAAACCAGCGGTTCATCGGATTGCGGCCGAGTTCGCCGGATGATGTCCATGTCACCTTCACGCCGCCATCGGCTGGCGTGAGCGTCATGGAACCAACGGATGTCATGCCCATATCTGGAAAGAACAAATCATAGGTAATCGCCTTGTTCGGATCGATCGTCTTCACGGTCATTTTTCCGCTGCCCTCCTGCTTGCTGACCCAATTCGACCACGATCCGACACCCGTGGGCGGTTCGCTGTAGGTCACGGTCATCCCGGGATCGCGCTGCCACCAGACCCCCCAGGTTTTCCATTGGCGCAGATCGGAAATGTCCGGGAACACTTTTTCCGCCGGCGCCTTGATGACGATGAAACGTTCCACGCGATACGACCCGGGCAGGAACTGGGAAACGATCGCGAGCAACGCCGCGAGCGTGAGGAGGAAGACCAGAATGCGCTTAAGCCATTTCATATTTGGATCCTAACCTCCCGGCGGGTCATCCGACGAGCATTTTCGCGTGAGCTCCCGCTTGCGCCCTGCCTCAGGCAGTCGATCGTCCCTGATGTCCTCCGCTGCGCGTTTCCCGACGGCCTCCGGCCGGGGCGCGGTGAGCAATCCGAAGAACCGCTTCGAACGGTTAGAGTACGCGGTTGACGCGGACGCAGACGTCTCCCTCAACGACGATGAAAAATCGGGTCCGCGCACGATGTTTTTCGACGACGGCACGCGCTCTATCCTCAGCCCTAACGACAGCCCGGATGTGGGTTTTGAATTTTCGGTGAATCCCTATCGCGGTTGCGAGCACGGTTGCGTCTACTGCTACGCGCGACCGACGCACGAGTACCTCGGATTCAGCGCCGGACTCGATTTCGAAAGCCGAATAATGATCAAGCGGGAGGCGCCCGCCCTACTGCGAGCGGAATTGATGTCGTCGCGCTGGCGACCACAGGTCATTGCGTTCAGTGGGGTGACCGACTGCTACCAACCGATCGAGCGCAAGCTGCGGTTGACCCGCCGTTGTCTCGAAGTGTGCGCCGAGTTTCGGAATCCGGTGGGCATTGTGACGAAGAATCACGCCGTCACCGCGGACCTCGATGTGCTGAGCGAGCTGGCGGGTTTTGGCGGGATCGCGGTGTACATCTCCATCACCACGCTCGACGCCGACCTCGCGAAGAAGCTGGAGCCGCGGGCCTCACCGCCGGCGCGCCGGCTCGCGGCCATTCGGGAGCTGAGTGAGGCGGGAATTCCGGTCGGCATCTTCACTTCGCCCGTCTTGCCGGGTCTGACCGAACATGAGATCCCCGCGTTGCTCAAGGCCGGGGCTGAAGCGGGCGCGCGTTTCGCGGGCTACACGGTTCTGCGGCTGCCGTACGCGGTGAAGCAACTTTTCGACGAATGGCTGATCGTCCATTTCCCGGGCCACCGCGACAAGGTGCTTGGTCGCGTTCGCGATTTGCGCGAAGGCCAGTTGAACGATTCCGACTTTGGCTCACGGATGACGGGCACGGGACCGCTCGCCCGGCAAATCCGGCAATTGTTCCGTGTCGCGCGCGAGCGCGCCGGCATGACCGAAAAACCGATAACGCTGTCCACCGCCTCGTTCCGTCGACCGGGTACCAGCGAGCAATTGGCGCTGCTGTAGGTGGATCGCGTTATCCGCAACGAGATGGCGCGGCGATCCGAGGATTCAGATTTTCGACTGCGACTTGCGCAGGACCCCGTGCACCTCGCGCAACCACGCGCGAAACGTCTTTCCCTCGAGTGTGGGGTCGTACGCGCAGCCCAGATCGTCCCCCAACAGACGTCGCATCTGCGTCGGGGGTAGTCGAAGCGCGAGCAGTTTTTCAATCTCGAGTATCGTCCCGCGCACCACCTTGGGCGATTCGTCCCTCAGATACGCATGGACCACGTCGGCAGCAGTGGCATGGCCCTCGTCGGCCCAATCCTGATGAAACCAGCCGCCAAGAAACTGCGTGAGTTGGGGAAAGTCGCGCGCGGTCATGGCGTGGGATATCCGGTCAAAATACGATAGCCGTCCGACTCCCGCGGGTCTCGGACCAAGACCAGTCTCAACCGTCGGGTGGGCTCAGCCTCGCGATCGTTCCGGCGGAGGGTGATGCCAATGTTTTGAGGGGCGGTGTGGTTGACGACAAAGCGCGGGCTCGATTCTGCGAGCCAGCGCGAAATGCGATCGCGATTGCCGCGCAGCGCGGCCGACACGGCTTCCTGCGCGGTGGCGAGATCGCTAAAGGACGACGCCGCGCTGATGTTGCGCTCTCGGTCGAGCCGGGCGCGGAGTTGTTCCGGCGTCTGGCCGACATGCTTCCGAATAAGATGTCCGCCCTGTCGCTCCTCGCGGGCGAGGCTGCCCTCGTCCTCGTTGTCGGGCGCTTCGCCTTGCCCCGGGGACGACGAGGTTGGGGAGGTCTGTCGATCCCCGGTGGTCGCCGAAGTGCCAAATTTCTGAAAGAGTGTTTCCACCGCCAGCAGCCCAAGCAGGACGAGGATGACGACGACGCGCCGATCGGAGAGCAGGCCAGGGGGCATGCCGTCATCATCGATGCGGTCGGGATCGGCTCAATGGAAATCGTGTGAACTCGTGCGAGCCAGGGGTTCGAAGGGCAGCCGGCGGATGGATTCCGCGCGGACGATCGAATCACCATGCCGGTTCTGCATCAGTCCCTCGATGATCAGGAACGGCTCCTCGCTGATGATCAGGCGCATCTCCTCGAAGCGCTGCGGCGTGACGATGGCGTTGGCGATGCCGGTCTCGTCCTCGAGGCTGAGGAAAAGGAAACCCTTGGCCGTGCCCGGGCGCTGACGGCAGATCACCTGACCGGCGATGCGCACGCGCCGGCCGCCGGGAATGCCCGGCAGATCCACGGCGCGCACGATGTCGGGCAGCGATGCCCGCACGTAGCGCATCGGATGCGGACCGGTGGTCAGGCCCTGCGCGCCATAGTCGGCCTGCAACCGCTCGAGCGGCTGCATCGAGGCGAGTGGAGTGGGGAAGGCGGGCTCGGCCGGACGCCGTTCCCGCGCCCACGCGAACAGATCATTTTGCGGAAGTTCCTCCTCGACCTGCCAGAGGGCCTCGCGGCGATGGGCGCAGAGCGCATTGAACGCGCCGAGCCGCGCCAGGATGCGCAATTCCTCGCGGCGGAAGGGCACGCGTCGGCGCAAATTGTTGAGGGAGGTGAACGGTGCGCAGCCGCGCGCCTTCTCAAGCCGATCGATGACCTCCCGCCGGATGCCACGGACCTGGTTGAACCCAAGGCGGATGATGTCATCGGTCTCGACCTCGCAAATCCAACGGGAGCGCAACGCGCAGACCGGCCGCGCGGTAAGACCGTGCCGGCGCGCGTCCTTCAACAGCGTCGAAGGCGAGTAGAAGCCCATCGGCTGGTTGTTGAGCAACGAGACGAGGAATTCCGCGCCGCGATGGCATTTCAAATAGGTGCTGGCGTAGGCAATGAGCGCGAAGCTGATCGCGTGTGACTCGGGAAAACCGTAGAGCGCGAACGATTGCGTCGCCTGTACGACGCGATCGGCGATGTCGGGCCGTACCCCCTTCGCGGCGAGCGCGACGCGCAGTTTTTTCTCCACGCGCGACATGCGCTCATGCGAGCGATGGAAGCTGAGCGCCTTGCGCAACTCCTCCGCCTCGCTGCCGGAGAAATCCGCCATCACCATCGCCATCTTGAGCACCTGCTCCTGGAATAGCGTGATGCCGAGCGTGCGTTCCAGCACCGGTCGGAGGCGTTCGTCGAGGTAGGTGATCTCCTCGAGCCCGTCGCGACGCGCGAGGTACGGATGCATCAACCCACCGACGATCGGCCCGGGCCGCACGATGGCGACCTGGATGCACACGTCGTAAAAATTCCGCGGCTTGAGCCGCCGCAGGGTGGCCATCTGGGCGCGGCTCTCGACCTGGAACGTGCCCACGGTGTCGGCCTCACCCATCATGTCGTAGACTGCGGGATCGTCCTTTGGCAGATGCGCGAGATCGATCGGCCGCCCGCGCTGCGCGCAGAGAGCGAGGCTATCCTGCAAAACGGCCATCATGCCGAGGCCGAGCAGATCGACCTTGATGATGCCAAGCGTGTCACAATCGTCCTTGTCCCATTGCACGATGGAGCGATCCGGCATGGAGCAGTTCTCGAGCGGGACGACGGAATCGAGCTGGCCCTGGCAGATGACCATGCCGCCGGAATGCTGGCCGAGGTGGCGCGGCAGGCTGTGAATCTGCGGGAAGAGCCGCAGGAACGACGCCGCGCGCGGATGATCCTCCGGCAGACCGGAACGCCGTACGTGATCCTGCAACTCGATGGTGTGCGGGAAATCCCCGCTCGCAAACAGGCTCGAAAAACGATCCATCACATCGACCGGCAGGTTGAGCGCCTTGCCGATCTCGCGCATCGCGCTGCGGCCCCGGAAGGTGATTACGTTTGCTGTCATCGCGGCCCCGTGGCGACCGTAGCGCCGATAGACTTCCTGAATCACGCTTTCGCGCCGGTCGCCGCTGGGCAGATCCAGATCGATGTCCGGCCAGCTTTTGCGTCCTTCACTGAGGAAGCGCTCAAACAGCAGGCGACTCGCGATCGGATCGACCTTGGTGATGTCGAGGCAGTAGCAAACGGCGCTGTTCGCCGCGCTGCCGCGGCCCTGCACGAGGACGCCGGACGCGCGGCAGAAATTGATGAGATCCCAAACGATCAGGAAATAGCCGGCAAAACCAAGCTGCCCGATGATCGCCAGCTCGTGCTCAAGCTGACGACGCACCTCGGGCTTGAGCTTGTTGCCGTAGCGTTCGCGTGCACCATCGAGTGTCACGGCGCGCAGAAATCCATCCATCGTTTCGCCGTCGGGCACCGGATAACGCGGGAATTCATAGCCCAGCCGATCGAGCGTGAAGTCCAGTCGATCGGCGAGGCGGCGGGTGTGGGCGATGGCGTCGGGCCGATCGACAAAGAGTGCGCGCATCTCGCCCGCGGTCTTGAAATGACGCTCGGCGTTGGGTGCAAGCGCATCGCCCGCGGCGTCGAGATGGGTGTGGAGGCGGGCGCACGTAAAGACATCGAGCACCTCGCGCCGTGCCGGTTGATCGTGCAGCACGCCGTTGGTGGCGAGAAGCGGCAGGCCCCGGGCGTCCGCGAGATCGGCGAGCTGCGCGTTGAGCGGTCGCTCCTCGCGTCGAAGATGACGCTGGATTTCAACAAAGACATTATCCGCGCCAAAGAGTCGCGTGAGTTGATTGAGATGAGCCGTGGCCGCGGCGCGCCGGCCCGCGCTAAGATGGCGGTGCAGCGCGCCGTCCTCGTCGCCGGTGAGCGCGACCAGGCCTTCGGCAAACTCCGCGAGCTCCTCCCACTCGATCGCCGCTTCGTTCTTGGGCGAACGCAGCTTCGCGCGCGTGACGAGCCGGCAGAGATTCTGGTAGCCGGCGCGCGAGGCGACGAGCACCGGCAGCGCGCTGCCATCGGTCATCGTGAGTTCGCTGCCAACGAGGGCGCGCACGCCCTTCTCCCGCGCGGCGGCGAAGAAGCGCGGTGCGCCGGGAACGCCGTCGCGATCGCACAACGCCACGGCGGGGAGATCCAGTTCCGCGGCGCGATCGATGAGCGCCTCGGGGCTCGAGGCGGCCCGCAGAAAACTGAAGGCGCTCCGCGCGTGGAGCTCGATGTAATCAGGATCAGCGGACATCTCCCAAGTTCCGTTTTGGTTGCCGGTGCCGGTTGGATCGTTCCCGCTTTTGTTGCGACAGCCGCAGATCGGTCAGCGTCGCGCGTTGCGCGTCGTGGTTTTTTTCATCGCGTGGGGACGACGCGATCCACCTGGTGAAGACGATCATCATATTTGTTTTCCTTCAGTCGTATCCGCCGATGAGCCACCAGGTGGAACCGCGGTGCGAGAGGCGGAAGAGGCCGCCGGGTTCGAGTTCGACGTCCCATTCCTCGTCGTCCCAGGCGCGGCGTTCCTCCCACCAATCGCCGGAGCCACGCCAGGGACCGAGCGCGAAGCGGATGCCGCCGTGGGCCTCGGGGGCATCGACGTGCAGCGGCTGGCCCGCGACATCGCATCGCACCGTGGCGGCAATCGCCGGGCGGTAACGACGCAGCGCGGGCCCATAGCGCGGCGGTTGCTCGGCCACGGAACCGGGCGCCATCGGCGGCGAAGCGAAATCCACGCGCGCGACCCGAAACGCATCCGGACGGTGCGTGCGCTCCAGTTCCGGCGTGCCGACACGATCGTCGCCCACCACCGCCGCGAGCCGCGCGAGCGTCTCGGCGAATCCATTTGGATCCTTGAGCGCAGCCTGGAACATCCCGAATTGATGTCCTAGCGGCTCAGTCGGCCGCGCGGAGATTTCGAACGCAACCACCGGGGCGTCCGCGCGCAGCGTCTCGAAGTAGTGATGCAGCACCCGGAAGAGCACGTCCACGTCGCCCGTGGGATCCGGGATCGTGAACTTGCGCGCGAGCACGCTGCCGTCGTCGCAGCGCAGCTCGAGCCGGAGCGCGGCCACCACGAGCCAGACGTCCGACAAGCGCTGCGTAAGTTGCTCAAGGCAGCGTCGCAGCACGAAGAGGAGCGGCTCGAGCGTCTCCAAGCCATGCTCGAATTCCACGACTTCGCCGTATGTCTCGACGGGCCGCGCCCAATCGAGCACCCGCGAGGTGCGGCCCGCGGCGCGATCCCACAACGCCAGGCCCGAGGGACCGAGCCGATCGCCCACCGCTTCGCGCGGTAACGCCGTGAACGCGCCGAGCGTGCGCACGCCCCAACCGCCGAGGATCATCTCCAGCGCGGAATCGGGCTCGAGATCCGAGAGCGGCAGCGGCGCCAGGAAGGTGGCTGCGTCTACAAGTTGCAAAAACGGACGCGCCCGCCGGGCGGCGAGCCGGGCGAGACCGGGATTTTCCGCCACGCCGATGCGCGCAAAGAGCTGCTGGGTCGCGAGCCGGCGCAGGAGGACCAGCGCCCACGCGCGATGATCGGTTTCGCTGCGTCCGCGCAGATCGAGCGTACACCAACCGTCCGCCGTTTCCTCGAGCCACGGCGAGAACGCCCACGCCGTCTGGCGCAACACCTCCGCGGCGGCGCGTTCCTGCCGCGGCAGCCGGCGGCGGAGTTGCAGGCGCGAACAACGCGCCAGCGCCTGGCTCGCGGTGAAGCCACTGCGCACCTCCGCGGCGCGCGCGGCGCTCGTAGTTTCCGTGACGATGGCGCCGGTCGGACCCGGGCCCGCAAGCAACGCCACCGGCTGGCGATGCAGCTCCGGCTCGAAGCGCAACGCGGCTTGAAGATGAAACGACGGCAAGAAAACGGCGGCGAACATGATCATGCCAGTACTTCAACAGGCTCTTAGCCGGCGAGCACCACGCCCGGACCGGCGGCGTCGCGGGGTTGACGCACCAGCTCGAGATCGAGGTTTGCGATCAGTTTGTCGCTGGGCGTATCGAGCGTGGCGAGGGTGAGGGGACACCGCAGCAGCAGCCGTGCGTGCGCGCTGGCGACCAGCGGCCCCGGCGTGAAGATGAGGCACGCCAGGCCGTTTTCCTCGGCGATGCGTTGCAATCGGAACCACGTGGTCGCGGGAATGGCGCGTAGTTCCTTGCTGGGGTTGTCGGCGAGGTCGAGTGCGATGAGCGGCAGGTTGCCGTCGCGCAACAACAGATCGGTCGCGCGGATGGCCTGCGTGGCATTCGCGCAGCGCACCCACAGCAGCGCGGTGAGCGTCTCGCGCCGGCAGCCGGCGGGATCGAGGCGGTCGCGTCCATCCACCAGCGCCATGCGCTGCTCGCGCGCCCAGGTTTCGGCCAGGAGCGACTGGAGCAGGAACGCCGCGCCCATAGCCGGCTGGCGGCGCGCAATTTCGATCAAGGTGCCGCGGCGCAATCCACCCCCGAGCAACGCGTCGAGCGCGGGGAGGCCGGTCTCCCGCACCGCCGCGGCCGCACGCGAACCCGACGGATATTTCTCCGCCAGCAGCGTGCGTAATTGGATAATCTTGGATGGGCTGGGCGTCATGGGGATTCGGCACTCAATATGAACAAATGTTCATAAATTTGTTCGAAAAATGCAAGTCGCTTTACGAAAGAATTTGTTGGCTCCACGCGCCAAGGCAGATGCCACGCGCAATCCACGACCAAGTCCCCCGGCGTGGCAGATTCCATGCGGCTTCGCGAGCGGGATGCCTCCGCGTTCATGATGGATTCAGCCCTGCGCCGCACCGCCGAACGCCAAGCCCCATTCCATGCGGAATCCCACGCTTGTTCCCATCTTATTCACCCCTGATTACTCTGATTTTCAGCCTATCAGCCGTGAGAACAAATCGTGACCCGACATCTATTCACAAAACGACCGGAATCGTCGGGAACTTTCCGGCAACCTCCCGGGATTTGTCCTCATCGCACTATTCTCGCAGATTGCGATTGTCTTCCGGCTAGCGGCTTGATCGCGTGTTCTAGCGAATGGTCTGTCGAATTTCGCCGGAATTTGTCACTTTGTTAAACAGCAGACAATCAAGTTATTAGAAATCAAAACAAGATCAAATCTTGGTTCCACCACCGGAAAATAGCTTCTGCTTCTGGAAATGGTGATGAAGCCGGGAGTCAACGGGATTTTCGGATAAATTCCTGGTCGGACATTCCGGCAGGAAAACCCAGAATTCGCATTCCTGAGGCGGATGCAGCGTTGAAACGACCCAAGAAAAGGGCCCCCGAGTTGGACCGCGCCTGCCTGACGGTTTCCCCACCGGGGGAAAAGCGAGTTGGGATTATTCACAGCCGCCCAACCGCCTACCGAGACGCGCCGTCAGGTCCCCCATATGTCCCCAATCAGCCTGGCGCCACGTCGAGCGGGGCTCACGCTTCTGCGGGCGGGGGTTCGGGCTCAGGGTCCGGACTCTCTTCCTCTTCTTGATTGACCACCTGCGCGATGTCCTGGAGGCGTTCACCTTCTGGCAAATCGATGAGCTTGACGCCCATGGTGTTGCGGCCGGTCTCGCGAATTTCCTTCACGCGGATGCGAACGGTCTGCCCGCGTGAGGTGGTCAGCATCAGCTCATCCTCTTCGTGGACGGTCAAGGCCCCGATGACGCCGCCCGTCCGCTCGCCGGTCTTCATTGTGATGATGCCCTTGCCGCCGCGCGATTGGAGTCGGTATTCGTCGAATGGCGTGCGCTTGCCGATCCCGTTCTCGCCGGCCACCAGCAGCATCGCGCCCGGATCGACGATGGCCATGGCCACAATGTAGTCGCCCTTGTCTGGACGAATGCCCCAGACGCCGACGGTATCGCGGCCCTGATCGCGCAGCTCGTCCTCCTTGAAGCGCAGACTCATGCCTTCGTGCGTGACGAGGATGACTTCGTTCGCGTCGGCGGTCATCTTGACCTCGATGAGTTGATCGCCTTCCTCGATTTGAATGGCGATGATACCGCCCTTCCGGATGTTTTTGAAATCTGCGAGGTTGGTCTTCTTCACGATGCCGCTGCGCGTCGCAAAAACGATGTGCAGCATGCCGTCCCAGGTTTCGTCCTCGCGGCCGGGACCCTTGCTCGGGATGCGAATCATCGCGGCGATCTTTTCGTCGGGCCGGAGTTCGAGCACATTGGCCAGCGAGCGACCGCGCGCGTTGCGGCCCATCTCGGGTACTTCATACACGCGCTCGACGTAGCAACGCCCGTCGCGCGTGAAGAACATCAGGTAGTCGTGCGTGCTCGCGGTAAAGAGGTGCTCGACAAAATCGCCTTCCTCGCCGTCCTCGGAATCACGCGTGGTCATGCCGACCACGCCGCGTCCGCCGCGCCGCTGGGCGCGATAGGCGTCGGCCTCGGTGCGCTTGATGTAGCCGCGATGCGTGAGCGTGATGATGCAACCCTTGTTCGCGATGAGATCCTCCATGTTGATCTCGCCGGCGTCGGGAATGATGTCGGTGAGCCGCGGCGTGCCGTGCTTCTCCTTGATCGCGAGCAGCTCGGCCTTAATCAAATCCAACACGCGATCCTCGCGCGCCAGGATGTCGAGCAGGTCCTTGATCGTGTCGAGCACCTCCCCGTATTCGCCAGTGATTTTGTCGCGCTCGAGCCCGGTGAGCTGGTAGAGGCGCAGGTCGAGAATCTGGGTCGCCTGTTTTTCCGTGAGCGCGTAGGTGCCCGTGGCGACATCGAAGCGGCCTTCGCCGCGGGTGCGGATGCCGAAGGATTCGATTTCCGCGGGCGAGTAGCGGAGGGCCAGGAGGCGGTCGCGCGCGGCGTCGCGGTTCGCGGAATCGCGGATGATCCGGATGAACTCATCCATGTTGCCCAGCGCGACGAGGTAGCCCTCGAGCTGTTCGGCGCGATCCTCGGCGGCGCGGAGCTGGTGGCGCGTGCGGCGGAGGACGACCTCGCGCCGGTGCTCGATGTAGCAGGCGAGTGCTTCCTTGACCGAGAGGAGCTTGGGCCGGCCGCGATCGATCGCGAGCATGTTCACCGCAAACGACGCTTCGAGCTGCGTGTTCTGGTAGAGATTGTTCAGCACCACCTCCGGCACCGCCTCGCGCTTGAGCTCGACGACGACGCGGGTGTTCTCGTCGGACTCGTCGCGCACGTTCGTGATGCCCGTGAGGACCTTCTCGTTTACCAGGTCGGCGATGCGCTCGACGAGGAACGCCCGATTCACGCCGTAGGGGATCTCCGTGATGACGATTCGCTCCCGGCCCGATTTGGCGTCGGTTTCAAAACCGGCCCGGCCGCGGATCTTCAGGCTGCCGCGGCCCGTGGTAAAATATTGCCCGATGCCGGTCACGCCGTGGATGACGCAGCCGGTCGGGAAATCCGGACCCTTGATGTGTTCGCGCAGTCCGTCGGCCGTGATGTTGGGATCGTCGATCTGCGCGCAGACCGCGTCCACGATCTCGCCGAGGTTGTGAGGCGGGATGTTCGTCGCCATGCCGACGGCGATGCCGGTGCCACCATTGACGAGCAGGTTTGGAAACGCGGCCGGGAAGACGACCGGCTCCGTCGAGGTCTCGTCGTAGTTCGGGACAAAGTCGACGGTGTCCTGTCCCATGTCGTCCATGAGAGCGGCGCCAAGATGCGTCAGGCGCGCCTCGGTGTAACGCATCGCGGCGGGCGGATCGCCCTCGACCGATCCAAAATTTCCCTGGCCATCGATCAGCCGCTCGCGCATGGCCCAGCGCTGTGCCATGTGGACGAGGGTGGGGTAGATGACCGCTTCACCGTGGGGATGATAATTGCCGGAGGTGTCGCCCGCGATCTTCGCGCACTTTCGATGCTGCCGGCCCGGGAAGAGCGACAGGTCATGCATCGCGTAGAGGATGCGTCGCTGGGAGGGCTTGAGGCCGTCGCGCGCGTCGGGCAGCGCGCGGGAGACGATCACGCTCATCGAGTAATCGAGGAAGGAGCGCGACATCTCCTCGGCGACATTGATGGGCTCGACTTTGTCGTTCGTTTCGGGCATGGGGAAGCAGCGGAAAACGGCGTCACCGGAAGGCGGTTGTGGCGACGCGAGAAAGCTGAAGCGGGAACTTAGCCAGAAGACCCGTCGGAGCAACG
Source organism: Verrucomicrobiota bacterium (assembly GCA_025353105.1). Taxonomy (GTDB): domain Bacteria; phylum Verrucomicrobiota; class Verrucomicrobiia; order Chthoniobacterales; family SZAS-18; genus SZAS-18. The sequence continues at coordinate 18,808 of JANXRG010000086.1, forward strand.
AAAATGCGGTCTTTCGCTCGTGATTTTCGGGCGTGATTGCCGATTGATTCTCAAAACCATTCGCGCATGCTCTGCTTCGTGAATTGTCGCATCGTGGCGGTCGTCCTTGTGGTCATCGCGACCGTGCTACCCGGATGCACCACGAAGGACACGGAACATCAGGTCGTGATTAGCACGGTCGACCAGCGCATGACGCTCCTGACCCGCGGCGTACCGGTGGCGACCTATGCTGTTTCCACCTCGAAGTTCGGTTTGGGTGACGGTCCGAACAGTTTTCGCACGCCCGTGGGCCGGCTCGAGGTGGCGAAAAAAATTGGCGACGGTGCGCCCGAGGGTGCGGTCTTCAAGAATCGCGAATTCACCGGCGAGGTGCTCGCAGCCGACGCACCGGGCCGCGATCCGATCGTGACGCGCATCCTCTGGCTCAACGGCTTGGATGACCAAACCGCCAACGCGTTCAGTCGAACGATTTACATCCACGGAACCCCGGAGGAGCGGAATATCGGTCTGGCCGTGAGCTTCGGGTGCGTGCGGATGCGTTCGGCTGACGTGGTGCAGCTTTACAGCATCGTCGGTTGGGGCGCGGAAGTGTTCATTCTCCCGTTCCCGCTCGATCGCGCCGTGCGATTCGCGCAGCACGACAAGGGCAAGATGTGAGCGAGGTGCCGGAGGAGCGAAAGGTCAAAGATTGTCCGCGGCCGCATCGGGCGCGGGAATTCGCCCGGTGCGTCGCCGCCTGAGCGCCTGGTCGCTGGGCAGAAGCGTGGCCACGAGGGCGCCGAGGATCGGCATGACGAACATCGCGTGGAACACCGGCTCGATCCCGAATCGATCGGCGGCGGCGCCGAGCAACGCCGCGGCCAGTCCACCCGCGCCGATGGCAAATCCAATATTCAATCCAGAAGCCAATCCGATCCGACGGGGTAGCAGAAGCTGGCTGAACACCACGCTCGCCGAAAACGGCGCGTACAGAATGAGCCCGAGTAGGACGAGGATCATCACGGCGAGGGCTCCGCGGGCTTGCGGTAAAAACCAAAGAAACGGGGCCGCCGCCGCCAGGGAGCCAATCAACAGCCGCTTGTACCCGACCCGATCGGAGACCAGCCCTCCGACGAGCGTTCCGGTCGCACCGGCACAGACAAAACAAAACGAGTAAAGCAGCGATTGGCCCAGCGGCAGATGCAAGACGTTGATGTAAAAGAACGGAAGAAACACCACGACCCCCACCGACGTCCACGAACGCAACATCGTAACCGACATGAGGATCGCCATCCCCGGCGCGTTGTTTTCACCGGGCAGAACCGCGCGGCGCGCGTGCTCCGCCCGGACGTGGCGCTGATACCACGGAATCATATTCGTGCAGAGCGCGGAGGCGAGAATGGTTGGGACAATGAACCAGGCGAGGCCGCGCAGTCCCGTGGAGATCAGGAAAAGCGGGACCATCAACGGGCCAAGAGCCTGGCCGATGTTTCCGCCGAACTGGAAGATGGCCTGCGACGTCGCGCGCGCGTCTCCCGCCGCGAGGTACGCGCAGCGCGCCGCCTCCGGATGAAACGCGCCGGAGGCGAGTCCGGATACACACACGCCCGCCAGCAGTCCGGCAAAGGAGGTTACGAAACCCGTGGCGACGAGGCCAATGCCTGTCAACAGCACGCTCACGGGCAGCAGGCACGGCTGCGAGCGGTAATCGGTGAGAATTCCGAACACGGGTTGCAGGACCGACGTGGTGAGATAGCAGCAAAACAGAATCAAGCCGGTCTGCGCATAGCTCAGCCCGTGCGTCGCCTTGAACATCGGCAACAGTGCCGGCACGAGGCCGAGGGTGAGCAAATCGTTCACGAGATGCGCCCCGCTAACCCCCAGAACGGGTCCGAGCTGGAGTCGCGGGTCGCGTTGCATCGCGGGATGCTGGCACACGTTCCGCGCGCGTTCGCGACGATTTTCTATCAGCCGGATGTTGTCACGCGGTCGATTCGTGTGAATCGTCCGCGCCATGCCGGTGCTGTCGACCTCGAGTTACCGTTCCCCGGGATTTCTGCGCAATGCGCACGTTCAGACCGTGTGGCCAACTCTCATCCGACGGGTCGATGATGTGGGCTTCACGCGCGAGAAGCTTCCGACGCCCGATGGGGATTTTCTCATGCTGGACTGGCTTCGCCGCCGCGAACGGGCGCCGCAGCTGGCCATCCTATCGCACGGGCTGGAGGGAAATTCGCGGCGACCGTACATGATGGGGATGGCCCGGGCGCTGCACGCGCGCGGCTTCGATGTGCTCGCGTGGAACTACCGCGGGTGCGGTGGCGAGATGAATGTGACGTCGCGTTTCTACCACAGCGGAGAGACCGGCGACCTGCGCACGATCATCGCGCAGGCGACCGCCGGCTACAAAAGCGTGAGCCTGGTGGGATTCAGCGTGGGCGGAAACGTCACGCTCCGGTATCTGGGCGAGGCGCCGGACCGCGTCGACTCGCGTGTGGCCGCCGCCGCCGTGTTTTCGGTGCCCTGCGATTTGGGCGCCTCCGCGGTGCAGCTCGCGCGTCCGATGAACGCGATCTATCTCACGCACTTCATGCGAAGCCTGAAGGAAAAGGTGCGCGAGAAGGCGGCTCGGTTTCCGCAGGAGTTTGATGTCGCCGCCCTCGACGGGATGCGCAATTTTGTCGATTTCGACGGAGGCGTGACGGCGCCGATGTTCGGCTTCTCCAGTGCGGCGGACTATTATGCGCGGGCCAGCTCGCGGCCCGTGCTCGGGGCCATTCGCGTGCCGACGCTCCTCGTCAATGCGCAGGATGATCCGTTCCTCAGCCCGGACTGTTTTCCAATTCAGGAAGCGGCCCGCAGCACGTCGCTCTTCCTTGAGGTTCCCGCGCACGGCGGCCACGTGGGTTTTGTGGGCGGCGCCGCCGCGTCGACGCCGCATTGGTATTGGTCGGAACAGCGCGCCGCCGATTGGCTGGCGGCACCGATCGCGGCAAAATAAAACGCGCCGCGCGGTGCAAAGACCGGCGCGGCGCGCGAAGAGCGGTTTATCGACGCAGACCTAGGAGGTCTTGGCGGGAGCCGCCGCCTTTGGGGCCTTGGCGGGCTTCGCCGGGGCGGCTTCCTTCTTCGCCGGGGCTGGCTTGTCCTTCGATTCAACGTCTGTGGCGGTGATGTTGTAGTGCACGGTGACCTTCGAACCCACCTTCACGTCGGCGGGCACCTTGGCGCTGGCGCCGAGGGTCATTTCGAAATTTTCCTTGCCCTTCTTGACCGTGATTTTGCTGGCGTCGACCGCGACGACATTGCCGGTGACCTGGTAGGTGTCCGACGCGAAAATCGCGGGGGCGGTGAGGAGCGATGCTAAGGCGAGACTGAGAATTAGGGGTTTCATGGAGCAACAAGTAGAGGGAAAAACCGCCGGTTTGTAAACCATTTGTTGGGGTGCGCCCGGACCGTCATTGTTGTCAATGTCGAATGATGTGTGGTCGACAAAACATTTGAATCCCATTCGTGGCAGAATCCGACGCTGACGAGCAAGATGGGACGGTTCGCAAATTCGCTCTGGCTCCGGGTCCACGTGGTCCGCCGCTGCGATCATCGTGGTGCTGATTTTGAAATTTCACTGGGACTCGCTTGCTCCCGTTGCGTGGCGGGGCTGACCATCCCGCCGGTGGGGTGGAGGGGCGAAATGCAATTCCCGGTGTGAATCTTGCCGGGAATCGGTATTTTCCCGACGTCGATGCCCGAATCAACTATCCAGAAACCGCCTGACCGGCCGGTGGCACCCTCCCGGGCGCGGGAACGCTTTCAAGAGGGGCTTCGACCGCTCGCGTACCGGATGCGCCGCGTGGGCCGCAGCCTTTATCGGCGAATTCTGCGGCGACCGCGTGGCGTCTCGGAGAGCCCAAACCTGCTGCCGCTGCTGATTCGCGTCCTCGCCGGATTCTCGAACTACGGCGGAAACGTCCACGAGGAGGAGGTGGATTCCGCACTCGATTTCCTCCGGCACGATTATCCCGAGACCGTTTACTCGGAGTTGCAAACGATGTTCCGGCAGGCGCTGAACGAGCGGCCCGACCTGAACGAAATGGCGGCGAATCTCGCAGCGCAGCTCAGTCCCGACCGCAAGATGCTGCTCGGCATCCAGCTCTACGATCTGATTTCCCGCGCCGGTCAGCGGCCTGATCAGGTGGCGCAATACTACTCGTTCATGTCGCGGCTCGGCATGGGCGCGCAGGCGATTGACATCGTTTACCAACTCAACGCGCCGGACTCGCCGGAAGCCGTGTCGTTGCCCACCGCCGCGTCCCCGCTCGAGTCGTTGTCGATCGGACCGGAGGGCTCGACGGCCGACGTGACATTCCGGGATTTCGCGCCAGACGACCGGATCGCCCTGTATCGTTTTCACGATTTGCTGCTGCTCAAGAACATGAGCCCGCGCCCGCTGATGCTCGAGGGGCGGACGCTGATGCGCGGCACTTTTGGCCGCCTTTTTCCGGGGCAGCGCGTGGTCCTCAACGAGCGCGTGCTCACTCACCAGGATCTGGTTTCTTACTTCAACGCCAAGAAAAACGTCGCCGTACCCGTGGTGTGGGTGTCGGTCGACAAGAATGACGAAGTTCTGATTCAGCGTTCGCGGAACCGCGACAGTGCCCTCGAAATCCGGTTCGGTCTCCGGGTGGAAATCAAGGCGTTGAAGGATTTGGACGCCGTGGTGAACGGCGTGACGCTCAAGCAGGGCGTGACGGTCACCGCGGCGCTGGAGGACCGGGTCGTCTTCCACGACGACACGGAGTTGATGCTGATGGATCTGCGGCGCCGCGCGCGCGCGATGGGCGGCCGCTTCCAACTCAACGCGTCGAAGAGCGAGTACCTCGTCTCGAACAATCCCTCGCTGCTCGGCGAAGACGATATCCTGCTCTCGCCCGGCACGGGCGGCGAGGTCCTGCTGAAAATCACGTGCGATTACGATGAGAAGAAGGGCCAGCTCGAGGTGTTGCAGGCCAGCCGGCCGATTCTGGTGGGAGATCAATTGGTGCGCAACACGGCGCCGCTGGCGGATGGGGATCTAATCGTGCTCGACGCGGGCCAGAGCCTGCGATGCGACTTCACGGAGCGCATCCTCGAGGAGGAGCGAAATGTCATTCGCACCCTCGAAGTGCGCGACCTGGGCCACAGCTACAACAAGGGTCAACAGGCATTTAACGCGATTTCCTTTGCGGTGGAGCGCGGCGAGATGGTCTGCGTCATGGGCGCGAGCGGGTGCGGCAAGAGCAGCCTGCTGCTGGCGCTCGCCGGCCACCTGCGGCCCCAGCTGGGAGGCGCGTACCTGAACGGTCGCTCGCTCTACGAGCATCACGACGAACTCAAGGCCTACATCAGCTACATCCCGCAGGACGATGCGTTCGACGAGCAACTAACCATTGCCGAGAACCTGTCGATCGCGGCGTCGTTGCGTTCGCCGCACCTGACGAATCGCGATCGCGCGCGGCGCGTGGACGGCAAGCTCGCGGAGCTGGGCCTGGCCGAACGGCGCAACAGCGTCGTGGGCAGCCCGGTGAAGAAGTCGCTCTCCGGCGGCGAGCGCAAGCGCCTGAACATCGGGCTCGACATGATCGGCCTCGCCGACATCTACCTTTTTGACGAGCCGACCAGCGGCCTGTCGTCCAAGGATAGCGAGCACGTCATCGAGATCATTCGCGGGATGTCGCACAACAAGATCGTGCTCGTCACGATCCACCAGCCCAGCTCGAAGATTTTTCAGATGTTCCAGAAGGTTGTGCTGCTCGACCGCGGCGGCCGGTTGGTGTTTTTCGGGACGCCGCAGGAAACGCTCGAATACTTCGCCGCCGCCGATCACGAGCAGCATTACGGCACGAGCCTCGGCGGATGTTCCGCCTGTGGCACGACGCGGCCGGAGTTCATCTTCGACGTCCTCGAGACGCCGCTGCGCGATCTCTCAGGCGACATCATCTACGAGGAAAACCAGCGCGGCCAGCTCGTGCCGGCGCGGCGTTTCTCGCCCGATTTCTGGCGCGACAAATACGAATCGCACCGCCTTCTGCGTGACATGCGGTCGCTGCCGCTCAAGCGCGCAACGGCTTCGATCCCCATGTCGTACCCGAACGCCGGGGCGCCGGAAAAGACCCGCCAGCCCATCCGCTGGCGCGAGGAATTCACGCAGTTTCGCACGCTCTTGAAACGCGCGTTTCTGAGCAAGCTGCGCAACCGCGTCAACCTGATGCTCACCGGCGTCCTGGCGCCGGGGCTCGCCGCGCTGACCGCATTCGTGCTGCGGTACAGCGAGAGTGGCGACTACGACTTTGCCAGTGCGTTCCACATCGCGACGTACATCTTCATCGGCCTGACGGTCGCCATGTTCTTTGGGCTTACGAACAGCGTGAACGACATCCTGCGCGATCGCGTGGTCCTGCAGCGCGAGCGAAATCTGCACCTGCGCCTGGGGTATTACATCACTTCGAAGATGCTGGTGCTGGGGCTCTTCGCGCTAATCCAATGCATCCTCTTCGTGCTGGTCGGCAACCTCATCCTCGAACTGCGCGGAATGTTCTGGCAGTACATGTTCTACATGTCGCTCACCGCCTTTTGCGGGGTCGCGATCGGGATGCTCGTGTCGAGTGTCTTTTCCGATGCCATCACGGCGGTGAACATCCTCCCGCTGATTCTCATTCCCCAGATCATCATGAGCGGAGCGTTGATCAAGTTTGAGGACATGAACCGGCACCTCGACTTCCACCAGACGATCACGCGCTGGCTCGGCCGACAGTCCGAGGCGAAGCAGACCAGGCAGGCGGAGCGGCTGGAGAGCCGGATGCAGGTGCCGATGATCTGCCAGTTCATGCCGATGCGCTGGAGTTACGAGGCGCTCGTCGTGGCCCAGGCAAAATTCAATCCGCTGACCAAGCGCCAGGAGGCGATTCAAGCGCGCATCAATGCCGTGGCGAAGCCGGGGGCGAAGCTCTCGCCGGAACAAGCTGACCTGCTCGAGACGGACAAGGAGCTGCTCGCCGCGCTGTCCGGCCTCGAGGGACGGGCGTCGGGTTCGGTCGATCGCCGATTGCGCATCATCGACTCGTTCGCCGGCAAGTCGCTGCAGGGGGCGCCGGTGTTCGAGCCGGATCCAAATCTCAAGCCGGGGCAGGGCGTCACGGCCGAGTTGCTTTACGTGAACCAGAAGATTTCCGACCTCGTGTCGAAGGCGGAGATGGAACAGGTCGACTACCGGGCGGGCCGCGATCGTAGCGTGTTCTTCAGCCCGACAAAATTCATTTTCGGCCGGCAGGTCCATGTGCTCGTGCTCAACGCCCTGGTCCTGCTGGGCATCAGTGCGCAGGCGATTGCCATTCTGTACGTCGTACTCTGGCGCCAGCTTCGCCGGATGTGATGCCGGACCCTGCCGCCCGCCCGCCCGCCGCAACGCGGTCGGCATCGATCCTCGGCAAGCTTGGCCCCGGCCTGGTCACCGGGGCCTCGGATGATGATCCCAGCGGCATCGCGACGTATTCACAGGTCGGAGCGCAGTTTGGTTACGGGATGCTCTGGACCATGCTGTTCTCGTATCCGCTGATGGCGGCCATCCAGGAGATCAGTGGGCGCCTCGGCCGCGTCAGTGGCCGGGGCGTGGCCGGGAATCTCCGGCGCTATTACCCGCGCGCGTTGCTCTATCCCGTCGTGGCGCTGCTGGTCATCGCAAATATTTTGAACCTTGGCGCGGACATCGCGGCGATGGGATCCGCGGTGAAGCTCATCGCGGGCGGACCCGCGCTTGTCTATTCGCTCCTCCTTGCCTTGATCTCGCTTGGCCTGCAAATCTGGATTCCCTATGCGCGCTACAGCCAGGTGCTCAAGTGGATGACCCTGTCGCTCTTTGCTTATGTGGCCACCGCGTTTGTCGTCCGCGTGCCTTGGGCCCAGGCGCTGCAGGGAACATTCGTTCCTTCGCTTTCGTGGAATGCGGCGTATCTCACCGGACTACTCGCCGTGCTGGGCACGACCATCAGTCCGTATTTGTTTTTCTGGCAGGCTTCCGCCGAGGTCGAGGAGATGAAAGCGACGCACCACGATCGACCGTTGCGTCTCGCTCCGAACGAAGCGGCCAGCCAGCTCAATCGCATTCACGTGGACACCTTCGTCGGGATGGCATTCTCGAACCTGGTGGCGTTCTTTATCATCCTCACCGTGGCCGCGACCTTGCATGCGAACGGCACGACGGAAATCCAGACGGCCTCGGATGCCGCTGAGGCGCTGCGACCGCTGGCGGGTAACTTTGCGTTTCTGCTCTTCACCTTTGGAATTGTTGGGACGGGCATGCTCGCAGTTCCCGTCCTCGCCGGTTCGGCGGCGTACGCGGTGAGCGAGATGATGCACTGGAAGACCGGGCTCGATCGCAAACTGGGAAAAGCCCGGCGTTTCTATGGGGTTCTCGCGGCGGCGACCGTCGTCGGCCTCGCGCTGAATCTCATCGGGATCGATCCGATCAAGGCGCTGTTTTGGTCGGCGGTGATCAACGGCATCGTGGCCGGCCCGGTGATGGTGGTGATGCTCCACATGGCGTCGAACCCGCGGGTGATGGGCGATTTGCCGGTCCCGCCGTGGTTGCGCCGCACCGGCTGGGTGGCCGCGATCGTGATGCTGGCCTGCGCGGCGGGACTGTTTGCCACGTGGGGCCATGGCTAAGCGACACCTTGCGGATTGCCGGGCCAGTGCTCGATTGGACTTCGGCTTTGCCGACCGATGAAGACCCGCCACGCGCAGCTCAAACGTGAAACTTCGGAGACGAAAATTTCCGTCGATTGGAATCTCGACGGCCGGGGTGAGTCGGAGATCGCGACCGGCCTGCCGTTCTTCGATCACATGCTCACGCTCTTCGCGCGCCACAGCGTCACGGACCTGCGACTCAAGGCGGAAGGCGACATCGCGGTCGACGCCCACCACACGGTCGAGGACACCGGCATTGCGCTCGGCCAGGCGCTGACGCAGGCGCTCGGCGACAAATCCGGGCTCGTGCGGTACGGGAATTTTCTATTGCCGATGGACGAGACGCTTTGCCGCGTCGCGTTGGATTTGAGCGGGCGCCCGTTCCTCCACTACAAACTGCCGGAAACGATCACCCCGCATTTGCACGAAGCGATGGGCGGTCATTTTCCGCTGCAATTGCTCGAGGAATTCCTGCGCGCCCTGACCGTGCATGGCGGCATCACGCTGCATCTCGAGGTGCTCTACAGCCGCGATCTGCACCATGCGGCGGAAGCGGCGTTCAAGGGGCTGGCCCGTGCGCTCGACCAGGCCCTGCGACGCGATCCGCGCGTGTTGGGCGTTCCCAGCACGAAGGGCACGCTGGTGTGATGGCGCCCGCTGTTTGCCATGCGCTTCGGCCTGATTGATTACGGCAGCGGCAACTTGCGCAGCGTCGCGAAGGCGATCGATGCCGTGGGAGGCCAGGTGCGCACCTACGCGTCGCCGGCGGGGCTCGATCAAGAGGATGTGCTCGTGCTCCCGGGCGTGGGGGCGTTTGGCGACTGCGTGACGCAACTGCGCGCGCGTGGCCTTTGGGATCCGATCGCCGCATGGTTGCGCGACCAACGGCCGTTTCTCGGCATCTGCCTTGGCTATCAATTGCTCTTTGAATCGAGCGAGGAATCCGCGGGCGTTTCCGGTTTCGCGCATTTTCACGGAACGGTGCGCCGGTTTCGCAGCGACTTGGTGAAGGTTCCGCATATCGGCTGGAATACGATCGAGCCGACGCAACCCGCGGCGGCGCTTTGGCGGGATCTCGCTGCGAATCCGCACGTTTATTTTGTCCATTCGTTTTATCCGGCGCCGGAGGATTCAAAGATCGTGGCGGCGCACTGCGAGTATGGCGGACGATTTGCCGCCGTCGTGACGGGACCGGGCCCGCTGCTCGCCGTGCAATTTCATCCGGAGAAGAGCCAGCGCGCCGGGTTGACGCTGCTGCGCAACTTCATTGCCTCGATCGCGACGCCGGCACGGGCTTGAGCCGCGCGAACCCGACCACTCACGATGTTGCTCCTTCCTGCAATCGATTTGATGGCCGGTGAGGTCGTGCGCCTGCGGCAGGGCCGCGCGGACGAGAAGACCGTGTTTCCCGGATCGCCCGCGGAGTGGGCTGCCCGCTGGGAGCGGGAGGGCGCTGACTGGCTTCACGTGGTGGATCTCGACGCGGCGTTCGGTGGCAAATCAGTCAATCACGAAGCCGTGCGCGCCATCGTCGATGCGGTCAAGGTTCCGATCGAACTGGGCGGCGGCATGCGGGATGAAGCAAGTATTCGCCGGGCGTTGGACGCGGGCGTGAGCCGGATCGTGATCGGCACGCGGGCCGCGGAATCGCTTACGTTTGTGCGTGACATGATCCGGTTGGTCGGTGGGGCGCGGGTCGCGGTCGGGATCGACGCAAAGGACGGGCTCGTCGTCGTGAAGGGCTGGATTCAATCGACGTCAACCAATGCGCTGGCCCTGGCCAGGAACGTTTCGTTGCTGGGGGCGGGGACGATTATCTATACGGACATTTCGACCGATGGGATGATGGCGGGACCGAACTACGCGGCGTTGGATGCGATGTTGGCAAGAGTCGACTGCGACGTGATTGCAAGCGGCGGCGTGTCGCGAAACGAGGATCTGCTGGAACTTTCCAAGCGGAGGGAGCTTCATGGAGCGATCATCGGTCGCGCCCTTTACGATGGCGCGGTGGACTTGGGACGTTTTCGGCGACCGAAGCGCTAAGCGACAGGTCATCGGCGGCGGATGCCGCGGACTTCCCTTGGTGCTCGCCCGGTCTTGGTGGTTAACTCCGGCGTGTCTCTCGCTGACGCAAACATCCGGCGCTTTATTTTGTTCCGCGTGTTTTTCAACGCGCGTTACTACTACCCGGTCTTCGGGATTCTGTTTCTGGATTACGGGCTGACGCTGGGGCAGATCAGCATTCTGAATTTTGCCTGGGCGCTCGCGATCGTGGGCTTGGAGGTGCCGAGCGGTGCGCTGGCGGATCAGTTCGGCCGCCGGCCGCTCATGATCGGCGCCGCCGCGTGCATGGTCGTCGAGATGGCGTTGCTGGCTTTTGTGCCCCTCGGCAATCCAACGCTCCTGTTCGCGGTCTTCCTGCTCAACCGCCTGCTCAGCGGCGCGGCCGAGGCGTCGGCTAGCGGCGCGGACGAGGCGCTGGTGTTCGACTCGCTGGTGAGCGAGCAGCGCACGCCCGAATGGCCGCGCGTCCTGGAGCGGCTCGGCCGCTGGTCGTCCTTCGCGTTTCTCTTTGTCATGGTGATGGGCGCATTCGTGTACGACGCGAACCTGCTGCATCGCACAGCGGCGATCTTCGGATTCGACATCACGTTCAATCCGAAAGTGACGATGCGCTTTCCCGTCTATCTCACGCTCGTCAACGCCGTGCTTGCGCTGGTCGTGACGCTCCGCCTGGAGGAGCCACCGAGCGCCGTGAAGAACGTGCTCTCCGCGTCGCTCGGCGGAACGTGGGCGCTGATCCGGCGCGTGACGGTCTGGCTCTGGCGGAGTCCGCTCGCGCTCTTCCTCATCGCGGCGGGCCTGCTGCACGATTCGATCATCCGGCTCGTAATGACGCTTGCGAGCAATTACTATCGGCTCATCGCCATCCCGACCGCGTGGTTTGGCGTCATCGGGGCGGCGTTTGCGATCTACGGATTTTTTGTGCCCACCCTTGGGCGCTGGCTGGTGGAGCGAAGGTCGGTAGGATTCAACTTTGGGCTGCTGGCCACGCTCACCTTTGGCGGACTGCTCGGGCTGGCGCTTCGGCTGCCGTGGTTTGGCGTGGTGTTCGTCGTGCTTCTCGGCGTGGCGATGAGTCTGTTGACCTTCTTTCTCTCGCATTATTTGAATGCGCTCGTGGAATCGTCGGAGCGGGCCACGGTGCTGAGTTTCCGAGGGCTCGCGTTCAATCTTGGCTACGGATTGGTCAGCGTGCTTTTCGCGTGGCTGCTGCGGCGTCTGAGTGGGTCCGCGCCGGCTGGAACCTCGGAGGAGATGATCTTCGCGGCCTCGCTCAACTGGCTGCCGTGGTATTTCCTGGCCTCGCTGGTGCCGCTCGTTTCCTTTGCCCGTCTCAGCGGCTGCCTGCGCGCGAAGGCGGCTGCCTCTGGAAAAATCTGCGCGGTGGAGACGAAAGTCTAGATAACCGCCAGGACACCGAGGACACCAAGAAAATGCTGGAATCGGATGGTGCGGACGAACTCGATGACCTCGCAAGGATGTGACCTGACCCCGAAAGTGAGACACTTCAAAACAAGAGTTCTGCCGTGAACTCCGTTCGATTACGGCAAATGGGTTCCGGCGGCAAAAGACACACCAAACCTCCGTGCTCTTTGTGTGAACCACAGAATCACGTCAATTCCCAAACCGTCTTCCCGTCGACCATCGTCCGCACGGCTCGGCCTTTGATCTCGCGGCCGTGGAAGGGCGTGTTGCGGCTGCGGCTCGCGGTCGCGTCGCGATCCACGGTCCATTCGAGATTCGGATCGATGACGGTGATGTCCGCCACGGCGCCCACCGCCAATGTTCCGCGATCGAGCTTCAGCAACCTGGCGGGATGGAGCGTCAGCAGGGCAATCAGGCGCGGGAGATCGATTGCCTTCCGCTGATGCACAAGGATGTCGAGGAAGAGCCCCAGCTCGGTCTCCAATCCCAGAATGCCAAAGGGCGCCTGATCGAATTCCACTTCCTTTTCGTGCGGGCAATGGGGGGCGTGGTCGCTCGCCAGAATCGTGATGGTGCCGTCCGCCACGCCTTCAATCAACGCGTCCACGTGCTCCTCGGAGCGGAGTGGCGGATTCATCTTGAAGTTCGCATCGAACGATTGCACGGACTCGTCGGTCAGCGCGATGTGGTGCGGACAAATCTCGCCGCTCAGCGGCACGCCGCGCGCGCGCGCCTCGCGCAGCATTCTCACACTGCCGGCCGATGAAAGGTGCTGGCAATGAATCGGCGTCCCGCACATTTCGGCGAGCAGGGCGTTGCGCTGGACAATCATTTCCTCGCCGGCCGCCGGCCAGCCGGGCAGTCCGAGCACCGTGCTCCAAAAACCCTCGTGCATCACACCTTTGCCGACCAGCGCGTAGTCCTGGCAATGGTCCATGACCGGCAGATCAAACATCCGGGCGTATTCGAGAGCGCGACGCATGATCTCGGCGCTCTGGACGCAATGACCGTCATCCGTCAGCGCGACCACGCCGGCATTTTTCAATGCCCCGATGGGCGCGAGTTCCTCACCTTCCAGTCCTTTCGTGATCGCCCCGGTGCAGAAGACATTCACAATCCCTTCGCGGGCGGCCTTCTCCTGGATCCACGAAACGACGCTGGGATTATCAATCGCCGGTGAGGTGTTCGGCATGCAGACCACCGAGGTGAACCCGCCTGCCGCCGCAGCACGTGTGCCGGTGGCGATCGTCTCCTTGGCGGATTGGCCGGGCTCACGGAGATGGACGTGGATGTCGATCAGGCCGGGCGAGATGACGAGGCCGGTGCAGTCAATGGTCGACTCAATTTTGGATTTCGGATTGTCCCGTGAGGACGAAGATGCCTTTGAGAGACTGTCTCGCTTCGCCTGGCTTTGGAATTTGGTTGGGTCGGCGATCCGGCCATCCACGATCCAAATGTCCCCGATTTCATCGCGCCCGCTGGCGGGGTCGATGATGCGGCCGTGCTTTAGCAGGGTGACGCTCATGCAGCGACTGCGACCGGGACGGCGTGAGGCCGCGCAAGGAGGGCCACCGCGATGTTCACGAGAACAAAGAGCGTCGCGAAAATCCCGATGAGCCAGACGGCGATCCCCATGAGGGCCTGGTCGGCGATCTTGATTGGGACGGAGGCCGGTACGCTCACGATTTGCGCGCCAATGACTTCGTCCATCTTCCAACCAAAACCATTCGCCGGACCATAGGCCTTAATCATCTCCGGTGGTGCCTTGTCGGGCGTGCTGTGGCAGGTCAGGCAACTGCTGTTGCTGATCTTGATGGGCACCGCGAGCGAAAGCGTGTCGCCGATGGCCGACTGCCGGGACACGACCCGGTTCGTCTGGGTGGGATCCTGGCGGAACGAGTTCACCACGTCGGCTTCCCATTCCACCGTGCGATCCCGCGGGTTGGTCGGATTCAGCGTCGCCTCCTTGTAGGTGTAATCCGGATACTTGGTGCGGAAGTAATTGAAAATCTCCGTCGCGGCGTAGGCGGGAACCGTCTGCGGATAGAATTCCGCCTCCGGCAGTTCGCGCGGTTGGGCCTTCACCGTGTCGACGACCTGCTTTTGCGTCGCCAGCATCAGTTTCTTTTCCCTTGGATCGTTCAAGCGATCCGCGGCCTGCTGCAGCGCGGAGGGCAGATGTTGATCCAGCGTTTGCTGCAGTGCGGCGGCCGTCCGGTCAACCTTGAAACGCTCATGCTGCAGCAACGGCGCAATCTGTTTGGTCGTGTACGAGCGCGTCGCCGTGGCCGTTTCCATCATGACCTGTGCATTTTGGAGCACCTCCTGCCGGGCATTTTTATGAAGCGTTTCCCGCACGATGTAGCCCGCACCCGCGAGACCCAGGACCATCAACGGAAGGAAGAAGAGATTAAACTTTAAGAGCAAGCGCATCATGGCGGGAAGGAGTGGAACGTGGGACGGAGCGGGGAAATAGAAAGAAACGGGCGCGGGCGCGTCAAGTTTCAGGTGCAATGACGCAGCGGAAACCGATGTCGTCGTGGCGGAACTCGGGGTTGTAGCCCTGGCGCGCACCGAGCCGCAGTTGCGGACGCGCGGCGGTCAGCCAGGATCCGCCGCGGACGACCCGCCAGTTTGCGTCGGCCTTGAAACGATCGGAGCACCATTGCCAGACATTGCCACCGATGTCGTAGAGCCCGATTGCATTCACCGGGAACGTGCCCGCGGGCGAGGTGCGCGCAAAGCCGTCGTTGTAGCCGGCGAGCGTTTCGTTGGGCGGCAGGCCGGCCTCGACTCCGGCATAGTTGCCGACGCGCGGCGGCGGCGGCCACGTCGTGCCCCACGGAAAAATATCGGTCGCTTTTTCCCCGCGCTGTTCCGGCGTGGCGGTCGTGGATTCATTGCGCAAACCCGCCAGCCGGCTCCACTCCTCGTCCGTCGGCAGCCGGTAACGCCGGCCAGCCGGCAGCGCGCCGGACTCACGTTCCACCTTCGTCAACCACGCGCAGAATGCCTCGGCGTCCGCGATGTTCACGCCGACCACGGGATGGTTGGGCTCTTGCGTAAAACCGGGATCCTTCCAAGTGCGACCGAGCTGGCGTCGCTTGCCGTCGGCCCCGACCGAATACATGCCGCCGGCCGCGTCGTATTTCGTGGCTTCGATGAACGCGTTGAAATCCGCGAGTCGCACTGGCCAGACCCCGACGTGCAGCGTCTTGGCGTCGCTGGGAAGAGGGACGAAATTCATGCCGAGGCTGTTGGTCCAGGCCTTGCCCGGGGCGAGCGGCGCGACGGCCGCGTTGCGCGGCTGGGCGGCCCCGGAGGTCGAGGGCGAAGATGCCTGCGGTGCGGTCGCGGCAGACGTGTCGCGCATCGTGGTGATCACGGTGTCGGCTTGTTTGCCCCGCATCATCCACACGCCGACGCCGATGCCAGCGGCCACGACGACGAGGGCGAGCAGCCCGAGCATCACGCCGAAACCGCCGCCTTGCCCAACCGACGCTGCGCCTGACTGCGGCGCGAGGCCGGTGCTGGCCGACCCGGGAGGGGACGCAACCGTGGATCCCGATAGCGGTTTGGAAAGCGTCGTGCTTCGGCCCGGCGGGTTCGTGCCCACTTGAAGCGGGACGTTGGTGCCGGGTCGGACGGGGGTGTGCGTTCCCGGCAGAGGATGAGCAAAGCCGCCGGGACCGACCACGCCTTCGACGCTGCGGCGAAGCGCGGCGACAAACTCGACGCCGTTTGGGTAGCCATCGCCACCGGCCGCGGCGGACGAAGTGAGGCAGCGGCGCAACATGACGTTGCCGGCTTCGTTGAGCGAAGACAGCGGCGTATATTTCGCCGCGTCCGGTTCCAGCCAGTTCCGCGCGGGACCTCCGAGCAGCTCACACGCCAGCCGGCCGAAGGCCCGCGGATCACCGCCCGTGGCCAGCGAAGGCACGGCGGTCGAGGTGGGGGCCAACATGGTTTCGTCGCCTCTCCGGGACGACGCGCCGGTCTCCGGGAAGATCTCCGCCGGAGCAAGCCGGGGGAAAAATCCGGGTTCCTCGCCGGCCACCGGCGGCGGGAGAAGAATTCGGGAAGGCTCGAGGTGGGCACCACTCAAGCCCTGTCGTTGAAGCTCCATGTCGGCCGCTGCGATGGGCTCAAGGAGGGCGAGAGTTTCACCAAGGGTCAAGGCGCCGCGCTGGCGCATGAGATCAAGGAGGGTGGCGGTGCCATTCACCCACTCGAGGGCGACGAAACCGGTCCCGTCGGCGGTGATGCCAGCGCCGGCCGGACGGAGCAGAGAAGGGCAGGCGGCGGCGGCGGCGCGCCAGGGGGCCATCGCCGCGGTGACGTTTGGCATTGAGGCGGTGGGCAGCGGTCGGATGGCCATCGGTTCGCCGCTTGTCACATCAGTTGCGCGGAAGGTGGCGGTGCTCGCCCGTTCATCGAGCCGGAAGCGCGCGTCGAGCGTGTCGCCCAGATTGAGCGGGCCGATCTCGCAGGTCGCCGCAATCGGGATGGGCTGCGACTGCATCAGCGTCGCACCCGGATCCCCGCCCGCGGCCGCGGCGCCGGCCCGGTCCGTCAAGTGAGAGGCGGGAAGCTCTCGCAGGCAGGC
>JANXRG010000100.1 GCA_025353105.1 Verrucomicrobiota bacterium
CGCGAGATGGCCGCGCGCGTAGCCCGGCTTCAAACGGAGCGCGTCGTTTGCCGCGGCCAAAGCCCGCGCGGCGCGCGCCTCGGTGTGATCATGAAAATGCCAGTACATCTGGCTGTGCATCCGGGAAAGCTCCGCGTGCGCCGCCGCGTAGTTGGGGTCCGCCGCGACCGCGCGCTGGAGCAATTTGGCCGTTTCCTCAAGGTGTTTGCGGTCAACGATGTTGGTCGACGGATTCATCTCGAGGCTGCGGCGGAGGAAGTGCACGGCCTCCGGATTGGAACTGCCTCCCACGTCGATGTCGGGCATCACGTTTCGGATCCGCAGCCCCACCGCCAGCCCGGCGGCCACCAGCAGGAGCGCGATGGCAATCAGCATCAATAAACGGTTTTGACGGATCCAGACCAGCAGGCGCGGCAGGAGCGGGGGCTTCCACGGCGCGAGCGGCCGGCCGTCGAGCCACCGCTGCAGATCGTCCGCCAGCGCCCCGGCGGTGGAATAGCGCAGACGCCGATCCGGTTGCAGGCAGCGATCGCAAATCGCTTCCAGGTCCGACGAAACCTCCGGCGCGAGGCTGCGCACCGGCAGCGCGGAACCCTCCGAGGCCCTGCGGAGAACCGTGAACGCGGTGGCGCCTGAAAACGGTGGCCGGCCGGTCAGCAACTCATAGAGAATCGCCCCGAGACTGTAGACATCGACCGCCGGCGTGAGCGGGCCGCCGGTTCCACTCGCTTGCTCCGGGGCCGCGTAGTGCGGCGTGCCGAGCGCGGCATTCGACTGCGTGATGGCAATATCGGCCGCCGGCTCGAGCACCTTGGCGAGACCGAAGTCCGTGACGTACGGGGTGCCGTCAGTGTCGATCAGGATGTTGGCCGGTTTCAGATCGCGATGCAGGATGCCGCGATCGTGCGCATGCTGCGTGGCGCGCGTGACGGTCAACACCAACTTGACGGACTCGCGCACCTGGCCGGCGAAACGCGGCATGGCCTCGTTGAGGTTTCCGCCGTGGGTCAGGCGCATGCTGAAATACGGAATCCCGTCGCGCTCCCCCGCTTCGTAAATGGGCAGGATGTTTGGGTGATCGAGCCTGGCGACGGCGTCGGCCTCCAAGCGAAAACGCCGCACAATTTCCGGCGCATGCAGCCGGAATGGGAGAATCATCTTCAGCGCAACGACGCGGTCCGGATTCGTCTGTTGCGCGCGGAACACGATCCCCATGCCGCCGCGCGCGACTTCCGAGAGCAGCCGATAGGGGCCGAACTGTTCGCCCGCCTGCGGCAGGAGCAGCGGGACGGGCGTCGTGGGTTTCTTGCTGGAGGGTCCGGAGGTCACCGCCATAAAAGGCGTGGGAGGTTAAGGGAAAATTACGCTTGGCCAACGGTTTGACGATGACCCCTTGCCAAGGCGGGGCATCGACGATATCGGTTCGGGTTTCGTGTTCGCGAATGCCAACGTAGCACAGTGGTAGTGCAGCGGTTTCGTAAACCGCAGGTCATGGGTTCGAATCCCATCGTTGGCTCGCATCTTCCTATTTGGTGCAGATCCTGTGCCGTGCGCGGATGTTCATGCGATGATGCGTTCGCCCTCTTCTCTTCGCGTGCTTTCGGTTGAGGATCTCTCCGTTCGCTTCGCTTCCTCGGAGCGCGTGGTGGACGCCGTGCGTCATCTTTCCTTCCACGTGGACGGGGGCGAAACGGTCGCCCTTGTCGGCGAATCCGGGTCCGGCAAGTCCGTCTCCGCGCTCGCGATCCTGCGGCTGGTGGACCACGGGGGTGGTTGCATCGTCAGCGGCAGCGTGAATTTCCGCCGGGGTAATGGGGAAATGTTCGACCTCGCGTGCGCGAGCCAGAAAACGATGCGCAACATCCGAGGCGCGGAGATCGCGATGATCTTTCAGGAGCCCATGACATCGCTCAATCCCGTCTTCTCGGTCGGCGAGCAAATCGCGGAATCGATCCGTCTGCATCAAGGACTCGATCGCGCCGCCGCGCGCGCGGAAGCGCTGCGGATGCTGGATCTGGTGCGTATTCCCGACGCCCGCCGGATTCTCGGTGTCCATCCGCACCAGCTCTCGGGCGGCATGCGGCAACGCGTGATGATCGCGATGGCGCTCTCGTGCAAGCCGGCGCTGCTCATCGCCGACGAGCCGACCACCGCGCTGGACGTCACGATCCAGGCCCAGATCGTGGAACTCATCCGCGCCCTGCAGGACGAGATGCACATGGCGGTGATTTTTATTACCCACGACATGGGCCTGGTGGCGGAGGTGGCCGATCGCGTGGTGGTGATGTACCGCGGGGAGAAAGTGGAGGAAGCTGAGGCCGGGCCTATTTTCCGCGCGCCACAGCACCTCTACACGCGCGCGTTGTTGTCGGCGGTGCCACAGCTTGGGTCCATGCAGGGCAAATACCAGCCTGCGAAATTTCCGCTCGTGCTGATGGACGCTCCGGCGCCGGTTGACGCCGCGGAACACCCGAATACCGCGCGGCTTGACGCGCCGCCCATCTTGCGGGTGCGCGATCTGACCACGCGCTTCGATGTGATGGGCGGGCTCTTCGGCTGCGTCACCCACCGCGTGCACGCCGTCGAGGGCGTGAGCTTCGATCTGTATGCCGGGGAAACGCTCGCGCTGGTGGGCGAATCCGGTTGCGGGAAATCTACGACCGGCCGTTCGCTGCTCCGGCTAGTCGACTTCCAGGCTGGCAGCGTCGAACTCGATGGCCGGAAGATCGAGACGCTGTCCGCGCGCGAGCTGCGGCCGCTCCGGCGCGACATCCAATTCATTTTTCAGGATCCGTTCGCCTCGCTGGATCCGCGCCTGACGGTTGGCTTCTCGATCGCGGAACCGCTCTACGTGCACGGCGTTGCGGGTGGCCGCGAGGCCAGGGACCGCGTGGCGTCGTTGCTTGGTCAGGTCGGTCTCCCGGCGGACGTGGCGGCGCGTTATCCGCACGAGTTTTCCGGTGGCCAGCGCCAGCGCATTTGCATCGCGCGCGCCCTTTCACTCAATCCGAAGATCATCATCGCCGACGAGGCCGTCTCCGCGCTCGATGTCTCGATTCAGGCGCAAATCATCAACCTCCTGCTCGACTTCCAGCAGCAGCTCGGCCTCGCGTTTCTTTTCATCTCGCACGACATGGCTGTCGTCGAGCGCGTGTCGCACCGCGTCGCGGTGATGTACCTGGGTCAGATCGTCGAGCTGGGTCCGCGGCGGGCGATCTTTGAAAATCCCCAACATCCCTACACGCGGAAGCTGATGGCCGCGGTGCCCGTGGCCGATCCCACGCGCCGCCGCGGCCGTCGTGAATTGCTGGCCGATGAAATCCCCAGCCCGATCCGCGCGGTTGGCGACGAGCCCCGCCGCGCGCCGCTGCGCGAAATCGCCGCGGGTCACTTCGTTGCCGAGCCCGCCCTTCATGGTTAAGTCCGAGTTGATGCCTAAGAAACTTCGCTTCACTGCTGCGCGGATTGCGATCTCGTTCGCCCTGGTCTCCCCGGCCGTCGCGAAGGATGTCGTGATGGCGGTCGACTCCACTTTCACCACGATGGATCCGTACGACGCCAACGACACGCTCTCGCAGGCGGTTGCAAAGTCGTTCTACGAGGGACTGTTCGGTTTTGACAAGGACATGAACGTCATAAATGTCCTCTCCGAGGGCTACGACGTGAGCGCGGACGGGCTCGTCTACACGGTCAAGCTGCGCATGGGCGTGAAGTTTCACGATGGCACCGACTTCAAGGCCGATGCCGTGAAGGCCTCGCTTGATCGCGCGACAAATCCCGAGAACAAGCTGCGCCGCTACGCGCTCTTCAGTAACATCGACCAGACTGGGGTCGTCGATGATTACACCGTGCGCTTCACGCTGAAGAAACCGTTCTCCGCGTTCATCAACGTGCTCGCGCATCCGGCCGCGGTGATGATTTCCCCCGTCGCCATCGCGAAATACGGCAAGGACCTCCGGGATCATCCCGTTGGAACCGGGCCCTTCAAATTCATCGAGTGGAGGCAGACGGACTACCTCAAGGTGGAAAAATTCGGCGGCTATTGGAAGCCAGGCTACCCGAAGGTGGACGGCATCGTTTGGAAGCCCGTGGTCGATAACAACACACGAACTGCGATCCTGCAGACCGGTGAGGCGCATTTCGCATTTCGCATGCCGCCGGAGCAGATCGCGCTGTTGAAAACAAAACCCGGGCTGGAGGTCATCACGGGACCGTCGCTCTCTCAGCGCTACCTCTCCATGAACGTGCGGCAAAAGCCGTTCGACAACCCGAAGGTCCGTGCGGCCGTCAACTATGCGATCAACAAGGAGGCCTTGGCCAAGGTGGCGTTTGCCGGTTACGCGGTGCCGTCAGACGGAGTGATTCCGGCGAAGATGGAGTTCTTCCAGAAAATGGGGCCGTGGCCGTACGACGTCGCCAAGGCGAAGCAATTGCTCGCAGAAGCGGGTTACCCGAACGGCTTTGAGACCGAGCTTTGGTCTGCGTACAACCACAGCACCGCGCAGAAGGCGATCCAGTTCCTGCAGCAGCAGCTCAACCAGGTCGGCATCAAAGTGAAGCTCACCGCGCTCGAGGCGGGCCAGCGCGTGGAGAAAGTCGAGTCCGCCCCGAATCCCGACACCGCACCCGTCCGAATGTACTACACCGGATGGTCGTCCTCGACGGGCGAGGCCGACTGGGCGATCCGGCCGTTATTGGCCGGGGACTCGGCACCGCCGAAGCTCTTTAACACCGCGTATTATCGAAACGAGAACGTGGATCGCGCCATCGCTGGCGCACTCAACACGCGCGACCCGGCGGAGAAGGCGCGATACTACAAGGAAGTGCAGGAGCAAGTCTGGAAGGACGCGCCCTGGGCGTTTCTGGTGACCGAGAATCTGCTCTACGTGCGGAACAGGAAACTCTCCGGCGTCTCCGTGATGCCGGACGGCAATTTTCACTTCGAGGAAATGGAATTGAAGGAGTGACGGGCCCCGCCTCCGATTCTACTCGGCGTCTGTGGCGCGCATTCTCCCGTGTCCAATGCTTCGCTACCTGATCAAACGCCTGCTCGGGCTTGCGCCCACGCTGAT
This sequence comes from Verrucomicrobiota bacterium, assembly GCA_025353105.1. Taxonomy (GTDB): domain Bacteria; phylum Verrucomicrobiota; class Verrucomicrobiia; order Chthoniobacterales; family SZAS-18; genus SZAS-18. The sequence goes on from JANXRG010000100.1 coordinate 5,073, forward strand.
CATCGTGGCGGTACTGGTGTTTCTCTGCGTGCATTTGCTGCCCGGCGATCCGGCGCGACTCGCCGCCGGACCCGATGCTCCGCCGGAAACGGTCGAACTCGTACGCAAGGATCTCGGCCTGGATCGATCCATTCCGGAACAATTTCTGCGCTTCATCTCCGGCGCCGTGCGCGGCGATTTCGGTAAATCCATCCGCACCCGACGTCTGGTCTCCGCGGAAATCGCGGAACGATTCTGGCCCACGTTCTGGCTCACGTTTTGGAGTATGGCGTGGTCGGTCACCGTCGGACTGGCCATCGGCACCGTCGCGGCCGTCTGGCGGAATCGATGGCCCGATCGAATCGGCATGGTCTTTGCCATCTCAGGCATCTCGTTTCCCGCTTTCGCGCTCGGCATGGTGCTGATGGAAATTTTCGCGGTGCAACTCGGCTGGCTGCCCGCGCTCGGCGCTGAAAGTTGGAAGCACTACATCCTGCCATCGCTCACGCTGGGGGCAGCGGTCGCGGCGATCATGGCGCGCTTCACTCGCTCCTCGTTCGTCGAGATTCTGCAGGAGGATTACGTGCGCACCGCGCGCGCCAAGGGACTTTCCGAACCAGTCGTCGTGATCAAGCATGCCCTGCGCAACGCGCTCATTCCGGTCGTGACAATGATGGGGCTTCAATTCGGCTTCCTGCTCGGCGGCTCCATCGTCGTGGAAAAAGTCTTCAATTGGCCGGGCATGGGCCGGCTTTTGGTGGATGCGGTCGAGATGCGCGACTACCCCGTCATCCAGGCCTCCGTGCTGCTCTTCTCGCTCGAATTCATCGTCATCAATCTCATTGTCGATCTGCTCTACGGATTCATCAATCCGACGATTCGCTACAAGTGAACCCGCCGCCCGCCATCTGCACGTCCCCGGCTGCGCCCACGGATTCGATCCGCACGCCGTGGGCGGAATTCTGGCGCAAATTCCGCCGGCAGCCGGTTGCCCTGGTGGCGGGCGCATTTGTCGGACTGCTCGTGCTCATGGCGATCTTTGCGCCGGCACTGGTGCCGTTCCACGCGGAGGATTACTTCGACTACGACGCGCTGAACAATCCACCTTCTTGGCAGCACTGGTTCGGAGTCGATCCACTCGGGCGCGATATCTTCAGCCGCATTCTTGTCGGCGCGCGCATCTCGCTCGCGGCGGGTTTCATCTCGGTGGCGGTCGGAGCGATCGTCGGCACGCTGCTTGGGCTGATCGCCGGTTATTACGAGGGTTGGGCGGGTCAACTGATCATGCGTTTTTCGGACGTGCTGTTTGCGTTTCCCGGCATCCTGCTCGCAATCGGGATCGTGGCCATCCTCGGCAATGGCATGGTCAACGTGGTGGTCGCGGTCGCGATTTTTTCCATCCCCACGTTCGCGCGTCTCGTCCGCGGGAATGTGCTTTCGCTCAAGCACCTGACTTACATCGAGGCCCAGCACAGCATCGGCGCGCCCGACTGGACGATCATCCTGCGGCACATCCTCCCGGGGACGATGGCCACGGTCGTGGTGTATTTCACCATGCGGATCGGCACGTCGATCATCACCGCCGCGAGTCTTTCGTTCCTTGGCATGGGCGCGCAGCCGCCGACCCCCGAGTGGGGCGCGATGTTGAACGAGGCGCGCGCCGACATGGTGACGTCCCCGCACGTGGCCATCTTTCCCAGCCTCGCCATTTTCCTGACTGTCCTCGCCTTCAATGTTCTCGGCGACGGACTGCGAGACTCGCTCGATCCAAAGATCGATCAGAAGTAACCGGATTCAGGCTCGTCGGGCCTACATGCGCTCGGGAACGGCGATCCCGAGCAGATCGAGGCCGGTCCGGAGCACGCGCGCGGCGAGCTCGCAGAGCGCGAACCGCGTGGCGCGCGTCTCGCCCTCCGATTTCAAGACGGGGCACGCCTCGTAGAAACCATGGAAGACGTTAGCCAGCTCGGACAAATAGTTCGCGAGCAAATTTGGCCGGAAATCCTCGAGCACGGCCGGCACCGTCTCGGCGAACTGGGCGAGCTTCTTCGCCAGCTCAAGCTCCGCCGGGCCCGCGAGCACGATGCGTTCGGGCGCGCTGAATGCAGTCTCCGATTTCCGAAAAATGGATCGAATCCGGACGTACGCATTTTGCAGGTACGGCGCCGTGTTGCCCTGGAAGGACAGCATGCGGTCCCAAGCGAAGACGTAGTCGGTGAGCCGGTGCTGCGAGAGTTCCGCGTATTTCACGGCCCCGAGTCCAATGATGCGCGCGGTCTCCGCCCGATCGCCCTCGGGCAGATCGGGGCTGCGCGCGGCGATGATCGCCGCGGCGCGCGCTTCGGCCTCGTCGAGCAGGTCGCGCAAGGCGACGTTTTCACCGGAACGCGTGCGCATGATCTTGCGATCCTCGCCGAGGATGCTGCCAAACGTGATGTGCGTGATCGGCACGGAGATGCCCATCTGGCGGGCGGCGGCGTTGATCTGCTCGAAGTGCAGCGCCTGCGGAGCGCCTACCACATACCACAGCTTCGTGCCGCCCCATTTGTTGACCCGCAGCTCAAGTGTGGCGAGGTCGGTGGTCGCGTAGTTGAAGGCGCCATCGCGCTTGCGGATGAGGGCGGGTTTTTCTGCGAGCTTCGCGTCGTCGGGGAAGAATATGCAGATCGCGCTTTCGCTTTCGCGCGCGATGCCCCTGACGATCAATTCCTCGACCAGCGGCGCCAGCCGCGGATTGAAATGGCTCTCGCCGAGCTGATAATCAAAATGCACTCCAAGTCGCGCGTAGATGCGGTCGAGTTCCTCGCACGAGATGCGCACGCACTCCCGCCAGATCCCGACATTCTCCGGATCGCCCGACTGCAGCTTGGCGAGTTCGGCGCGGCATTGATCGGCTGCAAGCCTCTCGGCCTCATGGTCGGAGGCCAATAGCCTATTGAGTGTGTCAGCGTCGCCAATGGCCCGGGCATGAATCGCTTCAGCCGCAATTTTCTCCCCCCTTTCTGCGCGCGAGCTGGCCTCTTGGTAAATGCGAACGAGTTCCGCGAGCGGATCCTTTTCGAAGGCCACAGGGTCCCGGAACTTTTTCCAGCCGTAGATCACTTTCCCAAACTGCGTGCCCCAGTCGCCGAGATGATTATCGGTGATGACCCGGTGGCCGAGGAAGCGCGCCACCCTCGCCAGGCAATCGCCGATCAGCGTGCTGCGCAGGTGCCCGACGTGCATCGGCTTGGCGATGTTCGGGCTGCTGAAATCGATCACCACGGTCTCCGGCTTCCCGGCCACGGGCACGCCGAGCTTGGCGTCATCCAGCAACGCGCGCGTCCGTTCCGCGAGAAACTCCGGCTTCAGCGTGAAATTGATGAAGCCCGCTCCGGCAATTGTTGGTTCCGCGCTGATCTTCGCGAGTTCCGCATCGCCCTTCAACTTCACCACGATCTCCGCCGCCAGCGCGCGCGGATTCGTTTTACGGATCTTGGCGAGCGCCATCGCGGCATTCGCCTGGTAGTCACCGAAGCGCGGGTCGGCCGCCGCGGTCACCGTCGCCGAAAAATCCGCCGGGGGCGGTTCGGGCAGCGCGTTCAGCGCGCGCCGCAGGGCGGCGGAAAGCAGCGAGGGAAGGGGGAGCATTGAAGAATTCAGATTGATGATTTCAGATTTGGCGCCGCCAGGCGCGCGAATCGTCTCGCTAAATCTGCAATCTGAAATCTCAAATCTGAAATCTCACGCCGTCTTCCCCGCCCGGTTCTCGAAAATGCTGAGAATCTCCTCACTGGACTGGGCGGCGCCCAACGCTTCCCGGACACCCTTGTCGTTCAGCAGCTTCGCGATCGCCGCCAGCGTGCGCAGGTGCACTTGGAACTGGTTCTTCGGCACGACGAACAGAACGATGAATTTCACCGGCGCATTGTCGAGTGACTCAAACTCAATGCCATCGAGCGAGCGCCCGAATGCCGCAACGACCTCGGTGACGCGCTCTGAGGTGGCATGCGGGATGGCGATGCCAAACCCGATGCCGGTGCTCATCGTTTCCTCGCGTTGCTTGAGCGCGGCGAGAATCGATTCCTTGTCGGTCTCCTGAATCTTCCCGACGGAAACGAGCAGCTCCATGAGCTCGACGATGGCGGACCAGCGTTCCGTCGCCTGCATGCGCGGAACGATTTGTTGAGGCGTGAGAAGATTAACCAGCGTCATGGGAAAGTGGGCGCGATATTAGCGGGCGGAGATACCTTGGCAAGTGGGACGATGCCCGGACGCCGGGACGAGTCGATGAACAACTTAGTCTCACTCTGAACCGGGCGAAGAGCGAAGTTTTTTCACCACTGAACGGCGTTCTTTTGTCTCCCGGATCCGCCGCTTCAGGGAGCGCGGCCGGGGCGAGCTTCGGCGGCGCTCCAGCGCTCGCTGGGCCACCCGCTCCCGCCGGGCTGCTTCCTTGGCGCCGCGAATGCGCTCCAGCATCCGCTCGCGGGCCAGCCGTCGATTCGTGAGCTGCGACCGGCTGTCCTCGACCGTGACACTGAGGCCACTTGGTGGGTGGCGCAGGGTGACGGAGGTCGAGACCTTGTTGACGTTTTGTCCGCCCGGCCCGGAGGAGCGCGCGAACGTCTCTTCGAAATCATCCGCGCGAAAGCCGAGCCGGGCGAGTTCCTCGCGCCAACGCGTGTCGGGGGCGGCGTGCCGGGTCATGCGGGGGAATCGTTGCGCGTCTTTGCGGTTGGGCCAAGACAAACCGGCATCCGGTACCATCACCCCGTCAAATCGGGATGGTGGTCCGCAGCACCTGCGTGCCCGGTTCCAGCGGCGCCAACTCGAGGGCCGTCACCAAGGCGGGAACGAGGAAAAAATCGCCGGGGCGAAAGGTCGCTCCCGCGGCATCCACCCGACCGGACAGGACCGTGAAGATCGCGAAGCGCGCTTCGGTGATCGCCTTGCGCGGGGCGACCATGTCCCATTTCTCGACGCGAAAAAACTCGCATTCGACCAGCGTCTCGCCGACCGGTCGTTGTGGTTCCGGGGCAAAATCGTCGAAGCGAATCGCCTGTAGCGATTGGGCGATGTGGAGCGGCCGGGGCTGACCGTCGAGCCCGACGCGGTTCCAGTCGGAAACGCGGTAGGTGGTGTCGCTGTTTTGCATGACCTCGACAATGACGTTCCCGCCTCCGATGGCATGCAGGCGTCCGCTTGGAATAAAAAACGCATCGCCCTCGTGCGAATGAAAGCGATGGACGAATTCCGCGGTGCGACCCTCGGCGATTGCTTCTTCAAACGCCTTGCGGGTCGTGCCCGGCCGCAGTCCGGCAAAAATTTCCGCGCCGGGCTCGGTGTGGGTGACGTACCACATTTCGGTCTTGGCCTCGCCCCCGAGCATCTTTGCGATCGCGGCCGGCGGATGCACTTGCAGCGAAAGTGCGTCGTTCGCGTCGAGCAACTTTAGGAGCAGCGGAAAACGCGGCGTCTCGGGCAGACCAACGCCAAAGATCTCGGCGCGGTCGTTGGTCCACAACTCCTGCAAGGTCGCGCCCTTGTAGAGACCGGCGTGGACGACGCTCTGGGCTTCTTCACGATCGACGATCTCCCACGACTCGCCGATGGGCATCCCGTGCGGCAAACGTTTGTGATAAAGAAACTCCAGGCGGTGACCGCCCCAGACGCGCTCCATGAAGAGCGGTTCGAAGACGATGGGTTGCGGCAGGGACAGAGTCGGCATGCGGGTGCGAAATAAATGGGATGCTGCGTCGTGGGCGAGTCCCGGTGGATTCAGGCCGGACGAGGCGCAGCGAGCAGCGCCTCGGCGCGGCGCCACTCCGCCAAGGTATCCACATCGGCGAGTGGCGACAGCGATTGGTGCGTCAAGTCGAGCGATTCGAGGCGCGCAACGGTTTCGGCCCGCGTGCGCCCGGTGCTCCATCCGATGCCGCAAAACAGGGCGGGCACATCGCGCTTCAACGCCAGCAGGTAGAATCCCCCATCCTCGGACGGGCCGATGACCGCGTCTGTGTGATCAAGCGTGGCGAAAGCGGTCTCGAACACGCGGGGATTGATTTCGATGCAATCGCTTCCGATGATCGCCACGCGCCCGCATCCGGCCCGGAACGCCGCACCGAAGGCGTCGGCCATGCGCGCACCGAGGTCGCCGTCGCATTGCGGAAGAAATAGCGTATTCGGCGCCACGCGCGGTCCAAGCCACGCGCGCACGGGAGTTTCGGCGTCCGCCGGCGCGAAGCACACGCGCAGTGGATAAGCGGCCGGCAGATTCTCGACCACGCGTTCGGCGAGACGGCGGTAGGCCCGCGCGGCGGTGGCCATGCCGATTTCCGCGCCGAGCCGCGTTTTCACCTGTCCGGCGACGGGATCCTTCACGAAGAGGAGGATGGCTGGGGAAAATGGGGTCATGCGGCCAGTATTTCAACAGGCTCCTAATCAATTGCGTGCTTTCGCCAACCCATTACACTCTCCCAACGAATGGCACGAGCCAACGAACGCAACCGCCAGACCAAAGCGCCAACCGCCTGGGGCGAGCTTCCGGCTATCGGTCTCTTCTTCGCCGGGCTGCTGCTTTTCCTCGCGCTGATTTCGTATCATCCGGGCGACCTACCCACGTGGGTGCCGTTCAGCCAGACGTCGAAGCCGAATTCGCCGACCCAGAATTTCGTCGGACCGGTCGGTGCGATTGTCGCTGGCACCTGCTATTTCTGCTTCGGCGCGGCCTCGTACCTCATCGCAGTGCTGCTGATGATCTTCGGCGGTTCGCGCGTCTTCACGGCGAATCTCGTGCTGACGCCGTTCCGGATGATCTGGCTGGCGGGGTCGGTCGTCACGGCGGCGTGCCTCGTTCAATCGCAGACGACGTTCCTCCAGGACTGGCGCGGTCAATTCAACATCTCCGGGCCCGGCGGTTTCATCGGCTATTGGATCGGCGAGCGGCTCCTGCGGGATCGCCTGCTGGGTGGAGTGGGGTCAACGATGGCGCTCGGGGTTGTTTACCTCTCCAGCGTGGTGTTGCTGTTCGGGTTGCACCCGATTGCCATCGTGCGGCGGACCATCGCATGGGTTGGGGAACGCAAGGAGGCCCGGCGGCAGGCGGCGATCGATACAGTCGACGCAGCCCAGCGGATTGAGCAGGAGCGGCAGCGGCTCGAGCGCGAGCAGCGCCGACTCGAGAAACATCTCCGCCGCAGCGGCGTTGAATCCGCGGGAGACGTGACAGGCGGGACGGCGATCGACGACGAAGATGATGCCACCTCGGGCGGCCTCGCGGAGGATTTTATCGACCGGCCGCAACCGCAAATCATCGATTCGAACACGCCCACGCCAGCCGACAGGAAGCCCCGACTCGCGGACGTGCTCGCACGATCCGGCGGACGCGCGCCCGCGCGTGCCGGCGCCGTGGCCGCCGCGGATGCGGGCGACGTGCGCTTCGCCAACTATCAGCTTCCAGGTCCGGATCTCCTCGAGATGGCGGACGTGCAGGGCCGGCCGCCGATGGATCCCGAGGAATTGCGCCGCGTGCAGACGCAAATCGTGGAATGTCTGGATCACTTCGGCATCAAGGTTAGCCCCGGCGACATCACGCGCGGCCCGACGATCACGCGGTACGAAGTGTACCCGGCGAAGGGGGTCCGCGTGGACAAGATCGTCTCGCTGGAACGGGACATCGCGCGAGCGACCCGCGCTGAGCGCATCAACATTCTCGCCCCCATTCCCGGCAAGGACACGGTTGGCATCGAAATCGCCAACACGCGCAAGGTGAAGGTTGCGTTGCGCGAGCTGATCGAAAGCGAGGATTGGGCCAGTAGCAAGGCTCCCATCCCGCTTGCCCTTGGCAAAGACGTCTACGGGAAGACGATCATCGCCGATCTGGCCGCGATGCCGCACTGCCTCGTCGCCGGCACCACCGGCAGCGGCAAGAGCGTGTGCATCAACGCGCTCATCGCGTCCATGCTGTACCGCTTTACGCCCGAGCAACTGCGCTTCATCATGATCGACCCAAAGGTCGTCGAGATGCAGGTGTACAACGACCTGCCGCATCTCGTCGTGCCGGTCGTGACCGATCCAAAGAAGGTCCTGCTCGCTTTGAACTGGCTGATTCACGAGATGGAAAAGCGCTACCGGATCTTTGCGAAGACGAACGTGCGCAACATCACGGGCTTCAATGCGCGCCCGATCAAGCGCACGCAGATGGAGCTCGATTTTGCCGCGGCGGAAGCCGCCAACAAAGCGGCCGCCGCGGCAAAGGCGCTGCTTGAGACCGAAGCGCTGACGTCCCTGGAGATCGACGAGGCCGCGTCCGACCTGTCGGGAACGGCCGCGGCGAACGCGGCCGAACCGACCGTGCGCCAGTTCGTGAAACTGAATGTCTCGGCCGACCCAGCGCCGGCCGTACCCGCGGGTCCGCTGGAGTCGCCGGATGATCTCGTGAATCCGGTGACGCGCGCTCCCCTTTCGCCCTTCGCCGTCGATCTGAACCGGTCCGCCCAGGTCACGCCCCCGTCCGCGCGCAACAGCCGCGACGACGATCTCATCGTGCCCGAGCGGATGCCCTACATTGTGGTCATTGTCGATGAGCTGGCCGACCTGATGCAGACCGCCCCGGCGGACGTGGAGAACGCGATCGCCCGCATCACACAGATGGCGCGCGCGGCCGGCATCCACATGATTGTCGCCACTCAGACGCCGCGAGCGGACATTGTGACCGGCGTCATCAAGGCGAACATCCCGAGCCGCATCGCGTTTCAGGTGGCGAGCAAGATCGACAGCCGCGTCATCCTCGACGAGAACGGCGCCGAGCGCCTGCTGGGTCAGGGCGACATGCTCTACCTGCCGCCCGGGACCTCACGTCAGATCCGTGCGCAGGGCGTGCTCGTGACCGATGAGGAGATTCACCGCCTGGTGAAATTCTGTGCCGATCAGGGGAAGGCGCATTTCGAGGTCGCCATTCACGAAAAACTGCAGGGTGAGACCGACGAGGACGATGACGTGACCGCCGAGGACGAGGAGCTGGTGCAGAAATGCATCGAGATCATCCGGCAGGAAAAAAAGGCGAGCACGTCGATGCTGCAGCGCCGGCTGCGCCTCGGCTACACGCGCGCGGCGCGCGTGGTGGATGTGCTGGAGCGGCGGGGTATTGTTGGTCCCGAGAATGGGGCCAAGGGGCGGGAGATTCTGGTGGATCTGGATCAGGACCTTTGACTACTGATGCACAAGAAGGTTACACCCTGACACTTGATATGAAATTCCTCATCTGTTTCCCATAGGGGCATACGGCGGCTCGTGCGGGTGGATGCAAAAACTACCGACAATGTCATTTGTCACGGTGTGACCCCTTTCGCCCTTTTTCTCATGAACTTCAATGAGTGCATTGCAATCGGAAGCGGTTTGGGTGCCTGCGATGGCGGGTTTTACAATAGATTATCAACCTGAGAGTTGGTTCTTTGGAAGTGATTTGTAAATGAGCACACCCGACAAAACTGCCGCCGCCGCATTCCTCTTTTTTGGTGCTCTGTCGCTTCTCATCTGGAGTATCGCCAAGCCAAGAATGGGGCCGAGGATACACGAAAGTCCATTCGCACGGTTCAACTACCTTGGTATTTTGTTGATCCTTCTAAGCATAGCAACGGTATTACGCCCAGGAATGGGTGTAGGATCTGCGTACTCTTTCGAAACAATGGTTTCTTCACGCCCGTTTACGTTGCTCGCGGCAACAGCGTGGCTTATGCTAGATTTGCTATTTATCTTCTTCGCGGAGCCCGTTGTTCAGAAATTGGGAGTTCCTGTTGCGAGGCAGGAGTTCAATGTAAATCTTCTACGTCTCTCGGGCATCTCTATGCTAATTGGTCCTCTCGTACTTGTTTATCGCGTATTTCATGCATGATGGAGCCGTAGTGCAGTCCTGTACGCGCCGTTGCGTCGGGAAGGGGAGCGGAAAAGGGGTCGCGGCAGAAACGGCGGAAAGGGTCGCGATAAAATATCGAATATTGCCGTTCCCGGTTGGCTGGTGACTTCAGTTTCCGCGCTGCCGCGCGGAATGAAGCGTCGCTTCGCTCCGAATGACGAAGTTCGGTAGCAGCGATCAGGTCATTCCGATCGTAGCGCTTTCACCGGGTCGAGGCGCGCGGCGAAATAGGCGGGAACCAGCGCGGCGAGCGAGCAGATGACGAACGCGCTGACGCAAATCCAGGCGACGTCGCCGGGCACGATCTGCGCGGGAATTTCGGTGAACTGATAGACGCTCGCGGGAAAGACTTCGATGCCAAAGGTCCGCGCGAGCCAGCGGCTGAATTCATTCCGGAAACCCACCAGGCCTAGTCCCGCGCCCAGTCCGATCACATTGCCAAAAAATCCCACGACCATGCCCTGCGCCAGGAAGATCCAGACGATTTGCGCCGTCCGTGAACCGAGCGCCTTGAGAATGCCGATCTCCCGAGTCTTCTGAACGGTGACCGTGATGAGCGTGTTCATGATGCCGAACGCGGCGACGATGATGATAAAAAAGAGCAGAAAGAACATGACGGACCGCTCGAGCCGCACCGCGTCGAAGAACGAGCGGTTGAGGTCCATCCACGTGAGCGCAAAGAGCGGGGCCGGAAGTTTTTCGGTGAGCGTGTTCTTCACGTTTTCCGCGCGATAGGCGTCCTTCGTCTTCACCGCAAGGCCATGTACCATATCCTTCAGGCCATAAAGCTCCTGACCCAGGTAGAGCGGCACAAAGAGAAATTCCGAATCGTAGATGTATCGACCCGAGGAAAAGATCCCGGTCACCGTGACTTCGGTCGGCAGGACCAATTCACGGATCTGGGCGAGTTTTTTGTCCTTGGCGGCCTTGTCGCCGGCTTGCTCGAGTCCGTCCAGTTGGTCGAACACCTGCTTGAGATTGGTCGGTGAGTAAATCGTGATCTTGTCGCCAACCTGGACGCCGAGTGCCTTGGCCAGTTCGGCGCCGAGCACGGTGTTCTGGCCGTCCAGATTGAACTCGCCCGCGACGATCGAATTCTTGATTTCGCTTACTTGCGACTCAAGGACCGGATCAACGCCGCGGATCTTTGGCGCCATGCGTTGATTTTGAAACTCGACGATGACCGGCCCGAGGACGAATGGCGACACCGCCACGACGTCCGCACTGGCGGCACGGATCATTTGCGCCGCGGTCCGCCAGTCCTCGATCAGGTCGTTGTTCTTCACCAGCAAGTGCGCATCGAAGCCGATGACCTTTTTCTTTAGTTCCCGGTCGAATCCGGTCATCACCGAGATGACGAGGATGAGCACCGTGATGCCAAGCGTGACGCCGAGGACGGAGATCAGCGTGATGACCGAGAGAAAAGTTCTCCGCGGCTTTAGGTAGCGCAGAGCGAGAAAGAGGGAGAACGATTTCACGGAGGCCTCGAATGAAGTGCGGCTCGGGCACGCTGTCGAACGCTTTGCGTCGCGGCGGGCCATGCCAGTATTTCAACAGGCTCCTAGCGCTGGATCAACTTCGCCAGGCGTTTCAGGCCCAGGGTGAGGGAAATCTCGCGAAAGAGATGGTCCATCGGCGCGCTTTTCTTCTCGTCGAGCCGGGAAATGGAAATCAAAGCGATGAGGGCGCTGATGAACAGGAGCAGGAAATACACCGTGAAAGCTCCGAGGTGAATTCCGGTTGGGTGGGCGGCGTTGCGATGGGCGAGCGCATCAATCAAGAGCCCCCACAGGATCGGGGCGAGGCCAAGGCTCAGGCTGGTGATGACCGTGAAATAGGCGAAGAAATGGTTGCGGCCGGTGGGTGGCATGGTGGCCATGGTGAGCCGCAGGTTCGCGATGTTGAAATTCCCGGTTGCCACGCCGTAGCCGAGGAACAGCGCGGGAATGAGGAGCGCTGCATATTGATTGGGCACCAAGCCGCCGGCCAGCAGGGCCCAGCCAGCGATGAGCAGGGCGTAAAGTGCGAGTGACGCCCGCAGGATTGGCCGACTGCCGGTTCGATCGATCACGCGGCCGACCACGGGCAGGCTGAGCATCGCACCGAGGAATGCCGACGCGCTCGCGAGGAGAATCTGGCCCGACGTATAGCCGTATTGCGGCGAGTCGCGGACGAACGCGACCGAGAAAACGCTGAGGCTGCCGATGGCGAATTGATAGAGTGCGTTGAACAGGACGAGGCGGCGGAAGGGCGGATACGAGACAATCGCCCGCCATGGCACGGGCTGATTCGTCTGCGCGGAGGGAAGCGGAGCGGCACCGGTTTCTGGCACGCGATTGATGAACGCGAGACTGACGAAGCCCGCGACCATGCTGATGAAGAACGCGACGCTGTATTGCGACGGGTTGACGTGCTGACCGCCAAGGGTGAAGGCCGCGACGATCAAAGCGACCAGGCTGCCGGTTTGCTGAAACGTCTGGTCGCGCGAAAGAAAATGCCCGCGCACCGGCTCCGGGATGATATCGCTGATCCACGGCAACCACGCGCCCGACGCGATGCCACGCAGGAGATTGAAGGCGAAGAGGCAGCTCAGCAGGGCCACGAGTTTCGTCGGCTCATTGAGGAAGGCGAGGAGTGGAAGGACCGCGATCGCCGCCACGAAGATGTTCCGCAGGCCCCAGCCGGCGAGGATAAACCGGCGGTAGCCAACCCGTGCCATGAAATACGCGGCTGGGATCTGGAAAATGGAGAGCAGAGGCGTCAGCGCGGTGATCAGTCCAAGCACCGTGGCGCTCGCGCCCAGCGACATGGCGTAGAGAACGGTCGGCGCGCCCAGCGTGATCTGAAAGGCGACCGCGTTCGCAAAACTAAAACCCCAGACGTTTTTCGCGCCCGGCGGGATTTGAGCTTCGTCGGTAAGATTCGCCATCGAGTCACCAAATTACTCACACGGAGAACACGGAGGCACGGAGGATTTTGGGGAGAACGGACCCGCGCTGAAGTCACGAATCCCCAATTTCTTTCTTCACTGTGCCTCCGTGAGCTCCGGGTGAGGCAAATCGAACGCGCGGCCTAGGTTTTTGGCTTCATGTGCGGGAAGAGGATGACATCGCGGATCGACTCCGCGCCCGTGAGCACCATGACGAGGCGATCGACGCCGATGCCGATGCCGCCGGCGGGCGGCATGCCGTGCTCGAGCGCGAGGAGAAAATCCTCGTCGAGCGCCATTTGCTCGTCGCCCGCCTGCGCCAGCAACCGCTCACGCTGAATCTTCGGATCGTTCAACTCCGTATAACCGGGGGAGATTTCCTGGCCATTGATGATCAGTTCGTAAACATCCACGAGCGAATCGTCTTCGATATTTTGCTTGGCGAGCGGCACAAGCTCCTTCGGAAGATGCGTAACGTAAAGCGGGTCGAGGGTCTTCTCCTCGATCAATTTTTCGAAGACCTGCTGCGTGACCTCGTGCTCGACCAGGTCGTCCGCAACCTGGACGCCGCATTCCTTGGCCCGCGTCTTTTTCCCGGCGAGTCCAAGCTGAAACCAATCCTCGCCGGCCACCCCGGTGATGAGGTCGCGGTAGCGCGAGCGCTTCCACGGGCGCGTGAGATTGATGCGCCGCGTGACATTGCCGTCACCGTCCTTGTGCGCGAGCTCCAGGGTGTTGTTCACCACCATCGAGAGATCGCAAATCAGTTCTTCGACCAGATCCGCCATGCGCTCAAAATCCGCGTAAGCCCAATACGCCTCGAGCATCGTGAACTCGGGATTGTGCCGGCGGGAGATGCCCTCGTTGCGAAAATTTCGGTTCAGTTCGAAGACTTTCGGCATGCCCGCGACCAGCAACCGCTTGAGATACAGCTCCGGCGCGATGCGGAGGAAGAGATTCGTGCCGAGCGCGTGGTGGCGGGTCTGGAACGGCTTGGCCGCCGCGCCGCTCGCGATCATCTGCAGCATGGGGGTCTCGACCTCGATGAAGCCGCGGTCCTGGAGGAATTCCCGCATCCGGCGCACGATGGTCGTACGTGCCAGAAACACGCGCCGGCTCTCGGGATTTGAGACCAGGTCGAGATACCGCTGGCGGTAACGTTGTTCCACATCGGCCAGCCCGTGCCATTTGTCGGGTAGCGGGCGCAGCGCCTTCGCCAGCGGCTGAAAACGACTCACACGCATAGTCGGCTCGCCCGTCTTCGTCGTGAAACACTCGCCTTCGATGCCGATGAAGTCACCGAGGTCGAGTTGCTGGAACGCGTTCCACTGCTCGGGCGTGAATCCCTTCGCATTCAGGTAAATCTGGAGGCGGCCGGTCAGGTCGGTGAGATCGAGAAAATGCGATTTTCCCATGTCGCGATGGGCGGTCAGCCGGCCGGCGGCACGCAGAGTTTTCCCTTCGGCAAATTGAGCGCGAACGCCCGCGATGTCGCCATCGACGTCGAAGCGCGCGCCAAACGGCGAAATTCCAGCCGCGGTGAGGGCGTCAGCCTTCGCCTGACGGGTCGCGAGCAGTTCCTTTGTGCTGTCTGAGAGATCGGGTTCTTCCGCCATGGGCGGGCAGGGTCGATCCAACCGCCCCGGATTGCAAATCGCGGTCGGGACCGGGCCACCCGCCCGGGTTTCGCCGGGACCCCACCGGCAGGGATGTCCGCGTCACGGTTCTTGTTGCGCGCGGGGCGAATCTCGTTATTTTGACCACCCACCAATTACTGGCCAAATCCAGTGAAATCCCGACGACCATGAAGGCCGACATCCATCCTGATTACAACGAAACCACCGTCAACTGCGCTTCCTGCGGTGCGGTCTACCACACGCGCTCCACGCGGCAGAACATGACGGTCGGCATCTGCGCCGCCTGCCATCCGTTCTTTACCGGCCAACAGAAATTTGTCGATACCGCCGGGCGGATTGAGAAGTTCACGCGCCGTTACGGGACGTCGGTCGGCAATTCGACCGCGAGATAGATTTCTGCCCCGCGCCGCCTGGCGCGGATGGCGACACGACATGGCGCGGGTCACTCACCCGCGCTTTTGTCGTTATGACGCCCCATCCTCCCCGCCGTGGACTTTGCCTCCCTGATCGCCCGCCGGACCGAACGCTTCCTGGAATTGGAAAGCGAAGTGTCCGACCCAAGGTTTTTTGAGCAAGCCGGCCGGGCCAAGTCCGCGCTGCGCGAGCGTTCGCGCTTGAAGCAATTGCTTGATGATTGGGCCGCGCTGCAGAAGGCAAAGTCGGAGCGCGCGTCCAACGGGGAACTCGCCAGGAGCAACGACGCTGAGATGGCCGAGATGGCCGTGGCCGAGCTTCCGCCGCTCGATGCCGAAATCGAGCGCCTCGAGCACGCCGTTCAGCTTTCATTGCTGCCGCCCGATCCGAACGAGGATCGCGACGCGATCGTCGAGATTCGCGCCGGCACGGGGGGCAGCGAGGCCGCGCTCTTTGCCGCGGATTTGCACCGCATGTACCAGCGTTATGCGGAATCGGTCGGCCTCACGCTTGAGCCGCTTGATTCATCAGTTTCCGAACTCGGCGGCTTTCGCGAGGTGGTCTTCAAAGTGACTGGCGACGACGTCTTCCGCCGCTTGCGCTACGAGAGCGGCGTCCATCGCGTGCAGCGCGTGCCGGCCACCGAGGCCCAAGGCCGGATTCATACGTCCACCGCGACCGTCGCGGTCCTGCCCGAGGCCGAGGAAGTGGATGTCGAGCTGCGCCCGGAGGAATTGCGCATCGAAGTGTGCCGTGCCGGCGGTCCGGGCGGCCAGGGCGTAAACACCACCGATTCCGCGGTGCAGGTGCTGCACATCCCGACCGGATTGATTGTGCGCTGTCAGGACGGGCGGAGTCAGCAGAAGAACAAGGAGAAGGCACTGGGGATCCTGCGCTCGCGCCTGCTCGAGGCGAAGCAGCGGGCGGAGGCCGAGAAATACAGCGCACACCGCAAGAGTCTGATCGGGAGCGGCGGTCGCGAGGAAAAGATCCGCACCTACAATTTTCCGCAGAACCGGGTGACCGATCACCGCATTGGCCTGACGCTGCACAATCTCGATCGCGCGATGGAAGGCGAGCTCGGCGAGATCATTGCGGCGTTGCAAACGCGGGACATGGAAGAGCGGCTGAAGGAAGCGGGTGCGGCGTAAACTCGAAGTTTGAAACTCGAAACTCGAAGAAAGTCTAAGGCGGAAAAACCAAGAAAGTGAAAGAGGCCTTCCGAGGGGGCTTTAGCGCGCTTCGAAAAATTTTGACGCTTACTTCGAGTTTCGAATTTCGATTTTCGAGTTTTCCTACCTTCTACCCGTAGCTCTTCGTAAACCGTTTCTTGCTTTCCGACTCGGGCGGCGAGTCCACCGCGCCCGGCTGGGCGGGTGGCGTCGCGGGCGCGACCGACGGCGCCGTGGCCGCGGGGTGTTCCGCGGGAGCCGGCTGCAAGAGGCCAGGCGCGTCAAGCTCCGTCTCGGCGGGATCGTTCTCGTCCTTGGGCATGGTCGCCGAATCGTACGCGGTGATGTCGCCGGAGACGCGCACGTACGCGAACTGCAAATCGCCCAGCATCTTGGCGAGAACCTTGGACTCTTCCGCGTTGAGATTGCCGCGCGTTTTCTCCCGGATCATCTCAAGCTGATCGATGAAGATTCGCGCCATTTCGAGGTTCTTCTCGGGGCGGCCCGTGGCGGGATGCGGGCGCAGTCCGAGCATCAGGGCGGCATTTTCCGCCTGCATCAGGATGAACTCGACGAAACGTTGGGACATTTCACCGAGGTTGGTGCTGCGTTGGACTTCGGCCATGGAAAGGGGGATTTAGCGGGTGAACTTGGCGGGCAAAATGAGTGAAGGAATGTCCATGCGATCGGCCGCATCGCAAGCGACTCTGGCGGTCGACCCTCAACCGTCGAAGAGCGATGCCTCTTTCTTCGTTTCTAAGCCGGCTTTACGATGGCCACCACATTCGGTTTTTCGTGGAAATAACGGCGTGCGACTTCGTTCACGCCCTCGAGCGTGAGGGCGCGGAGGTCGGCCTCGAGGCGCAGGTAGTGGTCATGGCCGCGACCGTAGAGCTCATCGAGCGCGACGTGATACGCGAGGCTTGCGTTGCTCTGCATTGAAATGGCCTGGCGGCCGAGCAGTTTTTTCCGCGCGCGGCTGAATTCCGCCGTGGTCAAGCCCTCCTTCGCCAGCGCCGCGATCTCGCCCTCAAATACCGTGCGCACCGCCTCAAGTTTCACCGGATCCGTGCCGAGGTAGAAAATCATCGCGCCGGGCGCCAGGCCGCCGAGTTGCGATGAGCCGACAAAATAGGCGAGCCCGAGCTCCTCGCGAATACGAATAAAGAACCGTGAGCCCAGATCGCCGCAGGCCTCGTCGATGACGTCGAGCGCAAGCTTGTCGGGATGATTCAAATCCACGGTCTGGTACCCGACCATGAGAACCGCCTGTTCCTTGTCGTTCTTCGTCT
Organism: Verrucomicrobiota bacterium; assembly: GCA_025353105.1. GTDB lineage: Bacteria > Verrucomicrobiota > Verrucomicrobiia > Chthoniobacterales > SZAS-18 > SZAS-18. The sequence goes on from JANXRG010000100.1 coordinate 22,391, forward strand.
CTCCGACCGTTTGGGAGAAGGCAAGGGACGCAGGCTGAGGCGGCGAGGTGAGGGCGGGCTGGCCCGGATGCATCCGGGCAAAGAGTTCCTCGACGCGCTCGACAATCTTTCTCGCGTTCACGTTTCCAAAAATCGCGACCACGCCGTTGCTCGCGACGAGCAAACGGTCACGATAACGGACCAGTTGATCGCGCGTCAGCGTCGCGACGGTTTCCGGCGTGCCCGAGCCGCGCAGCGCATAGGGATGGCCGGCGAAAAGGTGGGCGCGAAGTAGATTCTTCGCGGCCGATGACATGTGCTCGTCCTCGGCCTTGATGCCGGCGAGCTGGATCTGCTTTTCGCGCTCGACGGCGGTGTCGGGAAACGCGGCGTGCAATACGAGGTCGGCGAGCAGGTCGAGACCGAGATCGATGTCGGGCTGGAGCACCTCGACCGAAACGCTGACGCTGTTGTTGCCAGCGTCGGATCCCACGCTGCCGCCGACTTCCTCGATCGCCTCCGCGATCTGATCCGCGCTGCGGTTCTTGGTGCCCTTCGGCAGCACGCGCGCCACGAGCCGGCTGACGCCCGCATCGCGCGCGGACTCGGCGAGCGAGCCGCCCTTGAACACGGCGTGCATCGACACCAACGGCAGGCGCGGGTCCTCCCGCACGACGAGGCGCAGTCCGTTCTTGAGCGTGAATTTTTGCACGGCGCCGGCCGCCGCGCAGCGCGCCGCCGCCCGCGCGGCCTTCGTGCCGGGCGGGTTCACGGAAGAGATTGTGAGATTTTGCTCGCGGAGATGCCTGCGGGCGATGCGGATGATGTCGTCGTTTGTGACCGTCGCGATCGCATTCAGGAAATCGCGGGTGAAATTCAAGTTGCCGGTCAGCAGCCAGTTCGCGCCGAGATCGCTCGCCTGCCCGCGCATCGTGGAGAGCCCGTGGAGCTGGTTGGCGAGGATGATCTTCTTTGCCTTCGCGAGCTCGCGTGGATTGAGACCGTCATTCAGCACTTCCGCGACGACGTCAAACGACGCATGCAGCGCCTTGTCGCGCTGATTAGGGTCGGACGTCACGTCGATGCCAAAGAGGCCGGGATGTCCCGGCACGTACGACCAGGCCGAGGCGCCGTGCGCCAGCCCTGTCTCGCGGACGCGACGATAGAGGCGGGCGCTGCGGCCGTCGCCCAGCGCGGTGGCGAGCACTTCGAGCGCGGGGACGTCGGGATGCGTAACCGCCGGCACGTGCCAGGCAGCCACGGTGCGGCTGAGTTCGGTGGCGAGTTCGAGCGTGGCCTCGCGCCGGCCGGTCTGCGGCGGCTCCTCAGACACAAGCACCGGAGGCTGCGGCCGTGCCTGGTGCGGCGCAAGAGTCTCGCCCAGGCGCGCAAGCACCTGGTCAGGGCGGAAGTCGCCGGCGACAACAAAGAAAATGTTGTTCGGCGCGTAACGCGTCTTGTAGTAGGCCATCACTTCATCGCGCGTGAGCTGATTGAAGAGTGAAAGGTGGCCAATGATCGGATGCCGGTAGGGATGGGTACGGTAAGCCGTGGCGAATAACTGCTGGCTGTTCACGCGGTCCGGATCGTCGGCGAGCATCGCGAACTCGCGGCGGATGACCTCCTGTTCCTTGATGAACTCGTCCGCGGGGAGGATCGAGTTCATCGTCGCGTCGGCCAGGATATCGAGCGCCGTGTTCAGACCGGTCGAGGGAACATCGATCCAATAGACGGTACGGTCGAAGGACGTGTAGGCATTGATGTAGCCGCCCTCGTCCTGCACGGCTTGGGCGATGGCGTTCGGGGAACGCGTGGCCGTGCCCTTGAAGAGCATGTGCTCCAGCAGGTGCGACAAGCCGGCCCCGAGATGCGAACCCTCGTGGATACTGCCCGTGCCGACCCATGCCTGCACGCTCGTCACGGGGGCACTGTGATCCTCGCAGAGGACCACGTTCAGTCCGTTGGCGAGAACGTGGTGTTCGGCCTCAACCTCCGGGAACTGCAGATCGATGGGGGATTCTTCCGACGAGGTCTTGGCGGCGGAGGGAAAGCGGGTCATGGGAAAATTTGATTCGCGGCGGGCGGCGTGGCTCCGCTTCGGCCGGAGCAGAGCAATCGCACCGGGGCAGCCCACTGCAACGGGCGAGCCGCGTCTTACGCCGGCTGCGGCGCGGCCGTGGCCGCACCGGCGGGGTCGCTTGCGCACGCGCCGCGGGAGGGCGACGCGGCCAGGCGGGCGCCGGGCTGAAAGGGGTCGACGAACGCTTCCCGAAAATCGAACACGTCGCGAAAATCCTCCAGCGAATCGCGATCGGTTTTTCCGAAGATGCCTGCGCCGATTAGATTGAAGACGATGCAACCGATGTCATAGGTTGCGCGGATGCCCCAATGCTCAAGGACCGTGGGTACCATGGGCCCGAACTGCTGCAGGGCGTATTGGCGCAGTCCGATGAGAAGTTCCTGGCCGGTCACGTGCTCGCGCACTTCGCCGCGCGCCTTGCCGCGGTGTTTAACGGTGTGGTCAAGCGCATCGCGCACAAACGCATAGGCTTCGCGATCATAGCGGGGATCGCGCAGAATGATTTCCTCGACAGCGTCAGCGAAGCAGGGGGTCTCGATCACGACGGCGGGCGGGAATTCAGCGGGCGGCGGACGCCGCGGCCGGGGGCGGGGATTGCTGGGCGAGGTCGCGACTGAGGCGGACGTCCCGCCAATGCCGGACGCCGGCGCCGAGGACGACGGCCAGAGCGGCAAGCACGATCCACATTCGTTCGCGGGGGGTGAGGGAAAACATGGACGCGAGACGTCGACAAATCCTGACCAGCGCGCTCTTAACGCCCGATGAGCCCCTTGTCAATCGACGGCGATTGCAGATTTGTCCCCGCGCCTAGCCCCGGGTTTGAAATTCGACGACGCCGTTGCGAAAGGTGACGGATTGCAGCTGCTGGATGACGCGCTTGTCGCGATCCAGAAGTTTCCACAGCGGATCGAGCCCGATGTCGAGGAACTGCATCAGAACTCCGGGAATCTGGAGCCGGCCCATGTGCCCGCCGAGGCATTCACGCTCAAGCTTGCCGCTGCGCAGGTTGAGCGCGTACGTTCCGCCGGCGTAAAACTGCAGCCCAAAGAGGCTCATCTGCGCGGTGATCTGGACATTGCCATCATTGAACTTCGTGTAGGCACGTTCGAAGCGAAACGGAATCAGGACGATCTCAACGTCGCGCGAACGATACGCCGCCTGTAGATAGCCGTTGGCGCCGGCTTCGGAATAAGCCAGACGCCGCGCGACCGGCTGCCCCACGGCCGCGGTCAAGTCATCGTAGATGGAAGGCGAAGCGGCCAGATCCTTGATGTTCAGCGGGGCCGGCTCATCGACGGGAGGCAGGAAAATGACGACCAAAAAGGCCAGAATCATCGCCGTCCCGACGCTCTTCGCGATGGCCTTGAGCACCGCGCTGAACTTGCCGCGCCGCGGGTTGGTCATTTTCCGGATGTGCTGCTCAACCTTCGCCGTGGTCTTCTTGGCGGTGAGTTCGCTGGGCAGCGCTGACCGGTCCAGCTTGGTCCCGCAGTTGTGGCAATACACCCGCTGGTGTTCGTTATCGTATCCGCAATTGTGGCAGCGGAGACTGACTTCTGGTGTCGGCATGGCTCGGTCGGGGCAGGCGGTAAATTGGTTACTCGGTGCTCGTCGCGGCGGCCGGTTTGGGCGGCGCGGCAGCGGGCGGAGGGGTAGGTTTGGGATTTGCAGTAGCAGAATCCCCGCCACTTGCCGCCGGAGCGCTGTTTCCGGCGGATTCCTTCCGGGCCGCCTTCTTGTAGCCCTCGCTCCGATAGTCCGTGGTGTAGAATCCGGACCCCTTAAAGATAAGTCCGGCCCCCGAGCCCATCGCGCGTTTGACGCGACCGCGCCCCCACCTTGCCATGCGGCACAACTCCTGCGGACAAACGGTGAGATGAGGGTCCTTCATCGATTGGCGGATCTCGAAAGATTTATCACATTTTTCACAATGGTAGTCGTAGGTGGGCATGACAAAAAATAGGACCGACGACTGATGCTATCCGATAGCAAAGGAACGCTCTCCCGGCAATTGAGTTGTTGACGATGCCGCCCAACCCGATGTATCTCGCGCCTCCATTTTTTTCGTTTTTCCTCATGATCAGGGCTCTCGTTTCTTCATCCATCTTGGTCGCTTTCGGTCTCGCCGTTGGGGGCTGTTCCTCCGATCCACGCTGGGCGCGCGGCGACACCGGCTATTTGGGAACAACCGGCGGCGCCGCACCTTATGGCGGGCCTCCGCGGGGGGAATCCGGTGACTCCGTCTCTTTCTGGGATGGTGACGGGGTGAAAGGCGCGCCGCGCATCGAAATCCGCCTGTCCGAGCAGCGCGCCTATTTTTATAAGGGAGACATTCTTGTCGGTGTGGCGGCGATTTCGTCCGGCAAGGAAGGCTATGATACGCCTCCCGGAAACTACAAGGTCCTCCAAAAGGACAAAGACCATCACTCGACGCTCTACGGGGAATTTGTCGACATCGCGACGGGGGCGGTCATCAACCCCGATGCGGACATGTCAAAGGACAAGGTGCCCCGAGGCGCGAAGTATGTCGGAGCGCCCATGCCGAATTTTTTGCGCATCGTGGGGGGTGTCGGAATGCACGCAGGCTACCTGCCGGGGGTGGCCGCGTCGCACGGTTGCATTCGCATGCCGATGTTCATGTCGGAGAATTACTTCAACAACGTGGTGGTCGGGACCCCGGTCACCGTGACTAGGTAAAGCCTTCGCCGTGACCAATTTCCTGCCCTTTGAAATCAGCGCCGCCGAAGCTTCCCGCCTGCTGGAAAGCGGGATCGCCGGGCTCCGCGTCGTGGATGTGCGCGACCCGGAGGAATTCCAAATCTGCCGGCTTGCCCGAGCGGAGTTGATGCCATTGGTCACACTTCCAAACGACGCGATGACGAAGCTCGGTGATGTCGAGGCGCGAATTTTGGTCTACTGCCATCACGGCATGCGCTCGTTGAGGGCCGTGGAAATGTTGCGCCATCTCGGGTACCACGGTGCTCAGAGTGTCACGGGTGGCATCGAACAGTGGGCGGTGGAAATCGACCCCAAAGTGCCGCGGTACTGACGGGGTTTGTAAACCATGTTCCGCGGGCCGGTTCCGCGTTTACCCCCGCGCGCGTCGCGCGTGCATCCAGTCGTCCAGGCGCATCAGGACGAAGCCGGGATGGATGAGCGCCAGACCGTTCCAGAGCGCGCGTTTTGTGCCGCCGGCCTGCGCCCGCTCGTTCAGCCACCGAGCCACCTCCGCGTCATCCGCACCGGTGGACACGAACTGGCGGAATTCGATTGCATTGATCCCCGCAAAGCCAAAAAAAAGTCGGTCAACCGGGCAGTTGAAATGATACTCACCGTTGGTCCCGGCGATTTCCGCCCGACATTTGTCGAGCACGCGCGCCGCGACGGTAAAATTGCCCAGTCGGGCCCACGGACTGCGTGGCGCAACCCGCGTCAAATCGGGGCCGGACGAACGATGGCTCATCAGGTGGCCCTCACAAGCGATTCCAGAATTCGGCATCCCTCATTCGGTGTTCGGCGTTTCCTTTACCGTCGCCGTTTTGCGTGAACGCGGGAGCCGACCTTAAGACGCAGGGCGTTGAGGGCGATGAAACCGGTCGCGTCGCTCTGGTTGTAGGCCTTGGTTGGGTCCGCTTCCATCGTCGCGATGTGTGGATTGTAGAGGCTGACCGGTGACTTGCGTCCGGCGGCGTAGAGTCCGCCCTTGTAAAGCTTCACGCGCACGGTGCCGGTGACATTTTTCTGCGAGTCGGCCACGAGCGCCTGGAGCATCTCGCGCTCGGGGGCGAACCAGAATCCATTATAGACTAACTCCGCGTATTTCGGAATCAGCGAATCGCGGAGGTGCATCACTTCGCGGTCCATCGTCAGGGATTCGATCTGGCGATGGGCAAAATGCAGGATGGCGCCACCCGGCGTCTCGTACACGCCGCGCGACTTCATGCCGACGAAACGATTTTCGACCATATCCACGCGGCCGATGCCGTGCTTGCCACCGATGCGGTTGAGCGTCTTCATCACGCCCAACGGGGTACGGGACTTGCCGTTGACGGCCACGCAATTTCCGCGTTTAAAGTCGAGCGTGGCATGTTCCGGACGATCGGGAGCGTCTTCCGGCGCGGTCGACAGGACGAACATGCCCTTGTTTTGAGGCGCAAAGGCATCGAACCAAGGGTCCTCAAGAATGCCTGCCTCGAACGAGATGTGCAGGAGATTACGATCCGTGGAATACGGCTTCTTTGCGCTCGCCTGGACCGGAATGTTCTTTCGCTCACAATAGGCAATCATCTCGGCGCGACCGGGGAATTCGGCGCGGAATGATTCGTCGCGCCAAGGTGCGATAACCTGCAACTCCGGCGCGAGCGCGGCGGCGGTCAGTTCAAAGCGAACCTGGTCGTTGCCCTTGCCGGTCGCGCCGTGCGCGATGGCGTCCGCGCCTTCCGCGCGGGCAATTTCGACCATTCGCTTCGCGATGAGCGGACGCGCGATGCTTGTCCCCAGGAAATATTGGCCCTCGTAAATGGCGTTGGCCTGGATCATCGGGAAGATGAAATCGCGCGCGAATTCCTCCTGCAGATCGTCGATGTAAATCTTTGATGCGCCAGTCTGGCGGGCCTTTTTCTTTAGGCCGCGAAGTTCCTCGGCTTGACCGATATCGGCGCAGAAGGCGATGACCTCGGCGTGATAGGTTTCCTTCAGCCAGGTGAGAATGACTGAGGTGTCGAGTCCACCGGAATACGCGACGACAATCTTGTTGATGTCCATAAGCGCGCATCGGTAACACATTGGGACCGCCCGGCAAATGCGAAGCGGGGATCAGTGACGTTGCAACAGACCGAATGTCGGAAAGAAAGTTGTTGCAGCAGAGCCACGCCGCGGTAGCTTCAATATATCAAATCGCGGGGTGGAGCAGCCCGGTAGCTCGTCAGGCTCATAACCTGAAGGTCGTGAGTTCAAATCTCACCCCCGCAACCAATTTTCGAAAGCGCGCCTTTGGGCGCGTTTTTCATTGGGTGGGATGACTGAGCGCGCGAATTCCTATCCGGTCTACGTGATTCAAAACGGCGAGGCACGATACCACACATCGGCTTGTCGTTGAGCGATGCACGGCGATTGGAAAACGAGCTGAAGCGGCAAAAGGGCGGCGTCGGATTTTTTGCTAGGACCAGACCGGATAAGTCAGGCTCATCATCCCGCGGCGCGGGATCCTGGGTTCAAATCTCACCCCCGCAACCCGCCGATCCGCAAGCCAGCCTACCGGGCGTGGGCGGCCTTCTCGGTCAGGATGTGGAGGAGTTGCTCCCCGCTCATGCGCTCGGCCGCCTCGTGCGGACAGGCATAAACGCAGCGCGGCATCGGGCTCGCCCGGTCGCCCTCGGCGTCACACAGGTCGCACGTCGATGCCTTGGGCTGCGCGACCTTCATTTTGTGGCTCGGGCGTTCCGGGTCGATCACCTCGATCCGCCGGCGCTCGTTCGGGACAATGTTGATGTTGCCATACGGGCAATTTGCCGCGCACAGACCGCAGCCAATGCAGTGATCCTCAATCACGATTTGCAGATGCCGTCCGCGATGAATCGCATCGACCGGGCATCCGGCCATGCAATACGGATCCTTGCACGAGCGGCACGCCGTCCCAATCAGGAAATTCTCCAGCCGCAGGCCGTCGCGGAGCATGCGCGGAATGGGGACGCCATGTGAATCCGAACCGTGCTGTTCGATGCAGGCATTCGTGCAGGCGTCGCATCGCGTGCACTTTTCCATGTCGATGACGAGCAGGGCCTGGCCCTCGTAAAGGCCTTGGTCAACGTACTTCTGCACCAAGGCGGTCGGGGCGTTGTCGCTTTGGAGTGCGGCCAGCGACTGCTCGACGAGGCGACGGCGTAAGACGGGGAAATCGCGCACCATCTGGAGAAAATCGCCGCGGCTGATGCGGGCCAGTTCCAAGTTGTCCAGGGCCGAGCACGTGGCAGTCCGGAATCCGGTCGCAATCGCGGCGGTCAAGTCGCCGTTGGTTGCGCGGTCCAGCGCTGACCCGATGGCCATGTCCACCTCCGCTGCGCCCTTGCGGATGTCCTGCGGGGAGATCGCAAGCAATCCGATTTCGCCCAGGATGGCACCGGGCGCGCGCGAAACCAGGGTGGGGGCATTACCGAAACGCTGCACGGCGACCTGGACGTGGCCAAGCCGCACGAGATACATGTCGCGGGCGGGATCGCCCTGGCGAAAGAGCGTTTGGCCACGGCTGACGCGCACGAACTTGAGCCGCGGCCGAAGGAATTCGACAATGTGTTTGTATTGATCCAGCGCGATGCCCCTGAACAATTCCGAGCTTTGCAAGGCGAGGTCGAGCGCGCGCTCGCGATAAATGGTCTCAAATTTCTGCCGCAGGCTGGGCAGACGCATGAGGCGATCGAGCACGTTTCGCCGCAACTCCCAGATTTCGCCCGCCTCCAGCGCCGTCACGTCGGCCGACCGCGGCAATCCGCTGAGGCACGCCATCTCGCCCACGATGAGATCCGCCGCCGTCTGCTCGAAGCGCAAGCTGGGCTTTTCGGCGGGCGGAAAGAGGCCGGCGAGACCCTTGCGGGGTGGTGGCGTGGGCGGGAAGACCGCCACCTCGAGTTTTCCGCTCTTGATGATGAAGGCCGTGTTGCCCGCCTCACCGTGACGGCAAAGCTCCTCGCCCTTCTTCACGCGACGCCGCACGACGAGGCCCTGCTGCCAGAGCAGAAACTTGGGCGGTACGCCGGCGAAAAGTGGATCGGCGATCAATTCCTTGGCGGGCATTACCTCGGCGTGGCGATTGCCGGTGGGAAGCTTGACCTGTGCGACCGGCTTGAAGGTGATCGCGCTGGTCGGGCAGGACACCATGCACTCGCCGCAACGTACGCAGCTCGAGTCGCCCATGCGATCATTCAGATCGAACCCGATGCCCGCGTTGGCACCCTTGCCGGTGCGGCCGATGACGCGGTTTTCCTTGACGTCGTTGCACGCGCGGATGCAGCGCTCACAGACGATGCAGGCGCTGTGGTCGACGAGGAAGACCGGGGACGAGGCGTCCAGCTTGCGGCGGCCCACATTGGCCGGCGCGGCCGGGGCCGGATTCGACATGACATCGACGCGGAAGCGCGCGGCATCCGCGCCGCAACGCGTCGTCATTTGTCCAAGTTCGTTGAAGGGCGCGAGTTCCTCGGCCGGCGCGGGCGCGGGCGCGGGCTTCAAGTGATCGGCGGCGAGCAATTCTGTCACGATCTTCACCGCTCCGCGCACGCGATCGCCGTCCGCTCCCGGATCGGCCATGGTGAAGACCTCCATCCCGTCCTTCACCGGGTGCTGGCAGGCAGGCATAAGTTTTCTTTCGGCCGCACGCGCGCCGCGCTTCTGGCCGTAGATTTGCACCATGCACATGCGGCAGACCGCCACGGGCGTCATGTGCGGTTGATGGCAGAGTATCGGAATCGGAATCTTCGCTTCGTCGCCCGGCTGCTTCACGATCAACTTCACCGCCGCGTCGTAAATGGTCGTGTACTTCGGCGTGGTCCGCCCATCGACGTCGAGCTCGATGTTCCCGTTCGCGTCCTTCAACGGCTCCGCCAGCGGCACGGTGACCGACTGCCCGTCGATCTGCAGTGTGACCATTTTCTCATAGTCATTCTCCGTCGGAGCGTCGACGCGGACGAGCTCGCCATTGATGTCGCGGCTGAACAACCCCTCGTCGTCATCGCGAATGAAGAGATTTTGTACGGGTTCTTGATCGGTCGGCATGGCAGGCGTCCTTTTCCTAAGTTCCGTTGTGTTTTCCCGGACCGGACAAATGTTTCGCGAGGTCGGCGGGGAAATAATTCATGACCGTGCGGAGCGGGACCGGAACGGAACGGCCCAGCCCACAGATCGAGGCGAGCTCGATCGCCTTGCTCATATCCTTCACCAGCGGCACGATTTCGTCCTTCCACCGCCCGGCATCGATCTGGCCGCCCATGAGATGCGTCCCGAGGGAAGCCATCTTTTGTGAGCCGGTGCGGCAAGGCACGCATTTGCCGCACGACTCGTTGCGGAAAAACTCCATCGAGTTGACCGCTTGCTCCGCCATGTCCCGGTCGTCGCCGTAGACCACGAGCCCCGCGCCCAACGCCTGGGTCGGACTGAGGCCGCGGAAGACGTTGAGCTCGAGTTCGAGGTCCAGCAGATCCATCTCGGTGGCGGCAGGATCGAATCCCCGCCGGCCCGCGACCGCCAGCCAGGTCTTGTTCTTCACGTGGTCGCGAGGCAGTCCGCCGGTCGCGGTAAGCTTGGCCGGCAGGAATCCGCCCGATGGGCCGGACGGGGCAAACGCCTTGAGTTTTCGGTTCCCCGACATGCCCTGGCAATACTGCTCGCCGAAGAGGAGTTCGCGCAAAGTCATGCCCATCGGAACCTCGTATACCCCCGGCCGTTTAACATCGCCGGAAACGGAGAAGAATCGCCCGCCCTTCCAGGTGTTCGTGCCAAGCGCAGCACAGGCCTGGCCTCCGTTTACGATGATGAAAGGAACCCACGCATAGGTCTCGACGTTACTCACGAGCGTCGGAAGATCGATCAGGCCGTTCGTCTCGAGCTTGGGCGGCATGTTTCGTGGTTCGCCACGGTGGTCGGACATCGCCTCGATCAGCGCGCTCTGTTCCCCGCAGATGTAACCGCCCGGACTGATAAACACCGACATATGGAACGACCGCCCCAGCATGGAGGCGTTTTCGCCGCAATAACCGAGCTTCTCGGCCCGGCGAATCTCCTCGCGGCAGGCTTCGATCTGCTCCGGATATTCGTGACGGATATAAATGAATCCTTGGGTCGCCTCCGTGATCATTCCGGCCAAAATCACGCCCTCGACGATGAGGTGCGGCGTGCGCAGCAAGAGCTCCCGATCCTTGAAGGTCGCTGGTTCGCTCTCGTCGCCGTTGACCACAATGAAGGCGCGATCGTCGCTCTCGCGCCGGCGCGCGCCGCGCACCGCCTCCCGCACGTCACGCCATTTCTGAATGGCCGGAATGCCGGCTCCGCCCATGCCACGCAGGTCCGCCTCTGTGAATTCCTTCAGCAGGCTCTCGGTCCAGTTGCCGAGCGTCGGGCCCTTCGCCCAGTCGGAATCCGTCTGCCACGCGCGCACGGCCGCGACAAGCTCTGGATCGCCGGAGAAATCGCCGCGCAACTGGCCGGCGGCGGCATGCCGGAAGCGTTCGAGGCGCGCCGGCGACCAGCCCGGCATTGTCATCAGGATTTGCTCCGCCGCGGCAATCGAGGCATCGCGGGCGGCGACGGCCTTCCTCACCCCGGCGTAGTCGCAGGGATTCGCGCCGTAGGGATTGGCCTTCCAGTGGGCGCCGGAATAAGGCAAATCGATGTCCTTGTCATCCGGCGGCGGGGCGTTGTTCAGGCACGCCTCGACGATCTGCTTCAACTGCGCCGCGGTACGGCCGAGGTAATAGCGTTCGTGGTGCGAGCCGAGCATCGCAACGAAGGTCGCGGGTTGGCGATCGCAACGGCCGAGGCAGGACACGCCCTCGACCGCGAAATTTTCGCCGGCGAGCGATTCCAGCTCCTTCATGATTGGAACCGCGCCCGCCACGTGACACGCCATGTCGCGGCAGACTCTGAGCGTGACGCGAGGTGGCTTCGCGAAGCGGAAGAACGGGAAGAAACTCGCGACAGCCTGCAGGCGATGCAGGGGAACGCCGGCGTCCTTGGCCCACCGCACCATGGCCTCCCGGTTCAGGTAGCCAAATTCATCCTGGATATGGTGCAACGCAGGAATAAGGGCGGCGGCATAGAGAGGAGGCGTGGAACTCATCGGGAATGGTCGCTTCGGAAATTCTATGGGCCGCCGGGGATGCAGTCTGGTTCAAGCGCGTCGCGCCGACCTGGCAGAGAAACGACGGATGCCAAATGTCGTTTTTCCCCGGACCGCGCAGCGAGAAAACTTTGCCGGAGCCGCGCCCGACTCGTCAATGCAATTTCACACGTCCGCGGGGGCGGAAAGCCGCCCCGCGATCGGCCGCGGGCGCAGAGAGGTAATTCCGGGGCAATGTTTCCGGGTGGGTTCGACTTGGCGATTTCCCCCAAAGCGTGGAAGCTGCCAGCCTATGTCCGCCGTCGCCCAGCGTTTGCACGTGATCGATTCCCACACCGGCGGCGAGCCGACGCGGGTGGTCGTGGCGGGTGGGCCGGATCTCGGGAACGGCCCGTGGGAGGAACGCGTGGTCCGCTTCCGCGAAAAATTCGACCGCTACCGCTCGGCGGTCGTCCACGAACCGCGCGGATCCGACCCGGTCGTCGGCGCGCTGCTGTGCCCGCCGCACCGGTCCGATTGCGACTTCGGCGTCATTTATTTCAACAATTCCGGTTATCTCGGAATGTGCGGTCATGGCACCATCGGCTTGGTCGCCACGCTTGCGCATCTCGGCCGCTTCGCCCCCGGGGTCTGCCGGATCGACACGCCCGTCGGGGCGGTCGACGCGCAACTTTCAGCCCAAGGTGACATTTCGATCACCAACGTCGCGAGCTATCGCCACGCGAAGGACGTGACCGTGCAGGTGCCGGGCATCGGCGTGGTGCGCGGCGACGTCGCTTACGGTGGCAACTGGTTCTATCTGATCGAAACACACGGACTCGGGATCGATCGGGCGAATCTTTCGGCGTTGGCCGACTACACCAATCGCGTCCGGCAGGCCGTGAATGAGCAGGGGCATCCCGAGGTGGATCACGTGGAGCTCTTCGCGTCATCTCCGTCGCCGGGGGCGCAAAGCCGCAACTATGTGCTGTGCCCTGGAGGGGCACACGATCGTTCTCCCTGCGGCACCGGCACGAGCGCCAAGCTCGCGTGCCTGGCGGCCGACGGAAAACTCGGCGAAGGCGAACCATGGGTGCAGGAAAGCATCATCGGCAGCCGTTTCACCGGTCGTTACCGCTGGCTCGATCGCGCGAAAGGGCTGATTGCGCCGACCATCACGGGCACCGCCCACGTGAATGCCGAGTCCGTTTTGATTCTCGATCCCGGCGACCCATTTTGTTGGGGGATCCGCGACGCGGCCGAATAAATTTTAATGACGAAACAAAAACACGTGGTGGTTTGCGGCGGGGGCGTCATCGGACTGTGTTGCGCGTATTACCTGGCGCGCGAGGGGCATCGCGTCACGGTCGTCGAGCGCGACGCTGAGGATCACGATTCGTGCGCGAACGGCAGCGCGGGATATGTCTCACCCAGCCATGTCATTCCGCTCGCGGCGCCGGGCATGGTCGCGATGGGGATCAAGTGGATGCTTAGTCCGCGCAGCCCGTTCTACATCAAGCCGCGGCTGGATGCGGATCTGGTGCGCTGGGGCTGGCTCTTCATGCGGTCGTGCACGAAGCAGCACGTCGAGCGCGCCGCGCCGGTGCTGCGCGATCTCTGCCTCGCGAGCCGGACGCTCTTCGAGGAGTTCGCCGATCTCACGCGGAACGAATTCCTGCTCGAGAAACAGGGCCTGCTCATGCTTTGCAAAACGGAGCAGGCGCTGGAGCACGAAGACGGCCTCATCCGTCTGGCCAATGGACTGGGCGTCGAGGCGAAAGTCTTCAATGCCGCCGAGACGGCGGCGTTCGATGGCGGCGTGCGCATGGACATCGCCGGTTCCGTCTTTTTTCCGATCGATTGCCATCTCTCTCCGCGGCGGTTCATGACTTCGCTGACGAAGTTGCTGCACGCCGCCGGCGTGACCTTCCGCTGGGGCACGAGCGTCACCGGCTGGCGTGCGGACGGAACTTGTCTTGCGGCGGTGCAGACGGACGGGGGCGAAATTGAAGCGAAGGAATTCGTGCTCGCGGGCGGATCGTGGTCGCCCTCCATGCTCGCGGGTCTCGGCGTGCGCCTTCCGATGCAGGCCGGGAAGGGCTACAGCCTGACGTTGGAAAACCCGCGGTTCCGGCCGCGCGTGCCGGCCATTCTCACCGAGGCGCGCACCGCCGTGACGCCGATTGGAAGGACGCTGCGGTTCGGTGGGACGATGGAACTCAGCGGCATCAACGATGTCGTGCGCCCCGAACGCGTCCGCCAGATCATGGAGTCGGTGCCGAAGTACTATCCCGATTTTGGCCCGGAGGATTTCGCCGGCGTGAAGCCTTGGTTCGGCCTGCGACCGGTGTCGCCGGATGGCATGCCGTACATCGGACGGTTCCGCCAGCATCCAAATCTCCTAGCCGCGTCCGGGCACGCGATGCTCGGCGTCACCCTCGCGCCGATCACCGGTCGTCTCATCGCCGAGTTGGTCGACGGCCGCGAGCCATCCATCGCGCTGGAAGCGGTGGCGCCGGATCGATTTGGTTGATTCTTGACCACGCTCCGCGGTCCGCGACACCGGTTTTTCATCGTATTCGCGGCGCAGTGGGCTAAATACATTTCTCCCCATGAATTGGACCGGCGTCATTCCTGCCATCACGACCAACTTCCGCCCCCGCGGCGCGATCGATCATCCGGCACTCGCGAAGCATTGCCACTGGATGATCGACAGCGGCTGCACCGGCATCGTTTGCGGTGGATCCCTCGGCGAGGCCGCGACACTCAGCTTCGACGAGAAGTGCGCCGTGATTGCGACCTGCATTAAGGCCGTCGGCGACCGCGCGCCCGTCGTCAACGGCATCTCCGCGCTCAGCACCGCCGAGGCCGTTGCGCTCGCGAAGGCTTCGGCCAAAGCGGGCTGTCAGGGCCTGATGGTCCTGCCGCCGTACGTGTACAGCTCGGACTGGCGCGAGATGAAGGCCCACGTCGACGCGATCATCAAGTCGACGCGGCTTTCTTGCATGCTTTACAACAATCCGCCAGCCTACAAAACGGACTACACGCCGGCGCAAGTCGTCGAACTCGCGACCGAGCACCGCAACCTTCACGCCGTGAAGGAATCAAGCGGCGACGTCCGGCGCATCACGGCGATCAAGGCGCTGCTCGGCGACCGACTGACCATTTTTGTTGGCATGGACGACGCCATCGTGGAGGGCATCTACGTGGGCGCGACCGGATGGATTGCGGGGCTCGTGAATGCCTTCCCTCGCGAATCGGTTGCGCTGTTTGAGGCAGCGATGCGGGGCGACAAGGCGCGCGCGGCAAAGCTTTACGCGTGGTTCCTGCCGATGCTCCGACTCGATACGGTCCCGAAATTTGTGCAGTACATCAAATGGATCCAGGCCGCCGTCGGTCGCGGAACCACCGTCGTACGCTTGCCGCGCCTGCCGCTGGTGGGTGACGAGCTAGCCCTCGTGAAGCGCGTGCTGGCTGAAGCGCGCGCGAGCCGGCCCAAGCTCTAACCACGCGCCTCCGGTGGACATACAAGGCTTCTCCCTGATTGGTTTTGGTCGCGGCGCGGCGGGCGGGGCAACCTGGCAGGCGACAAATCCCGCGGCGGGCGAAAAGCTCTCACCGGTTTTTCATTCGGCGAGCTCCGCCGAATTGGACGGCGCCGCACGCCTTGCGTCGGATGCGGCGCCGGCGCTTGCCCAATCCAGCGGGGCGGATCGCGGCAAACTTTTGCGCGCGGTTGCGTCGCGACTCGAAGGCGCCGCTGCGGAACTTGCGGCGCGCGGGAACGCGGAGACGGCGCTGCCGCTCGCGCGGTGCAACGGTGAGATCGCGCGCACCGTGGGCCAGCTCCGCCTGTTTGCCGGCGTCGCCGAGACCGGCGACTGGTGCGATGCGCGGATCGAAACCGCGCAGCCCGATCGCAAGCCGGTGCCGAAGCCAGATCATCGCTCCATGTTCCGCGCCATCGGGCCCGTGGTGGTCTTTGGCGCGAGCAATTTCCCCTTCGCGTTCTCCACCGCCGGTGGCGACACCGCTTCCGCGCTCGCGGCCGGCAATCCCGTCGTCGTAAAAGCCCATCCGGCGCATCCCGGAACCGCGGAACTGGTGGGCCGATGCGTCGTGGACGCCGTGCGCGAAACCGGATTTCCGGAAGGAACTTTCTCCGTCCTGTTCGATGTCGGTTACGAAATCGGGGCGGCATTGGTCGGTCATCCGGCGATCAAGGCGGTGGGATTCACCGGGTCGCGGAAGGGCGGCCTGACGTTGATGGAGATCGCCGCAAAACGGCCCGAGCCCATTCCGGTCTTTGCCGAAATGAGCTCGGTAAATCCCGTGTTCGTGATGCCGCAGGCGTTGGCGGCGCGTTCCGCCACCATTGCGGGCGGCCTGCTCCAGTCCGTCACGATGGGCGTCGGGCAATTCTGCACGAATCCCGGATTAGTCGTCCTCGAGGCGTCGCCGGGCGCGACCGAATTTATCGCGCGTCTCGCCGATGGAATGGGTGCAGCTGCGGCCGAGCCGATGCTAACGTCCGGCATTCAAGCGGCTTATGCGCGAGGCGTCGCCGAGCGGTCCGCGGAACCCGGCGTGCGGGTCATTGCCCGTGGGACAAAGGGCGGACCCGGTTGCGCGGAGACGGCGCTATTTGCCACCGATGCCGCGACGTTTCTTGGCCGCCCCGCTCTCGCGGAAGAAATCTTCGGACCGGCCACCCTCGTCGTCGAATGCCGCGATCGCGCAGAGATGCATGCGGTCGCCCGGCATTTGAAGGGCAGTCTCACCGCGACGATTCAAGCTGACTCCGGGGACGACGGGGCCGAGTTGGCCGCCAGGCTCGCGGAGCGTGCCGGGCGTGTGCTGTTCGGCGGCTACCCGACCGGGGTGGAGGTGAGTCAGGCGATGGTGCATGGGGGGCCGTTTCCGGCGACGAGCGACGCGCGCACGACCTCGGTCGGCAGCCGCGCGATTCATCGGTTCGCCCGCTTAATTTGTTACCAGGGATTTCCAGACGCGCTGCTGCCGCCGGAACTCCAGAACTCGAACCCCGGGGGTCTATTCCGGCTGGTCGATGGCCAGTTCAGTCGCGGGCCGGTAATTCCATAGGGCGTCATCGGGGGCGAAAATCGCCGTTTTGGCCGCGTAAACCGGCAACGTTGGCACGCGGTAGGCTACTCAAGTTGGTTGCCTGACCAGGCCCTTTCGCGCGGAAAATGTCCGGCGAAGGGGCCTTGGGCGGGCAAAGGTCAACCCCGCGATTCATGTCTCCGTACATACGCGCAGGTTGGCGGACGGAATATTATCGCCCCCGGTGGCGTCCGGGATTCCGTGGTTCTCACCCCGCGAGAGCGTCGCTGGGCCGAGGAAGGGCGGTGCCCCCCGACCCCGGCATCACGATCGTCGAGGTCGATCGGAAACACTGGTTGGTGCGGATTTCCGAATCGTTGGTGGTCGTTTCCAAACCGGCGCCCTGACGATGCCACCGCGGCTTACCAGGCCGGGATGCTCTCGCCGCGGATGAGGTCGGCCAGAGATTGCCGCTCGCGCACGACGGCGGCGCGTTGGCCGTCGACCAGGATTTCGGCGGGCATGGGTCGGGAATTGTAATTGGACGCCATCGCGAATCCGTAGGCGCCCGCGCTCATGAGCGCGACGACATCACCCGCATTGGTCAGCGGCAGTTCCCGGCCCTGCGCGAAGAAGTCGCCGCTTTCGCACACCGGGCCGACGACATCGGCCGTTTCACGTCTCGCGTCGCGGGCAGGCTCGCGGACCGGCACGATCTCATGGTAGCCGCTGTACAACGCCGGCCGGATGAGATCGTTCATGCCCGCGTCGACGATCACGAAGCGCTTGGCCGGTGTGACCTTACGGTACAGCACGCGCGTGAGCAGAACGCCGGCGTTGCCCACGATGAGCCGGCCGGGCTCGAGGAGGATGCGCAGTCCGAGCCCGCGCAGCAACGGCGCCACCGCGGCGGCGTAACCCTCGAGCGTGAGCGTCGGCGCGGGGGTGTCGCGGCGGTGCCACCATTCGTTTTCGCCGCTCGCGAGCGACGACTGGTACGCGATGCCGATGCCGCCGCCGATGCTCAGAAATTCGATGTCGTGCCCGGTCTTGAGTTTTTCGGCGAGCGGCAGCATGCGTTCCACCGCCATCGCGAAGGGCCCGGCCTCGGTGATCTGCGAGCCGATGTGCATCTGCACGCCCACCGGGCGCACGCCGCCAAGTTTGGCGGCCTTGGCGTACACGTCGGCGACGCGCTCGATGCCGATGCCGAACTTGTTTTCGCTCTTGCCGGTCGAGATGTATTTGTGGCCGCCGGCCGCCACGTCCGGATTCACCCGGATGGCGAAGGGCGCCACTTTGCCGTGCGCCCGGGCGACCTCGGAGATGGCCGCGAGCTCGCTCTCGGACTCGACGTTGAAACTGTGGACGCCGGCCTCGAGCGCGTAGGCGATCTCGGCCTTCGTCTTTCCGACTCCCGCAAAAGTGCACTGCTCCGCCTTGCCGCCGGCCTGGAGCACGCGGAACAACTCGCCCGCGGAGACGATGTCGAATCCGGCGCCCTCGCGGACGAGCAGATTCAGAATCGCGAGATTGGAGTTCGCTTTGACCGCGTAGCAGACGAGGTGATCGAGTGAGTGCAGCGAGCCCGAGAGACGGCGGTAGTGATCCCGCACCGTCGCGCTGGAATAGACGTACAGCGGCGTGCCGTGCTGGTCTGCGAGCGTCTCGAGGTTGACCTCTTCACAATGCAACGTGCCATTGCGATAGTGGAAGGAATGCATGGCGGCGACGAGCCAGCGGCCGGCCTACTTGGTAATGCCAAATTCCGCGCGGCGATTTTTCGCGTACGCAGCCTCGCTGGAGCCGGAGTCCACCGGCATCTCCATGCCGAAGCTGACCGTTTGGATGCGGTTCGGGTCGATGCCGAAACTGATGAGTTGCTCGCGCACCGCACCGGCGCGTTTCTCGCCCAGCGCACGATTATATTCGGGCGTGCCGCGTGCATCGGTGAAGCCGGCGATGATCAGATTGTTGCGCCCGCCCCTCAGGAAATCCGCGACGGCGCGAATCTTGGCGCTTTCCGAGGAGGGGACGGAAAAATTGTCGAATTCGAAATACACCGCCCCAAACTGGCTCTTGGAAACGTTCGAGCTGAGGAACGAGACGCCCTCGTCGCGGTTCGGCAGCGGCGTGCCGGTGACGTTGTCGGAGTCGCCGAACTGGCCGGGCTGTTGGGTGGTCTTCTTATCGGCGCAGGACGTGAAGGCGCAAATAAGCAGAAGGGCGAAAAGGGAGCGAAGCGTGGATGTCATGGTGAGAAACTCGAAATTCGAAACGAGAAGTAAGTTGAAAAGTTAGAAACTCAAAAGACGCCGCCGTTATTTCTTGGCGCGCGAAGAACGGCGAAGGGATATTGTACCGATGGGAATCGATGAGGCGCAGACTCTTTGAAACTTGGTTGTTTGATTTCCTTTTCTTCGAGTTTCCCGCCCAGCAGCGTCACCTTGACATCGAGGGTTCCGAAATCTGCCCGAGTCCGCTCGCGAGCGTTTTCTGCGCGCCCGTCAGAGTGTCGATCATCATCAACGACGATCCGTTGCTGAACACGACGTGGCGCGAATCCGACGCCCAGGCGGGATCCTGGCCGGCGGCGATGATTTTCGATCCGCCGGTCGCCAGATCGAGCACCGCAATCTGGAAGCCGCCGCTTCGCGCGACGAAGGCCACCTTGCTGCCGTCCGGCGACCAGCTCGGCTCGGTGCAGTAGGAGTAGCCGCTGTTGATCCGCGAAGCACCTCCGCCGCCCGCGGAGATGCGGTACAGTTGCGGGGAGCCGCCCGCATCCGATACGTAGATGATCTCATCGCCGCGCGGCGACCACGTCGGCGAGGATTCGACTGAAGGCGTGCGGGTCAGGCGTCGCGCGGCCCCGCCGGAAACCGACGAGACGTAAAGCTCAGGGTTGCCGTCCTTCGAGGCGGTGAACGCGAGCTGCGAGCCGTCCGGTGAAAACGCCGCTCCCGTGTTCGTGCCCGGGAATTTGATCACCCGGTCGCGCGAGCCACTCGCGAGATCGATGACGTAAATGTCGGCGTAACCGCTTTGGTAACCCGTGTATGCCAGCTTCCGGCGGTCCGCGCTCAGGGCGGGACCGACGCTGATGCCGTTGTCACGCGTGAGCTGTTGCAGGCCAGAACCATCGCCGTTGCAGGTATAGACCTCCTTATGGCCGGTCTTGTTCGCGATGAACGCGATTTTCGCGCTGGCGAGTTCCGGTGGGAACGCGACGCCGGACTTCTTGATCGTAATCGTGGGCTCCTCGCCGAGCAGTGGAAGCGTGACGACGGAGAGGGCGAGCGCGGCGAGGAGGCGTGGATTCATCGAAGGAGCGGACAAAAAAAGTGAACGGAACTTTTCGGCGAAAGCACGGGAATCGCAAGTGGCGGACGTGTCGCACCGATCAGTCCAGCTCGAAATCGATCGAAAGCGTGTACGGCGCGCTCTTGGCGAGGCTTTCGGGCAGGGCCTCAATTTTTTTCACGCGTGACGCGGCGTCGAGGACGGATTGATCCATCAGCTCAAGGCCCGACGATCGCGCGATCTCGTAATGCGAAACGGTGCCGTCCCGCTCAATCCGGATGCGCAGCTTGGTGGCGTATTTCTTCTCGGTCGTCGAAATGGATGTCGGCTGATTCCACTGCCCGTTGAAACGCTCGTGAATGAGGTTGTAGTACCAGCCCACATCCGCACCTTTGTTGCCGCCGGCGCTCTTCGCCGTCGCTGAAGTGCCGCGCCCCTCGCGCGCGGTACCGCCCGGGCCGCCGGCGGCGCCCGGTTCACCCGCATCGGGTCGGGTTGCCGGCCGCACGGCAATTTCCTCGGCGGCGCTGTTCTCGGTGCCGTCGGGCCGCGTGCCCTTTCGGACGTCCACGCCGGATTCGGGGGTGGGGCCCGCCGGATTCGGCGGCGCCTCAGCGAGCACGGGCTTGGGCGTGGCGGACGGAGTCTTCGGGACGGAGTTGGTCTTCCTTTTTGGCGTGGGCGCCGGGTCGACCTCTTCCTGGACGGGCGTGGGCGTCGCCTTGGGTCTGGAAATTTCGGTCGGTTTCTTCGTCGGCGTTAGGGTGGGCTTCGGCGTCGGTTTTGGCGTCGGTTTCGGCGTCGACTTCGGCTTCGGTGTTGGCGTCGGGGTCGGTGGAGCGGTCGGCTCGGGACTGAGCAGCTGCGTTGGCAACGGCGTGCGGGTCGGCTGCGGCGTGGGCGCCGGCGTGCGGGTGGGGCGAGGCGTGGGCGTGGCCTGGACCGGCGGCGTCGCGCCAACCGTTGCAATCTCGCTTTCGGGCTCGGGCCCGCGCGGCGTGGGCGTCGCCCGCGCATTTCGGTTTGGGGTCGGTGCAGGCGGGGCGGCGGGCTGGTCGGGAATCACGATTACCGGCTCCTTCGTGATCGGTTGCGCGGCCCTCGCCTTGGGTGCGGGTTCGCGTGCAGCACCCGCCATCGCGGCGGGGTCGAGCCAGGTGGGTGTCTCCGGCGGTTTCTTCGGTGCGCTGCGCTCGGAAAATCCCCACCAGACCAGGCCGCCGATCACGACGACGTGGGCCGCGGCGATCAGCATCACCGAGCGGCGGAAATTGGGTTCGGACGAAGACATCGGCGCTACGACAACGGCAGCGACGGGCGCCGCGAACGAGGCGGTGAAGCGATCATGTCATGGGGTCGCCGCCGATTCACTCTGCGCCAGCACGCCGACTTTTGTGATGCCCGCCGCCTTCAACGCATCGAGCAGGTTCATTAGTTTTTGCACGGAGAGCTCACGGTGGGGGCGAATTACCACGGCGGCGTCGGGCTTGTTCCGCCGCAACTCCACGAGTCGTGCGGTGAGCGCGTCCGGCGACACGGCCTCCCCGTTGAGCGTGATTCTCTCGAGTCGATCGATCGCCAGGGTCTGGACCTTGTCGGGGTCGACCGCGTTTCTTCCGGCCTTGCTGCTGGGGACGATCAGATCGGTGCTGCTTTCGAGCAGCGGCGTCGTAATCATGAAGATCACCAGCAAGACAAAGCAAAGGTCGAGCAACGGCGTGACGTTGATTTCCGCCAGCGAGCTCTGGCCGCGGCTGGAGAATCGCTGGGAGTAACGGCG
Source organism: Verrucomicrobiota bacterium (assembly GCA_025353105.1). Lineage (GTDB taxonomy): Bacteria > Verrucomicrobiota > Verrucomicrobiia > Chthoniobacterales > SZAS-18 > SZAS-18. The sequence goes on from JANXRG010000100.1 coordinate 44,402, forward strand.
CATTAGAAGAAAAGGAACAAGGAAGAGGGAGGAAGGAGGAAATGGACGTTTCCCTGAGACGCGCGGCGGAAGCGATGACGATCAACCCGGCAACAGGATTGCAGAGTTCCTCCTTCCTTTATGTTCCTTCTTCCCTTCATCTAAATGTCGCCAGGCGCTCGACGAGGTTCGGCCCGTGGCTCACGTACTTGTGCTCGAACTCGCTCGAGAGCTCGGCTGCGAAATTCTCCATCTGCACGAGCTGCGAGCGGATGCTCGTGACGATGTAGTTGTAGCCGAACATCGCTGGAATCGCGACGAGCAGAGCGACCACCGTCGTGATCAGCGCGCCGGAAACTCCGGGCGCCATCGCCGCGAGGTTTGGCGCGCCCGCGATCGCTACGCTCGTGAAGGTGTCCATCACGCCCCAGACCGTCCCGAGCAGGCCCAGGAAGGGAGCGCCGCTCACCGCGGTGGCCAGCAGGATGGTCTGAGATTCAAGCTTGAGGCCCTGTTCGCCAACCGCCCGCTCCATCGCGGTGACGACCGCGCGATGTTGCACCGGTGAAATCTTGGGCGCCATCTCGAGCCGCGCGGGAAAGGTCTCGTCGATCTCCGTCGAACCGAGCAATTGAAACGCCAGTTCGTCGCAACCCGCCACGTAGACCGCAAACGACGGCGCGCCTTCGAAGCTGGCTCCGTCGCGATACAGCCGCAGCGGCTCCCGGTCCGAGCGGAAATGCGCGAGGAAATGGTCGGTCTGCCGACGCGCGAAATTCAGCGTCCGGATCTTCGTCACCATGATCGCCCAGCTAAAAATCGAGCCGACGAAAAGCACCCCGAGGACAATTTTCCCGGGAATAGACGACTCCTGCAGCGCAAAGGTCAGCGCGTTCGTCGCGAGGATCGGGAAAAGGACGGTCGTTGCCATCAGCGCCGGAATGTTGCCCACAATCGCGGGCAATCCAAGCCGGGAATCGAGACGGCGACGGACGGCGTTTCATTCAGCGCGCCGCGCCGGAAAATTTTTCCGCCGATCAGGCGAGCGAATCCAGTTTCGCCAGAATCGTCTGCTTGTTCGTCGCGCCGAGGTGCTGCGCCTTCAGTTCGCCGCCGTTGAAGAACAACAGCAGCGGGATGCTCTGCACCTTGAAGCGCACGGCTGCCAGCTCCTGGTTTTCGTCCACGTTGACCTTCGCGATTTTCACCGCGCCGTCGCGCTCCTTGGCAATCTCGTCGAGTACCGGCGAGATCATCCGGCACGGGCCGCACCAAGGGGCCCAGAAATCGACGATGACGGGGGTCTTGGCCTGAAGGACTTCCTGGTCGAAATTGGCGCTCGTGAGTTCAATGGCGTTGGACATGGGGATATGTAATTTTCGTTGTTACAATTGATCCTTCCCTAATTTTGCGGGGCACGCAAGGGGATCGGAAGAAGGATGACATTCTCCGGAGGACCGGCCCGCCGGCAAGCTCAAATCCGGCGCGCGACGAGGTCGTAGATCTGCGGGCCCGTGATTTCGACGTCGATGAACTCGCCCACGGGCGCGGGGCGGTCGAGCAGGACGCGTCCGTCGATATCCGGCGCATCGGCCTCGCTGCGGGCGACGAGCGGCGCCTCGACGAGCACGCGGATCCGGCGGCCAACCTGCTCGAGGCAGATGGCGCGGGCGATGCGCTGTTGCAGGGCCATGGCGCGGCCGTAGCGCGAGCGCTTGGTCGCCGCGTGCACGTGGTCGTCCATCTTCGCCGCGCGCGAACCGTCCTCGCGGGAGTAGGTGAAGATGCCCAGCCGCTCAAACCGCGTCGCTTCGATAAACTCGAGCAACGCTGCGAAATGCTCCTCCGTCTCGCTCGGGAAACCGACAATAAAAGTGGTCCGCAGCGCGATCCCGGGCACGCCGGCGCGAATGCGCGCGATCAGATTTACGATGTGCTCGGACGACGTTTCCCGGCGCATGCGGTTCAGCATCACCGGGTGAATATGCTGCAGCGGCATGTCGACGTACCGCGCGACCTTCCGCGAACGCGCGATGGTCGCGATCAATTCGTCACTCCAGTGCGCCGGATGCGTGTAGAGCAGGCGGATCCAGAAATCGCCCTCGATCGCGTCGAGCGCCTCGATGAGACGGCAAAGCGTGACCCCGCGAGTCGAATCGACGGGCTGCGTCGGTCCGGCCTTCTGGTCCCAAAGGTCCATGCCGTAGTAGGTCGTGTCCTGGCTGATGAGGTTGATCTCCCGCGTGCCCACGGCCACGAGATCGCGAACTTCGTGCACGACGGAGTCGATGGTCCGGCTGCGGTGCCGACCGCGCATCTGGGGAATCACGCAAAAGCTGCACGGGTGATTGCAGCCCTCGGCTATTTTGACGTACGCGCTGTGCGCCGGAGTCAGCCGGAAGCGCGGCGTATCGTAGTCCGGGATGTACTGCGGTTTGCGCGTGACGAGATTCAATGGCTGCCAGGAATCGTCGACCAATGGCGGATGGCGGATGGCGGCTTTCGAATCGGGGGAACTTCCGGGGCGAGAGAGGACTTTTGCAATGATGCTGCCGGTGTCGGCGATCTGGTCAAGGCCCATGAAGGCATCCACCTCGGGCATTTCGTCCTGAAGTTTTGTGGCAAAGCGCTGCGCCATGCAACCGCTCACAATGAGTTTTTGCCCCGCGCGGCGCTTGAGACCGCGGCCGCGATGCGCGTCCAGAATCGCCTCGATCGATTCCTCCTTGGCGGAGTCGATGAACGCGCAGGTGTTGACGATGAGGACGTCGGCTTCGTCGGCGTCAGCGGTGACCTCCATGCCCTGGGCGCGAGCGCTGCCCAACATGATCTCGGCGTCCACGAGGTTCTTCGCGCAGCCCAGGCTGATCATGCCGACTTTCTTCGGCGCAATAGAGGGCACGGCAGCAGGCATGAGCGGACACCCTAAGCGAATTCGGGCGGTTTCGCCAGTGAAGGCGGGCAAAATCACCCCGGGAAGCTCAGGACGTGAAATCCCGCTGGCAAATCTGCCGTGGTCGACGATTTTTCGGACCAATTTTCCCGCATGGCCACCACGAAAAAACGCGATTATTACGAAGTCCTGGGCGTCTCACGCGAGGTCACGTCCGACGAATTGAAGAAGGCCTACCGCAAGTTGGCGGTGAAGTTTCATCCCGACAAGAATCCGGGCGACGCGAAGGCCGAGGAGCGCTTCAAGGAACTCGGCGAGGCCTATGACGTCCTCAACGACGCGGACAAACGCGCCGCGTATGACCGTTATGGCCACGCGGCCTTTAGCGGCGGCATGGGTGGCCCTGGTCGCAGTGCGGGGGGCGCGGATCCCTTCGACATCTTCCGCGAAGTTTTCGGCGGCATGGGCGGCGGCGAGGGCGGCGGCATCTTCGAGCAATTTTTTGGCGGCAGCGTGCGCTCGGACCGCGAAGGCCGGCAGCGGGGCTCCGATCTGCGCTACGACCTCCAAATCCGGCTCGAAGAAGCGGCAAAGGGCGTCGAGAAGGAGATCGAGATCACCAAGCTTGACGCTTGCGACACGTGCAACAGCACGGGCGCGGAAGCCGGCAGCAAGGCCGTTACGTGCCCCATGTGCCACGGCCGCGGACAGGTCATTTCCTCGCGCGGATTTTTCCAGGTTTCGCAAACCTGCCCGCGCTGCCGCGGCACCGGCACGACCATCGAGAAGCCCTGCAAGAAATGCGCTGGTGATGGGCGGATTGAGAAGACGTCGCGCATCAAGCTAAAGATTCCCGCCGGCATCGAGGACGCCGCGCGGCTGCGGTCGACGCGCAACGGCGAGGCGGGCATCCGCGGCGGCCCCTCGGGCGATTTGTACGTGGTCATCCACATCGCCGAGCACGAGATCTTCCAACGCGATGGCGAAACGCTTTTTTGCGAAGTCCCGATTTCGTTCGCGGCCGCCGCGCTCGGCGGGGAGACGAAGGTGCCGACGCTCGATGGTCCCGCGTCGCTGCGCATTCCGCCCGGTACGCAAAGCGGGACGACGTTCCGGCTGCGCAACCGCGGCATGCCCGTCCTCAATGCCCGCGATCGCGGCGATCTCATGACGCGCGTGGTTGTCGAGGTGCCGACCAAACTCAATGCCGAGCAGCGCGAGAAGCTCGAGTCCTTTTCCCAATCCTGCGGCGAGGACAACAGTCCCCAGCAAAAAACGTTTTGGGACAAGGCGAAGGACTTCTTTAGCTAGGGCGTCGAAACCGAAAGTCGAACGTCGAAAGTCAAAGCGGTGGACTCGACTTTGATGCGTCGCCGGGCCAAGTCATTCATCCTCGCGATTGCGATCATCCTGGGGCAAGACGGATTCCCGCTTTCGACCCTTGACCTTCGACCTTCGACTTCCTTTACCCATGCACCGCTTCTACATCGCTCCCCCGGCGTGGAATCCGGCGGCGTTACAGCTTGAGGATGCGGAGGCACATCACGCGTTGAGCGTGCTGCGGCTCAAGGCGGGCGACCGCGTGGTGGTGTTCGATGGTCGCGGGCAGGAGGCGACCGCGGAGATCACGGCCGTGGGATCAAAAAAGGCGGTCTCGCTACGGATCGTGCACGCGGCGAAGACGCCGCCGCTCCCGTGCCGAATTGTTCTCGCGCAAGCCGTGCCGAAGGGGAAAAACATGGATCTCATCATCCAAAAAGCGACGGAGTTGGGCGCCGCGGAAATTGCACCATTGCTTTCGGACCGCACCGTCGTGCGGATCGAGGATGAGCGCGGCGAGGCGGAATCGAAGCGGGAGAAATGGCAGTCGGTCGCCATCGAAGCTGCCAAGCAATGCGGCCAGAACTGGCTGCCAACGGTCGGGCTGCCGATGTCACCGAAGGAATTTCTCGCGGAACGCGCCAAAGAATTCGATCTTCTCTGGATCGCGTCGTTGCAACCCGACGCGAAACACCCGCGTGCCTGGCTGTCGGAGTATGCATCGGGAGCTCGGCCCAAGTCGGCGTTGATCCTGGTCGGTCCAGAGGGCGACTTTACGCCCGCAGAGATTGCGATGGCCAAGGCCGCCGGCTGCCGGCCGATTTCGCTCGGACCAATCGTCCTTCGGACCGAGACCGCCGCGATTTACTGCCTGAGCGTGCTGTCGTACGAGCTTTTAAGCCATCCATTGTGAGCTTCCAAGGATGGGGGAGCGCACGCGTCTCGCGGGCTGCGTTCGGCGTCTCGCCCAATGCTTGAGTTGCGCAGGCAGCATGGAAAGAAGCATTCCGGCGGGACGCCGGAACGGACACGCGGGAGGCACGCGCTCCCCAGCGCCCAGCTAGCGGATCAGATCTACGATGCGCCCGTCGGGCAGCTTGATCGGGCCGTAGAGCATGGGCTCCTCGCGCTTCATCTGGCGGAGCATCTCACGCGACTTCGCGAAATGGTCGTCCAGCCCGGATCGATCCCGCTTCTCCCAATAACCGCCATCGTCGTCCACTCTCAGCGATTTAAGCAGGGGCTTCAGCTGGTCGAACAACTTAATGATTGCGACGTGGATATCCGCGCCGGCGAATTGGGTTTTAACGTAATTCTGGAAGAAAAGATCGTCGCCGAATTGCAGCCAGACCGGCTCGCACAGTTCCGCTGGATAAAAAACGATCCCGGTAAGTTTCCCTTCATACGGTTCGTTTTTTTCGGCCCCGACGCGCACGTGCTTTCGGTGCTCGGCGGACGCATCTTCGACCTTCCAGCCGTATTGTTTGGCGAACGATCGCGCGGTCGCAACGACCGCGGCGACGTCGGAGGCGGAGCGGACCGTGCCCTCAAAGTGAATCGTCACCCCGGCGTGCATCGAGGGCGCCAGCAGAAGCGCACCGATCGTTGCGACGACGGCTCGAAGACTCATTTTATGCCCTTGGAGTCGGCGTTTCGCGGGGCCGAAACCAAAACAGGATCGCCGCCGTGAGGGCCACCGTGACCAAGGGTCCCAAGCCAATCAGCAGATTCTGTCCGACCCACGGCAACAGGTCAGCCCGGGTGGGTGCGGTGAGCGCGCTGAACGTCTTCAGGCCGAACACCCAGCCGGCGTGCAGGCCAATCGCAGACCAAAGCGAATGCGTCGCGCGCGTGATCAGGCCCAGCGTGAGTCCGACCACGAAAAGCGTGAGGAAACCGCCGAGGAGTAGCCACGGGTCAGAGAATTGCCAGAAAACCTTCGGCAACAACTCGAAGCCGGACAGCCAGTGGATCGATCCAAGTGACGCGAGGAGCGGCGTGGTATTTTCCGGCGGCTTGAGGAAATGGACGATCGCAAAAAGTGCCGCGACAAAATTCTGCGCGGGCCACGCGCCGGCGGTGCGGAGGACCACGCCAAGGAGCGCGCCGCGGAAGAGGGACTCCTCAAGAATCGACACTGCCGCAGCCGACACGGCCGCATTTGGCAGATCGGTCCATTTCAAACCCTGCCGCCAATCGTAAAGTCCTGCGACGAGCAACACCGCGCCGAGCGCGAACAACAATCCGCATGCGAGCGCAAAGCCGAGGCCGAGATCGCGTCGCCACGCCGGGTTCGGCGATAGGCCGAGGTCGGACCTGCTCCGCACGTGGAGCGACTTCGCCAGCGGCCAGAGCAGGGCGACGGCGGCGACGAGCATCGCGCGGTTAAAATATCGCTGGAAGGTCACGCGCTGCAGAAACTCGAGCGACGGCATCGCGCCGCCCAGCCAGATACCGCCCCAGTAAAGCCACGGTGCGAGCAGCGCACCGAGTCCAAGCACGGCGACGAAGTACAGGGCGATGCGGCGGATGTCGGACACTCGCGAATTTTGCCACAGAGTTACCGACGACACAGAGAAAAGCAGAGTTTTTCTCATCTTCTCTGCGTCTCTGTGGCAATCTTCCGCGAAATGAAGCGAAACGTGCACGCTTGGTGGGACTGGACTCCCGAGGTCGTCAAGCGCGAATGGCGCGTGAGTCGGTTCGGCAAGCGCTGGACGTTTCAGTCGAAGGTCAAGGGCCAGGAGTATTGGACGGGTCACGACCCGCTCGAGATCAATGTGCTCGCGCAGTTCCGCGACCTGCTCTTTCGCAAGTACCAGCGCCGCCGCGCGACGTGGGAGGACTACGATGAGATCGATCGCATGGTGAAGTTGAGGGTCGCCAAAGGGGAGAAGCTTGCGGAAATGACCAGGCCTCTGGAGGAAGACGAATAAGTTCGAAATTCGAAATTCGAAACTCGAAGTAAACGAAGCCAAGTAGCAACTGACGGAAAACGAAGAAAGCTTGCCGCGGCGCCAGCTTAGATATTCTGCGATTTCGAGCATTTTAGACTTTCTTCGAGTTTCGAATTTCGAACTTCGAGTTTCCCGCCAAAAAATGGACACCGACTCGCTCCTGGCGCTGGATCGCCAATACGCCTGGCATCCATTCACGCCGATTCGCGAGTGGCTGGATCCGGATTTCTCGCCGGAGCCGCCGGTGCTCGTGTCGGGGCTGGGCGCGGTCCTGCGGGACAGCCGGGGAAACGAATACATCGACGGAAACTCGTCGATCTGGACCAATCTCCATGGCCACAATCATCCACGCCTGAACGCGGCGATCACGGCCCAACTTGAACGTTTCGCCCACGTTTCATTCCTCGGCGCGACGCATCCGCTCGCGATCGAGCTGGCGCGGGAACTCGTGGCGCTGTGGCCAGCTGGCGGGCTTGCCCGCGTGTTCTATTCGGATGACGGATCAACGGCGATCGAGTCGGCGCTGCGGATGGCGCGGCAGTTTCATCAATTTCGCGGCCAGCCGGAGCGGCGCGCGTTTGTCGCATTCGACGGCGCGTACCACGGCGACACGCTCGGGGCGGCGGGCCTGGGCGGAATCCCGACCTTTCACGATGCGATGAAGCAGGGTGGTGAACCACTCGAGGTGGTTCGCGTGGCGGACGTGGAGCAAGTGTTCGCGCTCGCGCCGGCGCGGGCGAATACCGTCGCGGCCGCGGTGATCGAGCCGCTGATCCAAGGCGCGGCTGGCATGCGGCTTTGGCCGGCCGGAACGCTCCGGCGATTGCGCGAGTGGTGTAACGCGAACGGCGTGCTGTTGATTGCGGACGAAGTCATGACCGGCTTTGGCCGGACGGGGACGATGTTCGCGTGCGAGCAGGAAGGCGTGGCGCCGGATTTTCTGTGTCTCGCGAAAGGGCTGACCGCGGGATACCTGCCGCTGGCCGCGACGTTGACGACGGAGCGCGTGTTCGAGGCGTTTCGCGGGGAACCGGGCGAGCGCCGGGCTTTTTACTACGGCCACAGCTACACGGCGAATGCATTGGGCTGCGCCGTGGCCCTGGAGAACTTAAAAATTTTTCGCGACGAAAACGTGTTGGAGAATCTTGGTTCGAAAATCGCGCGGATGGCGGAGTTGCTGCGCGAGCGAATCGCACAGCTGCGGCCGGTAGTCGAGGTCAGGCAATGCGGGTTCATTGCGGGTGTCGAATTGCACGGCGATCCGGCGGGCCGGCTGATCGGGCGGGACGTCTGCCACGTGGCCCGTCAGCACGGCTTGCTCACGCGGCCGATCGGAGATGTGATCGTGTTGATGCCGCCATATTGCATCACGGATTTGCAGCTGGAATCGGCGGTCGAGGCGATTCGCGCGGGGATCGTGGAGGTGACGGAAGCTTGACTGGTGGAACGCGACCGGGCGCGTCGGCGAAGGGTGGGGACGCGCGTCCTCGCGCGTCCCAAACTTTTGGCCATGATGTGGCTGCGGATGCGGTCGTGAAAGACGCAGCGTACCTGCGCACGCAAGATTTGGGACGACCGGGGAAGGTCGTCGCTACCTTTGGCAACGCGCCCGGAGGTCGCGTTCCACCTGACGACGTTCCCTATTTAAACTGTTCCAGAAACCTCACGTCGTTCTCGATGAGCAGACGGATGTCGGGCAAGCCGAGGAGGATCATCGCGAGACGATCGAGACCGAATCCAAACGCGAAGCCGGTGTACTTCTCGGAATCGTAAGCCTGATCGCCGCGGCGCTGGTTGACCTGATCGTACACCGCCGGATCGACCAGGCCGCAGCCGCAGACCTCGAGCCAGCGCTCGCCGCCGCGCAACGCGGGCGATTTCACGTCGATCTCAAAACTGGGTTCCGTGAACGGGAAGAAATGCGGCCGGAAGCGAATCGCGGTTTTCGCCCCAAACAATTCGCGCAGGAAGTATTCCAGCGTGCCCTTCAAGTCGGCAAGCGTGATGCCCTCGTCGACCACCAGGCCCTCCATCTGGTTGAACTGCGCGAGGTGCGACGCGTCCACTTCATCACGGCGATAGGCCGCACCAGGCGCGATGATGCGCACGGGCGGGGGCTGGGTCTCCATCGCGCGGATTTGCACGGTCGAGGTGTGGGTGCGGAGCAGGCGGCCGTCCGGCAGGTAAAACGTGTCCTGCTCGTTGCGCGCCGGGTGATCCGCGGGCGTGTTGAGCGCGTCGAAGCAGTGGAATTCATCGTCGACATCCGGTCCATCGGCGAGCGCGAAACCGAGCCGCCGAAAAATCTGGACCGCGCGATCCTGCAACTGCGTGAGCGGATGCAGCGCGCCGATCGGCAGCAGCGGCGTGCCGGGAAGCGTGACATCCACGGAGACCAGCGCGCTCGATTCCGCGCGGGCGCTGAGGCCTTGGGCTGCGGCGTCGAAGGCCGCGGTCACCGCCGTGCGGACTTCGTTGAGCTTCTTGCCTGCCGCCGGGCGTTCTTCCTTCGAGAGGGTCTTCATGCGCTCGCCGAGCGCGGAAAGGGTGCCCTGGCGACCGAGATATCGCACGCGCGCGACTTCGAGCGCGGGCGCGTCGTCGGCGGCCGCGATGTCGGCCAGCGCGGCGGCCTGGAGTTGGTCGAGTTCCGTCAGCATGGATCGTAGGGAAACGAAAAAGGCGCGATTGGTATCGCGCCGTCCCCGTTTAGAATCATTCGTTCCGGCGTGGCCGGTTGGATCAGGCAGCTTGGAGAACCGCGCCCTTCTTGTTCTTAATCGCCTTGTGGGCGGTTTCGAAAAGGGCGTTGAAGGCGGCCTCGTCGTTGACCGCGAGCTCCGACATCATCTTGCGGTCGACCTGGACGTTGGCGGCCCGGAGGCCCTCCATGAAGCGGCTGTAGCTGAGGCCGTGGACGCGGCACGCGGCATTGATGCGCTGAATCCACAGGCTGCGGAAGTTGCGCTTGCGCGTCTTGCGGTCGCGGTAGGCCCAGTAGCGCGCCTTGTAGATGGCGTCCTTGGCGTAGCGGAAAAGTTTGGAACGACGACCGCGAAAGCCACTGGCGGCTTTGATCATCTTCTTGCGGCGGCGGCGACTGGCGACGGCGTTGGTGGCGCGAGGCATAGGATTAGGTCAGCAGGGGTAAAGGAGAGGAGCCGGGAGTCAGCCGAAGGGCAGACATTCCTTGATCTTCTTAATCTCGGTCTTGTCGACGAGGGCGGATTTGGCGAGCAGGCGCTTCCGCTTCGAGCTCTTCTTCTGGAGAATGTGTCGGCGCCCGGCCTGGGTGCGCTTCACTTTCATGCCAGAACCAGTGATTTTGAACCGCTTTGCGACGGCCTTTTTCGTCTTCCGACGGGCAATGGATTTCGGCATAGGGAGGGGGACGGTAGCCAGAGACGGAGGTTGCACAACTGTTTTTTGGAAACTCGAGGCCCGAATCGGGGAAACTCGAAACTCGAAATTCGAAACTCGAAGGAAGCTCAAATGGGCGGCAAACGTCGGAAAGTCCCAATAAAGAACGCGGAATGAGCGCGTTCCCCAAGTACGGCATCTTTTAGACTTTTCCCCGTTGAAACTTCTGTGCTTCCTTCGAGTTTCGAGTTTCGTCCTTCGAGTTTATCGGACGAAGTTCCTTCGTCCGAATGCCTCCCCCGATTGCTCTTCTCTTCCCCGGTCAGGGCGCTCAAACCGTCGGCATGGGCCGCGATCTCAAAGATTCTTCGCCGGCTGCTGCCGCGTTGTTTGCTCGGGCCGACGCTTGCCTGGGCCGCGACCTGACGAAAATCATGTGGGAGGGGCCAAAGGAGGAGCTGACCCGGACCGCGAATTGCCAGCCCGCGCTTTATTTGCATGGGCTCGCGGCGCTCGCGGCAGTGCGCGAGTCGCTTGACAATCGCGCCGCGGAATTTGACGCCGCGATTGTTGGCGCAGCGGGGCTCTCTCTCGGCGAACTCACCGCACACGCCGCCGCGGGCACCGTCGATTTTGAAAATGGGCTCAAGCTGGTGGAACGGCGCGGTGAATTGATGGAGGAAGCCTGCCGGCTTGCCGGCGGGACGATGGCCGCGCTGCTTGGCGGCGACGCACCGTCGGCCCTTGCGCTGGCGGAAGCGTGCGGTGTCGAAGTGGCCAATTTCAATTCCCCCGGCCAGTATGTGCTCTCGGGCGCCGTCGATGGCATCACCAAGGCCGTTGCGCAGGCGAGGGATCGCGGATTTCGCAAGGCCGTGCCGCTCGATGTCGCGGGCGCGTATCACTCGCGCCTGATGGAGCCGGCCCGCACTCGGCTGGCCGAGGCGCTCGCCACGACCCCGATGGATGCGCCGCGCTTTCCGGTGATCGCGAATTTTTCCGCGGAACCTGTCCGCGATCCGGTGACAGCGCGCGATCTCCTCACTAAACAGGTGACGGGATCCGTCCGCTGGATCGAATCGATCGAGCGCCTCGCCAAGGAATTTGGCGTGATGCTGTTCCTCGAACTTGGACCGGGCGCCGTGCTGGCCGGCCTTGTCGGCCGAATCGTGGGCGCGGCGGAAGTGATTTCGATCGGCGATCCCGCGTCGGTGGCCAAGGCTGCCGAACGACTGAAGGCCTGAATTTGTCGGTCGGTTCCCCTCATCTTATGCGTCATTCATTTACTTTTGCCCTGGCCGCGCTGCTGCTTGCCGTTCATTGCCTGGCCTCGTGGAGCGCCGGCGCGGATCCGTCCGCGCCCGCGGCGTCGCCGAGTTCGACTCCCACGACCGAAAATCCACTGTTCGAGCCGAGTACGCTTCCGTATCACCTGCCGCCGTTCGACCGGATCAAGGACAGCGACTTCGCCCCGGCCTATGCCAAGGGCATGGCGGATCAGCTCAAGGAAGTGGCCGACATCGCGGACAACAAGGAACCCGCCACCTTCGATAACACCATCGTGGCGCTGGAGCGCTCGGGTCAGTTGCTCACGCGGGTGGACCGCATATTTTCGAATCTCGCCGGCGCAAACACGAATCCGGCGCTGCAACAACTGGAGGCCGCGGTTGCCCCCAAGCTCTCCGCACATCGCGATGCCATCGCGCTCAACGGCGCGCTGTTTGCCCGGATTCAGTCCCTTTACGAGCAACGCGAGAAACTGGGCCTCGACCCTGAGTCGAAGCGGTTGCTCGAGCGGTACGACAAAGATTTTGTCCGGGCCGGAGCCAAACTCCCGGAGGCTGACAAAACCAAGCTGAAGGCGATGAACGCGGAAATCGCAACGCTCCAAACGACGTTCACGCAGAATGTTCAGAAGGAGAAGAATGCCGCGTCGATCGTGGTCGAGCGGCGCGAGGATCTGGCCGGGCTGTCCGAGAACGAAATCGCCGCCGCGGCGGCCGTCGCCAAGGAGGAGGGCAAGGAGGGCAAATACGTGATCGCGCTACTCAATACCAGCGGTCAACCCGCGCTGTCGTCGTTGACGAACCGAAAACTGCGCCAGCAGATCATGCAGACGTCGCTCGCGCGCAACAGTCACGGGGGCGAGTTCGACAATCTCGCGCTTGTGTCGCGCATCGCGAAGCTGCGCGCGGAGCAGGCCCATCTCCTCGGCTACGCCAATCACGCCTCCTACCAGCTGGAGGAGCAGACCGCGCGCAACGTGCAGACGGTGAACACCCTCCTTGCCAAGCTCGCGCCGCCCGCCGTGGCCAACGCGCGCCGCGAGGCCGCGGACATGCAGGCGGTCATCGACCGCGAGAAAGGCGGCTTCAAGCTTACCGCGGCCGACTGGGATCTTTATTCCGAGAAGGTGCGCAAGGCGCGCTACGCTTTTGACGAATCGCAGCTCAAACCATACTTCGAGCTGAATCGGGTGCTGCAGGACGGGGTGTTCTACGCGGCCAACAAGTTTTACGGTCTGACCTTCAAGGAGCGCAAGGACCTGCCGGTCTATCATCCCGACGTGCGCGTGTTCGAGGTCTTCAATGCGGATGGCTCCCCGCTCGCGCTTTTCCTGGCGGACATGTACGCCCGCCCGTCCAAGCGGGGCGGCGCATGGATGAACGAGTACGTGTCGCAATCGCAACTGTTCGGCGACAAGGCTGTGGTCGCGAACCATCTCAATATCCCGAAACCACCGGACGGCGGGCCGACGCTGCTGACCTTTGACGAAGTTGTGACGATGTTTCACGAGTTCGGTCACGCGCTGCACGGTATGTTCTCCAACGTGAAATATCCGCGCTTCAGCGGAACGAATGTCCCGAGCGATTTCGTGGAGTACCCGTCGCAGGTAAATGAGATGTGGGCGATCTGGCCCGAGGTGCTCAGGAACTACGCGAAGCACTACCAGACCGGCGAGCCGCTCCCGCTCGCGCTCGTCGAGAAGTTCAAGGCGGGGGAGAAATTCAACCAGGGCTTCAAGACGACGGAGTACCTCGCCGCGACTCTGCTCGACCAGGCCTGGCACCAGCTCAAGCCCGAGGAAGTGCCGACGGACACGCTGGTCTTCGAGGCCGCGACGCTGAAGAAATATGGCGTGGACTACGCGCCCGTTCCGCCGCGTTATCGGTCCGCGTATTTCTCGCACACGTTTTCCGGGGGCTATTCCGCAGGCTATTATTCCTACATCTGGAGCGAGGTGCTCGATGCCGACAGCGTCGATTGGATCAAAAACCACGGCGGTCTGAAGCGCGAGAACGGCGACCGCTTTCGGGAAATGCTTCTCTCGCGCGGCGGCAGCGACGAGGCGCTCACGCTCTTCCGCAATTTCACGGGTGGCGACCCGGATATCGCGCCGTTGCTGAAACGTCGCGGGCTGGATGTACCGCCACCGGCAAAGAAATAGGACCGCGCTATCCCACCCCCGTCGATTTTTCAATCTGTTCCGTTCGTCAATTCACATGCGTCCTTTCTCTCCCTTCCGTTTGTTCACCACGCTCCTGGTCGCGACCACTGGCTTCGCCGCGTCGCTGCGCGCAGCCGGCGAGACGCTGGCCCCCGCCGCCGCGGTCGAAAACCCCCTGCTCACGGAGAGCACGCTGTCGTACCAGTATCCGCTGTTTGATCGCATCAAGGATGACGACTATCCCCCGGCATTCGAAAAGGGCATGGCCGAGCAGCTCAAGGAAGTCGATTCCATCGCGAACAACAAGGCGCCGGCCACGTTCGACAACACCATCGTGGCGCTCGAGCGCTCCGGACAGTTGCTCGCGCGGGTGAACCGCGTTTTCTCGAATCTCGCGGGCGCGAACACCAATCCAACTCTGCAAAAAATCGAGGCGGCGAACGCGCCAAGACTTTCGGCTCAGCGTGACGCGATCACGCTGAACGGCGCGCTGTTTGTCCGAATCCACTCGCTCTACGACCAGCGCGACCAGCTCGGGCTCGACCCGGAATCGAAGCGGCTGCTGGAACATTACGACAAGGACTTCGTGCGATCTGGCGCGAAGCTTTCGGAGGCCGATAAGACTACGCTCAAAGCGATGAACGCCGAGCTGGCGACGCTCCAGACCACGTTCGCGCAGAACGTGCTGAAGGAAAAGAACGCCGCCTCGATCCTGGTGGAAAAGAAGGAGGATTTGGCCGGGCTTTCGGAAAACGAAATTTCTGCCGCGGCGGCCGCGGCGAAAGCGGCAGGCAAGGAAGGCAAGTTCCTCATCGCACTGTTGAATACGACCGGACAACCGACGCTCGCCTCACTGCAGAACCGAAAGTTGCGCGAGCAGATCATGCAGGTGTCCCTCCGCCGCAACAGCAACGGGGGCGACTTCGACAACCGCGCCATCGTTCTCCGCATCGCGAAACTGCGCGCGGAACGCGCCCAGTTGCTCGGTTACGCGAACCACGCCGCGTATCAGCTGGAGGATCAGACTGCGGGCAACGTCGAGACGGTCAACGCCCTGCTCGCCAAGCTTGCGCCGCCGGCCGTGGCCAATGCGCGGCGCGAGGCCGCTGACATGCAGACGATCATCGACCAGGAGAAGGGCGGCTTCGCGCTTACCGCGGCCGACTGGGATCTTTACGCGGAGAAGGTGCGGAAAGCGCGGTACGACTTCGATGCGGCGCAGCTGAAGCCGTATTTTGAAATCAACCGCGTCCTGCAGGACGGCGTGTTTTTCGCCGCGAACAAATTCTACGGGGTGACGTTCAAGGAGCGCAAGGACCTGCCGGTTTATCATCCGGATGTCCGCGTGTTCGAAGTCTGCAACGCCGACGGCAAGCCGCTTGCGTTGTTCCTGGCTGATCTTTACGCGCGCCCGTCCAAGCGCGGCGGGGCTTGGATGAATGCGTACGTGCCGCAGGCCGGGCTTTTCGCCAACCGGCCGGTCGTCGCGAATCATCTCAACATCCCCAAGCCACCCGCGGGCGAGCCGACGCTGCTGACCTTTGACGAGGTGAACACCATGTTTCACGAATTTGGCCACGCGCTGCACGGGATGTTCTCAAACGTGAAGTACCCGCGCTTCAGCGGCACGAGCGTGCCGCGCGACTTCGTGGAGTATCCGTCGCAGGTGAATGAGATGTGGGCGACATGGCCCGAGGTTTTGCAGAATTACGCGAAGCACCACAAGACCGGCGAACCGCTCCCGATCGCGCTGCTCGAAAAATTCAAGGCGTCCGACAAGTTTAACCAGGGCCAGAAGACGACCGAATATCTGGCCGCTACCTTGCTCGATCAGGCGTGGCATCAGCTCAAGCCCGAGGAAATACCCACCGACACGATGGCCTTCGAGGCGGACGCATTGAAGAAAGCCGGTGTGGAGTTCGGTCCCGTGCCGCCGCGTTATCGCAGCCCGTATTTCTCGCACACGTTCGCCGGGGGCTACTCGGCGGGCTATTATTCATACATCTGGAGCGAGGTGCTCGATGCCGACAGCGTCGACTGGATCAAGAACCACGGCGGCCTGACGCGCGAGAATGGGGATCGATTCCGCGACACGCTGCTCTCGCGCGGCGGCAGCGAGGAGGCGATGGTGCTCTTCAAAAACTTCACCGGCCGCGAACCCTACATCGCGCCGCTGCTCGCGCGCCGCGGACTCGACGCGGCAGGCACGTCTGGCGGCAATTA
>JANXRG010000008.1 GCA_025353105.1 Verrucomicrobiota bacterium
AATGTCGGATAGCGAGAAAGTACGCAGAGTTTTCTCTTGAAGTGCGGTGAACAAGGTTGTAAGACCGACAATGATGAAGGATAACACGATATCTGCGGAGCCGCTTAGGATGCGGCTCGAAGATCGCGTGCGCGAGACCGCGCGGCTGCGGCAACTGTCCTTTCACACGGAGAAAGCCTACTGGAGCTGGACTCGCCAGTACATCCTTTTTCACCAGAAACGCCATCCTGAGAAACTGGGTCCGGCCGACGTGCGCGCGTTTCTCAGTCACCTGGTCCGCGACCGGAGGGTGGCCATTTCCACCCAACGGCAGGCACTCAACGCATTGGTCTTCCTTTATGAAGCCGTGCTCGGCCGCGCGGCCGGGGACTTCTCCGGCTTCGACCGCCCCACGCGGCCGGCGCGACTGCCGGATGTGCTGAGTCGCAGCGAAGTCGGCCGGCTGTTGGATTGTCTCGATGGCACACCGCTGCTGATCACGCGGTTGCTCTACGGTGCGGGTCTGCGGGTGAGCGAGGGCGTGCGACTGCGCATTCAGGATGTGGATTTCGACGGGGGAACCCTGCGGGTGCGCGACGGCAAGGGCAAAAAAGACCGCATGACCGTGCTGCCGCAGCTGGTACGCGAACCGCTGCGCGAACACATCGAGCGGCTGCGGGAGCTCTTCGCCAAGGACCGCGCCCAGCAACTGGCCGGAGTGCATCTGCCGGACGCGCTCGGCGCGAAGTATCCGCACGCGGGCGTCTCGTGGGAGTGGCAGTGGCTCTTTCCGTCGCGCGAGGTGTCGCTGGATCCGCGCACCGAGCTCAAGCGCCGGCATCATCTGACCGAGGAGACGTTGCAGCGATTCATTCGCGAGGCGGCGAAGCGGGCGCGCATCGATAAACGCGTGACGCCGCACGTGCTGCGCCATTCTTTCGCGACGCATTTGTTGGAATCGGGAACGGACATACGGACGGTGCAGGATTTGTTGGGGCACGCGGACGTGGCGACGACGATGATCTACACGCACGTGATGAACCGGCTGGGCGTGGGCGTGAGGAGCCCGCTGGATGCGTAGCAGCGCGGGGCGCTGCGACGCATCAAACTCGGAACTCGAAATTCGAAACTCGAGAAAAGTCTGTCATTCGAAGATCGAACTTGAAGGAAGACGGGGAGACGGCGCTGCTCCGCGCCAAACTCGAAGGTCTAAACTCGAAACGCGAAGAAAATTCGAATCGCCGAAAGTTGAAGGCAAAATAACGAACGAATTGAGAATTGCTAAATGAGGAGCGGCAGGGCCGTAACCACGAATTCACGCGAAGGAACACGAGACCTGAGGCGAGAGTCGAGCGTCGAGGGTCGAACCCGCGGGGAGATCGAAGGTGCAAGGCGGGACAAGGAATCTGGGCTTCGACGGTCGACCGTGGATCTTCGACTGCGTTCCTTCGAGTCCTTCGAGACCTCGTGGCAAACGCGGCTGAGCCGACGCCCGATTCGCGTTCCGGGCAACTCTGGGCGATGCTGGCGAAATGGATTTTAAGGATTTGCAGCTTTCGGACGATGTGATGCTGGCAGTGGAGGCGGCGGGTTACACGGTGCCAACCCCCATTCAGGAACAGGCCATCCCGGCGGTGCTCGCCGGACGCGACGTCGTCGGCTCGGCCCAGACTGGTACCGGCAAGACGGCCGCGTTCACGCTGCCGATGCTGACCCGATTCAACAACCCCGGCGGCCTGCGCGGCTTGATCGTCGAGCCGACCCGCGAGCTCGCGTTGCAGGTCGAGGCCTCGCTGAAACAGTTTTCGCAATTCAGCCCGCTGCGCGTCGGCGTGATGTACGGCGGCGTCGGCTACGGCGAGCAAAGCGAGAAGCTTAAGCGCGGCATGGACATCTGGGTGGGTACGCCGGGCCGGTTGCTCGACTATCTCGAACGCGGGGAGTTAAGCCTCAAGGATCTCGAAATCGTGGTTCTGGATGAGGCGGATCGACTGCTCGACATGGGTTTTATGCCGGACGTGAAACGCCTGCTCAAGCAGTGCCCGGAGAAGCGCCAGACGTTGCTTTTTTCCGCGACGATTCCGCCGGAGATCGAGTCGCTGGCAAAGTGGGCGCTCAAGGATCCGCTGACCATCCAGGTGGGCATCCGCCGCGCCCCGTCCGAACTGGTCGATCACGCGCTTTATCCCGTCGCCAACGCGCAGAAATTTGAACTCCTGCACGAACTGCTGGAGCGCACGCACTACCAAAGCGTGATCGTCTTCTGCCGCATGAAATCAGGCGCTGACATGGTCGCCGCCAAGCTGCTGCAGGAGGGCCACAAGGTCGTGGCGATGCACTCCGACCGCAGCCAGAAGGAACGCGAAGAAGCGCTGCTCGGATTCCGCGAGGGAAAATACGAGGTGCTCGTCGCGACGGACATCGCGTCGCGCGGCCTCGACATCGCGGGCGTGACGCACGTCATTAACTACGACGTGCCGCAGCATCCGGAAGATTACGTGCACCGGATTGGGCGAACCGGCCGCGCGTTGACGGAGGGCGACGCCTTCACGCTGTTCACGTCCGATGACATGACGCATGTGCAGGCGATCGAAAGATTCATCGCGCGTCCCATCCAGCGGAAAAAGCTGGAGAATTTCAAGTATACCTACACCGTGCTGCTCTCGTTGAAGGACGGCGAGGATCTTCCGAAGATGCGTGTCGCCGGCGGAAGGGTCGGGTCGAAGGGCTACAGCTTCGCGCCCGCCCGGCGCTGAAGGCATTTCATTCCGCACGCAGCGCGACGTTCGGATCGACGCGCGTGGCGCGCCGGCTGGGGAGCCAGCACGCGAAGATCGCGACCAGCGCGAGGAGGATTGGCACGATCGCAAAGGTGGGCGGGTCGTGCGGCGAGACGCCGTAAATGATGCTGCGCAGCAGGTGCGCCACGATCCACGCGCCGGCAAATCCGAGGACGAGTCCGAAGGCCACGAGCTTGATGCCCTGACGCAGGAACAGCCGGATCACCTGCGCCGGTTGAGCCCCGAGCGCCATGCGCACGCCGATTTCCTGGGTGCGCTGCGTGACCGCGTACGCCATCACGCCGTAGATGCCGATCGCGGCAAGAAAGAGCGCCGTGAGCGCAAACGAGACAAAGAGCCGGCCGAAGAATCGCTGCGGCCAGTACGATTCCGCCACGACATCGGTCATGGATTTTGTGTTGTAGATCGGAATGTTGTCCTGCGCCGCAAACACCGCCTCTTTCACGGCGGGCAGCAAATCCATGGGTCGGCCTCCCTTCACGCGGACCATTCCGGAAGCGAAGTGATTGCCCTCTTCCTGGAGATTCGACGTCCAGACGGCGCGGTGCGGCAGACTTCCCGTCGGCATCTGCACAATGTTTCCCACGATCCCGACGATCGCGTACCAGGTTCGTTTCGCCTGGTCGTGTGGATCCACGCTCAACCGCTTGCCAATCGCATCTTCACCAGGGAAAATCTGGTCTGCGAAATTTTGGTCGATCACCGCGACGCGGGGTGACTCGAACGTGTCGGTCTCGTCGATAAATCGTCCGCGGTGGAGCGGAATCCGGAGCACGTCGAGGACGCCCGGACTGGCGTTGCGCATGATCGCGACCGGGGCTTCCGCCAGCGTCTTGGGGGCGGTGCGTCCCTCCACTTGGAAGGCGGTGATGCCGAAATTGTCGGACGCGGGCAGCTGGCTGATGAAGCCGGCGTGCTCGACGCCGGGCAGCTGCCGCAAGTTCTCGCGCAGTCGGAGCCAGAATGCGCGGACGACTTTCTCGTCCTTGAATTGCGTGGGCGGGAGACCGACGCGGAAGGTCAGGACATCGTCCGCCTTGAATCCTTTCTCGGCCCGTTGCAGGTAAAGGAAGCTGCGCATCATCAGGCCTGCGCCGACCAGCAGGATGAGCGCGAGCGCGATCTGCGCGACGACGAGGAGACCCCGGAGCCGCAGCGTTTCATTGCCGCTGGTGCTCGCGCGCCCGCCTTCCTTCAACTCGGAACTCAGCTCGGGCTGCGACGTCTGCCACGCCGGGAGCAATCCGAAGAGGGCGCTGGAGCCAAGCGTGGCGATGGTCGCAAAGGTCAGCACGCGCCAGTCGACCTCAAACTGGATCCAGAATGGCAGCTCCACCGGAATCATCGCGCGAATGAGATCAATCGACCACATCGAGAGGATGATCCCGAGGCCGCCGCCGATGGCGCCGAGGAGCAGGCTCTCGGTCAGAACCTGTCGCATGATCCGACTTCGACTCGCTCCGAGCGCCGTGCGGATTGCCACCTCGCGCGAGCGGGTGGCGGCTTTCGCGAGCATGAGATTCGCGACGTTCGCGCAGGCGATGAGGAGGACGAAGAGCACGGACCCCAGCATCGCGTAGAGCGTGGGCCGGATTTCCCGGACCGCGTCGTCGCGAATGGGGGTCGCGCGGAAGCCCATTCGCTCGTTGGTCGCCGGATGTGCCTTGGCGAGTTGCGTCGCAATGACGTCGAGTTCGGCCTGCGCTTTTGCCAACGTGGTCCCGGGCTTGAGCCGGGCGACGAAAGGCAGGGAAAGATTTCCGCGGGCATCGGCCTTGCGCTCGTAGCGGAAAGGCATCCAAAGCTCGTGAGCGCTCGGAAAGCGAAATCCGGGCGGCATCACGCCGACCACCGTCACCGGTTCGCCGTTCAGGGTGATCGATTGCCCGAGAATGGATTTGTTACCGCCGAAACTGCGCTGCCAGAGTCCGTGGCTCAGGATGACAACCGGCGGACTGCCATCATTGTCCTCCTCGGGTCGGAACGTCCGGCCCAACACGGGCTGCACGCCGAGCGTATCGAAGCCCACCGCTGAAATCCACGCGCCGAGCACGCGCTCCGGTTGCTCAGCGCCCGAGATGATGTACGTGCGGCCCATCGTGACCAAACCGCCCTCGAGGGTCTGGGAGAGTTCCCGAACGTCGAGGAAGTTAGGCTCTGAGAATTGCATTTCACCGTCCGTGTCCCGCGGAGTGTACGACCGCACCATGACGAGCCGACCTTCGTCCTTCACGCCCGAGATGGGCCGCAGGATGATCCCGTTAAAAAACGTGAACTGCGAGGTGGCTGTGCTGATCCCGAGCGCGAGCGCGAGCACCGACACCAGCGTGTAGGTCGGATTCTTGAGCAGAACGCGCAGGGCGAATCTTAGGTCGTAGAACATTCGGTGGCGACGATGAGTTAGGCGTTAAGGGTTATGAGTTAGGCGGCGTGGGGGTGATTCAGTGGCTCGTCACTTGTCACTCTTCACGTGTCACTTACTCGGAGCGAAGCGACGCGATCGGATCGACGCGCGTGGCGCGCAGCGACGGGATCAAGCACGCGACGAGGGCGACGAGGGTGAAGACTGCGCAGACGATGGAGACGATGGACGGGTCGAACGCGCCGACGCCGAACAGGTGGGCCGCCAACAGTCGGGCGGCGCCGGCCGCGGCGAGCAAGCCAAGCGCCAATCCGAGCGCAACGAAGCGAAGACCTTCGCGCAGCATCAACGACACGACCTGCCAGGGCTGCGCACCGAGCGCGAGGCGAATGCCCGTCTCGGCGCGCCGGCCCGCTACGATGCAGGCCATGACACCGGCCACGCCGACCAGCGCGATGACAAACGCCACAACCGAGAACAGCGTAATGAGAAGCGCGCGGAACCGCGGGGCAGCCAGCGTTTCCGCAACGATGACTTGCGCGGTCGTGAACTTTACCGGCACCTCGGCATTCAGCGAGCGTGCGAGCTTCCGGAACGGCTCGAACAAGGTTTCCGGCGCAGCTGAAGTTTGCGCGATCAATTTGGTTTGCGTGTTGGCGAGCGGAAATTGTGCGGCGGCGACGTACAGCTCCTGCGAGATGGCGCGTTTGAGCGAAACCTGCTTCACGTCGGCCACCACGCCGACAATCGTCATCCATTGCGGCTTGGTGCTCATCCCGATGCGAATGCGGCGGCCGATCGGATCGTCATTCGGCCATGTGGAACGAGCCATCGTTTCATTGATCACAACTTCCGCCGGCTTGGTTGCATCGAGTCCCTCTGCGAAGGTGCGACCGCGACGCAGTGGAATCCCGAGCGTGGCGAAATAATCCCGGCTAACAAAGCGCCAGAGGGCGTCCTGGTTGGAGGCACCGGGCGCGGCGTCCAGTCGACCTTCAATGAAATAGGTGCCGTTGCTGCCAGGCCGGCCGAGCGGCATTTCACGGGCGAAGGCGACGGACACCACCCCCGGCTGCGCCGCGGCTTCTCGCCCAAGATTCTCGAAGAAAGCCGTGGCGTCGGGCGCCGAGGCTTGATCGGCCGCTGGAAAATCGGCGTCCATCACCAGGACGCGTTCTGTGCGGAATCCGGGATCCATTTTGTTCAGACGGAGAAGGCTTGCAACGAGCAAGCCCGCCGAAGACAGCAACGCGAGAGAGAGGGCGAGCTGGCCGACCACCAACATTCCGCGCAGTTTCCCGCTGCCACCGGCCGCGCCGGCGCCACCGGATTTCAATCCTGTGACGAGATCCACGCGCGAAGCCTCGCGCGCCGGAATCAGTCCCGTCGCGAAACAAACCGCCACCGATACAGCGGCCGTGAAGAAGAGCGTGGGCCAATCAACCGACACCTGGTTGAGTCGCGGCACGCCGGGCGGAGCCAGCGCAATGAGCGCCTGCACGCCGTACGTCGCGATCAGCAGGCCCAAACCCGCCGCCGCGGCGGCCACGATGGCGCTCTCCGCCAATTGATGCGCGATCAGCCGGCCCGACGACGCGCCGAGCGCCGCCCGCACGGCAAACTCGCGACGTCGCGCGACACCGCGCGCCAGCAGCAGATTCGCGACGTTCGCGCAGGCGATCAGCAGGACCGTGGCGACGGCGCCGAGCAGAAGCCAAAGTGTGCCTCGGTGATCCCGCACGAGATGATCATCCAGCGCCCGAACGGCCACGCCTTTGTTGGTGTTGCTTTCGGGATACGCCTGCGTGAGGCGGGCGCCGATGGCCTCGAGCTCCGCGTTCGCGCTCGCTTGAGGCACGCCCGTGCGCAGGCGGCCGACAATGAGATAATTGTGTGCCGAGCGGCTGGTTGTCTCCGGATACCGCGTGTTCGCCGGAATCCAGATATCGCTCGCGTCGGGATACAAAAATCCCGCGGGCATCACGCCGACGATGACGAGCGGCTTGCCGTCGAGCTTCAGCGTGGCGCCGAGGGCGCGCTCGGGCCCGCCGGAAAAATGCCGGCGCGCGAGCCGCTCGCTGATGATGGCCACGCCGCTGGTCTTCCACTCTTCCGCGGAAAATGGACGGCCGAGGCTTGGCGGCACGGCGAGCACGCGAAAGAAATTCTCGCTGACATCGGCGGCGTCCGCGCTTTCGGCCTCGTGGTTTAGGAGAATCGCGGACGGTCCATTGGAGAAATGCGCGAGCGCCTCGAACGACTGGCTCTGCGCCTGCCAGTCGTGGAAATCCGGCGCCGAGACCGCGTAGGTGACCCCGCTGCGCAGGCTCTTCGACCAGAGATTCACGAGTTGTTCCGCGCGCGGATAATCAAGCGTCCGAAGCAGGACGGTATTGACGACCGAAAAGATCGCGGTGTTCGCTCCGATGCCAAGCGCGAGCGTCAGAATCGCCACGGCCGTGAAGCCCGGACTCTGGCGGAGGCGGCGGAAAGCGAAGCCTAAGTCATTCATGATAGACTTTGCAACGGAGCGACGCCTTACGGTTTAGCGGTTGCCGGGGCGCCGCCTTGCTTGACGGAGATGCTGCCGGCGCTGGTGCGTAAGACGAGCAGCTTGCCGCCGCCGTTAATCGTGCCGCGCATCCGGTCGCTGTCCTGCTTGCCCTGGACGGCCACGGGCAGATCGCTCGTCACGCGGCCCATGCTGGTGGACGCATCAAGATTCAACGCGGCATTTGCCGGTACGCTCACTTCGATGCGACCGGCGGAAGTCTCCAGCCGCACGTCACCGGGTACCGGGGCGGGCAGTGATGCAGAGATGGATCCCCCGGACGTTTCGCCATGCAAGGAGCCGCGCACATTTTCAAAGCGAAGTCCACCGCCGCTGGTCTCGACTTTGGCGCTGCCGCCGAAGTTGCGCACCGCGATCGAACCACCCGAAGTGCTCGCCGTCAGCGATCCCGAGCCGCCACCCACATCGATCTTACCACCGCTGGTCTCGATTTGAATTTCACCGTCGCAATCCGTCGTCGTGATCGCACCGCCCGAGGTTTCGCCTTTTAGCGGACCGCGGATTTTCGCGAAGTTCAACGTCCCGCCGCTCGTATTCGCGTTGACGTCGCCGGTCAATTCGCTCACCAGAATCTTGCCGCCTGACGTTTCGAGGTGGGCATTAAAGTTCGTGGGCACGAGAATGGTGTAACGCGCTTCGGTGTTCCACGAGTTGCCCCAATTCGCCAGCCAACCACCGGTCTTCGGCCGGCGGGCCCTGACCGTCACGGTGTTGCCTTCCTGCGTCACCGTGATCGGCGAGGCCTCCAGGAATTCCTTTTCCTTTGCCTCGCTCGCGCCGGAAATTCTTCGCTCCGCATTGACGACAACCTGCTTGTTGTCACCACCGGTGACATCAATCGTGCCGAAATCCACATCGACGACGAGTGTCCCGCCGGGCGCGACGTCGCGCTTTTGCTCGACTTTCTCTTCGGTGAGGGCGGATGCGGTGGTGGCTGCGGCGAGAAACAACGGGAGATAGTGGATGAGTTTCATGGCGTGGTTATTGGTAATTAGTGGGGGAAGCGAAGCGACGTCAGTCCGCCCGGAGGGCGACCATGGGGTCGACGCGCATGGCGCGGCGGGCGGGAATCCAGGCAGCGAGGAACGCGACAAGCGCGATCAGCGCCGAGATGCCAATGAACGTCAGCGGGTCCCAGGAGGGCACGCCAAACAGCAGGCTGTTCATCAGTCGGGTGGCAAAGAAGGCGGCGACCAACCCGAGGCCGATGCTGATGCCGGCGAGGGTCATGGCCTGACCGATGACGAGCCGGAAGATCGACGAATGGCCCGCGCCGAGCGCCATGCGCAGGCCGATCTCGCCGGTGCGTTGCGCCACGGAGTAGGCCATGACGCCATAGATGCCGATCGCGGTGAGCAGCAGCGCGACGCCGGCGAAGATGGAGAGGAGCAGCGCGTTGAAACGAGGCCGGGCCAGCGAACGGGTCATGTACTCCTCGAACACCCGGATGCGCGTGAGGGGAATGCCGCGGTCGATCGTCGCGAGTTGCGCGGTGATGGCGGATGTGAGGCTGGTGGGATCGGAGACGTCCGCGCGCACCACGAGCGTGGCCACGTTGACGGGAAGTTGGGCGCCCGACAGATATATTTCCGGCATCTCGTCAGCCTTGAGTGAACGAGCTTTGACGTTGCCGACGATGCCGATGATTTCACGCATGTGCGGCTTGTCGTCGTCGATGCTCCAACCGGGCTTAATCCGCTTGCCGATGACGTTCTGACCCGGGAAATACGTCTGCACAAATTTTTCATTCACAATGACGACCGGCTGCAACTTCAGCTGTTCTGCGTCGGTAAAGACGCGGCCGCGTTTCACCGGGATGCCCATCGTCTTGAAGTAGTCGACCCCGATAATTCGCACTGGGCTGGCCGCCCGCTGGCCCTCCGGTTTGGGACTCTCCTCGATGTCGAAGTCGGTGATCGATTCGCTTCCGCTCAGCGGCAATGGGAAGACGGTACTCACCGATTTCACGCCTGGCACAAGTCGAAGCTTTGCCATGAGTTGATCGTAGAACGCGATCAGGTTTTCCGGTTTTGGGTAGGACGTTTCTGGCAAGCCGAAGCGCGCCGTGAGGAGTCCGGCGGACTGGACACCGGGGCTCACCTGGCCGAGTCGGGCGAAACTCTGAAGCAGAAGACCGGCGCCGACGAGCAGGACGAGCGCGAGAGAAATCTCGCCCACGACGAGAAGGTGGCGCAGGCGATGGCCGCCGCCGCTGGTCGAGCCGCGGGATCCGGATTTCAAGGCACTCGCGAGATCGACGCGCGAGGCGCCGAGGGCGGGGGCGAGGCCGAAGATGACGCCGGTGCCAAGGGCGACGAGCAGCGTGAAGGCCAGCACATAGCCGTCCAGTTCAATGCGCGAGGCGAGCGGCAAGTTTTGCGGCACCACGGCGACGAGGGCGCGCGTGCCCCACTGCGCGAGGATGAATCCGAAAAGGCCGCCGATGCCCGAAAGCAGAACGCTTTCCGTCAGGAGCTGGCGGATGATTCGACCGCGACCCGCACCGAGCGCCGAGCGCACCGCAATTTCCCGGCCCCGCACGGACGCGCGGGCGAGTTGAAGATTAGCGACGTTCGCGCTGGCGATCAGGAGCACGCACAGCACGGCGCCAAACAGGATGTAGAGCGCGGTGCGGACGTCGCCAACGAGTTCCTCGCGCAGCGGCAGGATGCCGACGCTGAAATTTGTGTTGGTGTCCGGATATTGCTTCGCCAGGGCGGCCGCAATCGTCTGCAGTTCCTTCTCCGCATTCTCCGGCGTGACGCCGGGCTTCAACCGCGCGAGGCCGCGCAGGCTGTGACTGCCGCGTTGTTCGGTCGACGGCTTGGTGCCATCGGCGGTCGAGGCGTCCTCGGCGATCGTTAGGTACACGTCAGACGACTCGGTCTGGATCGGAAATTGAAAGCCTTCCGGCATCACACCGATGACGGTGTGCGGGCGGGCGTCGAGGGTCAGCGTCCGCCCGAGCGCAGCGGGATCTCCCTTCAATTCGCGCTGCCAGAACCCGTGGGTGAGGATGACCTTGTAACCGCCGGGGCCGCCGCCCGCCTGCTCATCGTCGCGCACGAAATTGTGCCCCATCATTGGCTTCACGCCGAGCACGTCCAGGAAATCCGCACTGACCTTTTGTCCGCGCACGCTTTTGACGTCGTTCTGTCCGACGAGGGAATAGCTGGTGTCGGCATACAGCGCGACGTGCGAGAGGCTGTGGTTTTGCGACCGGTAGTCGAAGAAGTCGGGATACGACATCGAATTCAGACCTGAGGTCGAGGTCCAGTTCGCCTCGTGGCGATTTTGCGACCCCATCGCATAAATTCGGTTGGGGTCAGGAAACGGCAGCGGCTTGAGCAGCACCGCGTTGACCACGCTGAAGATTGCGGTGTTCGCGCCAATCCCGAGCGCGAGCGCGAGGACGGCCACGGCGGTGAAGCCGGGATTCTTCAATAATTGCCGGAGGGCGAAACGAAAATCGGTGAGCATGACGGGAAGTGATGAGTAACGTGAGATGAGTGATGAGTGATGAGATTCGAGTCGCTAGTGGAGGGATGAGCGGGGGGACGTGTTTCTTTGGTCGTCACTTTTCACTCATCACTTGTCACTTTTGTCAGTCCGTCCGCAGGGCGACCATGGGATCGATGCGGGTGGCGCGGAGGGCGGGGATCAAATTGGCGAGGATGGCGACAAGGAGGATGACGCCGATAACGCCGGCGTAGACGAGTGGATCCGAGGGGCGGACTTCGAAGAGCAACGCGGACATGAGTCGCGTCAGCGCGAGCGCGCCGGCCACGCCCACCGCCACACCGATGAGCACCAACCTCATGCCCTCGCTCACGACCATGCGAACGACATCACCGGGGCCGGCCCCGAGGGCCATGCGCACGCCGATTTCGCTGGTGCGTTGCGTGACGGAGTATGCCATCACGCTGTAGATGCCGATGCTCGCGAGCACGAGCGCGAGGCCGGCGAACACGGCGAGTAGCATCATGGTCAACCGGCGATCGACGATCGATTGCGCCACGATTTGATCCATCGAATTCGGATTGGTGAGCGGAATGCCGGCGTCGACGTCATGGAGCGCGGCGCGCACGCTGTTCGTCAGGCTCAGAGGATCCAGATCCGTCTTCACCATCACGATGGTGAACCCCTCAGGCCGCTGCAGGATTGGGTAATACATCTCCGCATCGGCTGGCTGGGTGAGGCTGGCGGTATGCGTGTCGCCGACCACGCCGACGACCTCCTGCGTCATCTGCGCCATGCCGGTTATTACCTTCTGGCCAATCGGGTTTTCGTTCGGGAAAAGTTTTTTCGCCATCGTCTCATTGATGATGACGACATGCGGGCTGGTCGGCGCATCTGTCTCGTTGAAGTCGCGTCCCTGCTTGATGGGAATTCCGAGGATGCCGAAACGGTTGGGGCTGATGAGATGCCGCAGCGCGAGAGGCTGGGCGCTGAGCGGCGGATTGGCGCGACCGACCACGGCGTAAACGGAAGGCCCGTTGTTGCCGCTGAGCGGCGGGTTGTCACTAAATGCGACGGACTTGACGCCGGGGACCGCTCCGAGCCGGTCGTAGAGGCGCTTGTAAAATGAGACGAGCTCGTTGCTCCACATGGGAAACTGGCTGGGGGGAAGAACCACCGCGCCGGTAAATATCCCGCCCGGGTTGAAGCCGGGAGCCACGTTTTGCAGGCGCATGAAGCTCGAAACTAAGAGGCTGGCCGCGATGAGGAGCACGAAGGACACGGCGACTTCCGCCACCAGCAGACCGCTGCGAAAGCGATTCTGCCGTCCATCACCGGTCGAACCGCGGCTTGCATCCTTCAAGGCCTCGTTCATGTCCGCGCGCGCTCCCTGCCAGGCCGGCACCAGGCCCATGATCAACCCGGTTAGCAGCGATGCGCCCAGGGTGAAGGCCAGGACCGTGGGATCGAGCGAAACCTCGTCGACCCGCGGAATGAAGTCGCGCCCGAGAGCCACCACGATTTTCAGACTGAAATACGCGAGCACCAGGCCGAGCGCGCCGCCCAGCACTGAAAGCAAGACGCTTTCGGTCAGGAATTGACGGATGACGTCGCGCCGCGTCGCACCCAACGCAAAGCGGATGGCAATTTCTTTTCGCCGGCTGGCAAATCGGGCGAGCAGCAAATTGGCGACATTCGCGCAGGCGATCAGCAGCACGCAGCCCACGACCGTGAACAGCATGCCAAAACTCTGGCGCTGCCCGCCGACCAAACCATCCAGCACCAAGTCGACGTCGGCGTGTGAATTCGAGTCAACGTTCGTTTTGTGCGCAACGGCGTAGCCCGCCGCCAGGACATTCACCGCCTCGCGGGCCTGCGGCAGCGTGACACCGGGCTTGAGGCGCGCGAAGACGTTATAGAAATAGCCGCCATTGTTGATCTGCGCGGGAACCAGCAGTGGTGAATCCTGCGGCCGGGGGGTCCAAAGATCGATCCGGTTGAATGGGAAACGCGACAGCGACTTGGGCAGGACGCTGATGATGGTGTGCGGCTTCCCGTCGATAACCAGTGACTTGCCGACCGCGCGTGGATCGGCGCCGAATTGCCGCTCCCAAAATCCGTAGCCCAGGATGACCACGTTGGCTCCGCCGGGCCGGTCTTCATCCGCCGAAAAGCCGCGTCCGTGCAACGGCTGGATTCCAAGCAACGGCAAATAGTTGGCGGTGGCCATCATGCCTTGAACCTGCTGCGGATCACCCAACTCGGTGATGGTGAATGGACTTTGCAGCGTGTAGGCGACGTCGCTGAACACCTGCTGCCCTTCACAGATCGCGAGATAGCGCGGATAGGAGAACCCGGCGCGCTCGATTTTCTGGGCCTTGTCCGTCGAAGTGAGCTGCACCAGTTGCTCGGGGTGCGGATAGGGGAGCGGCTGGAGAAAGACCGCGTTGATGAGGCTGAAGATCGCGGTATTCGCGCCGATGCCGAGCGCGAGCGCGAGCACGGCCACCCCGGTGAAGCCAGGGTGCTTGAGCAACTGGCGAAAGGCGAATTTCAAATTGCTCATGACCGTGCAGGGCTTGTCACTTAGTCCGCGCGCAGTGCGACCATCGGATCCACGCGCGTGGCGCGCCACGCGGGCACGAGGCAGGCGGTCACGGCCGAGATGCTGAGGATGGCGAAAACTCCGACCAGCGTGGGCGGGTCGAACGGACTGGTGGCGAAGAGCAGGCTGCTCATCAAGCGCCCGAGCAGCACTGCGCCGGCGAACCCGGCGACGAGGCCGAGACCAACCAGCCTGAGGCCGCGTCGGAGCACGAGCGCGCGGACTGATCCGGCCTGGGCGCCGAGCGCCATGCGGATGCCAAATTCGCGCGTGCGCTGCGTGACCGTGAGGGCGAGCAGGCCGTAGAGGCCCACCACCGCCAGCAGCAGGGCCACGCCGGAGAAGACGCCGAGCAGTGACATCGTCAGGCGACGGGGCGCAAGGCTCAGGGCAATTCTTTGATCCATTCGCCCGGCGACGACGACTGCCTGTTCCCGATCCAGCGCGTGGATTTCGCGCGTGATGACCGCGCTGAGCGCGTTCGGGTCACCAGTGCTCGTCCGGACCAGCAGCGTCCCGCCGCGCTCTGGAACCTGCGCGTGGGCATAATAAAGTTGCGGGAGGGCCTGCGGTTCAACGCCCTCGCCCGGCGCATCGTTCCGCGTGCGACGCGCAACCCCCACGATGGTCATGGGCGGAGCATCCTTGGCGTCGGTTTGGTTGTCGTCGATGTGCTCGCCAATGGGATCGCGACCCGGGAAAAACTGCGCGGCCAGTGATTCATCGATGATGACGGACTTGGGGCCGTCCCCGGCATCGGTCGCGTTGAAGGGCCGGCCGCGCACGATGTCGATGCCGAGCACGCGGAAATAATCCTTCGAAGCCAGCGTGATTTCCGCCAGCGGTTCCTTGCCGGGGTCGGGGGCCGGCGTGCCGGTGATGTGAAAACTGGAGTCATCGCTCGTGTCGTCGAACGGAACATTTGCGCCGAAGGCCGCGCCGGTGACGCCCGGCAGGGCCGACACGCGTTCCAGGAGTTGCGTGTAGAAGCCCGAGATTTTCGCGTCGGAATCGTAGCGGACGCGCGGCAGCTCAAGTTCCAGCATGAGCACGCCGAGCGCGTTGAACCCGAGCGGCAGCTCCTGCGCGCGTTGGAAACTGCGAATCAGCAAGCCCGCACCCGTCAGCAAGACGAGGGCCAGCGCCACCTGGCCGATCACCAGGATCGATTGCGCCCGGCCGCGCGCCGGGCCCTCGGATCCACCGCGCGTCCCGCCCTCGTGCATGCCGTTGCTGAGATCATGCATCCGCGAGGCGCGCCACGCCGGCCACAAGCCGACGAGCAGGCCGGAGATCAAGGC
Organism: Verrucomicrobiota bacterium; assembly: GCA_025353105.1. Lineage (GTDB taxonomy): Bacteria > Verrucomicrobiota > Verrucomicrobiia > Chthoniobacterales > SZAS-18 > SZAS-18. Next base: position 15,080 of record JANXRG010000008.1, read on the forward strand.
GACGGCGCAGTTGAAGACCAGCACCGTCCAGTCCAGCCGGGTTTCGGCGAAGCGCGGAGCGTTCGGCGGGCTGAGCAGCTGGATGGCGGAAAGTCCCCACCACGCCAGCAGGATCCCGGCGATCCCGCCAAACACCGCCAATAGCGTGCTTTCGATCAGGAACTGACGGGCCAGGTGAGTCCGACTGGCCCCGAGCGCGGCCCGCACGGCCATTTCGCGGACGCGCCCCGCGGCCCGGGCCAGCTGCAGGCCGGCGATGTTGGCGCACGCAATGAGCAGCACGCAGCCGACGGTCCCAAGGAGGAAGAGCAAGCTGAGTCGATACTGTCCGACGGCGCTTTCAAACAGGAGTAGAGCGCGAGCGCTCCGGCCGCTGTTGGTTTCAGGATACTTTTTTTCGAGTCCGGCCGCGATGTTGTTCAACTCCGCAGCCGCGCTGGCCATGCTCGTGTCCGGCTTGAGGCGGGCGAGCACCGAATAGCCGCCGTGCGCGCCCCGGTTCAACGTGTTGGCCTGGTTGCGCAGCTCGCCCAACGGAATAAACAGAGCCGCCTGACGCGGCAGGTTCACCCGAGGATCGGCGACGCCGACGACGACGCGCTCAAGACCGTCGATCTTGACGCTTCGTCCGATCACGCTTGGCGAGGCATCGAACATGCGGCGCCACAGGCGATCGGAGAGAACCACGGCGCGGGGACCGCCGGGGATATCCTCCTCCTCCGTGAAAAAGCGTCCCAACTGGGGCGGCAATCCGAGGATGCCGAGGAAGCCGCCGGCGACGCGCGCCCCGGTCAGCCGTTCCGGCTCGACGGAGGAATTGCCGCCGACCGCGAAATTCATGGACTCACGGCGGAACAGCGCCAGGTCGGTAAAGCCGTGCTGGTTTTCGCGCCAGTCCATGAAGTTCGGGTAGCTCACGGCGCCGGCGCTGAAGTTGGGGCTCGACTCGCGCAGCAGGACGAGTTGTTCCGGTTGTGGATACGGCAGCGGGCGCAGCAACACGGCATTCACAACCGAGAAAACGGCGGTGCACGCGCCGATGCCAAGCGCGAGCGTGAACACGGCCAGCACGGTATAGCCGGGCGATTTCAGCAGGCGGCGGAAGGCGAGTTTTAAATCGTTCATGACAGGAAAGTGATGAGTGACGAGTGATGAGTTTGGAGAGAGACCCTGAAGGGTTGAGGCCGTGGCTGATCACTTTTCACTTGTCACTTACTCCGTTCGCAGTGCGACAATGGGATCGACGCGGGTGGCGCGGCGCGCGGGCAGCAGGCAAGCGAGCGCAGCGGCACTGGCGAGCACGAGGGCGACGACGGCGAGCACGAGTGGGTCGAGCGCCCCGACGCCGAAGAGTAGGCTGCGCATCAGCCGCGAGAGACCAAGCGCGCCGAGCAGTCCGACCCCGAGTCCGACTGCGACCAGGATCAGGCCCTGCCGCAGCACCAGCTGCAGAATGCTCCGGTGCTCCGCGCCCAGGGCCATGCGGATTCCCATCTCGCGCGTGCGATTCGCCACGTTCAACGCCATCACGCTGTAAAGTCCCAGCACCGCGAGCAGCAGCGCGATCGCGGCAAAGAGCGCAAAGAGCGTCAGCGTCAGCCGGTGTGAGGCGAGATTGCGGCCGATCGCCATCTCCATGGACTCGACGTTCGAGACGGACTGATCCGGATCGATTGCCAGGACCTCACGCTTGACCGCGGCGGCGAGCTGAAGCGGGTCGGAAGTCCTGGTGCGGACGACCAGCGAGCGTTGCAAGGCGCGATTTTGCGGGGCATGATAATAGGCCTGCACAAAGTCCGGCGCCCGATCCAGGTCGGTGCGAACCGTTCCCACCACGCCGATGATCGTCATGGGGGGCGCCGCGGGTTCGTTCGGTCCGGTTGAGACCGTATTGTTGTCGATCTGCTTGCCAATCGGATCCTCGTTCGGGAAGTGTTTCTTGGCGAAGGCCTCGTCCACGATGATCCGAATTGGGCCATCAGCCTTGTCCTCGACATTGAAGGTCCGTCCGCGCAGCAACGGGATGCGCATGGTCTTGAAATAGTCGCCGCTTACCGCGTTGCATTCCGCGTTCAGCTCCCGTCCGGGGGCCGGATCGGGCGTGCCCGTGATGTGATAGCTGGAAGTCCAGTTGCTGTTGCCCTGCGGCGCGTTGATAACGGTGGCAACCTCCTCCACGCCCGGCAGCGCGCGGGTGCGCTCGAGCAATTGCTCGTAGAAGCGATCGCCCTTTTCGTCCGTGTCGTAGCGCACCTCCGGCAGCGCCACCGCCATCAGCAGCAGGTTGCGAGGCTCGAAGCCGAGCTTGACCTGCTGCAAGTTGGAGAAACTCCGAATCAACAATCCGGCCCCGGCCAGCAACACGAGCGCGAGCGCGACTTGTGCGATGACCAACCCGCTGCGTGCGCGGCGTGTCTGGCCGCTGTCGCTCGAACCCCGCGTGCTGCCGCTCAGCGCGAGGGTCAGCGAAACGTTTCGGCTGGTCTGCCACGCCGGCCAAAGGCCAAACAAAAGTGTCGTGCCCACCGTGACGGCGATGGCGAAGAGCAGCACCCGGTTGTCGAGCGCCAGTTGATCCAAGCGCAGGTTTGGGCTCGGTGCGAGCAGCAGGATCAAGTCGCGCGTCCAGTATGCGATCGCGATGCCAAGGGCCGCGCCGCCGGCGGCGAGCAGGTTGTTTTCAGCGAACAACTCGCGCATTAGTTGAGCGCGTCTGGCGCCCAGCGCGGCGCGAATGGCAAACTCCTTCTGCCGGCCGACCGCGCGCGCGAGCAGCAGATTGGCGACATTGGCGCAGGCGATCAGCAGGACACAGGCGGTGGCGCCCAGCAGCAGAAAAAGGCTCTTGGTGTCGGAACCAACGCGGCTTTCCAACAGCGGCAACGGCGTGCTGGCCACGCCCGTATTATTTTCGGGGAATTGTTTCTCGAGCGCGGCGTAAGTCGTGTCCAGGTCGGCGCGCACCTGCTCAATCGTCACCCCCGGTTTCATCCGCCCGAGCATGGAGAGACCGGGGTGGTTGCCCCGGCTCGTCATCTCGCGCGTCTTGCGAAGGTCGTTGAACGTAATGAGCGCATCGGCGCTGCGCATCTCCTCGAAATTCGCCGGCAGCACGCCGATCAATTCGTACGGTTCGCCATTGATCACCAGCGTGCGGCCCAGCATGGCGGCGTCGCCGCCGAACCGCCGCTGGAAGAACTTCTCGCTGATGACGATCGCCTTGGGTCCACCGGGCTCATCCTCCTTCTCGAGGAAATCGCGACCCATGCGCGGGGTGATGCCGAGGACGGACAAATAATCCCAGGTGACGCGCCCGCCGCGCAGCTGCTCGGGTTCGCCGCCGATGCCGGTCGCAGCCAGGCTGACGCGTTCCGAGCGAAAGAGCGCCAGGCCTTCGAGCGTTTTCTGGCTGGACTTCACGTCCAGGTAATTCGGCATGGCGACCGACGAGCTCGGAAATTCGGGCTGCCGCTCGCGGATCTGCACCAGGCGCTCCGAACGCGGATAGGGCAGGGGCCGCAGCAGCGCGGTGTTCATCACGCTGAAGACGACCGTGTTCGCGCCGATGCCGAGCGCGAGCGTAAAGATGGCCGCGAGCGTGAATCCCGGCGTCTTGCACAGGCGGCGCATGGCTTGGATCAAGGCGTTCATGAGAATTTCAGATTTTAGATCTTAGATTTCAAATTTGTTCACAGGGTCGAACGCAGCCGCGAGGCCCGGCTAGTCGTTTGGCATTGGGCGTTCGACTTTCGAAGTTTTTCATTCGGAGCGGAGCGCCGTCATTGGGTTCACGCGGGTGGCGCGACGGGCGGGGAAGAAGCAGGCGAAGAGCGCGGCGGCGCCGAGCACCATGATGGCGCCACCGAGCGCGATTGGGTCATACGGGCTGACGCGGAAGAGGACGCTGGCGATCAGCTGGCCGGCCGCCAGCGCGAGCAGAACGCCAAGGCCGAGGGCAACGGCAGTTTGCTTCGCGCCCTGACCCATGATCAACTGGAAGACGTCGGCGGGCCGGGCGCCCAGCGACATGCGGATGCCGATTTCGCGAGTACGGCGCGAGACCGCATAAGCGTGGACGCCATACACGCCGATGGCGGCGATGAGCAGGGCCGCGCCGCCAAAGACGGCGAAGAGCGCCGCGCCCGCCCGGATGGTCCAGCTGCCGAAATTACGATCGACGACGTTTTTGAATGTGGAAAGGCTCTGGAGCGGAAGATCGGATTCCGCGGCGCCCAACTCGCGGCGCAACACCGGCAGGAAGGCCGAGGCGGCGGCCGGCGATTCGTTCGCGAGGCGGACCTGGAAATACACGCTCGCTTCCGGCGCCTGCGCCAGCGGCACGTAGAGATGGGCATGGGATTCGTTCCCAAACACGTCGTGCCGGGTGTTGCGCACCACGCCGATGATTTCCATTTCCGGCCGCGTGCCATCGGGGGAGGCCGAGAGGTACTTCACGCGTTGTCCGATGGCGCCTCCGTTCGGGAATAATTTTTTCGCAACCTTTTCGTCAACGATGATGGTCCGCGGCGCGCCCGGGATATCCGATTCGGCCGGAGTGAAGTCGCGTCCCTCCAGAATCGGAATGCCGACCGAGCGAAAGAGGCAGGTCGTAACCACATGGTAAACGCCGCTCGCGCCCAGTTTCTCACCGGGACTGGGCGTCGCGTCGACGGGATCGCCGGCGCGCAGGATCCGTTTTGTGTCCGTGTTGTTGATGTACGGCACCATCGTGTTGACCGCGACGGAGGCGACGCCGGGCATCGCGGCAATGCGGTCGCGCAGGCGAATCAAGCGTGGCAGCGCGTCGGTCGGCTTCACGCGCGAGAGACTGTAGTCCAGCTCGGCCACCACGCCGCCGTTGGTCGTGAATCCAGGGTCAGCGGTGGCGGCCATCGCACCGCCGCGGAAGAAGAGTGCGGCGGAGAAAACCAGCGCCAGGGAAAGCGCGAGCTGCGCCATGACCAGCAGGTGCCGGGGGGCAAAGAGCCGGTGGGACGGACTGTGGGCGAATTCGCCAGCCTGCTGCTTAAGGTCATTGGCCAGGTCGACCCGCGTCAAGTTCAACGCCGGCCCGAGGCTGAAAATGAGCGTCGCGATCAGGCAGAACGCGAACGTGGCGGCGAGGGCGGTGCGGTCGGGGGTGAAATCAACGACCAGATTGAAAGAGAAGGACATCGACTCGAAGACGCTGCGCATCGAGGACAACAGGACGCCGTTAGCCCAGTAGCTGAGGCCCAGGCCGACGATGCCACCGAGCATGGCGAGGACCAGTCCCTCGACGAGCAGTTGTCGAATCACGCGGCCGCGTCCGGCCCCGAGCGCAAGGCGGAGGGCGATTTCCTTCCGCCGCGCCGCGCCGCGCGCCAGCAGCATGTTTGCGAGATTCAAGCAGGCGATGAGCAGGACAATCGCGGCCAGACTGAGGAAGACGATTCCCATCAGACCGGTGACGTCATCGCTTTCGGGCTCCGTGCTGATGTTGAAACGGGAGGGTTTCTGCACCATCAACGCGCGGGCGCCGCCCGACTCCGGCGGGGCCAGTGCGTTGAGTCTTTCGTCGAGCACCGGCAGGCGCGACTTGGCGTTGTCAACCGTCACCCAGGGCGCGAGGCGGGCCAGGATATTCAGGGCGTGGGTCCGCGGATTTGCGAGGTCGGAGCTTCCATCCGTCCATTGGCTTGACAGCTGACTATAGATGCCGAGGGGGAGCCAGGCGTCGGGCGCAACCAGCGCATGCGTGCCGCTGAAGCCGCGCGGGGCGACGCCGATAATCGTGTAGGCGTCACCGTTGACCCGGAGGGTGGAGCCAATCAGATTGTCCGTGCCGCCTAGGAACCGCCAGTACGCATGGCTGATCACGACCACGGGAAGGTTGGCCCCGGGCGTGGACTCGGCCGCGTTGAATCCCCGGCCGAGGGTCAGATTGGCGCCGTGCAGGGAAAAATAATTATCGGAGACGTAGAAGGCGAAACTGCGTTTTTGCGATTCCGCATCCTTGCCCAGTCCGGCCAGAGTGAAGCCCAAAGCGCAGACGTCGCTGAAGACTTCCTTGGTCTCGCGCAACGCCTGATATTCGGCGTAGGAGAACTGACGATAGCCGCCGTCCGTGCCCTTGCGCCCGGTGAAGACGGCCACGATCGACGCGGGATCCTGCGCCACGATCGGCTTGAGGATGGCGCCATTAACGAGCGCGAAGATCGCCGTGTTCACGCCGATGGCGATGCCAAGGGTGAGCACGGCTGCGATCGTGAAGCCGGGGGACTTGAACAGTTGGCGGATGGCGAACTTCAGATCATTCATGGGGAATTTCAGATTTCAGATCTTAGATTTCAGATTTGTCTCTCGCAGTGAACGTGGTAGACGAACTCGCAGGATCAGGCGGAGATGAAGCGGCGGACGAAGGCGTTTGCTCTCCGCGTGTTGAAACTGATGGATGCGTTGCCGAGGTCTGCAAAGGGTCGACTCTTCGCCGATCAACTCGGACGGTCTGGAACGTCGGTTGCCTCGAACTACCGGGCGGCGTGTCGGGCGCGTTCGGACGCGGAGTTTCTGGCGAAAATTGGGGTTGTCCTCGAGGAGGCAGATGAGTCGGCTCTTTGGTTGGAACTCATGATTGACGAGGGAATCCTGAAACCAAGGCGGCTCGCTGAGCTTCTCAACGAGGCAAACGAAATTAACGCGATCATGGTTGCGACGCGGCTCAGTACGATTCGGCGCACGTCCGCGGCGCGCAATCTCGAGAAGGCGCGTTCCAAAAATCTGAAATCCAAAATCTGAAATCATAAATTCAGTTCAGGTTTCCATCCACCCGTCGCGCAGCCGGATCACGTGGCGGCCGAAGCCGGCGTTTTGGTCCGAGTGCGTCACCTGCACGACCGTGGTGCCCTCGTCGTTCAGGCGCTTGAAGCGTTGCATGATCTCGCGGCCCTGATCGCTGTGGAGGTTGCCGGTGGGTTCGTCGGCGAGGAGCAGGCGCGGCTTCGCGATCGTGGCCCGGGCGATGGCCACGAGCTGCTGCTGGCCACCCGAGAGTTGGGACGGGAAAAGATCCTTCTTTCCGACGATCGAGAATCGATCGAGCGCATCGGCCACCATCGCCTCGCGGTCCTTGGCGTGCAGATCGCGGTAGCGGAGCGGGACGTCGAGGTTCTCGGCGACCGTGAGATCGTCGAGCAGATGAAACTGCTGGAAGACGAAGCCGACATTCGCTTTGTTGAGCGCGGCGCGCTCCTTCGGTTTCATCGAGTGCACGGGCTGCTCGTCGAACCAGAACTCGCCCTGCCAGCCGTGATCGTAGAGGCCGAGAATGTTGAGCAGCGTGGATTTCCCCGCGCCGCTCGGGCCCATGATCGTGACAAAGTCACCGTCCTCGATGTCGAGCGTGATGCGGCGCAAGAGCCACGTCGGACTCGGTTTGGTGGGCACCGATTTCTCGAGCCCCTTGAGTTGAATCAACGGTTTCATGAGTTCGGTACTCGTTTTTTGGCGCGAGGATTCGCGATCGCAGTGCGAAACCACGGCGTTTTTTGGGAGCGGTTTCTCGCGCGGCTAATGCTTCGTTTCTTCCACGACGCGACCGTCGAAAAGATGGATGGCGCGCTGGGCGTGCCCGGCGAAGCGCTCATCGTGCGTGACCATCACGATGGTGGCGCCGTCGGCGTGCAATTCGGCGAGGAGTTGCATCACCTGCTCGCCGTTGCGCGAATCAAGGTTTCCCGTGGGCTCGTCCGCGAGCAGCACGCTCGGCTTGCCGGCGAGGGCGCGGGCGACGGCGACGCGCTGCTGTTGACCACCGGAGAGCTGGCTCGGCAGGTGTCGCGCGCGATGGCTCATGCCGACCCGCTCCAGCGCGGCGGTGACGGCGGTCTTGCGGTCGCCCGGCGACATGCCGCGATAGGTGAGCGGCAATTCCACGTTTTCGAAGACGTCGAGGTCGCCGATGAGATTGAAGCTTTGGAAGATGAAACCGATTTCCTGATTCCGGACGCGGGCACGCTCGGAGGGATTCAAATCGGTGACGGGGCGATTGTTGAGTTTGTAGGTGCCGGCGGTGGCCGTATCGAGCAGGCCGAGGATTGAAAGCAGCGTCGACTTACCGCAGCCGGAGGGTCCCGCGATGGAAACGTATTCACCTTTGAGGATGTCGAGATGAATGCCCGAAAGCGCGTGGGTCTCAACCTCGTCCGTCAGAAACACCTTGGTGATGTCATCGAGTTGGATGAGATGTCCGTTGGTTTGCATAGGGAGTGAGGGGGAAGGGGCTTAGCCACGAAGGCACGAAGGGCACGAAGTATTGTTAGAGGATCTTGCGCTTGATGCCGTTTTTCAGAATTGATGTGCAGGCCCTCATGCTTTCCGGTGGCGCGGAGATAGCCGAGGAGTTGGGCTTCGTGGACGGGATCAAAGCGTTCCACCGCCTTGATTTCGACAACGACGCGATCGGCCACCAAGAGGTCGAGTCGATGCTCGCCGATTGGGCAGCCGTTGTAGGTGAGCAGAACTGCGACCTGCCGCATAAAATCGAGCCCGCGGAGGGCAAGCTCGTGGCAGAGGGCGTTTTCATAAACGCTCTCGAGGAGCCCGGGACCAAGGTGTCGGTGCACCTCAATCGCGGCCCCCTGATCCCTTCCGAAGGCGAGTCCTCATGATTTCGAATCAGTGGCATTTCTTCGTGATCTTCGTGCCTTCGTGGCCATCCTTCAGTTCAGTCGGACGCGGTCGTGGGAGTCCCACGTGGACATGTCGGAAAGGATGACTTTGTCGCCAGGCTGGAGGCCGGCGAGGATTTCGACGGTATTCACGGAGCTCCGGCCCAGATCCACCGAGGTTCGCACTGCTTCACGCCCGTCTGCGCTCAGCTTGAAAAGTCCCACCTTGCCGCGTTCCTGGCCATAAGCGGGGCGGCCAACGAAGATGACGTCGTCGAGGCGTTCCAGCTCGATGATGCCTTCCACCGAGAGATCCGGTCGCGCGCCCTTGGGCAGCGTTCCGGTCAGCGCGATGTCCACCTTCACGGTGCCGTTCTGCACAGCGGGATCGACGCGCACAACTTCGCCGGCCACCGTGCCGTTGCGGGTGTCAACCATCGCCGGCTGTCCAATCTGAATGTCCTTGGCCTGCGTTTCCGCGATGCGCACTTCGGCCTTGAGGTGCGAGGGATCGGCGACCCGGGCGAGATTCAGACCGACCGTCACGCGCTGGCCGACTTCGAGCGGCAACGCCTGGAGCACGCCTTCCATGCCGGCACGCACCTGCAGCGCATCCACTTGTCCGCGCTTGAGCGCCGCCGCGGCCTTGAGTCGCTCCACGTCCGCCTCCTGCACGGCCAGTTGCGGCCGGATTGATTCCTCCATGAACTTCAGCCGCTGGGTGCCGATCTCGTAGCGGGACTGCAAATCCGCGGCGCGCACGCGCGAGAGCTTGAGTTCCAGTTCGGCCACCAGGCCATTCTTCGAGAGCTGCTCATTGACCGATTGTTGCAATTTCGCCTGTTGCAGATCGGCGTCGAGCTTGGCGTGCTCGGCCCGGCGGTCGAGCACCTGGCCCTCGAGCTGCACGCGCAGGCTTGCGAGCTTGGCCTCCGACGACTTCGCGTTGAGGTCGGCCTCGACCATCTCCTGCGAAAGCTCCGGATTCGCGAGGGTGCAGAGGACGTCGTTGGCGCCGACGATCTTACCCGGGCGGGCCACAATCCGCTCGACGCGACCTTCGGTTCGGGCGGCGATCCATTGGATATCCTCGGGCACCAGCGTGCCCAGACCGCGCACCTGGCGCAGCATTGGTCCACGCTTCACGGTATCGATCCACACGGCGCTCCGCTCCACGGTGGGGGCGGCGGGGCGAAGCTGGGAAACACCGATGCTGATCACGATCAGGGCCAGTCCGGCGAGGCCACCGATGATCAGGCGGCGTTGATTTTTTTTCTTCGCGCGATCGGGGCGGGGGATATCCATGTTCGAGACGATCGGAGGGACGGCGCCGTTCGAGACTCGGAACCGATCACCGGCGACGAGGCTGGACATGGTTCGTTGTACCGGGACGTTTACCATGTTCTTAAGGCAACAGGATCCCGAACTTCATCGGAATACTCGGCAACGAGGGCAGGCCGACCGCGTTCGGATTATTGATGCGTTGGGGTGAATTAATTTGGGCGGACGACCGGTCGCATTCGGGCGCATTGCAAACGGCGGTGGCTGGCACCGCCTGTCGATCGAAAACCGCCACGGCGCCGCGCAGCGTCCCGTCGATGTGCGCGCCCTCCCAGGCGGTCGCGATCAACATGACGGCGATTCCCACCATCAGGGCGACATAGGCCGGAATGTGATAGTGCTTTTCCTCGGCGATCTGGTCCCGCCAAAACTGCGTCAGACCGACATTGAGCGGCTGACGAAACGTGACGCGGTGACTCAATGGCGCGACATCGCGAAGCGGTCGGATGCGAAGGGGCTCGAGATAGGTTTTTACAATCATGTCTTGGAACGTTGGGCGGATGAAACCACCGACCGACCGCGGGTGTGACGCCCGCCTTATTGCAATGACCGTGCCACGGCGACAATAATAGTTGTAACTTATTGGTTGCTAGATATTTAAAAAATTGACCTCCGGGCGAGAGTCGACTGGGTGTGTCGTCCGTGGGACCGTGTCGTCCCGGGAATGGGACGATTTGCTTGCTGAAAGCAAACGGTTTAGGATGCATCCATTGGCAGCATCAGCCGCGCAGCGCAGCCCGTGCGATCCCCGCGGTTTTCGAGCGTCAAAACTCCGCCGTGCGCTTCGGCGATCTGCCGGCTCAACACGAGACCAATCCCGGAACCCTTCGGCTTGGTCGTAAAGAACGGGACAAACAGGTTTTTCGTGCCGGAGACGCCTGGCCCCTCGTCGAGTATGGTGATTTCGAAATTTGTGCCATGGTCGGCCCAAGTGACGGAGACGGCGCCGCCCGTTTCGGAAGCCGCCTCGACCGCGTTTTTCACGAGATTGACGATGACTTGCTCGAGCTGGTCGGAATCGACCTCCGCCTCGATTGGCGGGCCTGGGATCACCCGCACCGACTGGCATTGCTCGAGCGTCGCGACGCGCTCGACGATCGCTCCGATGCTTTGGCGAGTGCGGGTCGGTTTGGGGAGGCGCGCAAGATTTGCGTACGCCGCCATGAAGCGATTCAGCGAATCAGAACGCGACGCGATGACATCAAGTCCCCCCGCGATGTCCTCGCGCCAATCCTCCGGCAATGGGTCGCGCGAAAGAATGGTGCGCAGGCTCCCCGCCAGCGAGCGGATCGGTGCGAGCGAATTATTAATCTCGTGTCCGAGCACGCGCACGATGCGTTGCCAGGCGAGGCGTTCTTCCTCGCGGAGTGGCGCGCTCAAATCGGCCAGCACGAGCAGTTCATGCGGCCGGCCGCCCTCACGAAACGTGTCGCGATGGAGCTTGAACCGGCCCTTGGCACCGGGCAGGTCGAGATCGCACACCTCGTCATTCGCGCCCTTGAGGCATTCGTCGAGACCAAGCTCCACCGACGGCGCCTTGAGCAATTCCTTCGCCGGTCGCGCGAGCATCGAGGCGCCCGAGCGATTGACGAGGGCGAGCTTGCCGTCGGGATCGAACGCAAAAATGCCGACCGGAATTTCCTCCATCACTTTGCGCAGAAGGGCCTCGGCTTCCTGCGCGCCGAGGCGTTGCTGGCGCAGCGTCTCGCCGAGCGTGTTCACCTCGCGCACCACCGCGCCGAGCGAATCGTCGTCGGCCGCGCCGCGCACCCGGATGGAGTAATCGCCCTCGCGCACCGCGGCGAGGACGTTGGCAAGCGTTTGGAGGGGCCGCACAACGGCGGCGCGCACCGCGCCGATTCCGCCGAGGGCAAAGCCGACCGCCATGAGCCCGAAGGTCCACACGACCTTCGCGGAAAAGTCGCCGACCCAGAGCAGGCCGAACACGATCAGGACGGCCGGGAGCGCCGCAAGCAGCGCCATGTAGACCACGCGCCGGTGAAGCGACGAACGCGCACGGCGCTTGGCCTGATCGAGGGAGATCACGCCCCAGAGAGAACCACAGCGCGTTGGCGAATCAAACCCCGAATCTTGCGAATGGACGCGCCTCATTGCCGCCGGGGCGGCGGCGGAAACTCGAAGGAAAGGTCCAATATTCGAACGCGCCAAAAGTTCAAAGTCGGTATTTCGAATTTCTCGGGCCTCTCCGATGGTTGAGGCTGCCAGCCCGAGGTTGTGGCAACCTTGGGAAACTATTTCGCTCCGCGCCTAACCGCAACGCGGTTGCGACCTGCGATTTCGCCGGCGGGCCTCGCCCGGCATCGGCCGGGACGGAACCGCGTTCGATCCGATCGAATGCCATTTCTATAATCCGTACTTCTGCAGCCTGCGATAAAAGGCACTGCGACTCAGGCCCATGGCCTCGGCGGCGAGGCGCGCGCTGCCGTCGTAGCGGGCCAGCGCCTTCTTGATCAGGAGCGCCTCGACGTCCTCAAGGCTCATCGCGTCGAGCGGTAAGCCCGGCGACGCCGAACTCGCGGTGGGTTGCAGTCCAAGGTCGGCCGCGTGCACGACCCTTTCGCGCGCCATCAACACGGCGCGTTCCACGCAATGGCTGAGTTCGCGCACGTTGCCGGGCCAGTTGTGCTGCGTGAACGCGGCGCGCGCGGCCGGGTCGAAACCGGTGAGGGGCTTGCGGTAGCGCGTCGATTGCTGCCGCAGGAAAAAATCGGCCAGCGCCGGCACGTCCTCCGCGCGGTCCCGCAGCGGCGGCACATGAATTTCGATCGTATTCAGCCGAAAGAGCAGGTCCTGCCGGAATTTCCCCGCGGCCACCTCCGCCTTCAAATCGGAATTGGTCGCCGAGAGGATGCGCACGTCGGCGGTCCGCGTGCGCGACGATCCCACGCGTTCGTACTCGCCGGTCTCGAGCACGCGCAAGAGTTTCGCCTGTTGGTTGAGCGTCATGTTTGCGATTTCATCAAGGAAGAGCGTGCCGCCGTCGGCCAGTTCGAAGCGACCCACGCGATCGGATTTCGCGTCGGTGAAAGCGCCCTTTACGTGGCCGAACAACTCGCTCTCGAACACGCCCTCGCTCAGGCCGCCCATGTTCACGGTGACCAGCGCACGGCTTGCGCGACTGGACGCGGCGTGGAGGGCGCGCGCGATGACGCCCTTGCCGGTGCCGTTTTCGCCGGTGATCAACACATTCGCGTCCGACGGCCCGACCCGCTCAACCAATTCGAGCACGGGCCGCATCGCGGCCGACTTCGCGACGAGATCCGGAATTGTCTCCGCGCCGCGCAGCATCTTGTTTTCCGCCTCGAGCCGGCCGGCCCGGCGCAACGCGCTGTGCAGCTCAATCTGCGTGCGAAGAATTTGGATCAGGCGCGCGTTTTCCCACGGCTTCTGGATGAAGTCTTTCGCGCCGCGCTGCACCGCCTCGACCGCGAGATTGATCGTGCCCCACGCGGTCATGACGATCACCGGCAGCGTGGGATCGAAGCGCTGCAGTTTCTCCAGCACGTCGAGTCCCTCGCGGCCGGAGGTGGTGTCGCGCGTGTAATTCAAATCCATCAACACGACCGCATAGTCGTTCTTCTCGGCCGCGGCGAGCAGCGCCGCCGGGGAGCTGGCGGTGTCGACCGCGAGACCCTCGCCCTTGCAGAGCAGCTTGAGCGCGGTGAGCACGTCCGCCTGATCATCCGCGACAAGCACGCGCGGCGGGTCGGGGCTGGCGGGCGGTTTCGTCATCGGTGGGATCAGGGGAGAGCCGGGATCCATGCGTGCCAGATTCTGACGCGGGCGGCAATCCGCGATTTGCGCTGCGCGCTTGAGTTCGTTCGAAATGCCGCAATGCTGGCCGGGTTCCGGTCCCGCCCCATGTCCACGTCCCTTCTTCATTTGGGTGTCAATGTCGACCACGTCGCCACTCTGCGGCAGGCGCGCTACTCGCCGCATCCGTATGCGTTCAACGCCGAACCATCGCTCGAGGCGGCGGCGCGGGTATGCGAGGAGGCCGGGGCGCGATCCATCACCGTGCATCTGCGCGCGGACCGGCGGCACCTGCAGGATGCCGATTTGCCGCGGCTGCGCGCCGGGCTGAAGACCAAGCTCAACCTCGAGCTCGGTAACACGCCGGAGATCGTCGCAATCGCCCTGCGGGAACATCCCGAGGACGTCTGCCTCGTGCCCGAGCATCGCCGCGAGGTGACCACCGAAGGCGGACTCGATGTTGTGGCGCATCGCGACACACTTGCGCCGACCATCCAGGCGTTCGCCAAGGGGCAGATCCGCGTGAGCCTTTTCATCGATCCGGATGCTCCGCAGATCGAAACTGCGGCCGCGCTCGGCGCGCCCGTCGTCGAGCTGCACACTGGCGCCTACGCGAACTCGGGCAACGAGGGCGATCGCCGGCGCGAGCTGGAACGATTGCGCGCGGCGGCCGCGCTCGCGTTCGCCCGCGGTCTGGTCGTCAACGCGGGCCACGGCTTGAATTATGCAAACCTGCCCGCGTTTCTCGCCGCGGTTCCGCACTTGCACGAGCTGAACATCGGGCACTCCATTGTCTCGCGCGCGGTCTTTACCGGACTCGCGGCCGCGGTGCGTGAGATGCTCGGACTAATGAGCGGTTATTCTTTATGATTCACGGGCACGGGGTGGATGTGACGGAGATCGCGCGGATCGAGGACGCGCTGGCGCGCTTTGGCAATCGCTTCGTGGCCCGCACCTTTTGCGTGGAGGAAATCGCCTACTGCGGCGCGATGGCGAATCCCGCCCCGCACTACGCCGCGCGGTTCGCCGCCAAGGAGGCGGTGGCGAAGGCGTTCGGGGTCGGCATCGGCGGCCAGGTCGGCTGGCGCGATGTTGAGGTCGTGCGCGACGCGGAAGGGCGTCCGTCGATCCGCCTGCATGGTCCCGCGCTTGCGCTCGCGGACGCGCGGGGCGTCACGCGCGTGCATCTTGCGTTGAGCCACGCCGCGGGTTGCGCGTGGGCGAGCGTGATTCTCGAGTAGGCGGCCAACGGCCGCCGCTACGCCTTCGCGGGTTTGCGCGACGGGATGTTGCGGAGAATGCCGACGACCACATTGGGATCCAGCGTGCGCGGCGGATTGCCGTCGGGCCGTGGAATCCATTGGGCGCGCCCCTCCTGCCAGTGCGCGAAATTCACGAGCGCGGCCATGCCTTCCAGCGCGCCAAAGGTCGCGTGGACCGGTTTGCCAGTGTCGAAATGCAAGTGGGCGGTGTGCGCATCGTGCTCGATCCGCAATTGCCCCTGTCCGGCGAGCTTGCCGAATTTCTCGACGAGCCGGAGCAGACTTCGTTCGCTCAGCTCAAATGAACCTTCGGTTGTCGCGAGGCGGGCGCGACGAATTTGCGCGAGTTCGGCGTCTTCCTCGGACAGGTGGGCCGCCGCCGTCGTCGGCGCGGCCGCTGGGGTCGGCGAGGTGGCAATGATCGCGGTGTCGAGTGACAACCGCAAGCGCGGCCGGCTGGTCGTTACCTCGCTTGGTTCGGGCGAGACGAGCGCGAGCAATTCCTCCGGCGGCATGGTGTCCTCGAGCAACGTCTCGGCCTGCAGGTTGAGTTCTTCATCCGCGTCGAGCGTGCGGCGCGTGGTTTCGTCGGCGATCCAATGGAGGGGAATCTTGTTGTCGCCGCCGCGCTGGTCGAACTGGGCGATCGTGGCCCGCGCGTTATCCGCCGCGAGGGTGATGGAAACGACGAGCGCGTCGGCGGGCATCGCCTCGGAAAGCATCAAGCCTTCCTGCACGTTCGTTGTCGCGACGATCTGATACTTCGGATGTCGCCGGAACTGCTCGCGAAAGGGCGTCAGTTTCGCCTCGTGATCGGCGATCAAAACGATGCGGGTTCGGCGAATCATGCGGGGCGGGCAAGGTACCTCGTTTTCCGGGGTTGTTTCAATCGTTTTGCGACCCGCCACGGTGAGAAACCGGAGGGTGCCCGCCGCCGCCCGCTGGCCCGTCGCGAAGCATCCCTGCAAGAGGTAGCCGCCCGTGGGCGCCTCCCAGTCGATCATCTCGCCCGCCGCGAAAATGCCGGGCAGTTTTCGCAGCATCAGGTCATCGTCGAGTTCCGACCAACGGATTCCGCCGGCGGACGAAATGGCCTCCGCGATTGGTCGCGGTCGAAGCAGCGGAAGGCGCAACCCTTTAATCATCGTAGCTGGTGCCTCGGCGCCACGTCCTTGCGCCTTTCGTTCCGCAAACGCGAGCAGCGCTTCGGCGGCCGCGCCCAGCCGCCAGGCCGAACGCGGTCGGGTGGCCAATTGCTCCTCCGAAAGCGTGGGCTTCAGGTCGATCGTGATTTCGGGTTGCGCGCGCAATTCGCGGCCGAGCTGGTAGATCGCGCCGCCTTCGAGGCCGTCATGGGTGATCAGCAGTTCGCCCGCGACGCTGGTCCCGCCCGCGCTGGCGCGAATATTTTTGAGCGGCCGTCCCTCAGCCGCAGCGAGCAATTCGTCATCCCACGCCACTTCCCATCCGCAATTCGCGGCCTGCCACGGGCTGCATTCCACGCCGTGTCCGGCGAGGAGTTCGGGCCACGAGCCGTCCGACCCGGTTTCCGGCCACGAGGCGCCGCCCAGCGCGAGCACGATCGCATCGGCCTCCCGTTCCGGCTGGTCTGCAAAACTTGCGCGCCAGCGTTGCTTTTCGCCCCGGGCGAGCCCGGTCCAACGGTGATTGGCATGAATCACCACGCCACGCTCGCGCAGCCGTTTCAGCCACTTGCGCAGGAGCCGCGCCGCGTGCTGGCCGCGGGGGAAAATTCGTCCGCTCGATCCGACGTAGGTCTCGATGCCGAGGCTCTCGACCCACGCCCGTGTATCGGCGGGACGAAAATCCGCGAGCAACGAGCGCCAGCGCTCCGGTTCGCTGCGGTACCGATCGGGGAACCGCTCGAGCGCTTCCGAGTGGGTGAGATTGAGCCCGCCTCGGCCCGCCACGAGCAATTTCCGGCCCGGCGACGGCATGCGTTCAAAGATCCCAACGCGCTTTCCGGCGTCGGCCAGCACGCCGGCCGCATGGAGTCCGGCCGGACCGCCCCCGAGCACGAGGACTTCGTATTCGGCCGCATTCATTTCGAGGCGGCGGGATTGTTGAAGAGATCGAGCAGCCCCCCGCGGAAGGGCTGATCGATTACGACGTAGCACGAACGCTGTCCGCCTTCCACGACAAGAAGGAAGTGACCTTCCGCGGAAGCGCGAGCGTAGGCGGCGCTAAATTTCTTGTCCTTGAAAGGCGGTCGCACTTCGGGCTCAAGCTGCTGGCGGATGCCGGCCAGGCGCTGATCGGCGCGTTTGAAGTCCGCCGACTCCACCCAGACGCGAAGTTGTTCGGGGGTGTGGTTGAGCGTCCACGTGCGCGTCCGGCACGTGACTCCCAGGCTTTGGTATTCGGTCGCGATGACTCCGGCGGTGGGCGCGGGTGGATTCTCGGTGACAAATCGTGCGCCGGGGTCGCGTCGGTTCCTCCCATCGGTGAGGCCAATTATCACCGCGCTCGCGAGGCCATAAAGCAATCCGGCTCCAGCGAGGAGAAGCACGATTTTCTTCATGGTCGCAGTGACCGATAACATTCCCGCGCGAAGCGGAGAAGGACGAAAGAGGGGCGTCGCTGCGCTCCGAATGACGAACGCCGAATGACGAAGTCCGAACGACTGACGAACGACGACGGGGCGTACCCCCGAATTAACAAGTATGAATACGAAGGGACCGAGCGATTAAACCGCATCTATTTGCAAATTGACACCGTGGGACGCAGGAGGGGCAAGCGTCGGAGGCGCGCCGGACGGTAGCCGGTCGTGACAACTTCCGGATCGACGCGGAAAATCGATTGGAGCCCCGGCGGGGCGACGGAACATTCGGATGCGATCCCGGTTCCGAATTCCACTCTGCGTTCTCGTTGCCTCTGTGCGTCCCTTATTCTGTGCGGGCATCGCCGCATCTCGCAATTTCCGGTTTTCGCGGGCGGGATTTGTGGCACATTGTTTATCGAGGCACTCAAAGGCAAGCAAGGCATCCACGGCATTCAAGGCTGAATTAGCAAGGAAATCCATGAGCACGACCGCGTCGTCCCAAACCGCATCAACCATCCCCGGATCGGTCCCCGCGCCCGACCGCGGTGAAGCGATGAACGGCGCCGAGATTCTGGTCGCGTGCCTCGAGCGGGAGGGCGTCGACGTTATCTTCGCCTATCCCGGTGGGGCATCGATGCCCATTCACCAGGCGCTGACGCGGTCGACGAAAATCCGCACGATTCTCCCGCGGCACGAGCAGGGCGGGGTTTTTGCGGCCGAGGGTTATGCGCGCGCCACGGGCCGGCCGGGGGTCTGCATGGCCACCAGCGGTCCCGGCGCGACAAACCTGATTTCCGGAATTGCCGACGCGTACATGGACTCGATTCCGCTGGTCGCGATCACTGGCCAGGTGCCGCAGGAAATGATCGGCAAGGGCGCGTTCCAGGAAACGGATGTCTTTGGCATGACCCTGCCGATCGTGAAGCACAGCTATCTCGTCTGGGATATCAATGACATCCCGCGCATCGTGAAGGAGGCGTTTTTCATCGCGCGATCCGGCCGGCCGGGCCCGGTGTTGATCGATCTGCCGAAGAACATCCAGAACCAGCGTGCCCAGCCGATTTTTCCGCGCGAGATTCATCTTCGCGGTTACACGCCGGAACGCGGGCCGCTCGACCAAGTGGCGCTCAACGAGGTCATCGGCCTGATCAAAGGCTCAAAGCGGCCGATGATTTACGCTGGCGGCGGCATCATCTCAGGCGAGGCGCACGCGGAGCTTCGGGAGTTTGCCGAGCGCGCGCAAATTCCGGTGACCACGACGCTGATGGGCATCGGCGGATTTCCGGAAACACATCCGTTGGCGTTGAAATGGCTGGGCATGCACGGCAGCGTCGTCGCGAACAACGCCGCGAATGAGGCCGACCTGCTGCTGGCGATCGGCGTGCGGTTCGACGACCGCGTGACCGGGAAGGTCGAGAAATTCTGCGAGCACGGCACGATCGAGCACATCGACATCGACGAATCGGAGATCAACAAGAACCGCTTCGTGAAGCTGCCGATCGTGGCCGACGTGAAGCCCGCGCTGGCGCGCTTGAATCAACTGCTGGCGACGTCAGGCTGCGAGCGGGTCGCGGCGACCTACACCCGCTACCCCGAGTGGTACCGCCAGATCGAAGCGTGGAAGGGCGGGAAAGACGTGCATCCATTTTCGTTTCACGACACGGATGATGCGATTCAGCCGCAGTACGCGATCCGGCTGTTGTACGAGCTGACCAAGGGCGAGGCCATCATCGCGACGGGCGTGGGTCAGCACCAGATGTGGGCCGGGCAGTACTATGATTTCGATCGACCGCGGACGTTTCTCACGTCCGCCGGACTTGGAGCGATGGGTTTTGGCTATCCCGCTGCGCTCGGCGCGAAGGTGGCCTGTCCAGACGTCGAGGTGATCGATATCGACGGGGATGGCTCATTCCTGATGAACGTTCAGGAACTGGCTTGCGCGAAGGTGGAGCGGATCAATGCGAAGGTAATCATCCTGAACAACCAGCATCTCGGCATGGTCGTGCAGTGGGAGGATCGCTTTTTCGCCGGGAACCGCGGTCACACCTTTCTCGCCGATCCGCGGAGCCCGGATGAAATTTACCCGGACTACGTCAAGATTTGCGCTGGGTTCGGCGTGACATGCGAGCGCGTGACGAAGAAGTCGGAATTGAAGCCGGCGCTCGAGCGCATGCTTGCCGCGAAAGAGCCGTATGTGCTCGACGTCATGACACCATATACCGCTCATGTCCTGCCGATGATTCCGAGCGGGGGGACGTATCGCGACATCATCACCGAATAGGCCGGGCCGGGTGGGTTCAACGCGCGACTCGTTAGC
Source organism: Verrucomicrobiota bacterium (assembly GCA_025353105.1). Taxonomy (GTDB): domain Bacteria; phylum Verrucomicrobiota; class Verrucomicrobiia; order Chthoniobacterales; family SZAS-18; genus SZAS-18. The sequence goes on from JANXRG010000008.1 coordinate 34,985, forward strand.
CGTCGAGAATGGGAGCCGCTCCCTCCGCCCATTGAGCGAAATGCGGCGAATTCCGTCTAATCCTGCGTTGTTGCGCGGGCTTGCTTGCAGCGGGTCGCGCGGGAGTTAGACTCGTCACTGCCGAATGAAACTTAAATTTTCCCCGCTGGCTTTCACCGCGTTCCTGCTCTCGTCGTCGCTCGCCGTCGCGCAGGTGGCAAAACCCGCGGCCACTCCGCTCATCCCCGCCGGCACCGCCGCCGAGGCCGCCCAGCGGACCCTGACGCTCTGGGACGTGCTTGTCTCCGGCGGAATCTTCATGATACCGCTCGGGATCCTGTCGATTTTCACGGTCCTGCTGATCCTGACTTTCTTCTTCACGATCCGGCGCGGCAGCGTGGTGACGCCGGGATTTCTGCAGACGGCGGATGCCCGGCTGCGCAAGCGTGATTACCTCGGCCTGTTATCGGATTCGAGCCGTCATGGAGAAATGCTGGCGCGCGTTGTCCGGCGCACGCTCGATTTCGTAACCAAGAACAGCGGCGCGCCGATCGATTCGGTGCGTGAAATTGCGGAATCGGAAGGCATTCGCCAGGCCGCGACGCTCAACCAGCGGGTCAGCTACCTGTCCGACATGGGCGCGATCGCGCCCATGCTCGGATTGCTTGGCACCGTGTCGGGCATGATCAAGGCGTTCAGCGCGCTGGCCGGCGATGTCGCCGCCTCAAAGCCCCTCATGCTGGCGCAAGGTGTCTCCGAGGCGCTCGTCTGCACGGCGGCGGGATTGCTGGTCGGCATCATGGCGTTCAGTGCCTACGCGATTTTCCGCACGCGCGCGGGCCGGTTGACGGCGGATCTTGAGGCGGCAACGACCCAGTTTTTCGCCACGTTCACGATGACGTACGCGCCCTCCCGCACCAGCGCGCGGCGCGAACTCCGCGATCCGATGATGCTCGAGGAGGACATTTGAATCGAGCCGGATAGGTTCGTGCCGCCGGCCTCATTCCCTTCGATTTTTTCCGATGCGTTTCCGCCTGCCGTCCGCTGCGTCCCCACCCGGGTTTCAGATCACCCCGATGGTCGACATCTTTTGCTGCCTGCTGATCTTCTTCATCGTGACGTACAATTTTTCCCGCGACGAAATGGCACTCGAGGTGAAGGTCCCGACCGCCAAGGAAGGAAAAGAAGTCCGGCGCGATGTGCGCGAGCTGATCATCAACGTGAAATCCGACGGGGGCATCGTCCTGAATCGGCAGACGCTGACACCCGACCAACTGCGCTCGAAGCTCGCGCAAATCTCGAATATTTATCCGGACCAGGCGGTCATTTTACGTGGGGATGAAAACGTAAATTATCGTTACATCGTGGACGTGCTCGACATCTGCCGCAGCGCCAACGTGTGGAACGTGGCGTTTGCCACCGCCAAACCCGTTCCCGCCCAGCCATGACGCGACCGTCCGCCGCGCCGCGCCGCTTGCCCGTGATCCGATCGCCCTTGGGCGTCGGCGTCGCGATGGCCGCGGTCAGCCTTCTCTGGACCGGTCTGGCCCCGGCCCAGGTTGCCCCGCCGCCGCGCGGCCGTATCACGCCCACGCCGACGGAGACCACCGCTGACGACGGCACGCCGGTCCGCCGCGCGCAACGCGTCAATCCCGAGGAGCCGCCGGCGCCGCGATATCCCGCTCCAGGTGACGATGGCGGCACGCCCGAGGAGATGCTCAACCGGCCGTTCCATCCCGCGCCGGCGCCGGGTGGTGCCGCGGGTCCCACGATTCGTCGCGCACAGCCCGTGACAACGCCGGAAATTCGCCGGCCGCCGGAACCCCCGGGGCCGCAGGACGACGCGACCACGATTCGACTCTCGCCCTCGACGGGTGGCCAGCCGACAACCACGCCCGACGAACTTCAGCTCGAAATCGCCAACAATTTATACTCGCGGAAGCAGTACTCCCAGGCCGCGCCGGAGTACGAAAAGTACCTCAATCTGTTTCCGAGCGGCGAGCACCGGCAGGCCGCGCTCTATCGCCTCGGCGAATGCTACCGACTGGCGAACCGCCTGCCTGCCGCGACGACCTCCTACCGCAATCTCCTGGTCGAGGCGAAGAATGCGGGCGATTTCGTCGGACCCGCGACCTACCGACTCGCGACCATTTATTTCAACGACAAGGATTACCGCTCGTCGCTGCCGCTCTTCCAGCGCTCCGCGCAGCTCGCGAAGGCGAATGACGTGCTGCTCGCCTCCCTCTATTACCAGGCGCTCTGTCTCGAGAATCTCGAACGCAGGGTCGAAACGCGCGAGGTCTACGAGCGCATCGCAAACCTCAGCGGTGAAAATCCGTACCGGGACTACGCGCGCCTCTCGATCGCGCGGCAGGCCTTTGCGGACGGCCGCAAAGCGGAGGCGCTTCGGCAGTTCGAGGCGCTCTCGCGTGAAGCCTCCAAGGAAACGCTCAAGGCCGAGGCCACGTTGAAGGCTGGTCTGCTGGCGACGGATCTGGGCCAGTACGATGTCGCGGCGGGATTCCTCCAGCGCGTGATCGACTGGCCGGGGACGGAGATCAATGCCGCGGCCCGTGGCGATGCCCGGCTCGGCTTGCTGCGGCTGCTTTATCGCGCAAACAAATTCGAGCCATTGATTGCGGCCTACCAGGCCAACAGCGCGCAGCTGTCAGCGGAGAATCGCGCCGAAGCCCTCCTGCTCGTCGGCAATTCCCAGCGCCAGCTCGACAAGCCCACCGAGGCGCTCGCGACGTACAATCAATTGCTGAAGGAATTTCCGCGCTCGCCGCAGGCCGCCGAGGTGGCATTCCAGCGCGTCGTGACGCTCTACACGTCGAACGATCCGGGATTGGCCAAGGCCACGGACGCTTTTCTCGCCTCGAAGCCGGAGCCGGACAAGGCCGACAAAGTGCGACTCATCAAGGCGGAGGTTCTGTTCAAGAAGGAGCAATATCCCGAGGCGGCGGCGGCTTATGCGCAGGTACAGGAATCCGTTTACATCGAACCGAAGTATCGCGCCGAGGCCATGTACCGGGTCGGATACTGCTACAACCAGCTCAAGCTGCCGGACCAGGTAATCGAGGCGTTCAGCCGCTTCCTGCGTTCGTTCCCGGAAAGCCCGCTGGCCGCGAAGGCACTCGCGCAGCGCGGCCTCGCCTACCAGCAGTATCGGAATTTTCCCGCCGCCCTGCGGGACTTCAACACGTTGCTGCTCGATTTCCCAAGATCCAAGGAGCGCGAACTCGCGCTTCGGCAGAAGGCTCTGTTGCTCGGCCAGACGGAGGACAGCAAGGGCATGGTCGATACGTTTAAGATCCTGCTGAAGGATTTTCCCGCGTCCAGTTCCGCGGGTCTTGCGAATTACTGGATCGGGCGCACCTCGTTTGAGGAGAAGAATTATTCGCAGGCGATCACCCCGCTCGAAGCCGCTCGGGCGGACAAGGAATACGCGAACAAGAGCTGGATGCTGCTCATTCTCTCGTACTTCAACACGGAAAACCGCGACAAGCTTGAGACCGAGGTGAGCGCGTATCTCAAGGCCGGCATCCAGCCCGGAATTCCCGCCAACGTCCTAAACTACCTGGGCTCCTACTTTTTCGAGCTCCGCAAATACGATCGCGCCGAGCCGTATCTCGCCGCAGCGGCCGCTTCGCCCAGCAACTCGGCGGCCGACGTCTGGCTGTTGCTCGCCCGCGCCCGACTTTTCCTCAAGGATTATGCGGGCGCGAAGACCGCGAGCGAAAGTTATCTTGAAACCAGCCCCGCCCAACCCGCCGCGAAAGCGCAGGGACTGCTGGCGCGCGGTGAGGCGCAGGTTGGTTTGGGCAAATTCGATGACGCGCAGAAAAACGCCGAGGAAGCGCTCGCGCTGCAGCCCGAGGGCCGGCTCAACGCCGAGGGCCGTCTGCTCACGGGCCAGGTGGCGCTGGCACGCGGCGACGCGCTGGCGGCCGCCAAGGCCTTCCAGGCCGTGAGCGTGCTTTATGACGATCCGGATCTCACGCCGCGCGCGCTTTCGCTCGCCGCGCAGGCCTACCGTCGCGCCAACAAAGTGGCTGAGGCCGAGAGGATCGAGGACGAGTTGAAAACGCGCTTTCCGAGTTTCGCAGCGCGCAGCGGAGCGTGACGTGACTCGATCTGATCCGCCGTTGCCGGCGGCGGCGGAACACCCGTCCGCTTTTCATCGGGTGATTCTCCTTTATTCTGCCGCCGTGTCCCGTTCGTTCAAGTCTCGCCGTGTCTCGCGTCTGCTGCTGCTGTGGCTGTTCGCCACGGCCGTGATTTGCACTGTGCTGCATCCGGCGCCGGTCCGCTGGTGGGTGGGGCGGAGCATTGAGCGCGCCGCCGCGCACCGGGGCCTCACCGCGGCGTACGGGCCGGTGCGCGGAACGATTTTTGACGTCATCACCATCGACGATCTCCGGTTGCGCGATCCCGCGAATGCCGACGGCACGGATCTGTTCCTGGCTCGCGTGGAGTTTTCTCCGTCGCTGAGCATTCCGTTCCTGCAACGGCGTGACTCGCTCCTCGAATCGGTCGTCCTCGACGGCGTGCGCGGTCGGTATGCCTTCCGCCCGCCGGCCCCAGCCGCACCCGGCGCGGAGCCAACGACGGCCGCCGCGCCGGACCCGGCCGCGGCGGCCCAACCACCGCCTTTCGCGCAATGGCTGCCCGCTCGGTTTGTGATTCAGCGGGTCGACCTGACATTGCTCCGAGGAAATCTTTCCTTTCGCGTGGCTCGACTCCGCGTTTTCGGCGAGCCGGGGGTCGCGGGATTTTGTGCGGCGCTCGAAACCGACTTCACGGCGGGCACCTACAGCGTGACGCTTCCGGCCTGGCATGGAGTCGCGACGTGGCAGCGTCCAAAGCTGGTCCTGCGCGAAATCGCGCTCGGCAACGGGGTGAATCTCGCCTCCGCGGCGCTCGACCTTTCGCGATTACCGCTCGGCCAGCTCGAGAGTGAAGTCACGCTGGCCGCGCTCGGCGGCACGTTGCGCGGACAGGTCTCCGCGGATTTTTCCGGACCGCGAAATTTCTTCGACGTCGCCGGTTCGCTCCAGAGCGTCGCCGTCGAGCCCGTCGCCCGACTGCTCGGCGGGGGTGGACCGTTCGCGGGCAGTTTCGACCGTGGACAGTTCAGCTTCCGCGGCGACCCGGGCGATCCGCTCGCAGCGTCGTCGTCTCTGCGCGTGGAAGCTCGTGAATTCCAATGGAAGGAGCGGCGTTTTGAAAGTCTCGTCGCCGGCGCCACGCTCGTGAACCGTCGATTGCAGGTGCAACAATTTGAGCTGCGTCAAAATAAGAACCTGCTGCGCCTGAGCGGAGAGTCAGCGTTGCCGCAGGCCACCGAGCCTCCTGTCGTCAGCGGTTTCATTGGTCAGGCGATGGCGTTTCTGCAGACGGGCTTCACCTGCAACGTCGACGCCCGGCTCGAAGATTTGAAGGCGCTGGGTCAGCTCGTCGATCCGGGTTTCGCGGACTTGAATGGCCGCATGTCGGTGAACGGGCTCGTCAACGGCCGCGCCGAGGGGCTTGACGGCTATCTGAACATTGAAGGCAGCATGCTGCAATTCCGCAGGATGCCGGTCGATTCCCTCAAGGCCACCGCGGTATTGAAAGGTGAGGAGGTGCAGATCACTGACCTGCAGGCGACCTCGGGCAAGAGCGACTACTTCACCGGAAAGGGAACCTGGCAGCCGCTCGGTTCCGGGCGCTACAACGCGGAATTGAAGGCGCAGATTGCGGATCTTGGCCGCTACGCCACCGCGTACGTCGGCGCGCTCGTCCCCGGCCCGCTCGCCGGCACGCTTCGGCTCGAATGGAGCGGCGATGGAACCCGCCGCACGCACAGCGGCGCGTTCAAGGGAGCGGTGGAAAAATTTTCCGCAAAACGAGCGAACGCGCGCGGCACGTTCGCCCGGCCGACCGATTTGCAGGTCGAGGGCACATACTCACCGACCAGCCTCTCGCTGCGCCAGCTCGTCCTGCGTGAGGGCAAACGCGACGCCCTCAAGGCGGACGGCTCGGTGCCTTGGATTCAAGATCGCCGGGCCTGGAGGGAGGGGCGCTTCCTGGATCCCGATCGTCCGATTTCGCTCCGGATGGAAGGCAACGATGCGCCGCTCGATCTCGCCGCGTTCTTCTTCAGTGCGCTCAAGCAAACCGACGGTCGCGCGACTGGCCGCATCGAGATCACCGGTTCGCGCAAATCTCCGCTGGTCGCGGGATCGCTCAAGCTCAAGGGGGGCGCAGTGGAGTGGTCGACCGATGCGCCCGGGCTCGCGAAGATCGAGGGTGACTTCGCGTTCGATGCCGCCAGCGTGCGCGTCGCCGGCGGCAGCGGCGAAGTCATGGGCGCGCCCTTTCAATTTTCCGGTGCGGTGAGTTGGGAGTCCGACCTTGCACCAACGAGTGTGGACCTAGCGCTTATGACCAAAGAGGTCGCCTGGCTCGACGACCAAACGATGAATGCTGACGCGGCGATCGATTGCCGCGTGACCGGACCCGTCAACGCGCTCGGCGTGACTGGTACGGTGACATTGGTGGAGGGGTCCAGGATGTGGCGCCGCCTGGTGGCGGTGGATTCTGCGCAGCCGGGCGATTCGCTTTCGTTGCGCGCCGGGATGCTGCTGCCGACGGCGGTCTTTGGGCCGGCGGGCTGGATGGGTGATCGCAAGATCGATTTGCATCTCGTGGCGGCGAAGCCACTCAAGATCGAAGCGGAGGGTTTTAGCGGCGAATTTGAGCCCGACGTGCGCTTCGGCGGCACCGGGCGCGATCCGCAGGTTGTGAGCGGGGAAGTGCGGATAAGAAAGACGGCGTTCACGATCGAGGGCGCGACGAGCGAACGCTGGGACGTGGACGCGGCGGTATTCACGTTCGACGCCGGTCCGGCCTTCGAAAGCGAACCGGCCGTGGCGTTGCTCGCTTCGCGGAAATCCGGAAAGTTGAAACAGACATTGCGACTGACCGGCAGCGCCGCGGGGGCCAGCGGCGTCGACGACACGCCCGTGTCGGTGCGATTGCGCTAGGGCGTGATCATTGTAGCCGGCCTCGCTGAGGCCGGGGGGCGGGTGCGACATTCCGTCGGCGTTGGACGCAGGTGGATCTCACCTCCGGGCACGATGGCAATGGGTTTGGCAGCCCGCGGGCGCGGGTTGCATTAGTTTCTGCCAACGCGCCCGGAGGTTGCGTTCCACGCGCACGGCCGCGCAGCGCTCATTCCACGCCGAGCCGCCGGTACAGCGCGACGTGCGCTTCGGCCACGCTGGTCATCGTGACGCTCGCCGCTCGTTTCATCGCCCGGAGTCTTAGGGCTTCGAGACGATCGGAATTCCGGAAAATTTCCATCGCTCGGTGTCCGAGCGTGTCCCACAGCGCGGCGGATGAATCCACGAACCAGGTAAGACCCTCGCCGCGGTCGGTCGAAAGCGCGCTGTCGTCGAAAAGATCCGAACGCCCCGGATGATCGCGCGCCAGCGGAATGGTTCCATACCGCATGGCCCGCCACGCCGCGGTGGCGAATTCCGCCGTCGGCACCCCGGGAAAAAATTGAAAATCCGCGCCCGCGATCGCGCAGCGCATCATCGCATCACCGGGTTGCCGCACAATGCGCAGGTGCGCGGCCGACCGCCGGGCCGCGGCTTCAAGGTCCGCCGATTCCACCTCCCGCGGCGTGAGGATCAACAGTCGGCCATCGGCCGCAAGCCACCGATCCAGAACCGACGCTGGCACTCCGTCGTCGGGCTCCGCTTTATTACGATTCAGGATTACGATCGGACCGCGCGTGGTCTTCGCGAGTCCCACGGAGGCCAGCAACGATGCGCGGCACGCCGCTTTTCCCCCGGGTTCGTCGAGCGAAAAATTCCGGGCGATAAGCGAATCGGTGGCGGGATCCCAGGCGTCGGCGTCCTCCGGAAAAAGCACGGGGGCGCATTTGTGCGCCTGCTCCGCCAGCACGGCACTCACTCCGCGTCCCGCGGGTTCGCCCTGCCATGCGGCGAGGGTGCTGCGACTGTTTACCGAAAACGCGTTTGCGAGCACAAGTCCGCCCTTGAGAAAATTCAAGCGACCGAAGAACTCGACGCCACCCGGTGAGAAAAATCCGGTTGGTAAACCGGTGAGGCCAAAATCCGCGCCGTCGAAGCTGCCTTGCGCTTCGACCCCGCGCACGTCGAGCACCGTGCGGAACGGAAGATTCGACTGGCGGATGTAGGCCGGCGCGAGGGCGGTTTCCCAGCCGCAGAGTTGCAACACGTCCGGCGAGGGGATGAGGCGCCGGGCCAGCTCGACCACGAGCTGCGAATGGAAAACGCCGCGCTCGGCGGAGTGGGGCGGTAGAGGTTCGATCGTCCGGACCAGATAACAGGGAAGTTTTTCCGGACCGCTGGCCTGGAGAATCTCGCCGACGATGCGTTGGGAACCGACGGCAATGGGAATCTGCACGCGCGTCGGTCGCGTCCGACCGGCCGCGGCGTCATCGAACGGAAGAATCGCGGCGACCTCGTGTCCAAGTCGTTGCAAAGCCCCCGCCAGATCGGAGATCGCCCCCAGCTGCGGCCCCGCGAAGACAATTCTCATGCAGCGAATCGTAGCGAGATGCCCGGCCCCGTCCACCGTCGGCGTGAAGCAGCTTTGAAGTCAGCCGAACGCAGCGAGCGCGGCGGCATCGCGTGAGGGTACGTTGGCTTAGTTCGATTCTCCTGAAGAAAAAGAAACACCGTTACAGATAACCAACAGTTCGCAGCCATACCATGCGGTCATCTGAAACAACGCGGCCCTTTCATTCTGCAGGTCATTGTGTGGTTGCTTCATCTACTCGGCGCCTTCGCCGCGACCAACGACCGAAATCACAACCGAAAATCGTACGTCAGCATCTCGCCTGACGCGCGCCGGCACGGACCGCGCGGGCGAATGCGGGGAAACTCGGTGACGTCGATTTCTGCGAATCGCGGCCGGTCCGCGTCGAGGCGAAAATACCGCGCGCGTTCACCATTTCGGATTTCCAGGTAAAGCGGCATTTGGGGCGGGATACCGGGATGCAGCGAGGGGTGAAGCGCGGTTCGGCGATAGCGAAGTCCGAAACCGGTGACCCCGTGCGGAAACGTCAGCCAATGCGCCTCCCGTTCATCGATCAAAATCTCCGTCCCATTGGGCCTGACTGACGAGCACGCGACTTCCAGCCGATCCATCGAGGTGTCGACGAAGCGGCTGGTCGATCCGCCTTCAATCGGCGTCTCGCACAACAGCGGCCAGCCCTCACAAGCCCGGCGGATGATCACGCCGTCCGCCTCCAGCATCGTCGGGAACCGCCATTCCCAGATTTCGCGAAAAATCGCCGAGCCCGCGTCGCCGAAATCCAGTCCGACGGCGCGCAGGTCCGCGAGGACTGATTCGAGATCTGCCCAAAGATTGGACGGTAGAAAGAAGGCGTCATGCAGCGCGGCGGCATTCGCGGCTAAGGTGCTGGCGGTGGGGACCTCAAGCGCGCGGAGCAGGATCGCGCGCCACAGCAGCGCGGTTAGCGCCATCCACTCAGCGCGCGGCATCGTCTCGATCGCACGGAACTCGATCAGGCCAAGGCGCGGGCCGGGGCCGGCATCCCAGAATTTGTCGAAGCTGATCTCGCTGCGGTGGGTGTTCCCCGACAAGTCCGTGTGGAGATGCCGGAGGGTTTCGCCGATCAATGCGCGATGATCGCCGGGATCCTGCGAGGCCAGAAGGCCATAGGCGAGCTCGAGATCGTAGAGGTCGCGCCCGGATTCATCCGGCCGCGGCGCCTGCGACGACGGTCCGACGTAGCAACCGGTGAACAGATAGGCGAGGCAGGGATGCGCTTGGAAGTAGCGCAGGATGGACGCGACCCAGCCCGGTCGCCGAAAAAACGGATTGGATTCGAGATGCGGGCCCCCAAAAAGCAGATGATTCCCGCCGCCGGTGCCGGCCTGGGCGCCGCGGAAGGCGTCGAGTTTCCAAGACCGAAGACCGGACTTGAGCGCGGCGGCCTCGAGCGCGTCTAGCCAATCGTGATATTCGCGCCAGGTGGCGCAAGGTGGCAAATTTACCTCGAGCACACCGGGGTCGGCGGTGAGTCCGAGCCGCCCCCAACCCGGATCCAAGTCGATCGGCAGGTAGCCTTCAAACGCGTGATGCCCCGGTCGGGCAAAGCCGTGCGAAGTAAGTTCCGCGGTGAGAATGCCGAGCAAGGCGTGAAAAGGCGCGTGCAGCAGCGGCGGGAGAAAACATCGGACCGCGCCGTCGCGAGTCTCGAGTACGATCGCGCGACGCATCGCCTCGGGCGGGAGCTCGCCCAAGGGCAGGCGCAGGCCGGACGGGCCGTCCGCCGCGAGCAATTTCAGTCGCCGTTTCGTGCGGCCGGGCGCAATCCATGAATCGCTGTGCCAGCCGCCCCGAACTGGATCGTGGTCGAGCGGCAATACCCAGATCGGCCGCTGAGGCGCATTAGGATCGACGGCACGCCACCAGAAATTGCCGGGCACGCCGAGCTTCGCCGACACCGCTTCCTTCATTGCCGCGAGCGCGGTGCCGGTGGGCTTGCGCGCGCGGCCGCCCGCCTGCACCGGCGCGAGCGGCGCGCCCGGGCGCCGCCACAAGAGGTTCACCACCCAACGCGGATTGGTTTCACCCGGATACAATTTTCCCGGCGAAAACATGGGGATCGCGCCGGGTAAACAATCCTCGATCAACACGCGGGCCAGCGTGTTCGCGTAGTTCAGCTTGGTGGGCCCAACCGCCGTGATGCTCCATTCCGGGCTGGCGCAATCCTCCGGCAGATACGTCGGCTCGCCTCCCATCGTGAGCACGATGCCGTGCGACTCAAGCCGGCGCTCGAGCTCGTCCGCGAGCGAGAGCACGGACGTCGGCATCATAGCAATTCGATGCGCAGCGTGGCATCCATCGTCGAATCGACTGGCGCGTCGCTGAAATATCTTCCCGAGACCGGCGTGATGTCCTCGGCGTCGAGCCCCACGGCGCACGCGATGAAATGGTGATCGCAAAAGACGCCGTTGGTGCCGTCGAGTCCCACCCAGCCCGCGCCGGGAAGGGCGACCTCGGTCCACGCGTGAAAGGAACCATCCGCGTGTTTCTTGTTGGCGTCGTCGCCGGGCGGTTCCCACAAATAGCCGCTTACGAGCCGCGCGGCGAATCCGAGATCCCGCAGCAGGGCCATGAGCAGGCGCGCGGTGTCGCGACAGGATCCGACGCCGAGCTGAACCGTTTCCACGGGCGCGCGCGACGGTCCATCCGGGCGCACTTCGTAGCGAATATGCTCGTTGAGCGCGCTGACCAGGGACAGCAGCAGGGCCACGGTTCCGGTCTGTCCGGCGGGTGGCGACCAAAACGAAAGGGCGGGCGCCTTGTCGCTTCCGGTCACGGACGCGAGGAATGGAGTGAGGCGCTCGCGTTCGCGCGCCGAGTAGGGGAACGGATACTCGGCCGCGTGCGGATCGAGCAGGAAATGAAACGCGTTCTCCACGCGCAATTCAAGTTCCGCGGTCAATTCAATGAGAAGCTCCGTGCTGCGTTCCGGGTAGTAGGCTCGCGCGACATTGTTATCGAAAAAATCCCGGCGGAATTGCACGTCCGCCGCCGAGTTGGTCTGCAGCTCGAAGTGACGCAGAAACCGGCCGGGCTCCGAGCGCGGAAAAATCCGCAGCAGATGCGGCGAGAAACTGACCGCGCTGGAATACGCATACCGCGAGAGCTGATGGAGCCGGATCCGGGGGTTCATGGTCGAGCGGGGGCGAAACCGATCCTAGGCCACGATCGGCGCGACGGGCGATTGCGCCGGGCGCAAACGGCGGCGGACCAGGACTTTCACCTTCATGCGCTGGCGGCCGGCCCCCTTGAACGTACCGCGGATCGGCGTGGCGTCGGAATAGTCGCGTCCGTACGAAACCACGACGTGCCGATCGTCGCAGTATTTGTCGTTGGTGGGATCGAGGCCAACCCACTTGAGTCCGGGCAGCAGGACTTCGACCCAGGCGTGGGTGGCCACGGCGCCGACGAGGCGGCGGCGTGTGTCGCCGGGGCGCGGCGCGGGCGGGTCCGTCTCGATGTAACCGCAGACATACCGCGCGGGAAGTCCCGCGGTGCGCAGCACGCTCAACATGACGTGCGTGAAATCCTGGCAGACGCCGCGGCGTTGCTTCCAGACGACTTCGATTGGCGTCGAGTTCTCGGTGGACCCACTTTCGTAGGCGAAATGTTCGTGCACGGCGCGGTTCAATCTGGGGAGCGCCTCGCCGAGGGTTGAGCGACCGACCAGGAATTTGCGTGACCACTGGTGTGCCTCGCGGTGGCGGCCCACGACATCGGTGGCTTGAAGGTAGTCGTAGTGCTGCTCCGGGGCGGATGCGAAAATTTGGCGCGCCTCGTCGACGGCGACGGCGAGACCGGGTTCGGGCACCGGCTGCGGATGGGTGCGCACGACGAGTTCATTGACGACCGCGAGCGAACGATGCCGCCAGGGCAGCGAGAAAAACTCGGTGTTGTTGCCGAAATAGTCCGTGTAAGCGGAAGTCGGCGTGGGTGGGTCGATCATCAGCGCGCGCCGAAGCACGGTCTGGTGAGATGTATCGGGCGGGGTGAGACGCGTCTCGAGATACGCCTCGGCCGCCGGGTGCTCGTAGGCGTAGTTGGTGACGTGAGTGATCTCAAATTCCATAGTCAAACGCGTCGTGACTCGTCGGCCGCGGCGGTGCCAGCCGGACTTGATGATTGAGAAAGCAGTCCGCGATCGCGTTGTGCACTTCCATGGTGCCGCGCGCGAGATACTTCAACAATTGCAGCAACGATTCCGTGTTGGGCGCGTCGGGTGGCGCCTCGCCCTCGGCCCCAACGGCGTCGGGAGCGAGCGTGATGACCGGCCGGAAAAAGTGGCGCCAGTCGAGGTTGCGCAGGCGTTGCACGAGGGCGTCGACCGTGGCGGAAGGTTTTGCCGCCATGCTCTGGCCATCGTCTTCCGGATACGTCTCGCGGAGAATGCGGGTGCACTTTGCGAGGCAGCGCAGCACGGAGCGGGGTGCCTCGGCGTTTTGCCAGAGCAGCTCGAGGACGGGGAGGGGCTCCGCGCGGATTTGGTAAATGCGACGATAATTGTCCCGCGTGCCAAGCAGGCGGAGAAACGCGGACAGTTCGATTTCAGTTTCCCGCGTCGGTATTGAGGTGAACGCGCGCGGACAGGCCAGGGTGGCGTTGGCGGTGAGAATCGCACGCTCGAGCTGTTGGCCGAGCTGGCAGAAGCGAAACGCGTCGTCCGCGAGCATGGTCCCCCCGGCGAGTCCGGTGAAGGCGGCGGCCGCGCGGATGGTCGCTTCGGCCAGCCGGCGCGTCACGCGTGCGGCGGCGTCATCATCGAGCGAGACATTGTAGCGGTTCCGTTCGAACAGGGCGTTCAACTCCGCCAGGACACCCCAGACCTCGGGCGTGAGGATGTCCTGCACGGACTCGGCGTTGCGGCGGGCGCGCTTGAGCACGTTCACGAGCGCGCCGGGTTCGCCGGGCTCGAGGACGAGGCGGTAGCGTTCGCGGCGACTCGCGATGCTCCGACGGTTGCTGCCCTCGAGCGGCGGCAGGAGGCGGTTCCACACCGGGCGGTAAAGTTTGCGCTCCGACGAGTTGAGTTCCTCCAACTCGAGTGTCTCGATGACCTGCAGCAGATACGCGAGGTTGTTCGCGCGTTCGAGATAGCGGCCGAGCCAGTAAAGCGATTCCGCCACGCGGCTCGTCACGACCTGGCGGCCCGGGGCGCGGTGGTGCGCCGCGAGGCTCGATCGCCGGTTTGGTTCAGGGGCGGCCGCGGGCTTTTCCGCGAGCGGGGACGGGACCCAGGAATCCTTGCTCGCGCCGCCGAGGGCGCTGGCGGTGAACAAACTTCCGCCGGGGGCAATCCGCGTGAGGGCGCCGGGAAAGACCTCGAACGAATCACCGCGGCGCAGGGCGAAGATGAGATGATCGAGCCGGCGTTCCACGCGGCGACCCTCCTCGAGGCAAATTGTGCTGCCGCCCTGCGCGAGCGGCTGGGCCACGAACAAATGCGGAGCGCGCCGGATTTCCTGGCGCAACGCATTCTCCTCCGGCTCGGTGGGCAGCTGGCCTTGCGGACTTCCGGGCAGGGCATCGCCGTGCAGCGGCAGGATGCGGTATTCGCCGAGGCTGGCCAGCACGACTTCACGTTGGTCCAGATCGCCCAGCCAGAGCGTCGGAATGGTCGATAGGATCGGCGCTTCACCGAGATAAAAGCGAATGATGCGTGGACCAAAGCAAAGCAGGCTGCGGTCGTCGGCCAGCTGGCTGCCGAGGGTGTTCACCAACGCGACCGTGCGCTTGCGCAGGCAATGCACGAGGCCCGGCACGCCGATCTCCGAAGAGCCGTCGAGGGCGAGCGGATCGAGAAAACGCTCCGAGACACTCGAGAGAATCGCATGGACGCGCTCGAGTCCCGCGATGGTCTTGAGATAAACGTGATCGTCGAGCACGAGCATGTCGCCGCCCTGCACCAGTGGGATGCCCATGCGGCGCGCGAGAAACCCGTCCTCCGCGTGAAATTGGTTTGCCGGGCCGGGCGAGAGGAGAACGATGAGGGGCTCGGAACCGCCGGTGTCGGCGGCGCCGCGCAGCGTTTCGAGCAGTGCCACCGGGGCATGCGCGATCGAGGCGACGGCTTGGTCCCGAAACAATTCGGGCGCGACCCGCGCGAGCAGGCGGCGGTTCTGCACCATGCGGGCAAGCCCGTGGACGCGGCCGAAATGCTGGCTGCTAATCTGCAGTTCGCCGTTCGCGCTGCGCTTGACGCAAATGGATCCAAGATGCAGATATGCGCCCCGCGTGGCCGGAAGCCCGACGGCGGTGCGTTGCAAAAAGGGACTGCCCAGCACGGAACCAATCGGGATGGCACCGCACCGCAGGATTTCGCGCGAACCGTGCACGTCCGCGAGAAACATCTCGAAGGCTTTCATGCGCTGGGGCAGTCCCCGCGTGAGGCTATCCCAATCCTGCTCCTCGAACCGGTGCGGTAGCAAGTCGCAGGTCCAGCCGTGGCTGCCGTTTGCCTTCCCGCCCGGAGCGGCGCCAAGTTCGCGCAGCGTCGCTTCCATGCGGTGGTCGAGCAGCCGCAGCTCGGCGCGCGGCAGCGATTCGAGCCGCGCGAGCAACGATTGGTAAAGGGGGCGCGGCTGCCGGTCTGCGTCCAACACCTCCGACCACGCCCCATTAGGTTGCGCGGATCGCCGGGTGGGAGCAGGGGGATCGCCGCGCACGTTGGCCGATAGATTCACCTGCGGGCAACGTTTCCGCTTTAGGAGACCCGGTCAAGCGCCGCGAACGGAAGAATGCGGGGAATTGGGACGCAAAGGGATAGGTTTCGCAAGCCCGGCGCGCAGATTCTTCTTGCCGCTGCGGGGGCTTTCCGGACTTTCACGGCTTCCCCGATGTCCCGCGACCCGTTTGCCGCCCTGCGCCACCGCTCCTTCCGGCGCTACGTCAGCGGACGGACGCTGTTGAGCCTGGGCGGCATGATGCAAGGCGTCGCGATCGGCTGGCAGATTTACGAGCGGACGGGTTCGGCGCAGGCGCTCGGGTTCGTTGGACTGGTGCAGGTTGTGCCGGTTTTCCTGCTGTCGCTGTTTGCGGGGCAGGCGGTCGATCGCTTCAATCGTCGCACGCTGATTCTCGTCGCCGTGTCGCTCCATTCTCTCGTGGCGCTGGCGCTCGCGTGGATGTCCGCGAGCGCGGTGGACGTGAAATGGATTTACGCGGTGCTGCTCATCTCGGGCATCGCGCGCACCCTGCACTACCCGGCGAATTCGGCGCTGATTCCGCAAATTGTGCCGCTGTCGCTGTTTCCGAACGCCGTCACCTGGGGCGCAAATTCGTTTTACACCGCGGCCGCCATCGGCCCCGCGCTCGGTGGTTTCGTGATCGCGCTGACCCACGGCGCGACCGCCGTGTACCTGATCAATTCGGTGATGTGCGCCAGCTGTCTGGTCGCAACGTCTCTCGTCGCGCGGCCGCCCGATCCGATGCCTTCGCCCCAAGTTCGTGGTTGGGAATCGCTGGCGGCCGGGGTCCGCTATGTCTGGCGGACAAAGATGATCCTCGCGCCGATCACGCTCGACATGTTCGCGGTGATTCTCGGCGGGGCGACAACTCTGATGCCGATCTACGCGAAGGACATCCTCGGGGTCGGTCCGGTGGGCCTCGGCTGGTTGCGCGCCGCGCCGTCCATGGGCGGCGTGCTTTCCGCCATCGCGATCGCGATCCTGCCGCCAATTCAAAAAGCAGGACGAACGATTTTGTGGGCGGTCGCCATTTTTGGCGCGGGCACCATCGTGTTTGGCTTGTCGCGAAACATCGGGCTTTCCCTCGCCGCGCTCTTCGTGCTGGGTGCGGCTGACATGTTTAGCGTGGTCGTGCGCCAGACTTTGATTCAACTGATGACCCCGGACCAGATGCGGGGTCGCGTCTCGGCGGTGAACAGCATGTTTATCGGCGCCTCGAACGAACTCGGAGGATTCGAGAGTGGCATCACCGCCCAATGGTTTGGTCCGGTGATTTCGGTCGTGGGCGGCGGGATCGGGACGCTCCTGGTCGTGCTGGGCGCAGCGTGGACGTGGCCGGCCTTGCGCCGTTTCGGATCGCTCCACGGTGCGAAGCCCGAGGAGCACCTGCCGCCGGTTGCGCCCGGACCCGCGGAAATCGATCGCGCGGCGTAGGGCCGCTTGTCACTCGATTTCGAAACCGCCTTCCTCCATCTGGCGGAGCTGCGGCGTCATGTCGTCGACCTCGTCCCAGACGTCGCGGGACACGTAAATCGGCGCCTTCTGCTGAATCGAAAGCGCCAGGGCGTCGCTGGGCCGCGAGTCGAGCTCAACGATTTTTCGCTGCGCGGTCACCTCATTCTCGACGCTGAGGATGACGCGCGCGTAGTAGGTGGACTCGACGATGGCGTTGATGATGACGCGCTCGATCTTTGCACCGAACGCAATCAGGAGGTTCGCCATCAGATCGTGCGTGAGCGGGCGTTCCTTGGGCGTCTCGCGCATGAACATCGTGATCACGGCGCCCATGCCCTGGTCCACAAAGATGATGAAAACCTTCTCCTTGTTGCCGAGAAATACCGCGCAGCCGTCCTTCGTCGGCATGACGGCGCGGATCTGGGCCTCGACCACGGGTTTGTTCATGGCGGAACGGTATCGGAGCAGCCTGCGACTGACAAGCGGCGCGCCGAGCGGAAGATCAGCCGGCGTGCGTGCGATCGACAAAGCGGCGGACCGCGTCGCGGATCACCGTGCCGACCTGCGCCTCGGGCCGGACAAATTTTGGGGTGAACCACGGGAAGAGGCCGATCAGATCGTGCGTGACGAGGATTTGCCCGTCGCAATGTTCGCCCGAGCCGATGCCGATCGTGGGGATGCCAAGCGCGGCGGTGATGCGTTGCGCGGCGTCGCGCGCGACGATTTCAATCACCACGGAAAAGGCGCCGGCGGACTCCACGGCGCGCCCATCCTCGATGAGCGCGACGATGCCAGCCTCATCGCGTCCCTTGAGCTTGTATCCGCCTTCCTCGCGCACATTTTGTGGCAGCATGCCGATGTGGGCCATCAGCGGGATACGGGCCGAAACGATGGTCTCGATTTGCGGTCGCCGGCTCACGCCGCCTTCGAGCTTCACCGCACCGGCGCCTTCGTCCATCAGGCGTCGCGCGTTCTCCAGCGCCTGCGCCGGGGTTTCGTAGCTGTGGTAAGGGAGGTCCGCGACGACGAGGGCGCGCTTCACCCCGCGCACGGCAATGCGCGTGTGATGCAGCATGTCGGCCATGGTGACGAGCGTGGTGTCCGGATGGCCGAGCACAACCATGCCCACCGAATCGCCGACGAGGATGACGTCCACCCCCGCTTCATCAAGGAGCCGGGCCGTGGGATAATCATAGGCCGTGAGGCACGCGAGCTTCCGGCGCTCCAGCTTAGACCGGCGGATGTCGTCAGGAGTCACGGGTCGGTCCATGAGGGGAGCTCACGGAAGGCGCAGACTTCGCTGCGCGCAAGCACCGAAAGGTGTCAGCACGCGGAATTCAAAATGGCCCAGGCTGCGCGGCACGTCACCACGCAGCCCGGACACCCCACCACCAAATCGTTGGTTCAGCGCGGGATCGGAGGCGCGGACGGAGCCGGCGCGGCATTCGGCGGCTGCGCCACACGCTGCTGGCGAATCTTGTCGAGAATCGGCCCAACCTTGGCATCTGTACGAATCATCGCCGCCTGGACCGCCTGCTGGTAGACCCGTTCCGCCTGTTGCCGCGCCTCGGGTGTCGTGGTGGCATCGCGCTGCTGGCGCGCCGCCGCGACGGCCGGATCATTCTGCACCGCCTGGCGCGATTTCATGAGAGAGGAGCGCTCGTCGTCGGAGAGAAAGCCCAGACGCTTTTGGAATTTCTGGAGATTGGCTCCGTGGGCCTCCTGGACGGCCTGCTGGATCTTTTGGAACGTCGGCGCGAGCGACGGGTCAGCCTTGACCATGGCCTCGCGCATGGCCATCCGGAACGCGCGCGGGTCGGCCTGGCGATTGGCCATCGCGGCGCGCACTTGCGGATCATTCATGGCTGCCATGCGCGCGGAGCGAAGTCGTTGCTGATCCTCGGGCGAGAGACTCGCGATGGCGGCCGCGCGGGCGGGATTCTGCATGCCATTGCCGGGGCGCATGCCGTTGGGGCCAGCCCAGCGTCCTCCATTTTGAAAGCGCTGGCCACCGCCGAAGAACGGGCGCTGCGGCGCATTTGGATTTCCCGCGTTCGGGGCGGTCGGCCCGGGCGACTGCGCTAAGGCAACGAGGGAGGCGAGCGCGAGGCCGGGCCCGAGGAAAAGGAGTTTTACGGAGGGACGGAACGATTTCATTTGGACAAATTTGGAATGAGTCAGGCGACTGATCGAGGAACCCGGTTCCGGGCCGCTGGTTGCGACAAATTTGCATACTCCCGGTCGCGGGACCAAAAGAAAAGGCTGCGCTTGCGGCGCAGCCTTTCCGGAAAACTTGAGCGGGGCGATTAACGCTTCGAGAACTGGAAGCGCTTGCGGGCGCCGGGCTGCCCCGACTTCTTGCGCTCCTTCATGCGGGAGTCACGCGTCAGCATCCCCTCGGCCTTGAGCGCGGGACGCAACGTCGGGTCGGTCACCAGCAGTGCGCGGGCGATGCCGAGGCGGATGGCGCCGGCCTGACCGGCGATGCCGCCGCCCGTCGCATTCACGACGAAGTTGAAATTCTTCACCACGTTCGCGATTTCCAGCGGCTTGAGCACGGTGTTCTGCAACTGGATCGACGGCAGGTAATCCTCAAAGCTGCGGTTGTTGATCGTGATTTTGCCCTCGCCGGGGGACATGGTCACGCGGGCGACGGCGGTCTTGCGCCGGCCGGTGGCGATGATGGGTGTTTCGGTGCTCATGAAATCGCGGGGAAACGGTTAGTCAACGGTCGCCACTTCCGGCTGTTGCGCGGTGTGGGGATGGTCGGAGCCGACATAGACTTTCAGTTTCGGATGCAGGCTGCGGCCGAGACGCGTGTGGGCGATCATGCCTTGGACGGCCTTTTCGACGAGCAGTTCGGGATGACGGGCGCGACGGGCGCGCACGGTCTCCGACTTGTGGCCGCCGACAAAGCCCGAGAACGACGTGTACGTCTTCTGCGTTTCCTTTTTGCCGGTCAGAACGACTTTCTCACAGTTCACGACGATGACGAAATCGCCCGTGTCGGCGTG
>JANXRG010000063.1 GCA_025353105.1 Verrucomicrobiota bacterium
GGTGACGCGGCCACGGACGGAGCCGGCGCGACCGGGGCCCCCGGCGTGGGAGTGGGCATGACCGCGGCCGTGGCGGTCAAATTTCGCGCGGCCTTTGCTGCCGGGGGCGAGGCGACGGCGCGGCCACCGACGATTTCCTCGAGCAGTTGCGCCTCGGTGTGCGCCAAGACCGACTCGGTCAACTCAACCGCGGGCGTGACGTCGGCGATGGGGGGCGGCAGCAGGTCGGCCCGCACCGGCGCCTCGTCCTGCGGGGTCGGGTTCGGCGCTGCGGCGGGGGCCGCCGCGGTCGGCGGGACGGCCGCGGGCAGCGGGAGCATCGACAATTTTTCCAGCGACTGGGCGAAGATGAAGTTGAGCGACGCGGGATAAAATTGTTCCGCCGATCCGAGCGCCTGCGCGGCTTTTTCGAAGCGTTTTTGCGAAACGTCGAGGGCGATCCGCGAATAATACCAAGCCGGCGTCTGGCCAGCGAGGGGCAGCCGGTCGGCCAGCTTCTCGGCCGCGGCCACCTTGCCCTCGAGCAGCAACGTCAGCACGATTTTATATTGCAGCAGCTCCCGCTCGACCGGCTGCTTCGTGTTGCTGGTGCCGCCCAACATTGCTTCGTACTGCCCCCGGGCCCGGGCGTATTCCTTCTCCACGAACGCGATCTCCGCGAGGTCAAATCTCGCCGGCCAGCTCGCCGGATCCGCCACCAGAGCCTTGCGGAAGAGGGCTTCGGCCGCGCGGTAATTGCCGCGGTAAAACTCCAGGGCCCCGCGCAAATTCAGGGCTTCGGCCGGCTTTGAGTTCAGCGCGATCGCCTCATCGAGAAGTTGCGAAGCCCCATCCAGATCCCTTGCCTTCAACTTCGCCTGTGCCTCGCGAACCTTTGCGGCGTAAGCGTCCGCCCCCTCGTTCGCCGCGCGGATCCATTGGGATTCGCTCGCGCGTTTCTCCGCGAATCGCCACTCGGTCCTGCCTCGGACCTCGGACGAATCCTTGGGCGCCGGCGAAGCCTTCGGTCCCGCTTCATTTTCCTCTGGTGGTGTCTTCGCCGGCGGCGTACCGACATCGGCCGCGGGCAATTTGGACAACGGTAGTTCATCGATCGGCGCGGCGGAATCGCCGGCGAGCGAGCTGCCGCTGCCCTTGGGCAAATCGACGTCGAGCGCCGGCGGAAGCAGCGGCACGGGCAGGCCCCGGACGCGCAGGCCGCCGCGTTGTCCCGCGGTCGGATCGTACGCCATGTTCGGCGCGGCGGTCGGCGCGAGCCAGCCCGCCGCGACCAGCGCATCGGCATAGATGGCCTTCAACGCCGCGCTGCCAGGCGTTCCGGCGAGCGCGAGCACCTTGCTGGCCGACGCCGCATCGTTCCGGGCGAACGAGAGCGCGGCCTGCGCGTAGATCTTTGCCGTCGACGCGGGATTCGATCGCAGCCGCGTGAAGCGCTTCTGGGCGTCCGCCGCGTCACCCGTCAACAGCGCGCAAACGATAAGCTTGTATTGCACCAGCTCCCACTCGGCCTCGAGCTTGTAGCGGTCGGTCTCAAATGCCAGATTTTCGAATGCGCGCCGCGCCGCCACGAAATCCTTCTGCCGGAACGGCACCTCGGCGACATTGAAGCGCGCCACCCAGAGGCTTGGATCCAGATTGACGGCGCGACGGAACTGCTCGGCCGCTTTTGCAAACTGGTCGCCCCGCAAAAAAATCGCGCCGCGCAGGTTGGCGTTCTCGGCGCCATTCGCAGCCTGCTTGTCCGCCGCGTCCAGTTTTTCGAGCGCGAGCGAAAGATTGCCCGCCTCGTAGGCCGCGTACGCCATTTGCAGCATCAAATCCGCGCCCGTCTTTCCCGGCGGCATTGGCGCGGCCGCGTCCCCCGGCTTTTTCGTCGCGTTCGCGGACACTGCCTTTCTGGTCTGGCCCTTGGATCCTGCGTCCGGCGGCTCCGCGGGAAGCAGGGTCGTCAGGCCCGCGAACAGGCCTGCCAAAAACAAAAAAATGAAACGGTGACACCGGCGCATCGAAGACCAGCCACCAAGGGAGCGCGAAATGTCCGGTTTGTCGAGTCTGGCGGATGACGTTCGCCCACTCATGCAGTCAGCGCCGGTGCCGACGCCACCGTCGCGATCGCATCGTCGTCCGTGGTTGTGGCCTCGCCGTAGAGCGTGAAGCCGCTCGAATGCACGATGCGCAGGTCGAAAACTTCGCCGATGTGTCGCGCGCGGCCCTCGAATACCACGATCTTATTCGCGCGCGTGCGGCCCGAGAGGCGGTGCGGGTTCGTCTTGCTCGGGCCTTCGCACAGAATCTCGAGGTCGCGCCCGACGCATGCCGCGCTGTGCCGGCGCGCGAGCCGATTGACGACGTCGAGCAGCTCCTGGTTCCGCTCGTCCTTCAACGTTTCGGAAATCTGCGCGTCCATTTCTGCCGCGGGCGTTTCCTTCCGCGACGAATAGCGAAAGACAAACGCGTTGTCGAAATTTGCCGTCTCGACCGCCGCACAGGTCGCGGCGAAATCCTCCGCGGATTCGCCGGGGAAACCCACGATGACATCGGTGGTGATAGCCATGCCGGGTCGCGCGCGACGCAGCCCGGCGAGGAGATCGAGATAGCCTTCCACGGTGTAACCGCGGTGCATCGCCTTGAGAATGCGGTTTGACCCGCTCTGCAGCGGGAAATGCACGTGCTCGCAGAGTTTCTCCAGCCGCCCGAACGACTCCACCAAATCCCGTCGGAAGCCAATCGGGTGCGGCGAGGTGAAACGAATCCGCTCTAGTCCATCGACGGCGTTCACCGCCTCGAGCAACTGGACAAACGGGCTGCGGCCGTCGGCCGTCTTCGAAAATTCATGCCGGCCGTATAGATTCACGATCTGACCGAGCAGCGTCACTTCCTTCACCCCCCGCTCCACCAGCGAGCGCACCTCCGCCACGATGTCGGCGATCGGGCGGCCGCGCTCCGCCCCCCGCGTTCGCGGCACGATGCAATAGGTGCAATGCATGTTGCAGCCCTGCATGATCGAAACAAATGCGGTTGCCTGGCGGGCGGCGAGCGCATGCTCGCGAATCGTGTTCTGCGAGCCAGCCTCCGCCGCCACGTCGACGACCGAGAAGCGAAGATCATCGATTGCGCCGGACTCGACGCGGCGGCGGCGCTTCGCGGCCACGGCCGCATCCACGTGATCGGCGACGCGATGAAATTTTTGCGTGCCGACGACCAGATCGAGATGCGGCACCTGGGTCAGGAGCGATTCCCCGCGTGCCTGTGCCATGCAGCCCAAAAATCCGTACACGACCTCGGGGCGCGCCCGGTTGCGCGCACCGACCATGCCCATTTTCCCCAGCGCCTTTTGCTCCGCCATGTCACGAACGCTGCAGGTGTTGAGGAGCACCACATCGGCGTCCTCCGCGCGAGGCGTCATCTCATAGCCACGCGCCACCAGATCGCGCGCGACTTGTTCCGAGTCGCGCTCGTTCATCTGGCAGCCATATGTCTTGAGGTAAACTTTCATCGCAAGCCGTGCCGTCAAAGGTAGTGAAAAACGGGCGTCCCGCCAATCGTGACTTCCCCGAGACGAACACCAGGATTCGCCGGACGGCAATCCCTCGTTATGTTCGCAGGTATGACTCCGCTGCCCTTGCTCATTGGTGGTGAACGCGTCGCGACGACGCAAACGCAAGACGTCCGTAACCCGTACGACGGCACGCGGCTCGCTCGCTTTTGCGTGGCGGAACCAGAGGAAATCGGCCGCGCCCTGGACGCGGCGGAGAAGGCTTTCGTCATCACGCGGCGGCAACCGGCGTTCGAGCGCGCCGGCATATTGCAGCGTGCCGCCGGGCTCATCCGCGCGCATTGCGCCGATCTCGCCGAACTCGTCATGGCCGAAGCGGGCAAGCCAATCACGCTGGCCGAGTCCGAGGTGGCGCGATGCATCCAGACGTTTGAGTTCGCCGCCGCGGAAGTGCTCACCCAGTCGGGCAGCACCGGCGTGAATCTCGCGGCGAGCGCGGTTGGCCGGGATTACGAGGGCTACGTGCATCGTTTTCCACTCGGCATCATCCTGGCGATTTCACCCTTCAATTTTCCCATCAACCTCGTCGCGCACAAACTCGCACCCGCCATCGCGACCGGAAACACCGTCCTCTTAAAACCGTCTCCGCGAACGCCGTCGGTCGCGCTGCGCCTCGTCGAATTGCTCCTCGAGGCCGGGATGGCTCCGGGCCAGGTGAACGTCCTGCAATTCGATCCGGCATTGGTCCCCCAGGTGCTCGCGGACCCGCGCGTCCGGATGCTGTCGTTCACGGGCAGCGCCGCAGTCGGCTGGAAACTAAAGACCCAAGCCGCCAAACAGAAGGTCGCCCTCGAGCTGGGCGGCAATGCCGCCGCCATTGTCCACGCGGATGCCGACTGGCGAAAAGCGATCCCGACGCTCGCGGCCGGGGCGTTCAACTACGCCGGCCAGGCCTGCATCAGCCTGCAGCGACTTTACGTGGAGCGGCCGATCTTCGAGGCCTTCAAGGCTGCGTTTCTCGCGCATGTCCGGACGAGCGTGAAGCATGGAAATCCAGTGGAGCGCGACGTGGTGGTCGGGCCGATGATCGATCCGGGCGCGCGCGATCGCGTGCTCGCGTGGACGGATGAAGCCCTCAAGGCCGGCGCGAAATTGCTGACCGATTTACGCGTGGGCAAGGACGACACCGTGATTCCGGCGATCGTGCTCGACGGCTTGCCCGCGGGCGTGAAGATGAGCTGCGAGGAGATCTTTGGGCCGGTTATCGCGCTCGAGCCCTATGACTCATTCGAAGACGCGCTGGCTCAAGTGAATGGATCCGCCTACGGCCTGCAGGCGGGCGTTTTTACGCAGGACCTGGGACGGATCTACCAGGCGTTTCGCGAGCTCGAGGTTGGCGCCGTGATGATCAACCAGGGGCCGACGTTTCGCCCGGAGAATCTACCGTATGGTGGCGTGAAGGACAGCGGCCACGGCCGCGAAGGACTGCGCTACGCGATGGAGGACATGACCGAACCCCGGGCGCTCGTGATCAACCTCGGCTAGGTCCGCGCCACGCGGAGCCGCTTCCAAGAAAAGTGCGCCACCAGCGCGAGCGTGATGCCTGCCATCCAGATCGTCGACGCCTCGGGGACCATGATCGAGACATCGTCCAAGTACAGCCCGGAATTGCTCGCGGTTTCCCGTAAGGCGCTGAAATCCAGCGTGTAGTTTCCCGTCGTCGCGATGTTGAAGAAAATGGTTACCTGCTGGAATATGCCGGACGCCGACGGAAGCGTGATGCCTTGGCTGAGGAGGGCGCCGCCTGAGATGGAAACAGTGGCGTACGGATTAGCGTCCGCCGTACCCGCGAAATGGCCCACAAAGAACGAAAGGACATAAGTGCCGGCGTTCAGGGTCACGGTCTGCTGGATCTCGCCCAAGGCCGATCCCGCAGCGGTTCCCACCAAATCGATGGCGTGGGTGCCGCTGTGCACGAGAAACGTATTCGTGACAAGGTCGAGATTCGATGACCCGGGCGTAGCAAGGACATTGTTCACGACCGACCAACCGCGGAGCGAGGTCGAATCGCCCGGATTGACCGTCAGATACCCGTTGCTATTCAGGAAGGTGGTTTGCCCGAGTGACAAACCGCTGAGATCCTCAAAGCCAGGATTGACGAGCAGGTTTTGCGCGCGCAAAGCGTGCATGGACCCCGTTGCGACAAACGCGGCGAGCAGGCCAAAAATTACCAGGCGGTGGCGATTCAAATTCGTTTTCATAAGACTCGGCACACGGCCCTAGCATCGATATGCGGGTTCGGCTGTCAAGTCCCATGTACGAGAGAGCCAAAGGCAAGGCAGCCAGAGCGTCGGGAGGCGGATGGCCCTTGCTCAGAACTCGTCCGCTTCGAATGCCATCATCGGCGCCTTGCCGGCCTTGATGAAGGCGACCAGGGCGCGTGTCTCCGGCAGCACGTTGCTCAAGAAATAGCGCGCGGTCTTGAGTTTCGCCCGATGGAAGGCGTCATCCTTGCCGACGCTCGCCCTTGCGGCCAGGCACCACATCCATGCAATGGCAGTGAGCGCGAACAAATTCAGATAGTTGGACGCGACGGCGCCGACTTCCTCGGGATCGGTCATGCCCTTCATCGCCACCTCCATGGTGATGCCATTGAGCAGCTCGAGCGTTTTCGCGAGCGGCTCGGTGAATTCCTGCAGCGCGGCGTCTTCCCGGTTCTGCTTGAGGAACCGCCCGACCTTCGATCCAAACGAACGGTACATGCGCCCGTTGTCGACCGGCAGTTTCCGGCCCACGAGGTCGAGCGCCTGGATGTGATTGGTCCCCTCATAAATCATCGCGATGCGGGAATCGCGGAGGAACTGCTCGATGCCCCAATCGCGGGTGTAGCCGCTGCCGCCGAGCACTTGCAGGCAGTCGCTGATGTTTTCAAAGCCGCGCTCGGTCAGGTAGCTTTTTACGACCGGCGTCATCAACGCCACCATGTCCGCCGCGTCGGCCTTCACGGCTGGATCGGGATGATGAAAGCTCAGGTCCAGCTGCTGCGCGGTCCAATAAGCCAGCGCGCGCATGCCTTCCGTGGACGCCTTGCAGTTGAGCAGCATGCGGCGCACATCCGGATGCACCAGGATGAGGTCGGCCCCCGCCGACGTGTCGCGTTTGGCCGGATTCAGCGACCGGCTCTGACGACGTTCCTTCGCGAACACCAGCGCGTTCTGGTAGGCGACCTCGCCCATGCCAAGACCCTGCAGTCCCACCTCGAGCCGGGCTCCGTTCATAAAGGTAAACATGGCCTGCATGCCTTTGTGCGGCAGGCCCACGAGCCACCCTTCCGCGCCCTCAAAATTGATGACGCACGTCGGCGACGCATGAATCCCCATCTTGTGCTCGAGGCCACCGCAAAAGACGGGGTTACGCGAACCGTCCAGGAGGAATTTCGGGACGATGAACAGGCTGATACCCTTGATGCCCGCCGGCGCATCGGGCAGGCGCGCGAGCACGAGATGAATGATGTTTTCGGAAAGATCGTGCTCGCCAAAGCTGATCCAAATCTTGGTGCCCGTGAGCTTCCAGTGATCGCCATGCACTTCCGCCTTCGTCGTGCTCAGCCCGAGATCCGTGCCGCATTGCGGTTCGGTCAGGCACATCGTGCCGCTCCATTCGCCGGTCACGAGTTTGGGCATGTACTGCTGTTTCAGCGCCTCGCTGGCGTGGCTGTGAATCGCATGCATCGCGCCCTGGCTCAGCCCGGGGCACATGGCGAACGACTGGTTGCACGAAACTTGGAACTCGTTGAGCACCGCGCCGATCACGGCCGGCGCGCCCTGGCCACCGAACTCGACCGGCTGCGAGA
Source organism: Verrucomicrobiota bacterium (assembly GCA_025353105.1). Classification (GTDB taxonomy): domain Bacteria; phylum Verrucomicrobiota; class Verrucomicrobiia; order Chthoniobacterales; family SZAS-18; genus SZAS-18. Next base: position 7,350 of record JANXRG010000063.1, read on the forward strand.
TTCCCACGATCCCCTGAGCGTTGAACTTCTTGTAGAGCTCCTTGAAGCCCTTCGGGGTGGTGACGGTTTTCTTTTCCGGATCGTACTTGAGGCCCTCGAGATCCGCGCTCGCGTTCAGCGGCAGCATCTCATTCGTGCAGAATTTCGAGGTCTCGGTGAAGATCGCCATGGCCGTCTCGAGGTCGAAATCCTTGTACGCGTCCAGCGACGCGACCTGGCCCGGATAGTCGAGCACCTCTTCGAGGAGGAAGCGGATTTCCTGGAGGGGAGCTTTGTAGACGGCCATAACGGAACGGGAGTTGGGGAAAACCGGAGAAACGCTGTAGCTAAGCGGATCCAAGCGAGATGTCGAGCATCGCGTCGCGGCGCGGCGCTCCGAATGACGAAATCAAAATGACGAAACCCGAACGAATGACGAATGGCAATCGCGAATGGCCTAGCGACGATGAAAGTATCTGACAAATAGATTGTTGCGCCGGCCTGAACCAGGGTGCGACGACGCCTCTTCGTCATTCGTTCGTCATTCTGGTTTCGTCATTCGTCATTCCGCCGCTCGCGGCGGTGGTCATTCGTCATTCCGCAAGCGATGCTTGCACCCATGTCCGGCCACGTCATCAATCGCGCCGACCAGGAGCTGCCGCAATCCCGCTACGATATCGTCGTCATCGGCGGCGGCGTGCTCGGTCTCGCCGCGGCGTTTTACCTCCGCAAGTTCGCACCGGCCCGCCGCGTTCTCGTCGTCGAGCAGGGCGGGATTCCGAGCGAGGAAGGCGAGACCCATTTCTCCCCCGCCCTCCATCATCACTTCTTTCCGGACGAGGGCGACCGGCGACGCGCCCGGTGGTGGAGCGCCGTGCTGGCGGATTTCCAACACGAAAGCGGCGTGAGCGTTGCCCTCAAGAACGTTTTCTCGCGCGTCCGCTATGTCACGTCGGAGCCGTCTGGCGTCGAAATCGCCCGGGCCGACCCGGCTGCATTCCGGTTGGCGAAGGCCGCGGAGTTTCGCGGCACAATGGTTGAAAAATTCGTGACGTTCGACGACGACGCGTGGCTCGCGGTCGATCCCGACGGTGGTTACGGCAACGCCGAGGCCGCCGCGTTGCACTATGGTCACGGCGCCGTCGCGCTCGGCGCCGATCTCTGCCTCAACGCGCGCGCGGCGATCGACCGCTCCGGCGAGGTGCGGCTGGATCGCCTCACGATCAATAACCGGATGCAGATCGAAACGGCGCGACAGACCCGGGTGCAGACGGGAATGCTGATCCTCGCCGGCGGCGCGGCGACCGGCGCGTTGATTGAGCACCAGCTCGGTGAACTCAATCCATTTCAGCGCTATTACGCGCAGTTCCCGCGCATTGATCACGCGCCCGGTTTTTCGCTGGCCGAAGACGGTTCGCTGGATTGTCCCGTGGTCTCGACGGGCGATTTCACCTTCCGCCCGCACCTCGACGGCGCGCTCGTCATCCCCAGTGCGCTTCCGCCGGATCCCGATGGTTACAAGCCCACGGGCGGACGGTTGATGGGGGTAAACGTCGGCCTCCGCAAGGAATTGATCACGCGCCTCGTGAACCGAATGGAATCGATTCCGGCCTTCACGCTGCCCACCCTGAATCTCGGCAAGACATGCGGAAATCTGCGGGGCGCATGGGAAGCGCTCACGCCTGCCCGCCGGCCGGAATTCCGGCGGGTCCCCGATCTCGACGCCTACGCGCTCGTCGGCGGATCGCATGGATTCTCGCTGGGGCCGGCCGTGGCCCTGGAACTCGCCGCCCGGCTGGCCGGACGCGACGATCTGCCGTGGGATTGAGCGCGGACGCGGCTAGTTCGGGATTTGCTTGCCTTTCGACGTGGCGAACGGCGACATAGCGCGCAACCCTTCCCCGCCATGCTGACCCTTCCGGAGCAGTTTCTTTTCGCCGTCCTCCTCATCGCCTCGCTGTACTACGCGTACCTCGGATTCAGCGAGGTCATCGGTGTCATCAATCGCGGCGCGACGACGTACTATCCCCGCACGAATCACCCCGTCGCGCGGCTCCGTGATGCGATCGTGCGTACGATCACGCAGGTGACCGTGTTCCGCGACCGGCCGGTCGTCAGCTTCTTCCACAGCTTTGTCTTTTACGGTTTCATTTTCTACGGGCTGGTGAATATCGTCGACTTCATCGAGGGCTACGTCCCGGCCGAGGTGCTGGCGCCGATTCACGCGAGCATTTTTGGCGGTCTGTTCCGGCTCGGGGCGGATGTTTTCGGCTCGCTCGTGCTGATCGGCGTGGCGTATCTGCTGTCCCGGCGCTTTGCCGCGGAGGATCCGAAATTGGAGAAGTTCAATCCGACGGTCCTGCTGCATCCCGGCGTCACCGCGGGCGGCATCCGGCGTGACTCGCTCATCGTTGGCTGTTTCATCCTGCTGCACGTCGGCTGCCGCATGCTGGCGGCGGGATCACTCCTCGCGGCCGAGGGGCACAATGATCCGTGGCAGCCCGTCGCCAGCCTGATCGCAAACGTCATCGGCCACGCCCCCAATCGGATCATCGGATGGCACATCGGCTGGTGGGGTGCGCTCGGCTTGGTCCTCGCTTTCCTCCCCTATTTTCCGCGTTCCAAGCACATCCACCTTTTCGCCGCGCCCGCCCGCTTTGCCCTCGAGCGCCGGCACGTCGACGGCTCGCCCGTGCCGCTTGGCGCGCTCGAACCGCTCGATCTCGAAGACGACACCGTGGAGCAATTCGGGGTCGAGCGACTCGAGCAACTGCGCTTCACCCAGCTCCTCGATCCGTACGCGTGCATCCAGTGCAACCGTTGCACGAATGCCTGCCCAGCCCACGCCACCGGCAAGGCGCTCGCGCCCTCAGCCATCGAAATCAACAAGCGCTATGAGCTGAATGCGATTCGCACGGAATTTGCGGAAAAAAAGATCGGCTCGCGCCCCGTGATGGAATTCGTGATGAGCGAAAGCGCGCTCTGGGCGTGCACCGCGTGCGGTGCGTGCGTGGAGGTTTGCCCGGTCGGCTGCGAACAGCTCACCGACATCATCGACTACCGCCGCGACGCGGTCATGACGAAGGGCGAGTTTCCGCAGCAGCTCAACAACGCGTTCCGCAATCTCGAACGCACGAGCAATCCGTGGGGCATCGCGCAAGCTAAACGCGAGGAATGGAAAAATGCCGACACCGTGGCGCCGACGGTCGCGGAGAATCCGGATTTTGAGGTGCTGTACTGGGTCGGCTGCGCGGGTTCGTACGACCCCTCGGCGCAAAAGACCGCGCGGGCATTCGCCGAGATCCTGAACCACGCGAAGGTGAATTTCGCCATCCTCGGCAAGAGCGAGGGCTGCACCGGCGATCCGGCCCGCCGCGCGGGCAACGAATACCTCTATCACTCGCTCGCCACCGGAAATGTCGAAACGCTCAACGCGACGCTCCTCGACGAGAAGCTGGATCCAAACAAAGCCAAAAGGGTGGTCGCGACGTGCCCGCATTGTTTCAATGCGTTAAAGAACGATTACCCGCAGCTCGGCGGGAACTACAAGGTCGTCCACCACACGCAGCTCATCGAGGAACTTATCGCCGCGGGCGAACTGCCGGAGATGATCCTGGACGAGAAATTTACATACCACGATCCGTGTTATCTCGGCCGGCACAACGGAGTGTACGAGGCGCCGCGCTCGGTCCTGACCGGCGGCGGCAAGGCGGGCGCGACGTTCGCGGAGATGCCGCGAAACAAGAACAATTCGTTCTGTTGCGGCGCCGGCGGGGCGCAATTCTGGAAGGAGGAGGAGCCGGGGACGATGAAGGTAGCGGAGAATCGTTACCGCGAGGCCGAGGCGACCGGTGCAAAGACGATCGCCGCGGGCTGTCCGTTTTGTAAATCGATGCTCGCAAGCAGCGAAAGCGCCGGCCGCGAAGGCGCGCCCGTCATCATGGATATCGCCGAGCTCGTGGCCGAAAACCTACGCAAGACCAAGGCGAAGCTGGGACTCGCGGGGTGAACGGCCAAGTTTTCACACGGAGCTCACGGAGGCACGGAGGAAGAAATGGAGATCAATCAAATCTCCAGGATCATCGTGGATTAGGCACTGCGTTTGCATTGCGAACTGGGACCGGGATTGCTCGAATCGGTCTACGAAGTCGTGCTGGCGGACTTGTTAAAGGCGGAAGGTTTTGCGGTCGAACGACAAAAGCCCATTCCGATTCGAGCTTTCGGAAAATCGTTCGAAGAGGGATTTCGCGCGGATTTGATTGTGAATGGGCTGGTTCTTGTCGAACTCAAATCCGTTGAGAAGTTGTCCTCGATCCATCGCAAGCAGGTCCAGACGTACCTCAGACTGGCAAACCTCTCTGTCGGCTTGCTCATCAACTTCGGCGGTGAGTTACTCAGGGGAAACATCGAGCGAATTGTGGTAGGCGAAGCCCCAGACTTGCGAAAGTGCCCAATCGACCCCAAATAAACCTCCTTCCCCTCCGTGCCTCCGTGTGCTCCGTGTGAGACCTCCGTTGGCACCATCCCCGGACTTTGACGATGAATTTCGACCTCTCCCCTGAACAAAAGGAAATGCAGCGCATGGCGCGGCAGTTTGCCGCCGAACGCATCATCCCGAACGCCGCGAAATGGGACCGCGAAGAATCCTATCCGGCGGAATTCGTCAAGGAAGCCGCCGACCTCGGTCTCCTCAATATCACCATCCCCGAAGAATACGGCGGCCTCGGCCTCGGCCTCGTCGAGGAGGTTCTCATCGGCGAGGAACTCGGCTATGCCTGCATGGGCTTCGACACGATTATTCTCGCGTCCGACCTCGCCATCGTCCCGATCAAGATCGCCGGTAACGACGAGCAGAAGAAACGCTTCTTTCCACTTCTCCACACGGGTCTTGGCGCATTCTGCCTGTCCGAGGCCGACAATGGCTCCGACGCGGGGGCGTTGAAGACCCGGGCGGAATTCGCCGGCGACGACGTGGTCCTCAACGGCACCAAGATGTGGATCACAAACGGAGGCGTCGCTGCGCTGTACGTCGTCTTCGCCCGGATGGAAACCGAGCACAAACACACCGGCACGGTGGCCATCGTGGTGCCCGCCGACGTGCCCGGCATCTCGCACAACAAGCTGCACGGCAAAATGGGCCAGCGTTGCAGCTACACCGCGGAGATGATTTTTGAAAATGTCCGCGTGCCGCGTGCCAACATCCTCGGCGAACCCGGGGACGGCTTTAAGATCGCGATGAAGACGCTCGATCGCACGCGCATCACGGTCGCCGCCGGGTCGGTCGGCGTGGCCCGGCGCGCGCTCGAGGAAAGCGTGAAGTACGCGAAGACGCGCCACGCCTTCAACCAGCCGATCGCGAATTTCCAGGCCATCCAGTTCAAGCTGGCGGACATCAAGATGGGTCTCGACACGAGCCGGTTGCAGACGCTCTACGCCGCCTGGTTGGTGGACAACAATCGCTCCCATGGCCAGGCCAGCGCGATCGCGAAATGCCGGGCGTCGGATGTCGCCTTCGCCGCGGCGGGCGAGGCCATCCAAATCCACGGCGGGTACGGCTACATGAACGACTTCCCCGTCGAAAAGCTGCTGCGCGACGTGAAGCTGAACCAGATCTACGAGGGCACGAACGAAATCCAGCGCGTCGTCATCGCCCGCAGCCTGCTGAAATGAATCAGCCAAAGAGGCACTGAGGACACCAGGATCTGAGGGGGTTGATCAACCACTTAGCCTCGCCACCTTCTCTTCCTCTTTGATCTCTGTGCCTCGGTGGCCAAACCTTGGATTTCCCCATGAAAATTTGCACCGTTCTCAAGCAGGTTCCCGATGCCGAAGCCAGCATCCGCACGAGCGGTAGCGGGGTCGATCTTGCCGGCGTCACTTTCGTCATGGACGGCATGGATGAATACGGCGTGGAGGAAGCCATCCGCCTCCGCGAGGCCGGGCACACGGCGGAGATTTTTACCCTCGCGCTCGGGCCCAGAAGATTTGAGGAGGCCATCCGCACGTCGCTCGCCATCGGCTGCGACCGCGCCATCCACATCGAAACCGACGAAGCGCTCGACGTCATCACGCAGGCGCGAGTGCTCGCGGATGCGGTGAAAAAGGAGGGTGCAGATCTCGTTTTCGTGGGCGGCAAGGAGGCGGACTGGGACAGCTCCGCGCTCGGGCCGGCGCTGGCCGAGGCGCTCGGCTGGACGCACCTCGACTGGACGACGAAATTTGTCCTCACCGGCACGACCATCGAAGCCACGCACGACACGGATGCCGGGAACGAGACCGTGAAGCTCTCGCTGCCCGCCGTAATCACAACGCAGCAGGGACTCAATGAGCCGCGTTACCCGACGCTGCCGAACATCATGAAGGCCAAGCGCAAGGAACTGCGCAAGGCCACGCTGGCCGACTATGCCGCCCACGCCCCGCTGACAAAAATCGCGAGCGAAGCCATTCAGGTGAAAGCGCGCTTGAACAAGATTCTATCCGGCGAAGGCCCCGAAACCGCAAAGCAACTCATCACCCTCCTCCGCGACGAAGCGAAGGTAATCTGAGTCGCCTCCCCCTCATCACGCTTAACTCCCAACGCTTCACCAATCATTCCCCATGATCCTGCTCGTCTCCGAACTCAACGCCGGCAAGCTACGCCCGAGCGCGCGGGAAATCGTCACGGCGGCGCGCGCGCTTTCCGCGATCGGCGATGAGATCCACGCGCTTCTGCTCGGTCCCGGCGCTGCCGCGGCCGCCACCGAGATGGCGGGCTATGTGTCGCACGTCCATTTCTGCGAGGACGCCGGCTATGAACCGTTCAAGGCCGACGTCTGGACCGCGGCCGTCGCCAAAACTGCGGCGGATCTCGGCGCCAAGGCGGTGATCCTGTCGGCTTCACGCAGCGGACTGTCGTACGCCCCGCGCGTGGCCATCCGACTGGGAGCCGGATTGCTCGAGGACGTCATCGAGGTGGAGAGCGACGGCGCAACCGTCGGCGCGAAACGCTTCACCTATCTGTCGCGCGTCACGGAAAGCATCCGGTCGCTGGGACTGCCGGTTGTGATCAGTGTGAAGGTAAATATTCTGAGCCCGGCCGATCCGGCCGCCGGCGCGGGCCAGGTGGCGACGATTGCACTGCCGATCGACGAGGCCGCAAATCGCGTAGAAGTCCTCTCTCAAGCGAAAGCCTCGACCGGCGGCGTGTCCCTCGACGAAGCCAGCATCGTGGTGACGGGCGGCCGCGGGATGGGCGGATCCGAAGGTTTCACGAAGTTGATCGAACCGCTCGCCGGCTGCGTCGGCGCCGCGGTCGGCGCCACCCGCGCGGTGGTCGATGCCGGGTGGCGGCCGTATTCCGATCAGGTCGGCCAAACCGGCAAGAGCGTGGCCCCCAACGTGTACATCGCCATCGGGGTCAGCGGCGCGGTCCAGCACCTCTCCGGCATGAATCGTTCGAAGACGATCGTCGCGATCAACAAGGACAAGGACGCGCCGATTTTCAAGGTCGCGGATTACGGCGTGGTGGGCGACCTGAACGACGTGGTGCCTGAGTTGATCAAGCTCCTGAAACTCTAAAGGCGCGGTGGTGAAAGGCCGGAGCGTTCAGCCGTCCGGCGTCATGATTTCCGTTGGCGAAGCCCGGTAACCGGGCTCGAAAATCGTCGCCGGATTCGCGTTGCTCAGCTCGAAATTCGTCGCCACAAACTCGGGATAGAACCGGTTGCTGGCCGATTCGTAGATGGTTTCGCCGGTGAATCGACCTTTGATCCGGTACTCGCTGTTGTTGTCGACGCCGAGCTGGTTGAGCGCGCGATCCGGGGCAAATTTGGTCTGCTCATTCAGGACCACGATCTGCGCGCTTTTCCACGGCTGCTGCGGACGGCGGATGTAGCCCCAGAACTTGTAATTGGCGTTGTAGTAGCGGCGACCGATCCAATAATCGCCCGGCGATTCGTTGGCGATGGCCTGGCGCATGGCCGCGCGAGCCGCGGCATCTCCGGCTCCCAGGGTTCCCCCGCCCGTCGCGCAGCCGTTGAGGGCCAGGGCGCAGAAGACCACAATTGCGGATGGCGGATGGCGGATTGCAGATTCTAGAATCGTCCGCATCCGAACCGTCAGAAAGCGCCAAATTTGCATCTGCCCACTCATGCCGAGCGCAACCCGATTGTCGAATCCAGAATCTGAATACCGTTCGCCACTCGACCAATCCGAAATCCGAAATGCTACGCGACGCGCGCCGGCTGCGCGCGCGCGAGCTGGCGGAAGTGCAGCTGGGCCTGGTGCGTTTTCGTCTTGGGCGGGCGCTGCACCCGCTCGTACCGCCCGTCGTTGCGCAGGAGGTGCGCCTTGACGTTATCGCTCAGGAACGCCGGCAGAATCTCGTCCGTGATCCGCGCGCGGAGACCCGGATCCTCGACCGGAAACACGACCTCGACGCGGCGATCAAAATTGCGGCCCATCCAGTCGGCGCTGCCGAGATACACCAGCGGATCGCCGTCGTTGCCGAAACAGTAGATCCGGCTGTGCTCAAGGAAGCGGCCGACGATGCTTCGCACCCGGATGTTCTCGCTGACCCCGGGAATGCCCGGACGAAGGCAGCAGATCCCGCGGATGATGAGATCGATTTGGACGCCCGCGGCCGCGGCCGCGTAGAGGGCGGCGATCGTGCGCTCATCCACGAGTGAATTAAACTTCACGATGATCCGGCCCTTCGGACCAAGATCGCGCTCGTGCGCAATGAGGGCGAGAAAACGATCGCGCATCTCGAAGGGCGCGAGGATCAATTTCCGGCCGCCGTGAAATTCCGAGAGACCGGTAAGGTTGTTGAAGACTGCGCCCACTTCCGCCGTGATCTCGGGATTGGCGGTGAGCAGACCCAAATCGGTGTAAAACCGCGCCGTGCTGCTGTTATAATTGCCGGTCCCGAGATGCGCGTAGAGCCGCACGCGATCCTCGTCCCGCCGCACGATGAGCATCATCTTGCAGTGCGTCTTCAGTCCAACCATCCCGTACACCACGTGCACGCCTGCCTCCGCCAGCGCGCGCGCCCAGCGGATGTTGTTCTCCTCGTCGAAGCGCGCCTTAAGCTCCACCAGCACGGTCACCTGCTTGTGCTGCTCCGCCGCGCGGATCAGGGCCCGTACGATCGGCGAATCCACGCTCGTGCGGTACAGCGTCAGCTTGAGCGCGAGCACCCGGGGATCGTCGGCCGCTTTCTCGACCAGTTCCACAACGCTGCCGAAGCCTTCGTACGGATGATGCAGTAAAACGTCCTGGCGCCGCAGCACATCGAAGATGTCGGGGCCGCCCGCGAGCGCTCTCGTCATCACCGGCTGGAATGGTTTGTCCTTCAGGCGCGGAAATTCCGCGCTGGAATAAAGCGACTCGAGGTGCAGAAAATTGATCGGGCCATCGAGGCGGTAAAGATCCTCCGGGCCAAGTTCCAGATTTTCGAGCAGAAATCGCGAAATCTCGTCCGGACATGCGGCCGCGATTTCCAACCGCACCGCGTTGCCCTTGCTGCGCCGGCGCAATTCGTCCTCGATTGTCTCGAGCAGATTCTCCGCCTCCTCCTCGTCGATGTAGAGGTCGCTGTTCCGGGTCATGCGAAAGGCATGGCTTTCCTTGACCACGAGGCCCGGGAAAAGCAGCGCCATGTGCCGGCGGATGATGCCCTGCAGAAACACATAGTGACGGCCCGGCCCGAGTGGTTCCGCGGCCGCGTCCGGGATGCGCTGCAGCCGCGGGAACAGCTTCGGAATCTGCACGATCGCGTACGCCAGCCCGTCGTGTGGTCGGTTGAGCGCGACGATCAGGTTGTGGCTCTTGTTCGAGAGCTGCGGAAACGGATGGCTCGGATCGACCGCCAGCGGCGTTAGCGTGGGAAAGATCTCCTCGCGAAAGTATTTCTCGCTCCACTCGATCGTCGTCGCAGGCAGTTCGACGGTGCGGTAAAAATGGATTCCCTCCTTCGCCAGGCGGGGAATGAGTTCCCGGTTCCAAACGGCGTAGGCTTCGCCGACGAGCTCGTGCGCCCGTTTCTGGGCCGCCGCAAACGTGTCCGCCGGCGTCAGATGGTCTGGGCCCACGACCGTGCTTCCGTGCTCGATCTGCTGCTTCAGCCCGGCGATCCGAATCTCAAAAAATTCATCCAGGTTCGAGCCAAAGATGCTGAGAAAGCGCACCCGCTCGAGCAGCGGCTGAGTCGAATCGGCCGCCTCGCCCAAGACCCGGGCGTTAAACTCCAGCCAGCTCAGCTCGCGATTCAAGTAATACTCCGGTTTGGTAAAATCTTGTTTCATAGGCGCGCGTCCCGCCCGCTTGAAAGGACGCGAAGGGGGGGATGATAAGGCACCTCGCGTCCTTTCGCCACGTTGTCTTGCGCGTCATGCGAAGGACTTTTCTTGACCGAAGACGCCGTCCAGCCCCGCCTTGTCCGACCCGCGGGGCCTTGGCATGCTGCCAAGCCCCTTCCCCATGCATCCCCCTCCTTCCCGCCGCCGCTTCCTCCAATCCATTCTCGCCGCAGCCGGCGGCATCCTCGCCGTCGGCCAGCGCCTGCGGGCCGCCACCGAGCCGCCCCGCGCCGCCGGGGCAAAGGCGGTCACCCGGCTCGCCGCGCCGCGAATGGAGCGGATTCGCTGGGGCCTCATCGGGCTGGGCGACCGGGGCACGAGCCAGCTCGAGGAACTCATCGAGCTCGAACACTGCGAGGTCACGGCATTGTGCGATACCGATCCAATCGTGCTCAAGCGCGCCGCGGACATGCTCGAAAAGGCGAAGCACCGCCCCGCCGCGATGTCCGGCGCGAGCGCGGAGGCCTACCGCAAGCTCGTGGAGCGGGACGACGTCGACGCCGTCATGATTTGCACCCCGTGGCGCGCCCATGTGCCGCAGGCGGTGGCCGCAATGCGGGCGGGGAAGCATGCCTTCATCGAGGTGCCGGCGGCGGTTTCACTGGAGGAATGCTGGCAGCTCGTGGACGCGGCGGAGTCGACGCAGCGACACTGCATGATGATGGAGAACTGCTGCTACGGGCAGGAGGAGTTGATGGTGCTGCGCCTTTGCCGCGAAGGCATTTTCGGCGAGTTGCTGCATGCCGAGGCCGCCTACATTCATGATCTTCGTTTTCAAATGAAACAGGTCGAGCGCGGCACGGGGTCGTGGCGCACGCGAGAGCATGAACTGCGCGACGCCAACATCTATCCGACGCACGGTCTCGGACCCGTGGCGCAGTGTCTCGGCGTTAATCGCGGCGATCGCTTCACGCGCCTCACCTCAATGAGCAGCCCGTCGCTCGGCATGCCCGACTTCGCCGCCCGCGAGTTCCCGCCAAATCATCCGCGTCGGACTGCGAAATACATCTGCGGGGACCTGAACACCAGCCTCATCCAGACCGCGCTCGGTCGGACCATCATGGTCCAGCACAACACGATGAGTCCGCGCCCGTATTCCCGCATAAATCTGGTTCAGGGCACCCGCGGCGTCTTCGCCGGATTCCCCAACCGCATCCACGTCGAAGGCCGCAGCCCAGAGCACAAATGGGAGACCGATCTCACGAAATGGTTCGCGGAATTCGATCACCCGCTTTGGCGCAAGGTGGGCGAGGTGGCCGCGAAAAAGGGCGGCGGGATGGGCCATGGCGGAATGGATTACGTGATGAAATGGCGCATCGTCGAGTGCCTGCGCGCCGGCCTGCCGCTCGATCAGGACGTGTACGATGCCGCGGCGTGGAGCGCCGTCACCCCGCTCAGCGAATCGGGCGTGGCCCGGCGCGGCGACGCGATCGATTTCCCCGATTTCACCCGCGGCGCGTGGAAGGAACGGCCACCGCTCGAGATAAATCTCTAAGGAACAAGGAAAAAGGAAGAAGGCGGGGAGTGATCGTCCGCCGCGTTCGACGCCGTCTTTCTTCTTCCTTTCTCCTTGTTCCTTTACTTCGGCGGTGGTCCGCCGAAATGCACGGTGTACGACGCCACCGCCGCGGCATCAGCGAGCATCGCGTCAATCGTCGCCGCGATCGGTATGGCGTTGGCCAGACCAGAAAAAACGGCGCGGTCGCCAATGGCGTTTTCGAGCAGGAAGGTCGGACGCTGCGTCACCTGCAGGGCGTGAAATTCGGCGGTGGTTGCCCGGGCGCGAGCCTCCACCTCCGGCGACCTCGCGCGCGCGAGCAATTTCGCGGCGTCCAGGCTCGTTGCGCGGGCCGCGACTTCCGCGGACACTTCCCACCGCGCAACTTTCTTCCCTTCCCGCAGCGCGGCATGCGCGATGGCGAGTCGCGCGCGATCGTCGATGATCCCGAAATCCTTCGCGGCCTCGGCGACGAAATTTGGCGCCGGATATTCTGACACGCCCTCCTCATACCAATCTGAATTCAGCATGAACGATGAGCGCAGACCCGTCCCGCTCCGCCGGTAAAACCACTCGCATTGCTCGCGGGAGACGGGAAAACCCGAGGCGTCCATCAGCGCAATCTTCCAGCCGAACTCGGCCCGACCCTCATAGCGCGCCTTCAAGTCCGCCCAGGCCGGCTCGGCCCAGTAGCACCAGGAGGAGATGACTTCCAAGTAGAGGGTGATTTTCATCGGCGGCGCGGCGGCCAAGGGTTCGTCAGCTTCGCTTGGATCGCTGGTTAATGACTAATGAATAAACCTGTGGCCAGAACGAATTCCCGATGGCGAAACACCATTCAATCCTGCCCATTTGGTTATTCCAATCCGAATTTGCTAACAGCCAAAAGTAACAAGCGAGATGCCGACTTCGTCATTCGTTCTGCATTCGTCACTCGGAGCGTAGCGCATCGCGCTACACGATGGCCGTGTCCACTTCGGCCGGCTCCCACAGCAATCGGCCTTCCATCCCGCCCGCGATCACCATCGTCTGGCCCGTGAGATGCCGGGCGAGCGTATCGGACGAAAGAAAAACCACCGCGTGCGCCATGTCGTCCGCGCGCGCGATCTGCGGGAGCGCCATCGTCGCGACGACGCGTTTCACATTCCTTTTGTCGCGAAGTTTTCCCGCCGTGCGCGGCACCACGGTCCAGCCGGGACAGACACAGTTCACGCGGCCGCCGCAATACGTCGACATGTGCGGCGCGAGGCGCGCGATTTCATTCTTGAGCGAGCGCGTCAGGCCGAATGCCATGGCCGACTTGGCCGCCGCGTAATCCGCGTGCCCGGCTTCGCCGAAGATGCCGGCGGTCGAAGAAATCAGGACGGCGTTCCCGCGTCTCTGTTTCGCGACGAGCCGGAAAAACTCGCGAAGGCACAGAAAAGTGGAAGTCAGCACGCCCAACTGCGTCGAGTTCCACTGACGCAGGGTCATGTCCTGTAGTGGCACGTCGCGCGGTTCCCAGGCCCCGGCGTTCGCGACGAGCGTGTCGATGCGGTCAAATTTTTTCACCGCTTGGGCAAAGAGCTTGATCACGTCAGATTCCTTGGTCAGGTCGGCGCGAATCACAATGGCTTGCGCCACACCCAGCTCCTGCTGCAGGGCATCGGCTCCGGCGCGATTCTGGTGGTAATGCAGCACGACGCGCGCGCCTTCCTCGGCAAAGCGCCGTGCGATCGCCGACCCGATGCCGCCCGAGGCACCGGTGACAACGACGACTTTCCCTTCCAAATCGGATTTCATAGGCGAATGCTAGGCCGCAGACTCAAGGAAGAAGGAGCAAGGAGAAAGGAAGAAAAAACTTGGCCGTGCTGGCGGTCATTCGAAACGGCGGGTTCCTTCTTCCTTTCTGCTTATCCTCCGCGCCGGAAGCGAACTTCCTCCCGCAATTGTTCGAGCTCGCCAAGCATCTCCAGCATCATCCGGACGCCGGCCATGTTCATGCCGTATTCGGTGCGGAGATGTTCAATGTGGCGCAGCCGGTGGATCGCCTCCTCGTCAAAGAGCCATCCGCTCTCCTCCGGTGTGGCGACCGGTGAAATCAGTCCGTGCTGGCAATACACGACGATCAGCCGGCGCGAGACATGCGTGATCTCGGCGACGGCTTCGATCGCGTAACGGCTCGCCGCCGCGGAGTCATCGGGCACATTCGGGTTCATGGGGGCAGGTGCGATCCGTATTTCATGTCTTGGAATCGCTGCGCGGGTCAAACGATGAGGCCACCTTGAGTTTTTCCCAAAGTTCCCGCTCCGCGTCAGTCATCTCGGTCGGAATCTGGATGTTGGACACCACGTACAGGTCGCCGCGATCACCGCTCTTGCCGATGGGCAGGCCCTGTGCGCGCACGCGGAGTTGCTGGCCGCTTGCGGTGCCCGGAGGAATCCGGACCTTGATCGCGCCGGAGAGGCCGGGGACGATGACTTGCTCGCCCAGCACCGCTTCCCACGGCGCCAGATCCAAATCGTAATAAAGGTCGGCGCCACGCGGGCGGAAATCCGGGTGCGCCGCCAGGCGAACGCGCAGGTAAAGGTCGCCCGCCACGCCCCCGCCCGTGCCCTCTGCGCCTTTCCCGGGCACGCGAATTCTCCGGCCATCGGTCGCGCCCGCCGGAATGCGCACGGTGAACGAATGCGTCTCCGCCTTGCCCGAGCGTGGGTCGGCGGTCTGCATGGAGATTGGACGCATGGTGCCAAGCATCGCCTCCTCGAGCGTGACGAGGATGTCGCCTTCGATGTCGGCGCCGCGCCGGGCGCGGCCCGCCCCGCCGTCCGCCGTGAATTCCTGCTCGCCGGACGGGAATCCATAGTTGCGCCGGCCCGCGCCACCGAAGAACTGCTCGAAGAAATCGCTGAAGCCGGTGCCCTCGAAATGAAATTCCTGCGCCGGCGTTCCATCGGCCCGATGCCCCGCGCCCGCCCGGCCACCGGGCGGAGGCCGATAGCCGCCGCCGTCCTGCCAGTTCGCCCCCAGCTCGTCGTACTTCTTGCGCTTGACTGGATCACTCAGGACTTCGTTCGCCTCGTTGATCTCCTTGAATTTCTCTTCGGCCGTCTTCTTGTCCTTGGCGACGTCGGGATGATATTTCCTCGCGAGCTTGCGAAACGACTTCTTGATCTCCACTTCGGTCGCCGACTTCGACAAGCCGAGCGTGGTGTAATAATCTTTGAAGGCGGCAGGCATTTGGTTTCGTTAGGAGCCTGTTGAAATACAGGCATGGCCCGCGCGAGCGTCGCTTGGGCTGGCGGGCGGTGGCGCGAGGAGGGAGCGGGTTCCATCGACCCCGCGACCGACAAGCAACGCAGGCAGACGGCCCAAGCCACGCTCGCCCTCCGGGTTGTGCCGCTTTTTGGCATGGGCGGTGTCGCCGCGCTTGGGCAGGATCGCCTTGGATCCAGCCGCTTCGCGCGCTCCTTGCCCAAGCCAAAAATCGACTGCAACGCGGGTCATGTCAGTATTTCAACAGGCTCCCTAGATTCAATCCATTTGTCGCGGCTTTTCAATCCCTGCTTCTTTCCGTGCCGATTTGTTCCAGAACGATGCTCGCAAATCTCCGCCTGGCCACGCTCGAGGACATCCCCTCGCTCGAGATTCTGATTGCGCAATCGGCGCGCGGTCTGAGCGCGCCGTTCTACTCGTCGGCGCAAATCGAGGCGAAGCTGCGTCACGTCTTCGGCGTGGACACGCAGCTTATCCACGATGGAACTTACTTTGTCATCGAGGAGGATTCCGCTTTGGTGGCCTGCGGCGGCTGGAGCCGGCGCGGCACGCTCTTTGGCGGCGACCAGGCCAAGATCGGGCCCGACCCGCTGCTCGACCCGGCTACCGCGCCCGCCCGGATTCGCGCGTTTTTCGTCCATCCGGGCCAGGCGCGCCGCGGACTTGGCACCCGGATTCTCGACGCCTGCACCGTCGCGGCCGTGTCCGCCGGCTTCCGCGCCTTCGAGCTCGTGGCGACCGGCGCCGGTGAGCAGCTCTATCGGATTCATGGATTTACGCTGGTCGAGCGATTCGAGATTGATTTGCCCGTGGAAATCCGCGTTCCCGTCGCACGCATGAGGAAGAATATTGGTCCTGCCGTGATGGTTGACTTCGCGCCGCCAACTCCCTAGTTCTCTAAGCCCCCCACTATGAACATCCTCGGCATCGACATCGGCGGCACTGGCATCAAAGGCGCACCTGTGGACCTCGAAAGCGGCAAATTGCTACACGAGCGTCATCGCATCGACACGCCCAAACCCGCCACGCCCGACGCGGTGGCCGACGTGGTGAAGACCATCGTCGAGCATTTCGGCGGCGGCGATCGCGTGGGGATCACTTTTCCTGGCATCGTGAAGAACGGCGTGACGCGCAGCGCCGCGAATGTCGACAAGGGCTGGGTCGATCTCGACGCCGCCAAGCATTTCGTGAAGAAGCTGGGCCTGCCCGTCACGGTCGTGAATGATGCGGATGCCGCCGGCGTGGCCGAGGTGCATTTCGGCGCCGGCCGCAACGTCCCCGGGGTCGTGCTCATGGTGACGCTCGGCACGGGCATCGGGTCCGCGCTGTTCCTGAACGGCAACCTTGTGCCAAATACGGAACTCGGTCACATCGAGGTTCGCGGGAAGGATGCAGAAAAGCGCGCTTCCGAGCGTGTGCGCGAGCAAAAGGAACTCAGCTGGAAACGTTGGGGTGCCAACGTTGGCGAATACCTCGGCCGGCTCGACGCGTTATTCTCGCCGGATCTTTTCATCATTGGCGGCGGCGTCTGCAAGAAGGCCGACAAGTTTTTCCCGTTTCTCAAGAAATTCACGGCCGTGCCGATCCTGCCGGCGCAATTGCAGAACGACGCCGGCATCGTCGGCGCGGCGTTGCTTGCGCAACACATCGCGGGCTGATTCCGCGGGCCGCCCGCTGGCGTCGGTCGGCGACAGTGCTACGGTCCCGTCTCTCCGATGGCCCGTTTTTCGTTCGACCCGCAGGATTTTTCGGTCTCGTTCCTCAGCATCCTCTTCGAAGGATTGCCTTTCCTGTTGCTGGGCGCGCTCGTCTCGGGGTTAATTGAGGCCTTCGTGCCCGCGCGTTGGATGACGCGCTTCCTGCCCCGCTCGCCGCTGCTGGCGATGCTGATGAGCGGCTTGCTCGGGTTGATCTTTCCGATGTGCGAGTGCGGCGTCGTGCCGGTGATCCGGCGGCTGATACGCAAGGGCCTGCCCGCCTCCTGCGCCGTAACCTACATGTTGTCGGCTCCGGTTATCAGTCCGGTCGTTTTGCTCAGTACCTACGCGGCGTTCAATCAGCAACAGCCTTTGCGCATGATGCTCTTCCGCGCCGGCTTGGTCTACCTCGTCGCCGTGGCCGTCGGACTGATCGTCTCGCGCCTGCGCGCCGAACAATTTCTCGATCCCAAGGTTGTCGCCCAACTCGCCGGCGGCCGCCGGAAAAACACCTTCCAGCTTTCGCGCGCACCTCTGCCCGAGGCACTGCCCTCGACGAATCCGGCGGTCGCCGACTCGGGCAACGCGGAAGCCGCCCAGACGCTGGGTGAGATCGAGCGTGAACTTGAGCCCACCTTCCTCGGTCGCCTCCGGCTCGCGTTGTCCCGCGGGGCGGCCGATTTCCTCGATGTCGCGATCTTCGTCGTCATCGGCGCGGCCTTGACCGCCGTGTTCAACACGTCGGTCCCACGCGAGAGCATCATGCCGCTGGCGCAGAATCCATGGCTGGCCACGGGTGCCATGATGGGGCTGTCTTTTTCGTTAGCCCTTTGCAGCACGTCAGATGCGTTCATCGCCGCGACGTTCACCACTTTTCCGTTCGGGGCCAAGCTTGCGTTCCTCACGCTTGGGGCGATGCTCGACGTGAAGTTAATCTTCCTCTACCGGCTGGTGTTCCGGAAGCGCTTCATCGCGTTGCTGGCACTCGGTTTGGTGGTGGTCATCGGCCTTGTTTGCGTGCGTCTTAGCGCCTTCCTCGGATGAAAACCCTGAATCGAATCCTGGCCCGCACGCTGCCCGCCATCACGCTTTTCTCGTGGTCGGCCATGCTGTTGTATTTTTACTTCAGCGGCCGCCTGAATCATTATCTGATCGACACCTACCGGCCGCTCGTGCTGGCCACCGGACTTCTGCTGCCGGTCGTCGCCCTGGGACTTCTGTTCACCGCCAAAGGGGTCGTCGTGGCGCCGGAAGACGAAGCCGACGGGATGGCCTTTGGCGTGCGGGGCGCCGGCTCCGACGCGAAATTGCGTCCGGGCCAGATCCTCGCTTTCCTCGTGTTGCTGCTGCCCCTTGGCGCCGCCGCCGCGGTCCGGACCGACAGTTTTTCCTCCCGCGCGATTCTTAACCGCGGCCTCGTCGAAAATGCGGCGGGGATGCCCCAGACTTCGACGTCATTAACGCCGCCGGCACCGTCTGCAACTAAGAACCCGACCGCGACCGCAGCCGCGCCGTCGACCACGCAGCCAGCCACGCCGCTGGAGCCAGCGCTCCCGACCAAGGATGCCCAATCCGCACCACCCGCGGCCGCCGTGGGCGCGGATCGCGTCGACGCCACGCAGTATCTCCGCAAATCTCCGGAGGGCCTCCCGATCGTGGAGGTTGTCGATCTCCTCTTCGCGGCGGACGATCAATCGATGCGTCCGGATTTCGAAGGCAAGCAAGTCGAAATGATCGGCCAGTTCCTGCCGGATCGCAGCGGCAGCAAAATGAAATTTCAGCTCGTGCGCATGTTCATGCTTTGCTGCGCGGCTGACGCGCGGCCGGTAGCCGTGACCATCGAGGCGCCGGGCACGCTCGAGGGGATGACTGACATGTCGTGGTTGAAGGTCATTGGCAAGGTGTCGTTCCGCGCCGGTGCGGATGGCCGGATGACCGCCGTGGTGCAAGCCGAGCGCATTCTGCCGACGACTCCGCCGGCGGAAATCATGCTTTACTGAAGAGACAGGTCGGCGGTTCGACGGCAACCGACCCGGCGGATTGGATAACAGACGCCTTGCGGCCTTACATTCCACCCCGCCGGTCGCCCCGTTTGCGGCGTTCGCCGTTGTCCGCGTCCTCGACATCGAGATGGGCAGAGCGTAGCCCTCAGCCATGAGTCAGACCTTGCAATGTATTACGGACGAGCACGGCGACCGCACCGCTGTCGTTCTTCCCATTGGTGAATACGAAAAATTGATTGAGGATTTGGACGACCTCGCCATCGTCGCCGAACGTCGCGACGAACCCGTCATCGCTCACGACGCATTCCTCGCCGACCTCAAGCGCGATGTAGCTCTTTAGCATTCAGTGGCGCAGTTCGACCAAGAAAGACATCCGTAGCTTGCCACGGCTTGAGGTGGCCCGAGTCGTCGAGGCCGTTAGTCAGCTCGTGAATGATCCTCATCCGCATGGGTTACAAAAACTCACAGGCTCCGAGCGCACTTACCGAATCCGCGTCGGAGATTACCGTGTTATCTACGAGATATTCGCAGATTCGCGCATGATCGAGGTTCAGCGCGTCAGGCATCGCAAGGACGTCTATCGCGACTGACCGCACCGCCTGACCTCAACTCGCCGGGTCACGCGGAATCCCGGGGAGCCGCCGCGGCGGGACCCGCGATCCAGCCGCTGGTCCAGGCGGATTGAAAATGATACCTGCGTGACCCGCGAATTCTTCGTTCTGCGCATCTCTGAATCGAGGGACTGCCTGTCCATTTTGCGCTGCCGTTGAAAACCCCCCATTTTGTCCTAATAGCAAAGCCCTTTCTTCTGGAATTTCGTTGCAGACCGGACGGATCCGTACCATTTGCAAAGTGCTTTTTCGCCGTGCTATTAGGACAAACCGTCCTCATACTCCCTGTTAGGCGGAGGCCCGAACGAATGACGATTGAAGCACTCATCGCGGCAGCCTCTCAGAGTAAGAGGCTCTCGCCTCACGAGGTTGACGCATTTTGCGCAAGAGAGACGCTCACGGTTGAGGCATTCTGCGACGCATTTGCTCGCAAGATCGCTGTTGGCTACTTCGGAGGTGAGTTCACTTTTTCATTCTGCGACAACGCCATAAACGCTCTCATCGCTCGACCTAGATACGAATGCGGTCGCTTGCGAACATCTTTCCGGATAACTTCTGAGGAAACATGGAGCGTCGCCTGACTGCCATCCTTGCCGCGGACGTAGCGGGATTTAGCCGTTTGATGGAGGCCGACGAGTCCGGCACGCTCGCGGCGTTGAAAACGCTCCAGACGGAGCTAATCAACGGGAAGATTGCGGAGCACCGGGGACGAACGGTCAAGCTGACCGGAGATGGGATGCTGGTGGAATTTCCCAGCGTCGTGAACGCGGTTGCTTGCGCCGTCGACGTGCAGCGTAAGATGCGGGAACGAAACGCCGACGTGCCGCGGGATCACAGACTCGAGTTGCGCATCGGCGTTAATCTCGGCGATGTGATCGTGGAGGGTGACGATATCTTCGGCGACGGTGTAAATCTGGCGGCTCGGCTCGAGAGCATTGCGATGCCGGGCGGCATCACGATTTCCAACTCGGTCCGTGATCACGTCGGCAACCGACTTGAACTCATTTTCGAGGACTTGGGCGAACGAAAGCTGAAGAATATCGAGAAGCCCATTCGTGTTTACAATGTCATCGTTGACGAGGTCGCAGCGGGACAAACCAAGCAGACGACTTTGCCTGACGAACGACCGTCGATCGCCGTATTGCCCTTCAATAGTATGAGCGGCGACCCTGAGCAGGAGTATTTCAGCGATGGGATCACCGAGGACATCATCACGGATCTTTCAAAAATCTCAGGGCTCTACGTCGTCGCGCGCCACACCGCCTTCACGTACAAAGACAGACCTGTAAAAGTGCAGCAGGCGGGCAAGGAGCTTGGTGTTACGTTTGTCCTGGAAGGAAGCGTGCGCAAGGCGGGCTCGCGCGTCCGGGTTACCGGACAACTCATTAACTGTAAAGATGGCAGTCATGTTTGGGCCGACCGCTTTGATCGCGATCTAACCGATATCTTCGCGATCCAGGACGAGATTACTCATGCCATCGTGGAACAATTGAAGGTAAAGCTTTTGCCGGGAGAGAAGAAGTCCATCCGACAAGCACCCACGACGAATGTCGAAGCCTACACCTATTACTTGAGGGGTCGGCAATTTTGGCACCGGCACTCGAAATTCTATTACGAACGGGCGCGCCGCATGTTCGTCAAGGCGGTGGAACTGGATCCCCATTATGCGCGCGCCTATGCCGGTATTGCCGATTGTGATTCCCTCCTTCTTCTGCACTACAATGTGGATGTAGGGATCGAAAACATTCTGACCAACGCGGCAAAGGCGCTCTCCTTGGACAGTGAGCTTGCCGAGGCACATGCATCGCGAGCGGTTGGGCTTTTCATTCAGCAGCGACGTGAAGAAGCGGTGGCGGAATTTGAACGAGCCATCGCGCTCGACCCTAATTCTTTTGAGGCCCATTACCTCTATGCGCGCGCATGCGTGCAGCAATCCAAACTAGAACGAGCGGCGATCCTCTTCGAGCGAGCTGCCGAAATCAAGCCGGACGATTACCAATCGGTATGCCTACTGATTGCCATCTACCGGTCGCTGGGACGGGAAGAAGATGGCAAAGCTGCCGCACGCAAAGGCATCAAATTGGCTGAACGTGAGCTGACTCTCCACCCCGAGGATTCAAGGCCAGTCCAACTAGGGGTGGGCGCACTCATTGAACTGGGGGAAGTGGAACGCGCCCGGGAATGGATGTCCCGAGCCCTGGCGTTGGACCCGGATGATCCCATTACCCAGTACAACGTTGCGTGCGGCTATGCGCAGCTGGGCGACGTTGACGCGGCTTTCGATCTGCTGGAAAGCGCCCTCCCGCGCGCTCCAGAGAAGAGGGAGTGGATTAGACACGATTCCGATTTTGACTCCATCAGGCGCCATCCACGCTATCAGAAAATACTCGAAATGATCGGGTAGTGGAAATGATAGTCCGCGTGAGCTCAACTTTGTAGTGCAACACATGAGAATGGTCAAGGAATCACGCGCCCCATCCTGCGCTTCACGCTGACGCCTTCGCGGCCGCGGCGTGGCCCGCGATCCAACCGGTGGTCCAAGCAGATTGGAAATTGTAGCCGCCGGTGATGCCGTCGATGTCGAGAATTTCGCCGGCGAAATAGAGGCCGGGACAACGCCGGCTCTCCATCGTGCGAACGTCCACCTCGCGCAGGTTTACTCCGCCGCAGGTGACAAACTCCTCCTTGTTCATGCTCTTGCCGCGCACCTGAAATTCACCCGCGGTCAATTGTTCCGCGAACGCCAGAAGTGCTTCCCGCTCCACGTGCGCCCAGCGCGTTTCCGCCCGGATTCCCGCCGCGAGCGCGAGCCGCTCCCACAGCCGCGCAGGAATGGCGAACGCGGGATCACCGGCGACCAGCTTCTTCGCCTTCGTTTCCTTCATCGTGCGCAGGTCGCGCATCATGTCGTCGCGCGTCTGCGCACCAACCCAGTTGACGCGAATGGAAAAATCATAGTCGCGTTTGTGCATCCAGCGCGCTCCCCACGCAGAAAGTCGCAGAATCGCCGGCCCGCTCACGCCCCAGTGCGTGATCAACACCGGTCCCGTCTCGTCGAAGGCGGCATCCACCACCCGCGCCCGCGCCCGCTCCACCGCCACCCCGGCCAATCCCTTCAGGCGTTCGTCCTCAATGTGAAACGTGAAAAGCGACGGGACCGGCTCGCTCAAGGTGTGACCGAGGGCCGCGGCAACGGCCGGACCGCCGGTCGCCGCGCGCGGTCCGCCCGTCGCGAGAATTATGTGGTCGGCATCCAACGTGCGATTTCCATCCAACGCGAGGCGGAAGCCGGCCGCGGAACGGTCGGCGCGAATCAGGCCGGTTCGCGTGAAGATTTCCGCGCCGCTCGCGCTGGCCGCATCCATCAAGCATTGGATGATCGTCTCCGAGCGATCCGTGATCGGAAACATGCGGCCGTCCGCCTCCGTCTTGAGTTTCACGCCCCGCGCCTCGAACCACGCGATCGTGTCGGTCGGTTGGAAATGATGCAGCGGCCCGCGTAGTTCCCGCCCGCCGCGCGGATAACACGTCACTAGCACGCCCGGATCGAAGCAGGCATGCGTGACATTGCAGCGACCACCACCGGAGATTTTCACCTTGGCGAGCAACTGTGATGATTTCTCGAGCAGCACGACCGGTCCGCCATCGGCTTCCGCGCACGCGATCGCCGCAAAAAAACCCGCCGCGCCGCCCCCGACGACCGCCACGCGGCAGGTCGAAGGGAGAT
This sequence comes from Verrucomicrobiota bacterium, assembly GCA_025353105.1. Classification (GTDB taxonomy): domain Bacteria; phylum Verrucomicrobiota; class Verrucomicrobiia; order Chthoniobacterales; family SZAS-18; genus SZAS-18. Next base: position 30,457 of record JANXRG010000063.1, read on the forward strand.
CACGATCGGCGGACATGAGGATTGAACATAGTCGCAAGGCGCAGGCGCGGACAGGTGGATCGGCTCGTCCCGAGCAGCTGGCAATTAGGTAGGGATGACCGTCCCCGGTCGTCCCAAATCCGGCGCTTGCGGCGTCTCACGCGGAGTGGAGCAAGGCATGTCGGTTTGCCGCATGGGTGGCGAATTATTTCCGCGATGTTTGGGACGTTTCGGCGAAAGGTCCCTCCCAAACAGACAACGCTCCCGGAGGTCGGGGGAAGATAACCGTTCGGGGACATGGCTGGAGGAACGATCCGAAAGGCGCGCCCGCAGACAGGTGGAACGCGACCGCGCGTTGGCGAAAACATTTGCAGCCCGCGCCCGCGGGCTGCCACAACCCTTGGCATCGGCTGCGGGACCAGCCGATCCACCTTGGCGCGAGAAGGCAACACGTGGCTTGAGCGAGCAATTGGTAAATCACGTCCGCACGATGTTTGGGACGTTTCGGCGAAACGTCCCTACCCATTTGCCAACGCGCCCGGCGGTCGCGTTCCACCTTGCCCGAGTCCGGCATTCCACCAAACTACAAGACGGGCGCGAGGAGCCGCAACGCTCCTTCGGACAACCGGCGAAAGCTCGACCGCCTCGCGAAGGCCGCCCGATCAATGCGGTCGGCATGCTTGAAGTCCGCGCCCAAGATGGACGCCAGCGCCGAATTCGTCCGCGCGCAATGCGTCAGCACGTTCAATTCAAAGTTCAGTTTCAGCGAACGGATATCGAGATTGGCCGAGCCGATCATGCTCCATTCGTCGTCAAGCACCAGCGCCTTGCTGTGCAGCATCCGCGGCACGTACTCGTAGATCCGCACGCCCGCGGTGAGGAGGTCCTCGTAGAACGACCGCGCCACGTGACCGATGTAAAAACTATCGGGATGCCTCGGCAGGAGGACGCGCGTATCGACGCCGGACCGCGCGCAAATCTGCAGCGCGGCGGTGATCGCCGGATCGGGCACGAGGTAAGGCGTCGAGATCCACAGGCGGCGCTGCGCGCTGCCGACGAGCGCGAGCAACGTCACGCGAATGGCGTTGGCGGAAAATTCCTGATCGGGTCCGGCCGCGAGCACGAGCGCAGTGGCATCCCCGACCGGCGGAACCGTCGGATAATACGCGATCTCGGTGAGGCGCTCCGCCGTGGCGAAAAACCAGTCGTCGGCAAACACGCCCTGCAGCTCCGTCACGGCGGGGCCATCCACCCGCGCGTGCAAGTCACGCCACGCCGCGTAGTCGCGCCCGATATTCATGCCACCGACGAAAGCCACGGTCCCGTCGCAGACCGCGAGTTTTCGGTGATTGCGCAAGTGCAGGAACCAGCGCTGGCGGAATGGGTTCGCGCTGGAAAACCAGCTCACCCTCCCGCCCGCCGCGCACAACGCGTGGAACGCCGACATCGACAAGCGCAGGCAGCCGACGGCATCGAGGAGTAAACGCACCTCGACCCCGCGCGCGGCGGCGCGGGTGAGAGCGACGGTCAGTCGCTGCCCGACGTCATCGTCCTTCCAGATGAAAAATTCGATGTGGACGTGCCGCTGGGCGGCTTCGATCGCCGTGTCCAGGCTGTCGTAAAGTTCCTCGACCTCGGGAATCAACGCGACGCGGTTACCGGTGGTGAACCCCTTGCCGGCCAGACGGAGTAACCTTTGCGCAAGTGGCGGCAGCTTGGTCGGGTCGGGCGCGGCGAGGGCGGTTGGGTCAACCTTGGCGAGCGGTTTGCGCCGTCGCCGCAACCGCTTCCTTTGCATCCGCTCCGTGCCGAACATCACGTAGCAAAGCGGACCCAGGATGGGGAAGAGCAACAATCCCCACAACCAAGAGAGCGCCGAGAGCGGATTGCGCTTGTTCAGCAGCACATGCGGAATGAGCAGCAATCCCGCCAGTTCGATGACGCCGCCAATCCACCACCAGCGTGAAGAAAAAAAACTCATCGGTGCGGTTGCGTCACGTCCCGGCGTTTGTGCGCGCGAACCGCCTTGGCACGGGCAAAGGCAAAGCCCGGCCGGCACGGGCACGGGCGGCCGGGCGAAAAGCGGTCCTAGTTGCCCGTTACCGCGCGACGAACGTCTGCCGCAGCCAGCGTTCAAACCCGTCCTTGACCGTCGGCATCGCGCCGAGGTTCGAGTCAAAGGTGGCGCCCGCCCGGTTCGAGAAATTCGTGAACCGCCAGTGGCCGGACTTCAGCACGCGATTGTTCACGTCCGTGTAAACATAGTCGAAATCAACGACGGCAGGATAATTCCGGTCCACCACGCGAATCCTTGTGCCCGTACGGCTCGGCACGAGATGCCCGGCGTCATCGATGTTGAGGATGCGAATCTTGAGCGTTGTGCCGGCCGGCAGGAGGTCCGCGATTTCATGAACCAGCCATTTGCCAAGGTCCGGCAGCAGCACCGGCAGGCTGTCCTGGGCGGACGAGCCCGTGATTTGGACGTCGGTGTAGGTCCAGGGTTTGACGAATTCGATGACGCCCTGCGCGCGCAGCAGTGGCTGGTTGATCACGGCCTTGGTCGCAGTGCGTTTCTGGGCGTGAGCGGAAAGGGCGGGAACGAGCGCGACGGCAAGCACAAGCGCCAAGCGGGAGGTGATATTCATGGGATTGATCGGGAATGGAAGCGGATTGTTGACCCAGGGGCCGATCCGGGCCGACGAGGTTCAAACAGAGTTCTACCAGCAACTTGACGGGGATTGAAGACCCATTGTTCAATTTTTCATTCGACCTGACCCTCCGCCGGATCCGCGAGACCATGCCGCGACCGGACTCCACGCACCCGCGCGCCGCCGTCGCAAAAACTCCGCGCCGTGCCGCATCGCGCTGCCAGCGGTGAACAGGACGGGCCGGTCACGCGCGCCGCAGTCCGGCCGTTGACGATGACGCGCGCGCCCTCAGCCGCAAGAGTTTTTGCGATGGCAAAGCCGATTCCCGCGGTTGACCCTGGTGATCAGGGCGGTCTGGTCAACGATTTTCAGGTTCATGTTTTTAGAGAGAGGGTTGAGCGGGTCGGCCGTGATTCGTTTCCCACTCTGCGTGGCCATTGCCACCCGCAAAATAATTTTCCTCTCATCATCGACGGGCGATTCCCTCTCGCGCGCACCGCCGTTCGGGCCCAAGCTTTCGGCATGGCTCCCGCTTCGAATCGTCAGTTCCTCCTCAAACGCCGCCCGACCGGACTCGTCACGCGCGACGATTTCGAATGCCGCGAGACCGCCATCCCCTCGCCCGGCTCCGGCGAGGCGCTCGTGCGAAATCTGTTTCTATCGTTCGATCCCTCGCAGCGCATTTGGATCACCGACATGCCCGGCTACATGCCGCCGGTCGCGATTGGCGAGGTCATGCGCGCCCACGGCATCGGCCAGGTCATCCTGTCAAATGATCCGCAGCTCCCCGTGGGCTCGCTGGTGCATGGTTTGATCGGCTGGCAGGACTATGTCGTCAGCAGCAAGTCCGTTCCGTTTGGTTTCACCCCCTTGCCCCTGCGCCTGCCCGTGCCGCCTGAGGTCATGCTCAGCGTGCTCGGCATGACCGGCATCACGGCGTATTTCGGCCTGCGTGAAATCGGCGCGCCGAAACCGGGCGAGACCGTGGTGATCTCGGCCGCAGCCGGAGCGGTCGGCTCCATCGCGGGGCAGATCGCGAAAATCGAGGGCTGTCGAGTGGTGGGGCTTGCGGGCTCCGACGACAAATGCACCTGGCTCACCCAGGATCTCGGGTTCGACGCCGCCATCAACTACAAGGCGGCGGATTGGAAGAAACAACTTCGCGCAGCCTGCCCGAAAGGAGTCGACATCGATTTTGAAAACGTCGGCGGGGAAATCATGCAGGCAGTCTTCTCGATGCTGAACTTGCATGCACGGGTCGTGCTCTGCGGACTCATCACGGGTTACAACGGCGACAATCCGACCGCCAGCCTCGTTGATCTCGGGCCGATCCTGGTCAAGCGCGTGCGCATCGAGGGGTTCATCGTGCTCGATTACGCGAAGCGCTACCTCGAAGCCGTGACGCAACTCGGACAGTGGCTTGCGGCGGGGAAAATCAAGCACCGCGAAACGATCGTGGAGGGACTCGAGCACGCGCCCGAGACGCTCAACCGCTTGTTCGACGGCGACAAGCTCGGCAAGCTGCTGCTCAAGATTGCCGAAGCGCCCATAAAGCCGTAATCAAGGTGGTTGCTCCGGGCGCGTTTTGACCATCACTCGCAAATCCACTTTCCTGCGCGATGTTCGACCGTCATGCCCACCAACGTTCTCGGTGCTGAATTGGAATGCTGCTGTGCGAATCCGCCGACCGGCTATTTTCGCGACGGCTATTGCCGGACGGCGGCCGACGACAAGGGCCTCCATACCGTTTGCGCGGAGATGACGGCCGAATTTCTCGAATTCTCAGCGGCGGCCGGAAACGATCTCAGCACGCCCCACCCGGATTGGGATTTTCCCGGACTTGCGGCCGGGGACCGCTGGTGCCTGTGCGTCGAACGGTGGAAGGAAGCGCTCGAAGCCGGGGTCGCGCCACCCGTCGTGATCGGCGCCTGCCAGATCTCCGCGCTGGAATTTGTCTCGCTGGAAGATCTGCAGGCCCACGCGCTCACCCGCTAGCCAGCCCGGGCCCGTCCGCGCCCGGGTCCATTCGCGCGCGCGCGGCGCGAATGACGGCCGCGTATGTGGCCGACGCGTCGTCGCCGTCCGGGTCGACGGCGTTTCGCTCGAGGCTCCGCGGAAAATCAATCGAGAAGAGACCAAACCGCGGCGTGTAGGTGCCCCATTCGTAGTTATCGAAGAGCGACCAGTGCAGGTAACCGACGAGCGGGACGCCCTCCGCGACGATCTTTTCGACCTCGTGCACATGCAGCCGCAGGAACTGGCTGCGCGTCATTCGGTCGCGCCGGGTTCCGCGCCGCCGCGCCGGGGCCTGCGGCTTTCGGCGCAACGCCATACCGTTCTCGGCGATCAAGACCGGCCGCCCGAAGTCCGCGGCGTAATGCCGGCAGAAAAAATGCAGTCCGCGCGGCAACACCCGCCAGTCCCACCACTTGCTCGTGATCGTCGCGAGCATCCATGCGCGAAACGAGCGGTTCTTGAATTCGTGATCCCAGATCACGGGAAACCGGAACACGTGCGCCGCGAACGGATCGTAGTAGTCGAGTCCGATAAAGTCGATCAGCCGCGCGCGCGGCGAGGCATAGATGGCGTCGAGCAACGGGGCGAAGGCAGAGGCGTCGAAGTTCCGGCAACCGATCCAGTTGCTGACGCGCTTGAGCACAGCGCCAAAATAGTAGGAGGCGTCCCGGTGCAGCGGCAGGCGTGCGTCCTTGAACGCGCGCTCAAAATCACGAGCGTAGCCGCCGATGTACGGTCCGAGCTCCGTCCGCGCCACGCCGCGTTCGCGGGCGCAGACGAGGTCAAGCAGCAGCTTGTCGGACCAATAAAGATCGCTGCAGTAATTGTTGAACGTGACGTGCGGGGGTTCCCATCCGCGTGCCGCCGCGAGGTCGTGCAGGACGTTGTAGGCGAGGACGTGCGCGCGCAAAAGCTGGCTGGAGGCGGTGGTCATCGTGGCCAGGCCGCGACGCGGCCCAGCGGGAAATTGCCGACCAAGGTACGAATTGAGCACGAGCATGTTCGGCTCGTTGATCGTGATGAACCAGCGCAGCGGGCGCGGCAGTCTCTCGCTCACATAGGCCACCGTCGTTCGAACGTACGACGCAAAAAGCTCCGCGGTGGCGGGTTCGAGCCATGGGTCGGTTCCGAGCCATGCGGGGTGCACGAAATGATGCAGGGTGATGACCGGTTCGAGGCCGTGGCGCTGGCAGGCCGTAAACATCGCGACGTAATGATCGAGCGCGGCGAAATCGAAAGGAGGCGGTGGTCCGGGTTCGCGTCCAAACGTGGGCTGAATCCGGCACCACTCGAGCCCGAGGCGAAATGCGTTCAAGCCAAGCTCACGGCCGCGGGCAAAATCCCCCTCGTAACGATTCCAAAAATCCGCCGCCCCGCCGACGACCGCGACGTCACCCCGCGTTTCTGCGACGGCCCAGTTTGTTTGCGGTTCGCCGCTTCCGTTGTACCCGCCCTCGGCTTGATACGCGGAGGTGGCGACACCCCACAGGAACGCGCCATTCATGCGCGTCATTCGCGGGCCGCCGCGAGACCGATGGCCTGGCGTTGCTCGACCTCGAGCGCGAGCGGAGGCAGTCCATTCTCAAGATCATCCAGCAGGGTATCCACCACGGTTCGTGCGGCGCCCGGCCGACCGAGGGCAAGCGCGTTTCTTCGCATGGCGGCGAGACGTTCGGGGTGGTCAAGCAATCGATCGATCTTGAACGGCATCGTCGTCAGCTCATTGCACCGGACCGCCGCGCCCTCCTCGAGGAGATGATCGGAATTGCGCTCCTCCTGACCGGGGATCGGCGAGAAGATGACCATCGGCAACCCACACGCCATCGCCTCGGACGTCGTCAGGCCGCCCGGCTTCCCGATGAAGAGATCGCTGATGTGCATCAGTTCCTGCATCCGATCCGAGTAACCAAGGATGAGAAACTTCCGATTCTCCGCGCCTGCCGCCTGAGTCACCCGCTGTTTCACCTCCTCGCTGCGACCGCACGTCACGATCGTCTGGGTCTCGTTCTGCAGCAGCTTCAGTCGCTCGACCATGAGCTCCGTCGGACCCAAACCCAGCGCGCCCGCGGAGAGCAACATCGTCGGCCGGTCGGGGTCGAGCCCATACGCGGCCCGCACCGCCCGGCGATCCACCGGCGCGGCGAAAACGGGATCGATCGGAATGCCTGATACCGTGATGCGCTCCGGCGGCAGACCGAGCGCCTCCAGGTGAGCCTTGGTTTCGTCCAACGCCACAAAGTAGCGGTGAAAGAGCCGCGAAAGCCACATCGCGTGACAGTCGTAGTCGGTGACGACGATCGAATGGTGGGTCAGAAGCTTCTCCTTTTCGAGCAGATGCGAAACGATCCCTGCCGGCATGAAATGTGTGCAGACGGTGAGGTCCGGGTCGAAATCACGAATGAATTTGATCAGTTTCGGCAGATTGAGCCGGTCAAGCTGCTCGCGCGCCGCTTCGCCTTTCCACGGCTCGTCGCTCGCCTTGTAAACCCAGCCGAGCACCTCCGGCGCGGACCGGGCCAGCTTCAAGTAGAGCGTTGAGTAAAACTCGCGGAAGAGCTTGTTGGTGAACTTCAGCGCGTCCTCGTGGATGACCCGCCCCACGCGCGGATCGCGGGCGAATTCCTTCTCGAGCGCCTGGGCCGCGCGCACGTGGCCCGTGCCCGCGCTGGTCGATAAAATCAAGACGCGCCTCTTTTCCATGGCCGAGCTTGCCACGAGCCGTGCCGATCCGAAAGACCGGGACGCTTCACCCCGCCGGTTGACGCGCGAGTCCCGCGTCAAATTTCCGCAGTGCTGCCTCGGCCTCGGGCCGGATCACAATCGATGGCCGGACCGCGCGGAGCATGGCCATTGCCTCGTCGGCATCCGCCGCCCGCCCGCTCGCGACGAGCCACGCACCGACGACCGCCGCGCTGCGCGAGTAGCCGATCTTGCAGTGCACGTAAACTTTTCCGCCGATCACATGCGCGTCGATGAAGCTCACCGCCTCCCGCAGCTGCGCTGGCGTTGGCGCGGTCAGGTCGAGAATCGGCAGATTGCGATATGCGGCCAAACGGAACAGCGATGCCTCGGAAAACTCCGCCGTCAGATCCAGCACCGCCGTCACGCCGTCCCGAAGCGCGTCCGCCGCTTCCTGGTCATCCAATTGCCGGCCGATGAGCACGCCGCGGACGACCTCATCCCATGGGTGACATTGGCGCTGATAATGCCAGAGCGAAATTTGCTGTGCGAAGAGCGTCGGCGCGAGCAAGAAGCGCGCACTCCACGGCAGCGTTCCGGCCCGTTTTCGATAAATGCCGGGGCCGATTCCGAAATACCCCGAGGCGACAATGCCCAAAGCCAGCGCCGGCCAGAGCAGCCACAGTCCCCACGGACGGGTCAGGACGGCGGCGATCGCCAGCGTCAGCGCACCGACGACGTAAGAGGCGCCCAGTCGCGGGTTCGGTGGGACCGCGGACTTCGCTCGCGATTCCGGAACAAAATAGAAACAAAATGCGGCAAGGACAAAGCCGCCGACCACGTCGATGAAATGATGTTGGTAGGTCAACAGCGCCGAAATGGCGATGAGGCTGAACCACACGTTCGAGAGTGCGCGCCAGGGGCCGGATGAATGTCGCGCATAGTGCACACCCAGAATGCCGCAGAACGCGATGTGCAGCGAGGGCAGCAGGTTGAAGGGCCGATCAAGCTCGCAGAACTGCCGGAAGACCGCGCCGAGCCAGCCCGCCGCATCCGGGCGCTCGACCGCCAGTTGCAGCGGCAGGAGAAGAAAGCAGGCCCCCGCCACGAAAATGGCCATCGCGACGCGGCGCGAAAACGTCCGCAGCTCCACCTCGTCATCGCAAAGGAATGGTGCCGCGACGAAGAACCCATCAATCGACGTGTAGGGCAGGATGAAGAATGGCACGAATGGGATGAATCGCTCCCACGCAAAATAAATCGTCCCGACCCCGGAACGCTGCGCCGTGATCCAGCTGCAGCCGCCGTAGACGACGATGAAGAGCGCCGACAGGAGCGCCGAAGCCTTGAGCGCGCGGATTTTCATGTCCCGATCCGCCGCGCCACCGACACGCTGAAGATGCCCCATTCGTCGATCTCCTCACGCATCTTCTCAAAGCCCGCCGCGCCCACGAGCTCGTCCATTTCGGCCTGCGTGCGCCGGCGCATGATCCACGGCTGGCCCTCCCGATTCACCAGCACCCGGGCGATAAACTCCACCTGAGGATGCCACGGTTGATTCGTGTAAATGAGGTGGCCGCCCGGTTCGATCGCATCCGCCAATCCAGCCAATGACGTGCGCACGGGCGCATTCTCCGGGAACAATTCGTACAAGCCGGAAACGATTCCGATCGTCGGCCGCGGCTTCAGGCCCGCCAGCGAAGCGCGATCGAAGGCATCACCGTGGGCAATTGTCGCGCCGGTGAGCTTCAACTCGTCCGCAAGCCTCGTCGCCACTTCGAGATTCTCCTGCTTGTAGTCTCGAAGCGTCGCGGTCGCGGGAATGTTCGTGAGACGATGAAGCGTCTCGAGCACGTAGCGCCCGCCGCCGCACGCAATGTCGAGCAACCGCACGGGCCGGCCGGCGGCATGGGCCTCCTCCATCAACTCGCCCAATAGCTTCTCGAGATGCACGCGCCGCTGCCGGATGCCGCGCCAGCCGAGGCTGTTGAGAAAATTGTGATCGATGAGTTTGCCAAGTGACGTCCGGCCGCGGGTGCGATTTTCGTATACGTAATCCAGCGTCACGCCGGAATCGAAACCCGTGCGCCAGCCGAGACGGACGCCGTCACTTAGCGGGCCCACCGTCTTCATGAACCCCCGCGTCACCGCGAACATCGGATTGCCGGGCCCCCGCAGCCGGTCGTATTCCATCTTCGTGTAACCATGCTGGTCCGCGTCGAGCAGCGTCGGTGTGGCCGACGGGCCGGCGAACCGCTCGACGATAAACTCGCGGCACGTTTCAAATACGATCTTCCGATCCTTCTCGTGGAAGATCGCGTGGTTGAAGCCAGCCAAGACCGTCATCCGCTTCACCGGCGATGAGAGCCGATCGAAAAACTGCCGCTGCGCGGAGAGACTCACGACCCAGTCGGTGTCCGCGCTCAAGATCAAAGTCGGCACGTGGATCGCGCCCGCGTCATCGAGCAGGCGCGTCGACGTGTCGTGCAAATCGAGCAGGATGTTGACCGCGATTTGCCGGAAGATCAGGGAATCGGCCTCATAGCTCGCCGCTTCCGCGGGGTCGTGGGTGAGCATTTTTGCCTTCACGTAGCTCTTCACGAAGCCCGGCCCGAACAGCTTCTGTTTGAGCCGCAACGCGGGCACCGCGAGCGGGACATAGAGCTTCACCCGGAAAGCCGGCGTTCCGAGAATCAGTGCGCGAATCGGCGGCGCGTAATCATGCACCCACGCGGTGGCGGTCACCGCACCGACGCTGTGCGCCAGCACGACCATGTCTGCCACGCGGATGCCGCGTTGTTCGGAAATGTGGCGGACAAACGCGTCTGTATCCTTGATCACGGCGGCAAGATTCGGGGCGGAACCTCGCTCGCCGGGCGAGCGGCCGTGGCCGCGCGCATCCCAGGCGAATACCGCCACATCCGTGAGATTCAGCGCGTCGACCAGTTCCTGCCAGCGGCCGGAGTGCTCATGCCCGCGATGGAAAAGCACGAGGGCCTTCCGGGCGGCCGGCGCGGGCGACCAGGCGCGGTAGAAGAGCTCGGTCCCGTCCCAGGACACCATGGTGTGTTCGGTCAGATTCATGCGGGTAAATGACTGCGCAGCCTCATTTCATCGCATCGAAACGTCCGCTGTCAGCCTCACAAACCGAGATACGCTTTCCGCACGTCCTCGTTCGCCAGCAATTCCGCGCCCGTGCCGGACAGGACCAACCGGCCCGCTTCGAGCACATAGCCGTGCTGCGCGAGGGCAAGCGCGTGCTGCGTGTTCTGCTCAATCAGGAGAATGGTTACACCGGTCGCGTTGATTTCCTGCACCACGCGAAACATTTCCTCGACCAGCAGCGGCGCGAGCCCGAGCGACGGCTCGTCGAACATCAGAAGTTTCGGATCCGCCATTAGGCCCCGGCTGATCGCCACCATCTGCTGCTCACCACCCGAGAGCGTCCCGGCCTCCTGCCGCTGCCGCTCCTTCACGCGCGGAAAAATGGAAAACACTTTTTCCAGTCGCTCCGCGCGGCCGGCCTTCGGCGTCGAGTACGCTCCCATCAGGAGATTCTCCAGCACCGACATCTCCGGGAACAGGCGGCGGGCCTCGGGCACATGGACGATGCCTCGCCGGACGATTTCCGTCGACTCGGCGCCGTCGATGCGCACGCCGTTGAAGATGATCTTTCCGCTTTTCGGCTTCAACAGGCCCGAGAGCGTCCGCAGAGTGGTCGTCTTTCCCGCGCCGTTGGCACCGACCAACGCCACGATTTCACCTTGCGGAACGATGAAGCTCACGTCCCACAACGCGGGCACGCGGCCGTACGAAACCTGCAGATGCTCGACTTCAAGCATGGGCGGCCCCCTCTCCGAGGTAGGCGGCGATCACGTCCCGGTTCTTCACGATCTCCCGGGGCGGCGCGTCGCCGATCTTCACGCCGTGGTGCAGGACAATCACGCGATCCGAGATCCGCATGATGGCCTTCATGTGGTGTTCCACGAGCATGATCGTGACGCCCTGATCGCGAATTCTCTGAACCAACTGGCAGGCCTCATCAATTTCCGTGGGATTGAGTCCGCCCATGGGTTCGTCGAGAAAGAGAATCTTCGGCCGCGTGGCCAGCGCGCGCGCGATCTCGAGCCGCTTCTGCTCACCGAGAGTCAGGTCCGATGCGTTGCGTTCCACCTGCCCGGACAGGCCCACGATGCCGAGCATGCGCTTCGCCTCGGCCTCCGCGCTGGCGCGACGCGGCTCGTGCAGGAAGGCGGCGAGCGTCACGTTCTCCAGCACCGGGAGATTGCGGAACGGTTTGACGATCTGGAACGTGCGAGCAATGCCCCGCTTGACGACCGCGTGGGGTTTCAATCCCACCACGCTTCGCCCCTCGAGCATCACTTCGCCCGAGGTCGGCGGAATGAAGCCGGCCATCAGGTTGAAGGCGGTCGTCTTGCCCGCGCCGTTGGGACCGATCAGGCCGAGGATTTCGCCCGGCTTCAACTCAAAGGACAGTCCCGCGACGGCCCTCAGGCCGCCGAAGTCCTTCGTCAGATTGGTGACGGAAAGAAGCTCCATCCTCACTTCGGCCCTCCCCGCGGACCAAACCGCCGCAGCCGGCCCCAGATGCCCTCCGGCATGTACCGGATCACGACCATCATAAAGAAGCCGTAGAAAATGAGGTGACCCGATTGAAACCGATCGCGAAATATCTCGCTGATCGTGAGGAGGAAAATCGCGCCGACAATCGGCCCGCCGGTGGTCGCAATCCCGCCGACCACCGCGATGAATACCATCTCGATCGAAAGCGAAATCGAGAAAACCGCATCCGGATCGATGTAGCGGAAATAGATCGCGTAGAATCCGCCGCCCAGCCCCACAAAAAATGCGGAGAGCGCCAGGGCCATAACCTTCGTTCGCACGGTGTCGATCCCCGCGGCCTCAGCGCTGTCGACGTCCTCGCGGATGGCCAGCAGGTAGGCGCCGAGGCGGGAATTCGAAAGCGCGTAGGTCGTCGCCATGACCAGCACGGTCAACGCCGCGGCGAGGTAGTAGAACGGAATCTTGCTCTCCCAATCCAGCGCGTTCCCGAAAAACGACGTAGCCGGCAGCTTCGTGATGAGCAGGCCCATCGGGCCGGCGGTAAGACTCTCCCAATTCAACACGATGATGCGCGCGATCTCCGCGACGGCGAGTGTGGCGAGCGAGAAATACGGTCCCCGCAGCCGGAAGCAGATCCAGCCGATGGGCAGCGCGAGCAACGCGGCGAGCACGCCACCCGCCAGCAAGCCGAGCCACGGCGACCACTGCAGCTTCAAATAGAATAGCATCGTCGTGTACGCGCCGATCCCGAGAAAGGTGGCGTGGCCGAAAGAGACCTGGCCCGCGTAGCCGCCGAGCAAATTCCACGATGCGCCGAGCAGCGTCCAAAACAAAACCATGATTAACAAGTGCTGCCCGAAGCTGGTCGGCGTGACGAGCGGCGCGACCAGCAGACCCATAACGCCAAGCGCGACGAGCAGGCGTCTCATGATTTCGCGGTCCCCCACAGGCCCGGCGGTCGGAACAGCAGCACGAGCAGAAACAGGACGAAGCCAATCACGTCCTTGTAAGCGACCGACACGTAAACCGCGCCCAGTGACTCGACGACCGCGAGCAAAATGCCGCCGAGGATCGCCCCGGGCACGGAACCGAGCCGTCCCAGCACGACGATGACGAAGCATTTCACGCTCAGGATTTCGCCAACCGTCGGATACAAATAGAGCGACGGGGCGAGCAACACGCCGCCCGCGCCGGCGAGCGCCGTGCCGAGGCCGAACGTGATCATCTCGATGCGCGGCACGGGCACGCCCATCAACGCCGCTGAGTCGGGGTTCTGCGCGGTGGCGCGCACCGCGCGGCCGGTGTCGGTCCGCGCGAGGAAAAGATAGAGCGCGGTCGTAATCGCGATCGCCAGGCCGAACGCGATGGCCAGCGGGATCGGTACGGCGATGCCAAACGGCCGCGGCGGATTCATCGCGTAATCGAGATTGATCGTCCGGTAGTCTCCCGACCACGCCAGCAGCGCGAGATTCGCGATGAGCAGCGCGAGCCCGGCGGTGTAAAGCAGGGTGTTAAGCTCACCGCTGGGAATGATCTTGCGCAGCAGGAAGCGGTGCACCGCCACGCCGAAGGCAAACATCACCGGCACCCAGATGATAATGGAAAGGAAAGGATCCATGTGCCACGCCTGGTGCGCCCAGAATGCGCCAAACATTCCGAGCATCACGAACTCGCCGTGCGCCATGTTGATGATGCGCATCACCCCGAACACGATGGTCAACCCCACCGCGATCATCGCGTACAGCGAACCGGTCAAGATCCCGCTGACGAGGCTTTGGACAAAGGTTTCCATCGAGGACGCAGAGCATGCTCGACAGGTCGGTCCAAGATCAAGCCACGGTCGCCTGCTCCGAGCAATCCTCGAAGTTGCCAGGGACGGCGGCCGCAACGGCGCCGAATCAACGAGACTTGCGCGATGCGGCCTGCCCGGCTTCGGCCAGCGATTGCGTCAAACGTGGAGCGGCCGCCCGCAAACGCCCATCCTCCGTTACCAGCCGTTTGTTGAGTTGCTTGGCCCCAACCAGAAATCGGGCGTCATAGCCCGACACCGAACGGTTTTCTGTCAAAAGTCCGCGAGGTTCCCCGCCCACCGGGCGCGAAACAACCTCGACCTCTCCTACTTCGCCACCGGTTCCGGAAAGACGAAATCCGTCTCCGCGTTGGCCTTGGGCCAGACGTTGAGCAACTCGCCCTTGCGCCATTGCGCGAGGACCACTTGCTCGGGCGAATTGATGTTCTGGTTCGAGTATTTGTCGCCCAGGGGGCCGGCGTAGCTGCCAAACTTCACCTTGCCGAAGACCGTGCTCATGTCCGTGGCAAGCAACGCGTCGCGAATCGCGAGTCGATCGGCGTCGAGGTTGCCCGTGAGCTTCGCGCGCTTAAGGGCGTCAGCGAGAATAAAGACCGCGGCGTAGCCCTCGACCTCGTGCTCGTGCGGATGGATGCCGTACTTCGACTGGAACGCCTTGTAGAAGGCGGCGGTCTGCGGGTCGTTCGGGTTGCCCGACCACGACGCCGACGAGAACACGTTTTCCGCCAGCGGCCCGAGCTGCTTCGCGAAATCGTCCACGCCGAAGCCGCCGCCGAAACCAACAAATGCGCGCGGCGTGACGCCGATTTCCTTCGCGTGCCGGGTCATCAGGATCGCGTCCGTCGTGGAGACCGCCACCAGGAGCATGAAGTCGGGATTGTTCGCCTTCACCTTGGTCATGATGGGCTTGAAATCGAGCGTATTCACCGCGTAGGCCTCGTCGTTGACGATCGGGATGTTCTTCGACTTGAGATAATTCATCACCGCATTACCGATGGTCTTGCCGAAGAGCGAATTGTCGTACACCACGGCGGCCGATTTCGGCATCGAGCCGGGCGCACCCTCAACGAATTTCTTGAACGCTTCCGGGTAGATCGAGCCGGTCGGATTGTTGCGGAATACCCACTCGAATCCCTTCGACGTGATGGCGTCAGCCGACGGATGGTCGACCATGTAGGGCGTCTTCAGCCGCTCGGCGACAGACGCGATTTCCATGGCCTGGCCGGAAGCGCGGCCGCCCGTCAGCACCAGCACCTGATTTTGCGTGATCAGTTTTTCCGCGGCGGCCGCCGCGAGCGGATTCTTGGCCTGATGATCCTCGATGATGATCTCAATCTTCTTTCCGTTCACGCCGCCCTTGGCGTTGATTTCATCGACCGCCATCGAGTAAGCCTTCTTGAATTTGTCGCCGAAGGGAGCGTCGGGCCCGGTCATCGGCTGGGGCGCGCCGATCTTGAGCGTGTCCTGCGCAAACAGGGCGGACGAAGTTAGCGCCAGCCCGAGGGCCAGCACGCGGGGAAGAGTGGGAATTTTCATCGGGGGGATGGAATTAAATATTCACGCTACGGGAAGCCAGGCTGGCGGACCAGTACGAATTGCTTGCATTATTGAACGCCCGGCTGACCGAGCTGGCGCCGGTCGATTTCCTTGCTTGCCGAAGCCAAACTTCGGACCGTGAATGGAAAAAGCTTCGCCCGACGAAATATTCGACCGGTTTCATGCTCCCATCAATGCCACCCAATCATTTCCCTGCTCCATGAAACCATTCCTCATTTGGATCCTTCCCTCCCTCATCGCCGTCGGCCTCGTCCCGGCACTCGCTCTTGCCGAACCATCCGAAGAGTTTGTTACCGCGGTCGAAAGCGCGCACGGCGCGACCGCGTGGCCAAAAGGTCAGGCGCTGCGGGCGGATTTTACGATTCGGTTCGGCGACAAGAGCTGGGAGGGAACCTTCACCGTCGATCGGGACATGAGCCTCGTCCGGCTTGACGCAAAGGACGGGACGACCGTTGTGTTTGACGGCAAGGAAGTCTGGATGACGCCGCCCGACTCGAAGTTCAGCGGGCCTCGTTTTTGGATTTTCACGCCGCCGTATTTTGCGTTGCTGCCGTTCAAGCTGAGGGACAATGGCGCGCACCTGGCCTCCGTCGGCTCGAAAGCGATCGACGGAGCTCCTTACGATGTCGCAAAGCTGACCTTCGCCGCCGGCACCGGCGACGCGCCGGATGATTGGTATCTCCTTTTTCGCGATCCGAAGACGGGTCGGCTGGACGCGACCGCGTATATCGTCACCTACGCACGCGACGCGGCCAAGTCGGCTTTGGAACCGCACATCCTGCGCTATCTCGACTTCAAGACCGTGGACGGCGTGACACTTTCCACGCGCTGGCAGTTCTTCAATTGGAACGAGGGGCAGGGCCAGCACGGCGGGATGCTCGGCGAATGGACGATGGCAAACGTGAAATTCGTACCGGCGACTCCCGCGACTTTCCAGCGTCCCGACGAAGCGCGCGTCGTACCGATGGACCAGCCGCGCTGAGTGCGCACGGGGGCAGATCGCTGTCCCGTCGACAAGGCGCAACGATTTCGCATAGTGCGGGATGGCGCTTTCCAGTCCACTGCGCGCGCTCCGCTCGCGCAACTACCGCCTTTATTTTTTCGGCCAACTCGTCTCTCTCCTCGGGACGTGGATGACGCAGACCGCCACGCTCTGGCTGGTCTATCATCTCTCGTCCTCGGCGTTTTATCTTGGCCTGACCGGATTCGTCAGCCAGGCGCCAAGCTTTCTGCTGGGACCCATCGCCGGCACCTGGGTCGACCGCGTGGATCGGCACAAACTGCTCGTCCTCACGCAGGCGCTCTCGATGCTTCAATCGCTCACGCTCGCCGCGTTCGCCTTTGCCGGCGTAATCGACGTCCCGCATCTGCTCGTGCTGGGCGCGCTGCAGGGATTGATTAACGCCTTCGACCTGCCAGCCCGGCAGGCGCTGGTGGTGGATTTCGTCGAGAACCGCGAACACCTCGGCAACGCCATCGCACTCAACTCGTCGATGTTCAACATCGCGCGTCTGGCCGGCCCGGCCCTCGCGGGCTTCATCATCGCCGCGAAAGGTCCCGCCGTCTGCTACCTGGTCGACGGTCTGAGCTACCTCGCCGTCATTGCATCCCTGCTCATGATGCGCTTTCCGCCGCGCGAACGCGTCGGATCGACCCAGCGTCCGCTGGTCGAGTTGGCGGAAGGCTTTAGGTACACGTGGCAGCACACGCCGATTCGTTCGATCATCCTGCTCGTCACCGCCGTCAGCTTTTTCGGTTTTTCCTTCTCGGTGCTCGTGCCCGTCTTCGCGCGCGATGTGTTTCACGGCGACGCCCGCACGCTGGGTTTCCTGATGTCCGCCTCGGGCTGCGGCGCCCTCATCGCCGCGCTGTTTCTGACCACGCGTTCCGGCATCGGCGGCTTGGGCAAGGTGATCGCGGTGGGTGGCGCGCTGCTGGGCGTCGCCTTGATTCTATTTTCGCGCGTGGATGTCCTCTGGCTGGCTCTGCCGTGCATGGTTGGGATCGGACTGGGCGGTGTGTTGCTGATGGCCTCGAGCAATACGGTCGTCCAGACGCTCGTCGAAAATGAAAAGCGCGGACGCGTGATGGCGCTCTTCACGATGGCATTCACCGGCACTGCCCCCGTCAGCGCCCTGGTCATGGGCTGGGTCGCCCAGCGCATCGGCAGCGCCACGGCGCTCACCATCGCGGGAACCTTGTGTCTGATCGCGGTTTGGGTTTTCTACCGCCAGCTTCCCCGCATCCGATCCGCCGTCGCGAACGTCCACGCGGCCACGACTCAAGTTTCCCCGCCCGTAGCCGCCGAGACGTGAAGGCCACGCCGCCTTCAGCGCCCGATTCGCTCCAGCTCTTCCCAGCGCGTATAAAGTCGCGCAATTTCCGCCTTTCCCCCGTCGAGCTCAGCGTGCATCCCCGGCGCATCCTGCGAGCGCGTCACGTAGAATCCCGGATCATCGAGCGTCGCCTCCAGTTCTTCGACGCGGGTTTCGGCGGCAAGGATGGCCGCTTCCATGCCGTCGAGCTCGCGCTGTTCCTTAAAGGAGCGCTTGCGGGTCTTCGCCGGCACGCCCGCGTTCCCTCCGTTTGCCAGTGCCGGATTTACTAGGGCCGCCACCCGCTTTTTCCCCTGCGCCTCGCGCTCCAGCTTCTTCTCCAGGTAATAGGAATAATTTCCCGGCTGCACGACGACGCCACCGCCGTCCTCTAACGCGACGACCTGATCGCAAATTCGATCGAGGAAATACCGATCGTGACTGACCACCAGCACGCTGCCTTCAAAATCCGCGAGGGCTTCCTCGAGCAGGCGGAGGCTGGGGAGATCGAGATCGTTTGTCGGCTCGTCGAGCACGATCACGTTGCCGCCTTTGCGCAACACCTTGGCGAGCATCAACCGCGCACGTTCACCGCCCGAGAGCCGATCCACGCGCTCGTTCGCGCGCTCGTCCGGAAAGAGAAATCGCCGCAGATAACCGCGCGCGCCAATCCGCACGTCGCCGAACTGCGTCACCTCGTCGGCATCACTGACCTCAGCCAGGACGGTCGAGTTTCCGTCGAGCTGCATTCGCGACTGGTCGATGTAATTGAAAATCGACCGCTTTCCGATCGTGACCGTACCTTCGTCAGGCTCGCGGTCACCAAGGCATAAGCGAAGCAGCGTTGTCTTGCCGACGCCGTTGCGGCCCACCACCCCGGTACATTCGCCGGGACGAAGCGACAGGTTCAAACCGCGAAAAAGCCAGCGCCCCTCCGCGCCTTCACCAACCCGCGCCCCGGCCTTGACCAACTCGACCGCGATGTTGCCGAGCTTGGGCGCGGGCGGAAGGAGCAAATCCATCTCCCGCTCCTCGGGCGGCGCCGCCAGGCCGTCGACCGCGTAAAACGAGTCGAGCCGATGGCGGGATTTCGAGCGCTGCGCGCGCACACCGGCGCGCACCCACTCGATTTCCGCGCGCAGAAAACGCTGGCGCCGCCGCTCTGATTGCTCGGCGATTTCGCGCCGCACGGACTTTGCCTCGAGGTACGCGGTGTAGTTACCCGGGTGCGAAAACGCGCGGCCGTCGGACAGCTCGATAATGCGCGTGGCAATGACATCGAGAAAATAGCGGTCGTGCGTCACGAAGATAACCGCGCCCGGGAAGCCGCGCAGAAATCCCTCGAGCCAGCGGATCGATTCGGAGTCGAGATGATTGGTGGGCTCGTCGAGCAAAAGGAGGTCGGGCTGCGCGGCGAGGGCGCGGCAAAGGGCGACGCGACGTTTCTCGCCGCCGGACAGGGGTCCAACCACCGCGTCGAGCGGCGGCGCATCCAGCGCGGTGGTGCTCGATCGGATCCGGGTGTTGAGATTCCATCCATCGGCGACCTCGATCTCATGATGCAGTTCGGCGAGTTCGGCTTCGCTGCCCTCGCCTTCCTCGTAGCGTCGGAGCCATTCCATCAGATCCGCCGCGCCCGCCTCGATGTTTTCCCGCGCGGTCTTGTCCCCGTCGAGTTCGAATTCCTGCGGCAGATAGCCCACCCGAAGTCCGCGCCGCCGCGAGATTTCTCCGGAGTCCGCCTCGCTCGCGCCGGCGAGAATCTTGAGCAGGCTGGTCTTGCCCGACCCGTTGCGGCCGACGAGCCCGACCTTCTCCCCGGGTGCCACCGCGAGCGTGACGCCGGTGAGGAGCTGCTGACGACCGTAGCAAAGCGTCAGTTCATTCGCAGACAGCAGGGACGTCGGTGAACTCATAAAAAATCGCGGCCGAGAACCGGCCTGCCGTCACGTCCGCGATCTTCCACTGCGATGCAACGGGATGCTTGAGCGCTAGATGAATTTTTTCACTCCGGGCGTTTACCGGCTTGCGCCCGCGGCCCGTGCTGTTTGAGTGAACCGATGAAACCGGGATGGATAGGTACGGCATTGCTGCTGTCGAGCGTGACTTCCGCGTGGGCCGGGGACATCCCACCACCGACGATCGGGACGAACCCCGGGCGCGATTTCGACGTGACGTTCGCCACCGGCGTGCTGTTCGGTCTGCGCAATCGAAACCATTACGTCACCGTGCCCAACATCGTCACGCTGCGTTGCTATCTGCTCCGGACGGAGTGGTTTGGCGGGCAATTGCGCGTCGAACAGTGGTTGGGCGCGAGCCTGATCGCCACGGCCATTCTCCGCGGACCGGAATCTCATTATTTCGGTATCGCCCTCGCCAGTGGAACCCGCCTGCGCCAGCCAGGCTCGCGCTGGAGTTTTCAATTCGACGCCCATGGCGGCGTGGGCGCGATCGACAGTCGCGGAGTCCCCGAAGGACAGGGGCAGGATTTCACCATCACGGCCATCGGCCGGATGAGCGTGAACTATGATGTGACCAATCGCCTGACGCTTAGCGGAGGCGCGATCTACCAGCATTTCTCAAATGCGGGGCTTTCAGAACCAAAGGTGAGGAACACCGGGCTGGACACTATCGGTCCCGGCTTCAGCGTGGGCTACCGTTTCTAATGGCCGGCAAACGCCGGCGGTAAAATGCCGGCCTGTCCGGCTGCGCGACGGCACAAATGCGCTAAGCTTCGCGTCTCCCGCATGCCTCGCTTCGTTGTTCCCGCTTCGTTTGTCATTCTGTGGAGCACCGGGTTTCTCGGGGCTCGCTTGGGCCTGCCTTTCTGCCCGCCCCTGCATTTGCTTGCGCTGCGTTTTGCCATCGTGAGCGTGCTTTTGCTCGTCGCGGCACGGGTTGCGAACGTGCCCTGGCCGCAGGGGAAGGCGGTGGGCGGCATGGCCCTCGCCGGACTGTTGATTCATGGCGTCTGCCTCGGGGGCTTTTTCATCGCGATGAGCACCGCGCTCCCCCTTGGCCTGGTTGCGCTGATCGGCAGTCTGCAACCGGTGCTCACGGCCATCGCGTCGCGCATTTTTCTCGGTGAGCGATTGCGGACTCCGCAATGGCTCGGCATCGCGTTGGGCTTCGCCGGGGTCGCGCTCGTCGCCTCGGAAAAATTTGGCGGCGGCCGCGTGGAAACCTTCGGTCTCGCCGCCTGCGGGTTCGGTGTGCTCGGCATTACCATCGGGACACTCGTGCAAAAGCGCTCCGCCGGGCAGGCTGATTTCCGCTCGCTCGGCGTGATCCAATACGCGGCCGCGGCCGCGCTGATGTTTGCCGGTTCGTTCTGGTGGGAATCGAGGCCCGTGCAATGGACCGGCCAATTCGTCTTCGCGCTCAGTTGGCTCGTGATCGTGAATTCCATCCTCGCGATCGCTCTCCTCTACGTGATGGTTGCGCGCAGCTCGGTGAGCCAGGTGAGCAGCCTTTTTTACCTGACGCCGTCGGTGACCGCCGTCTTCGCGTTCCTGCTCTTCCACGAGCCGATCCATCCGCTCATGATCGCCGGCATCGTGATCTCCGGACTGGGCGTGTATCTGACGGTCCGGCCGACGGTTCCGGTGACACCGCTCGAGGCTTAGCGCGGGGTGGCGGCGGCGTGCTGCTACGGAATCTGTTTCGGTTGATAATCCTTCATCCCGAATTGCCACATCATGAAAGCATACGCATCGGCACGTTCCTGCAGCCGCTGCGTCTTCGTGGAACCGACGCCGTGTCCCGCCTCGTAGTCGACGCGAAAGATCACCGGCTTGCCGCTTGACGAAGCCGCCTGGAGACGCGCCGCAAACTTGGCCGATTGCCACGGCTCGACGCGCGGATCATTCGCGCCATGCGTCACCATGACCGACGGATATTTCACCCCGTCCTTCACGTGCTGGAGAGCATCCATGTCATACAGCGCCTTGAATCCGTCCTCGGTCTGAACGCTGCCAAACTCCGGGATATTCGGCACCCCGTTGGGCGTGGTTTCCATCCGCACGGCGTTCACACAGCCGACGCGAGGGAAGGCGACCGCAAACAATTCCGGCCGCTCCGTGATCGCGCGCCCAATCAAGATGCCGCCGGCGCTCGTCCCCTCACCGGCGAGCTTCGAGGGCGATGTGTAGCCTTTTTCGATCAGGTATTCCGCGCAGGCGATGAAATCCTTCCACGTGTTCGGTTTCGTCTTTTGAAAGCCCGCGCGATACCAGGCTTCGCCTTTCTCGCCGCCGCCCCTCACGTGCGCATAGGCCGCGATGCCGCCCTTCTCGTACCACGCGTACATCGATTGATCGAAAAACGGGTCGTACGTGATGCCGTAAGCGCCATAGCCCGTCAGCCACGTCGGGTTGGACCCGTCGAGTTTGACGCCTTTTTTGTGGATGATGGACAGGGGAACCATCGCGCCATCGTGCGATTTCACCTGCACCTCCTCGGCGACCAGATCGGGCGGCGCGTCGTAGGGTCCTTTCGTCACCAGCGGCAACTCCGTCGTCTTCTTTTTTGCCGGGTCATAAACGTAGGCGCCGCCATAATCGACCCACGCGGCCAGATCGACGAGCACCCCGGGCAGGCGCGGATCGCTACCGGCCAGATTCACCGACCCCGCCAGCGGCAGCGCCACCATCTGCGGCTTCGACCTGCCATCGTAGGCGACCCGGGTCACCCGACCGATGCCGCCATCGAGCCATTGCACGTAGAGCGCGTCCTGGGCCGCCGAGAGATTCTTGATGATCGCCTTCCCCTCCGGCACCGCCACCGTCGCCTGGGCGAGGTCGGGTTTCTTTAACGACGTCCGCAGGATCTTGAAGAGGGGCGCGTCCTTGTGCGACATGAGGAAAAGCGAGTCCCCCTTGATGCCGAAGTTCGTGATGTCGTCCGAGAAATCACAAACCTTCATCCACGGAATGTTCGCCTGCCCGAGCGCCGACGTGGGCGCGATGTAGAGCGAGCTTTCGTTCTGGACGAAGTTGGTCACCATCCCGACCATGTAGGGCTCGACTGGATGCACGAAGAGAAACGGTCCCTGCGGCGGATCCAGCTTCGGCGAGCCCGGCACGTCAATGCCCAGCACCACGGAATCCTTGTCCGCATCCGTTCCCAACTTGTGCAGGTACACCTTGCTCCGCTGGTATTTCTCGATCGGCGGAGCTCCTTCGGCGAGTTTTTGCAGCCGGTTGTAAACGAACCCGCTGCCGTCGGGCAGCCAGCTCACCGCTGGAAACTGGCAACGATCAATCGGCTCGCCGATCGGCTTTCTGGTCGCCGTCTCCACGACGTAAATCGGCGCGTCCTCGGAGCCGCTCTGCGAAATGCCGTATGCGACGCATTTCCCGTCCCACGACGGCACAAAATAATTCAGCGCATGGGGCTTGCCGGTTCTGGCGCGAAACTCCTCGGGGTCGGCGAGTAGCTGCTCCTTCCCGTTGATGCCCTCACGCATGTAAAGCTTCGCCACATCTTCGGTCGCGAGCCGCTTGCGATAAAAGAGCTTGCCGTTGGCCAGCCGGAACAGGCCGCCAACCTTGGCTGGCACGGACGCGTCCAGCTCCAGCATGCGCGAGAGAAACGCGTCGCGACCAGGAATTTGCCGGAGCGCAGCCTTGGCAAATTCCGCCTGGCCCTTCATCCACGTTTGGACTTCGTCGCTCTTGAGATCCTCCATGTAGCGATAGGGGTCGGTCACCTTCGTGCCGAAGTAATCGTCCACGACTGGCTTCACCGGCGCCACCGGCGGCGCGGTTTGGGCGAGCGCAGGCGTCGCAGCGATGAAGGCAAGCAGCGCAAAGCGAAAGATGGAGAGAATCATAAATGAGGAATTTCCGGGAAGAGTTTCGGCGGCGCGGGAATCTGCCGTCGACGCTGCAAACGGCGCCACGGAGATTGGACCGCCGTCTCCCGATCCCACAATCAAAAAACCGATCGCGCGAGCCGCGCGGCGAGATTCTCGCAGCATCGGCGCGCTGGCCAGAGTTCCGGCGCCGGAACAGACGCAATCTGCGGCCTCGGTTTGACGCCTCCGCTATCGTGAGCGTCGCCCATGAACGAATCCCGGAAATGGCGCTCCCGCGCCCGCGCCGCGCTCGAAGGCTACTTTAAGAAGCGCAGTTTTCCCCGGCTCATGCTCGGGCTCATCCTGCTCGTGACCGGATTGGCGGGCGGGGCCGTTTCCTACGGGTTGCGGCACGCAGGCGTCGCGCCGATGTGGCTCCGTTATCCCGTGGCGGTGCTGGTGGCTTACGCCGTGATGCTCGCGCTGGTGCGTCTGTGGATCGAGATCGAGCAGCGGCGCTTCGACCCAGACGATCCGGTCGTGCGCGAGGCGATTCGACGCATCGAAGAAAAGGATCTCGCGGCCGAGGCAGAGCGATCCGGCCCAGACGTCGCGAAGGCCGGAACGGCCAGCAAAAAAAGCGGTTTCGATCTCGGCAATCTCGATGGCTGGACGGATCTAAGCGGCTGCGGGGACGTGGAAGGCTGCATCCCGCTGTTGCTCGTCGGCGTGGTTCTTGGCCTCGTCGCCGTGCTCGGCATCACCCTTGCGGGCGCGCCGGTGCTCCTCGCGGAAATTTTCCTCGACGCTTTTTTAATCGGCGCGCTCTACCGCCGGCTGCGCGTCCCCGCCAAGGAGAACTGGCTCGCAACGGCCGTCCGCAAAACCTGGAAATCAGCCCTCATCACCGCCGTCCTGCTCGGCCTCGGTGGCGGCGTCCTGCAATACCTCGCGCCCGGTGCGCATTCGATTGGCCAAGCCATCCGCCAACTCTGGCACCAGTGGCGTTGAGCCGCGGACTCTGTTTCCTCAAGCCGTGCCGTCTGGCTCGGTGTCAATCTGCCGATTTCTCGACCGTGTCCGGCGGCGGGATCGCCACCGGTCCCTGCCCCTCGGGATGCAATCCCTTGAAGGGGGCGTAATGCGCGCGGATTTTTTCCATGTCCGCATAGATGTCACCCGTCGGCCAGAGCAGCGACCCAAGACCGCCACGCTTCCGACCGTAATCCAGATAGCACAGCGCGATGGGAACCCCGGCGCTGTGTGCAATGTAATAGAATCCCGACTTCCAGTAAGGTCGCGCCGCGCGCGTGCCCTCGGGCGTAAACGCGAGCATGATCTCCTTGTTATCCTGGAGGGCGCGGACCGCCTGCATGACCGCGTTCGTGGCGCGTGACCGGTTCACCGGCACGGCGCCCAGCCAGCGGCACAACCAGCCGAATGGCGGGCGGAAGAAACTCGATTTCACGAACCACTTCGGATTGATCCGCAATTTCAACGCCAGGATGATGCCAACCGGCACGTCCCAATTCGAGGTGTGCGGAGCCACCGCGACGACTAGTTTTTTCACGTCCGGCACGACCCCCTCGGCGCGCCAGCCGGTGAGACCGCGCAGGGCGGCCGCGATGACCCGCAAAATCGGGGTGACGAGCGGGGTGTTGAAAATGGTGACAGGCATTCTGTGGCTAGGTCGCCGGCTTGAGGGGGGAGAGACCGGACGCGACGCATATTTCTG
>JANXRG010000016.1 GCA_025353105.1 Verrucomicrobiota bacterium
CCCCGATGGGGTCACGCCGTTTTCAAAATACCAATCAACTCATCGAGCGAAACTGTCGCGATACTCGAGGCGAAGTCGCTCATCGCGTACGGAATGATCACCTCGCCGTTGTGGATCAGCGAACCGCAGGAATAGACGACATTCGGGACGTAGCCTTCGCGCTCGTTTTCGTTCGGCTTGATGAGCGGTTCTTCCAGCCGGCCAATCACGCGCGCGGGATTTTCCAAATCGAGCAGGATCGCGCCGATGCAATATTTCCGCATCGGGCCGACGCCGTGAGTGATGACCAGCCAGCCCGCTTCCGTTTCGATCGGCGACCCACAGTTGCCGATCTTCACCGCTTCCCACGGGTGACACGGCCGGCGCAAGATCCGCGGTTCGCTCCAGAAATGCGGATTGTCGGAGAACAAGAGGAAAAGGTTCTCGTCATCCTGACGGGAAATCATCGCGTAGCGGCCATCGATGCGGCGGGGAAAGAAGGCCATGCCTTTGTTTTGCACGGCCCGGCCATTGAGCGTGAGCGCCCGGAAGTTCAGGAAATCGGAGGTCTCCAGGAGCTGCGGGAGGATGGCCCGCCCGTTGTAGGCGGTATAGGTGGCGTAGTAGATGACCGATCCATCGTCCTCGACGAAGCGGACGAATCGCGCGTCCTCCATGCCGTTGCTTTCATTCGAGGAAACCGGAAAGATAATGCGCTCGGACATGCTGGTGGTCGGAGCAAAATTGACCTCGTAGTTTGACTCGGCCAGCCAGCGCACGCATTCCAGAGTCCGCTGGAACTCGCGCGGCAGCGGCCCCAGTTTATCGGCCGCGTGGCGCATCGCGGCTTCGAGTTCAGTGAGCGTGAAGGCGCTGCCCAGGGATCGCATCACCCCCGTGGACCAGTCATTCTCGAAACCCATTTCCATCAGCTTGTGGAGAAAGACGCTCTTGCGATATGTCGGGTTCGGGTTCAGCACCGGCGCCGTGACGAAACGCGAGGGTTCTTCAATCGTCATGGCGTGATCGGCATGGATCGTCCCGGCGCGAAACTCAATCGACGAGATATGCCCCTCGCCCGTCGCGCGCAGGCTGAGAATGAAACGGAGTTCGCCTTCCGCGAGACCCGATTGGTCCGGGTGCGGTACGATCGAAGGGTTGAAGAGCGCCGCGGATTCGAGCGCGTATTCGCCGGAAAAAAGCGCGCCGATGTAGAGCTGGCGCGCCTCGGAAAGCGGAAGGCCGGTGAAGACGTGAGTCTGCACGCGCGCGAAATTACGGCGCCAAACGGACCGAAGATCCTGGTGCCGATCACTGAAGTCTGCGGTGACCGCAGCGAGCTGCTCCTCGGTTTCGGATTCGCTGAGCGAAAGAGCCCGTCCCAGGATATTGACGATCCTTGCCGGGTCGGAGGGAGCGAACGGACGGACCAGCACCCGGGCGCTGTTGGGCCGCAGAGTGATCCCCGTCGGACGAAGGGTCACGCCGCGCATGATTGGACAATCTCGATTTGACCGTGCGTGGCGCGGGCGATTTCGGCGCGGGAGAGGTAGAATGCGAGGCTCGATTCGGCGCCTTGGTTTTGATTCAGGTGGTCCTGCAGCAACGCATCGCGACAACCACCGGTCGTGGGATCGTAGAGGGACTGACCAAGGTCGTTGCGGCCCAGGAACCATTCGAAGCAGCGGTGCGCCGCTTGTTCCCAATACTCGTCGCGCGTGACGGCGAAGGCTTCAAGACAGGCCGAGATCATCGAGTGGGCTTCGAGCGGCTGTTGATCGAAACGCGCCCTCTCCCCGCCCTGCTGCCAAAAACCGTGGCATCCGATGGGCGCGAAGTGACCGCCTTCCGCGGTCTGCGCCTCCAGTAACCAGCGCAAGGAGGACAGGCCAATTTCGAGCATCTCGTCCTGCGACGTCCAATGGCCGCTGAGGATCAGCGCGTGAGAAAGTTTGGCGTTGTCGTAGGTGGCGATCCGCTCGAACCACTGCCAGCCCGGAGAAGAATTCACGTGAAACAGTCCGACGAGTTGGCCGGCCAGAACATCGCGCATCTGGCTGACCACGCGATCGCCGGAAAACGTGCGGAGATATTCGTGAATGGCGAGCAACGCGAACGCCCACGCGCGCGGAGAACTGAATCGCGCGACCGGCGGAAGCCCGCGCTGAAAAAGCAGGGCGCATAGGTTGCGATGACCCTGATCTCGCGAACGTCCGATCGCGGTGCCGACGGCCCACAGCGCCCGCGCGTGACTGTCCTCGGAACCGGCCCGCTCGATCCATTCGCGGTGATGGTTCATGAAATTGCGGAACCGGCACGTGTTGGCATCGAATGCATACCAAAGAAAAGCGAGGTAACTGCTCGCGAGCCGATCGATCTTTGGTTCCGAGCCGGCCATTTCCTGCAGCAGCACGGTCAGGATGTACGCCCGCGCGTTGTCATCGGTGCAATAACCCTCGTGGTAGTTGGGTACGTTGTAGATGGCATGCTGAAAAATGCCCGTGTGATCACTCATTTTGATGAGGTGATCGAGCTTCAGCGGCGGAAAGGGGTAGTTCGCATTCTCGGTCATGCGCACGGCCAAAGTCTCGACCGAGGGCACGCTGAGGCCGGCGCGAGCGCGCTCGAAACTCTCCATGTAACGCCGTGCAACCACCGGCCAAATCATTTCCCGACCGGCCTTCCACGCGCGCTTGCGCATCGCCGTCATGAGCGTGGGGTTTGAGAGAAAAAAATTCACGCCTTCCGCGATGGACTGCGAATCGCGGAACGGCACGAGCACCCCCCGTTCGCCCGCCAGCAATTCCTGGGCATGCCAATACGGCGAGGAAATGACCGCTTTCCCGGCCCCGAACGTGTAGGCCAGCGTGCCGGAGGTGACCTGCGCTTCATTGAGATACGGAGTGACGTAAATATCGGCGGCCCCGATGAATTCCTTCAGTTCCTCCAAGGTGACGAAGCGGTTGTGGAAAATCACCTGGTCCGCGACGCCCCGCTCCACGGCGAGCCGTTCCAGCTTTCGCCGATAGGCCTCGCCCTCGTGCGCGAGCCGATGAGGATGGGTTGCGCCGAGCACCAGATAAACAATGTTCGGATTTCGGGAGAGGATGGCCGGCAGCGCGTCGATGACGTACTCGATGCCTTTGTTCGGCGAGAGCAGCCCGAAGGTCAGCAGAACCGTCTTGCCCTCGACGCCAAAGACATCCTTAAAGAAATTTGAATCGATAAACGGCATGTCGATCACGCCGTGCGGGATCAGATCGATCTTTGCCGGATCCACGCCGTAGATGGTCTCCAGCATGTTTCGCCCTCGATCCGCCATGACGATAAAGCGATTGGAGAGCAGATCGAGTTGCTCCATGACAAATCGCTGATCGGCGTTCGGCTCGCTTAGCACCGTGTGCAGCGTCGTCACCACCGGCATCCGGACCTCGCGCAGAAATGCGAGCAAATGGCTGCCGGCCGCGCCCCCGTAAATTCCAAACTCGTGTTGGACGGAAACGATCTCGACGTTGTTAATGTTAAGGAACTCGGCCGCCCGGCGGTAGGAGGCGATCTCCTGTTCGTCGATTTCAAACCTCACCCGGGCTGGGTAATCGTAGCCCTCCGGCCGGTCATTGACCGATCCGACGATGCATTGAGTCGCCGGAAATTCCGCGGCGACGGCCTCACAGATGTCCGCCGTAAACGTGGCGATGCCGCACCGACGCGGGACGTAATCGCCAAGGAAGGCGATGTTTTTGGTATTGGGCATTGGGTCCATCGCTACGAAGGTCGCGCGATTTCGGCCGCCTCATGACGGCAGTGGCTGTCTACTTGTGCACGATGCCGCAAGCAGCCCTGAACGAAACAACTGACCTTCCGGCTGGCAACCGGTTTGGTCAATGGGGTCAACTACGTATGCGGGAGCGTCGCTCCGCTCCGAATGACGAACGATCGAAGCCCCGGTGGGGCGTCGGATGGTAGCCGGCGGTGAAAGCCACCGGCTACCGCAGATTCATGCCGATTTCCGCAGGGATTGATTCGGGTGGCGTTTGGAAGTGAAGTGCCAAACCGCATTCCCCTCCATTTCCTCGGTTCCCATCTGTCGAAGCCCTTTCTTCGTGTCCTTCGGGCCTCCTTGGCAAGATTGGCCGCCGACGGGGGGCTCGATTTTGTCGCTGACAAAAGGGCTCGGCACTTACCTTGACACCCGGCGGGTCCGCATTTACCTATCCGACCCGCCGGTTTTCGGCGGCCGTACCGACCCATTTCCCCGTCCCGCCATGGCCTTCCAGCAAGTCATTCTCACCAGCCACCTGCCCAACCTTGGAAGCGAGGCGGATGTGGTCAAAGTCCGGGCGGGTTATGCGCGCAATTTCCTTTTCCCCCGCGGGCTCGCCTACGAGGTGACCCCGGCCTCCCTGCGCAAGCTCAATTCCCTGAAGGCGAAACGCGCCGAGCGGGAAGCCAACGATCTCAACGACGCGCAGGAACAGGCCGGCAAGATCAACAAGATCAAGCTGACGATGGTCCTCGAGACCGGCGCGACCGGCAAAGCCTTCGGGTCGATCTCGGTGCGTGACATCGAGGAACGCCTCGCGAAGGATTTCCAGGGGCTGAAGATCGAGAAGCACATGATCCAACTCGACAAGCCGATCAAGGAAACGGGCGAGCACGAGATTCCCGTGCGCCTGCATCCGGAGGTCATGGCCACCTTCAAGGTCATCGCCCAGCCGAGCTCGGCGGGCGACGAGCGGGCCGACGAGGCCGCGGCCGACAAGAAGCGCGCGGTAAAGCGCAAGAGCTGAGGCCGAGCCGCGGTCCGGTAGTCGCCGCGACCCAAACCATCTGATTCCCATGCCCACCGCGCAGCCCGAACGGTCTGAGGCGGAAGGCAAATCCCGCCCGGCGCGGCGGGAACATGCGGAACGCTCGGCCCCGCAACGGGCGTCAACGTCGCCAGCCGCCGCGGGCGACTCGCACCGCCTGCCGCCGCACAGCATGGAGGCCGAGCAGGGCCTGCTGGGCTCGATCCTCATCTCCCCCGACGAATGGATCGATCGTGCGGTGGAGCAATTAAGCGAGCGCGCGTTCTTTCATCCGCCGCACCAGACGCTTTTCGCGCTCGTGGTGGAGCTGAAGAACAAGGGCGTGCCGATCGACTTCATCACGCTGACACAGAACCTGCGCGACCGCGGCCAGCTCGAATTGATTGGCGGGCCGGCCGCGATCAGCAATCTCTACACGTTTACGCCGACGTCGGCCAACGCCTCACATTACCTCGAGATCGTCCGCGAGAAGTATATCCTGCGGCAAATCATCAGCACGTGCACCGAGTGCGCCTCGATGTCGTACGACACGGGCGAGGAAGTGGGCTCGCTGCTCGACGACGTGGAGCGGCGCGTGCTGGCCATCGCCGAGAGCCGGCACCGGGCGGCGATCCCGGCGATGAAAGATCGGGTGCTCAAGGCGATCGAGAGCATCGAGCAACTGTACGAGCGAAAAGGTTCGACGACGGGGCTGTCGACCGGCTTCAAGGATCTCGACCGGATGACGAGCGGCCTGCACGGCTCGGAGATGATCGTCATTGCGGCGCGTCCGTCGATGGGCAAGACGGCGCTCGCAATGAACATCGCCGAGCACGTGGCAGTGGAGGGCAAGCATCCGGTGGCGGTCTTCAGCCTGGAAATGAGCGCGCAATCGCTCGTGCAGCGGCTGCTGTGCTCGCGCGCGCGGGTGAGCATGTCGAAGATCCGTGACGGCTTCCTGTCCGAGCGCGATTTTCCGCAGCTCACGAGCGCGGCTTCGAAGCTGGCGGAAAGCCTGATCTTCATCGACGACACGGCCGGCCTGAGCATTCTCGAGCTGCGCGCGAAGGCCCGGCGGCTGAAGAACATTCACGACATCAAGCTCGTGGTGGTGGACTATTTGCAATTGCTGCGGTCGCCGAGCCGGCGGGCCCAGGAAAACCGCCAGATCGAAATCGCGGAGATCAGCGCGGGCCTGAAGGCGCTTTCGAAGGAACTCGACGTGCCGATCCTGGTCCTCGCGCAGCTCAACCGCCAGCCCGAGGCGCGCACCGGCGGCAAACCGCGCCTGAGCGATTTGCGCGAATCGGGCAGCATCGAACAGGACGCAGACGTCGTGGCGCTCCTCGTGCGCTCGGAGTACTACGCGGATGACGATGACGACAAGGCGGAGAAGGCAGGCGAGGCGGAGTTAATCATCGCCAAGCAGCGCAACGGTCCGACCGGAGAGATAAAACTGACGTTCCTCAAGGAATTCACCCGGTTCGAGGATCGCGCGAGCGACACCGCGTAGAATGCCGAATGGCGAACGAAGGATGGGATGGCGACAGGCAGATGAAGGCGGACCCCGTCTCCCCAAATCTGAAATCCGCAATCTGAAATTCCGGCCCCGCTACACCTTGATCGGATTGGAATGCCGCGTGTCCTCGGCGGACTTCGCGAAGATCGCGTCCTCGGCAATGTTCGTGGCGTGATCCCCCACCCGCTCGAGCGAACGGGCGATCAAAATTAAATTCAGGTAGCCGCGCAATTGCTCCGTCTGCTTGGGCATCGCCTCGGTCAGCTGATTGGCAATGTCCTTGTTCATGCGATCCAACTGCTTGTCGCGCGGCTTGAGCGCCCCCGCGATCTCCATGTCGCCATCCGTAAACGCACGCAGGCTGTCCTTCAGCATCGCCTTCGCCTCCGCGTACATGGGTTCCAGGGACTTCGCCTCCGGCAGCGCCGGATGCGCATTCAACTTCTTCACGCGCCGCGCGATGTTCACGGCCGCGTCGCCGACGCGCTCCAGATTATTGCTCAGTTTCATCGTCGCAATCACCTGCCGGAAATCCGAGGCGACCGGCTGAAATCGGATGAGCACATCGTAGCCGTCCTTATCCACGGTCTTTTCGAGCGTGTCGATCTCCTCGTCATCCGCAATCACGACATTGCAGCGATCGGAGTCGCGCTCGAAGAGACCCGTCATCGCATTATCGAGGCTGCGTTCGGTCAGGCTCGCCATCATGAGCACCGTGTTCCGAAGGTTGGTCAGGGCTTGATCGAAGCTGTGAAGAGTGTGGGACTGCGGCATGGCTGGGAAATTTGGAGTGACAGTAAGTCCGCGGGTTGGCGGCGAATCAGCCAAAACGGCCGGTGATGTAGTCTTCGGTTTGTTGCTGGGAAGGATTGCCGAAAATCTTTTCCGTCGAGTCCATCTCGATCAGTTTCCCCATGAAGAGAAACGCCGTTTGCTCGGAACAGCGCGCGGCCTGCTGCATGTTGTGCGTGACGATCACGATGGTGAAGTTTCGCTTAATCTCCTGCATCAATTCCTCAATCTTCTGCGTCGCCATCGGATCGAGCGCCGAGCAGGGCTCGTCCATCAAAAGCACCTCGGGTTGCATCGCCACGGCGCGGGCGATGCAAAGCCGCTGTTGCTGTCCACCCGAAAGGCTGACCCCGGGCTTGTGCAAGTCGTCCTTCACCTCGTCCCAGAGCGCCGCGAGGCGGAGCGATTTTTCCATTTGCTCGTTCAGGAAGGCCTTGTCGCGAATCCCGTTCAATCGCAGACCCGCGACGACATTGTCCTGGATCGACATCGTGGGGAACGGATTGGATTTCTGGAAAACCATGCCGACGCGCCGGCGAACGAAGGCCGGATCGACGGTGGGCGCGTAAAGGTCATCGCCGAAAAGCGTAATATGTCCCTCCAGGCGGGCCGACGGCACGAGTTCGTGCATCCGATTCAGACAGCGCAGGAAGGTGGACTTTCCGCAACCGCTGGGGCCGATGATGGCGGTGATGCTCTTGGGCCGGACGCCGAGGTTGATGTTGAAGAGAACCTGTTTCTCGCCGTACCAGACGCACACATCCTTTGCATCGAAAGCCAGCTGCTCCGCGGTGGTGGATGGTGAGGACATAGCGGCGGGCGGCGGCGGGGAGGCGTGGGGTGCGGCAGGTGCCCGCGATATTTTGGACGTCGTCATGGGACAAAAGCGTTCAAGCCTTGTCGCGCGTCAGGAAACGCACCGAGATGTTAAGCACAAAAACGAGCGTGACGAGCACAAGCGCTCCCGCCCAAGCCTGGCGGTGATAATCGTCGAACGCCGAGGTCGCGAAGGAATAGATTTGGAGCGGCAGCGCGGAAATGGGCTGCAAGAGATTGCGATTCCAAAAATTATTGCCAAGCGCCGTGAAGAGAAGGGGGGCGGTCTCGCCCGCCACGCGCGCGAAGGCCAGGAGCAATGCGGTGATGATCCCCTTGCTCGCCGTCTTGATTACAATCTGGAGAATCACTTTCCAGCGGGCAATCCCCAACGCCAGCGCGGCCTCTCGGTAACCCTGCGGAACCAGCAACAGAACCTCCTCGGTCGTGCGCAAAATGATGGGAATCATGAGACATCCCAGGGCCACCCCCCCGGCCAGGGCGGAGTATCCCTTCATCGGGACCACCATCAAGCCGTAGATCACGATCCCCCAAATGATGGACGGCACGCCGTTCAGGATGTCGCTGCTGAAACGAATCCACCAATTGAGCTTCGGGCCGCCATATTCGGCCAGATAAACGGCGCCAAGAACTCCGATCGGGACGCCGATGAGCGATGCAATGCCGAGCAACGTGAAGGTTCCGACGATGGCATTGGCCATGCCGCCCCCGAGTTCCCCCGACGGCTTCGGCAATTGGGTGAAGAAATTTCCATTCACCGACTCCGCTCCCTGAATCACGAGATAAATGAACACCAGAGCCAGCGGCGTCACGACCAGGATTCCAGCCAGCACGCACAGCGCGGAAACCAGCGCGCTCTTCCCTTTGCGGAATTTGTGGTTGTCGCCCCACTCGCGAACGGTGCCGTGCGTATTCATGATAAAATTATTGAGTTGAAGCGGGGAGCTCAGGCCAGCTTGCCATGCTTGTTTCCACCGGCCGCCACCAACAAAAGCTGGGCAAACAGATTCACGATGACGGTGACGAGAAACAACACCAGGCCGACGGCGAAAAGAGCGCTGAGAAAGGCGTCATCGCTCGCCTCGGCAAACTGGTTGGCGAGGACCGAGGCCATCGTGTTTCCCGGCGCAAACAGCGATGCCGAAATGCGGGAGGAATTTCCGATGACCATGGTGACCGCCATCGTCTCCCCAATGGCGCGGCCCAAGCCCAGGATGATGGCGCCGAAGAGACCGCGCTTGGCGTAGCTGAGGACGGCCACCCGCGTGACTTCCCACTTGGTCGCGCCCAGCGCGTAGGCGGCTTCCCGCTGCAGGTTCGGCACCGAACTGAGAATCTCGCGCGACACGGACGTGATGATTGGAATGACCATGATGGAGAGGATGATCCCTCCGGACAGCATCCCGATCCCGAAGATTGGGCCGCTAAAGAACGGCGTCCAACCCAGCGCCGACTGCAGTCCGGGATAGACGAATTTCGAAAGGAACGGGATCATCACAAAGATGCCCCAAAGTCCGAGGATGACGCTCGGGATGGCCGCCAGCATCTCGATCAGCGAGGTGAGCGGTTGCCGAAGCCAAAGCGGCGCCAGTTCCGTCAGGTAGATGGCGGTCGCGATGCTGAGCGGCACCGCAATGAGCAATGCGATGAGCGATGAAAGCAGCGTTCCGTAAATGAACGGAAGCGCGCCAAATTTCTCCGTCACCGGATTCCAGCTCGACGTCGTCAGGAAGCTGAAGCCAAAGGTCTTGATCGTCGGCCAGGCGCCCACCAGCAACTCGTAGAGGATCAACCCGATCAGCGCAAAGATTGAAACGGCCATCACCATCGTAAATCGCTCACTGAAGACGTCGCCCGCGCGCGACGGCGCCGGCAGGCGCTGCCCGACGGTCTTCGACGCGGACGCGGGCGCAGATTCAACAGCGATGGTCATGTCCGTGGGCGGATGGGGTTTCTGAAATCGACCGGGGCGAGAGCCGCCCCGGTCCATTCAAAATCAAGCGGACCTACTTGGCGACCTTGATTTCAGCGACGCGTTTCGCCACGCGTTCACGGACGGAGGCCGGCAAAGGAGCATAGTCGAGTGCCTTGGCCGAATCACCACCCTTCGTGACGTACCAATTGAGAAAGTCGACCAGCTTGGCGCCCTTCTTGGCATCCTTTTGGTCGGCGTACACGAGCAGCCAGGTGGCCCCGCAAATCGGGTACGCGTCCTTCCCGGGCGCATTCACCATCGAGAATCGGAAATCGTCCGGAATCGCCGCCGTCGCGAGAGCCGCCATGATGGAATCCAGCGAGGCCTTCACAAACGCGCCGTCCTTGTTCTTCAAATCCGCAAACGACATCTTGTTTTGCAGCGCGTAAATCAGTTCCACGTAGCCAATCGCACCGCTGGTCTGCTTGATTTGACCCGCGACGCCGTCGTTGCCCTTGGCGCCCACGCCGCCGGGCCACTCGACTGAAGTGTTCGTGCCGACCTTCTCCTTGAACGCCGGACTCAACGTGCTGAGATAATCGGTGAAGATATAATTGGTGCCGCTACCGTCCGCGCGATGGACGGAAACAATCGCCAAATCCGGCAGCACGACGCCGGGATTCAATTTCGCGATGGCGGGATCGTTCCACTTCGCGATCGTGCCGAGATAAATGTTGGCCAGCGTTTCGCCGTCGAACTTGAGGGCCGCACTTCCGGGGAGGTTGTAGGAAACCACCACCGCGCCAGCGACCGTTGGGAGGTGCAGAATCTTGCCGGGCGCCTTGGCGAGATCCGCGTCCTTCATCGGACCGTCGGAGGCGCCAAAATCCACGGTCTGCGCCAGAATTTGCTTCTGTCCGCCGCCCGACCCAATCGCCTGATAATTGAACTGCGCGGCCGGATCGACTTTTTGGTATTCCGAGAACCACTTGGTGTAAATCGGATTGGGGAAGGTCGCACCGGCTCCGTTAAGGGTCACCTGCGCCTGCGCTGCCGGCGGAAGAAACGCCGACAAAGCTACGACAGCAAGGGCGAGAAAGGTTTGATGGGTCATAGGGTAAATACGGTTGTCCGCGGATGCCGGGAAGTTGTGTGATCGAGCTCCCGGTCGCAACCCCCCGACCGTAACAAATCTGTCACAATCGTTTGCGCCAAGGGATTTACTTGACGGAATCCTCAAGCGCAATGTGCCGGAGGGCGTCTCGAAAGGCCGCCGGTTCCTCAAAGAATGGCCAGTGAGCCGACGCTTCAAACCAGATAATTTCCTTGCCCGCCGGGGCGGCCAGCGCATCGAAGTAGCGCGCAACGGTGGAAGGCACCGCGACCTTGTCGTGTCGTCCGACGAATAAATACACCGGCGCGCCGATGCGCGGCGCCCGCTGGAAGAGGTTGGTGTCGTAGTAAATCTCGCGCCACAGCGCCTCATAGCTGAAGGCATATCCCGCCGGGATGCGCGCCAAATCGTTCCAGGAATAATCGGGCGAACGAAGTGCAAGTCGGGCAAACATGACCGCCCCCAGGCCGGGATGCTCACGCTCCGCATAGAAACGCACCCAGCGTTCCATCGGTACGCATGACTTCATGTCGGCATGCGGTGGTGGACCGATCCGGCGCAGATCGCGCAGCGCCGCTTCATTCTGATCCTTCGTCGCGGCGGCCAGTGCGAAGTCGTAACGCGCGCGTTCATTTTCGGGAAAATCGGCGATCTGTCCCACCCCAATATATGCGTAAAAAAGCTCGGGATGTCGCGAGGCCTCGATCGCGCCAACGATTGAACCCCACGAATGTGCGATCAGGTAACATTTTTCCCGGCCGAAGCGCTTGAGCACCAGCGAGACGAGCTCGTGCGCATCCGCCACGAATTGCTCGACGCCCATTTCGCCGGCCTGCATCCCCCACCGAAATGATTTCCCCGCGCCCCGTTGATCCCAGTGCACGACCACGAAATCCCGCTCAATCTCCCGATCGGCTTGCTCGAAGGGCATCTGCGGAAAGCCGGGCCCACCGTGCAGCCAGACCAGCAAGGGCTTTTGGCGATCCTGGCCCCGGATCTGAATCCACTGCGGAGAGCCGCCGAGCGTGATGAGCTCAAGGGAATCGATCCCGCTCCCCGGATCGATGCGGCGGCGGTCCCGTTCCCGCGACTGCGCGATCGCGCGAGCGACGACGATCGTGACCAAGCAGGCCGCCATCGCCGCGCCCGACCAAACGGCGATGCGCCGAAGCCGGGAACGGGCGCGCGAACGGTTCATTTTGTCAGCCGCGCGTGTCGGAGGCGAAGCGCATTCGTGATCACGGACACGGAGCTCAGGCTCATCGCGGCACCGGCAATCATCGGGCTCAACAGCGTGCCGGTGAAAGGATACAACACGCCCGCCGCAATGGGCACGCCGACAAGGTTGTAAACAAACGCGAAGAACAAGTTTTGCCGAATATTGCCGAGCGTGGCCCGGCTCAGCCGAATGGCCTTGCCGATTCCGCGGAGATCTCCTTTTACGAGCGTGATACCCGCACTCTGCATGGCGACATCGGTGCCGGTGCCCATCGCGATGCCCACCTCGGCCTCGCTCAACGCCGGTGCGTCGTTAATGCCATCGCCTGCCATGGCGACGTGTTCGCCCGCGGAACGCAGGTCTTTCACCTTGGACACTTTTCCATCCGGCTCGACCTCGGCCTCGACGGCATCAAGTCCGAGCGTCTTGGCGACCGCGTCGGCCGTGCGCCGATTGTCGCCCGTGAGCATGACGATCTTCAGGCCAAGCTCATGCAGCTCCCGAATGGCTTCCGGCGTCGATTCCTTGATCGGGTCCGCCACGGCGATAACGCCGGCCGGTTTTCCGTCAACGGCGACGAACATCGCGGTCTTTCCAGCTTCCTGCAGCTTGGCCGCGATGGTTTCAAGCGGCTCAAGACCGCCCACGCCTTCCTGACGAAGAAACGCGGTCTTCCCGACCAGGACGGAGCGTTCGCCCACCTTGCCGGCCACGCCACCGGCGGTGACCGATCGGAAGTCGGAGACGGCGGTGGGTGAGATCCCCTGGTCGGCGGCCCCGCGAACGATGGCTGCCGCCAGTGGATGTTCGCTGCTCTGCTCCAGCGATGCGGCGAGCAGCAGCAACTCCTTCGCCTCAAAACCATCCGCTGGCAGCGTGTCCATCAGCCGCGGTTTTCCCTCCGTGAGGGTGCCGGTCTTGTCGATGACGAGCGTCGTGACCTTTTCCAGGCGTTCGAGGGATTCCGCGCTTTTCACCAAGACACCCTCCTGCGCGCCACGGCCCACTCCGACCATGATCGACATCGGCGTGGCAAGCCCCAGGGCGCACGGGCAGGCGATGATCAGCACCGCGACCGCGTTCACAATCGCGTGCGCCAGCCGCGGCTCCGGCCCGACCAATATCCAAATGATAAACGTGAGCACGGACGCTCCGACCACGAACGGGACAAAAATACCCCCCACCCGGTCCGCAAGACCCTGAATCGGCGCGCGGCTCCTCTGGGCCTCCGCGACCATCGCGACGATTTGTCCGAGCATCGAATCGCTGCCGACGCGCTCCGCCCGGACGACAAAACTGCCCGTGCCATTCACCGTGCCGCCCGTCACCTTGTCTCCGGCCTTCTTTTCCACCGGAAGTGGTTCGCCGGTGATCATTGATTCCTCGACGTTGCTGCGTCCCTCGAGGACCACGCCGTCGACCGGCACCTTGTCCCCGGGAACGACGCGAAGGCGATCGCCGACCTTCACGCGATCCAGCGAAACTTCTTCGTCGCCCTTTTCGGTGATGAGTCGGGCGGTCGGCGGAGCGAGATTTAGCAGCGCTTTGATCGCACTACCGGTGCGGCTGCGCGCGCGCAGCTCCAACACCTGCCCGAGGAGCACCAGCACAATGATCACGGCCGCGGCTTCGAAATAGATGCCGACTTTCCCGCCCATGTCCGTCGAAGGCGGAAAGAGCCCCGGCGCGAGCATGGCCGCCACGCTGTACACGTAAGCGGCGCCCACGCCGATCGCGATCAGCGTGAACATATTCAAATGCCACGTCACGATGGATCGCCAACCGCGGACAAAGAACGGGGCCCCGGCCCACAACACGACCGGCGTGGCGAGGAGGAACTGGCCCCAACGCGACCAATCGCGGTTGGCCCACTCCAGATGACCCAGCGCGGGGATCACGTGCAGCATCGCGACCACGAAGACGGGGAGCGCCAAAAGGCCGCCGATCCACAGTCGGCGCGTCATGTCGCGCAATTCAGAATCGTCTTCTGGCGCGTCGGCGGCCGGGGCTTTCAATTCCAGCGTCATCCCGCAGATGGGGCAGTTCCCCGGATGATCCTGCTCGATCTGCGGATGCATCGGACAGGTGTAGATCACCTTCCTTTCCGCCTTCCACGCTGGGTTGCGCTCGAGGACCATTCCGCATTTTGGGCACGAGCCAGGCTTATCGGACGTCACGCCCTCGCACATCGGGCAGAAATATTTTGCCGCCGCCGAGGGTTTCACGTCCGCACTCGCGTGGTGCGAATGCCCGCCGTTCCTGCCGCCGCAACCGGATGAAGCGGCCGCCTGGTCATCGCCGCAATCCCCCTTCCCGCCCTTGGCCCCCGACCCAAATTTTTCCCGGCACGATTCACTGCAAAAAAAGAAGACCTCGTCGTCGCGCGTCGCGCTCAGCGCCGTCTGCTCGTCCACTTGCATTCCGCAGATAGGGTCCGTCTTCATAATTGGGCTTAGATGACCAAACCGGTTCGATCGCCTGACAAGTAATTCGAAGCGAATGGTCCGTACCCGCTTGGATATTCATCGGCTGGCGGTGATATCGTCACTTCTTCGCCAGCGCGCGAGAGGAATTGTGGGATACCATGATTCGCCATTTCCCACCCTGCTTGTGCAGGACGCTGCTCGTGACGCCCTGTCGCTCCACGACTTTCCCATCCGCCTTCACGACGATTCGGTAGACGTACGTCTCGGTGGCAAACGCATAAGGCAGTTCAAGTCGCACCTCGACCTTGTAGTCGTTAAATTTGAACTCGCTGAATTCGGTGAGTTCGGGCGTGAGATGATGCTCCAAATATGTTAGGTAGTTTCCTTCCACGCCGCCGGTCTCATAGATCATGGAATCACGGGTGAAAAATTCCGCGGTTTTTGAGACATCGAGTTTCTCCACTGCGGTCTTGTACGCGTCGAGCACGGCGATGACCGCCGAATTGCCACTTGCCGATGCTTTCCCGAGAGCGGATGCCGGCTGCTCGTGCCCCAGTGCGATCGAGCTGACCGCCAGGAGTGCAACGGTCAGAAAGTTTTTCGCGTTCATGGTTTGGTGGGCATCGTGGCGGAGGCCAGTTCAGTTTCCGGGCGACCGGGGGTGGGAGTCAGCGGGCGGGCGTTCGCGGTTCGCGGAAGGACGACAACGTCAGCAAACGGATCGGCATTCGCGCGGGCGAGATATTGCTCGCTGGCCTTGCGTCCAAATTTAAAAAAAATCGCGGGTGTGACCGCCATATCGAGAATCGTCGAACTCACCAGTCCACCCAGGATGACGACCGCCACCGGAAAGAGGATTTCTTTGCCCGGCTGTCCAGAGGAAAGAACGAGCGGGATCAGGGCGAGGCCGGCCGTGAGCGCGGTCATCGTCACCGGCACCAATCTCTCCAGGGAACCGCGCACCACCATGTGCCGGCTGAAGGTCTCTCCCTCATGCTCCAGCAAATGGAGGTAGTGCGAAATCATCATGATGGTGTTGCGCGACGCGATCCCCGCCAGCGTGATAAACCCAACCAGCGATGCGATGCTGATTTTCCCGACCATCAGATACGTCAGTGCGAGCCCGCCGACGAACGCGAGGGGAATGTTCAGGAGAATCTGGGCGACGACGACGCCACTGCGAAAATGCGAATAGAGGACGAGGAACATCGCCGCCAGCGTGAAGACCGAAAGAATGCCGATGAGTCGGCTGGCCTCTTGCTGGCTCTGAAATTGCCCTTCAAAGGCAATAAAATACCCGCTCGGAAGGTGGACCTTTTCGGCCACCTTGAGCTGGGCCTCGCGCACCACCGAACCAAGGTCCCGTCCGCTGACATTGGCGGCCACGACAATTCTTCGCTGAACGTTCTCGCGATTGATGATGTTGGGGCCCTTGCTTTCCTGGATGTCGGCGATCAAGGACAGGGGAATCTTTCTCCCACCCTCTGCATCCACCAAGGTGTGGCGAAACGCCTCGACGCTGCTGCGCGCGCTTTCCTGATAGCGAACGAATATATCGTAAGTCTTTTGGCCGTCCAAGACCTGCCCAGCCACCTTGCCGTTGAAGGCGACTTCGAGGACCTCGTTGAGTTCGCCGACCTGCACCCCATAAAGGCGCGCTCTTTCGCGATCGACCTGAATGCGCACTTGCGGGATGAGCACCTGTTTTTCGACCAGTAAATCCACGAGGCCGGACACGCCACGCAACACGCCTTCGACCTCGGCCGCCGCGGCGCGCAGGCCGTCGAGATCGGAGCCGAAAATCTTCACCGCGATCTGGGCGTTCACCCCCGAGAGAATATGATCGAGCCGGTGACTGATGGGTTGTCCCACATTGACCACCGTGCCCGGGATCTGCGAGAGCTTGGTCCGGATTTCATCGAGCACTTCCGGATGTTTTCGATTCGAGGACTTCGCCTTGAAGTCGACATCAATCTCCGTTGAATGGACACCCTCAGCGTGTTCGTCCAGTTCCGCCCGCCCCGTCCGGCGTCCGACGGACGCAACCTCCGGCACGCCGAGAATGATCTTTTCGGCGATCACTCCGATGCGGTTGGATTCCGCGAGAGAAGTACCGGGTGCGCTCAGCAGGTTAATGGTGGACGTCCCCTCGTTGAAGGGAGGCAGAAATTCCTTGCCCATCATCGGATAGAGCGCGGCCGCCACGGCCACGAGCGCGAGCGCAGCCCCGATCACGATCCAGGGATGGCGCAGCGAGGGTGAGAGAACGAAACGGTCGTCAAAGGACTTAATCCGGCGCACCAACCAGCCATCTGCTTCGCTGCCGATCCGCTTCATCCCGGGCAGCAAATAGGAGCAAAGGACCGGGATCACCGTGAGGGAGACGATGAACGATGCAATCATCGCGACGATCGTCGCGATGCCGATCGGCGCAAATAATCGACCTTCGATTCCGCCCAATCCAAAGAGCGGAACGAAGACGAGGACGACCAGGATCGTGGCAAACAGAATCGAGTTTCGCACCTCGCTCGAAGCGTTCGCGATGACGCGCAGCACCGGTCTGGGCGAGGCAGCGTGCCGATTTTCGCGGAGCCGGCGATAAACGTTCTCCACATCGACAATGGCATCATCCACCACCATGCCGATGGCCACGGCGAGACCGCCGAGCGTCATCGTATTGATCGAGATGCCGGCGAACTTGAAATAAAGCGCCGTGACCACAAACGACAACGGGATCGCGGTGAGGGTGATCAACGTGGTCCGGAAATTCAGCAGGAAAAGGAACAGGACGATGACGACCATGATCCCGCCATCGCGAATGGCCTCCTCCACGTTCGTGATCGCCGAGCGGATGAAATTGGCCTGCTTGAACAGGGGTTGAATTTTGACGTCGGGGGGAAGTCCCTTCTGAATGTCCGATAGTGCCTCCTCCACCCGCTTGGTGAGTAAGATCGTATCGACGCCGGGTTGCTTCTGGACGGACACGATAACGGCGGCGCGCCCGTTGACCCCGGCGTCTCCGCGCATGACCTGCCGGCCGAACTTCACCTCAGCCACCTGCCGCAGGAGGACTGGCACCCCGTCTCGCACCGCCACCACCGAGTCGGCAATCGCATCGAGCGAAGTCGTACGGCCAATGTTTCGGACCAGTGATTCCTGATTCGCCCCTTCGAGGTAGCCGCCGGCGGTGTTCGTCTGCGAGCGCGCCGCCGCGTCCTGGACCTGTTTCAAAGTTATGCCATAAGCAGTGAGTTTTTCCGGACTCGCGATAATTTGATACTGCTTCACGCCGCCCCCGATGGGAATGACCTGGCTGACTCCCGCGATCGTCAGGAGCCGCTGCCGAATGGTCCAATCCGCAATGGTTCGAAGGTCCATGGGGGCGGTCTTGTCGCCTTCGCTGCTCAACCCAATGAGCATAATCTCGCCCATGATCGAGCTGATCGGCCCCATCACCGGGGTCACCCCTTTTGGGAGCTTCTCTCCCGCCAACTGAAGGCGCTCTTGCACGAGTTGCCGTGCCCTGAAAATGTCGGTGTTCCAGTCGAACTCAATGAAGACGAGGGAGAGACCGATGCCGGAGTTGGATCGCACCCGCAGGACCCCCGGCGCGCCGTTCATCGCGGTTTCCAGCGGGAGCGAGACGAGGGTTTCGACTTCCTCCGGCGCCAGGCCTTCCGCCTCGGAGAGAATCGTCACGGTCGGCCGGTTGAGATCCGGGAACACGTCCACCGGTAGCTTCACGAGCGTGAATACCCCGTAGATCAGCAACAGGATCGATCCGGCCAGCACAATGAGCCGATTCCGGAGCGAGAATTCGATCAGCCGATTGAGCATGGCTTGATTTCCTTGTTATCGGGGGCGCGACCATGCGGCCGGCCCAGCAGCGCCTTCCTCCGCACTCGGAATCTCCTTCCGACTCGAGAGGCGTCGTGAACGCACGAGAAAAACATTCACCGCGATCGATGCGATGAGCGCAATCGCTAAAGCCCATGAATAGACGCGCTGCCGCCCGCCCGGGGCCCTTTCCGAAGTCGGCGGTGAAACATCATCATCGTGGTCCGCCTTTCCCGATGACTTCGCGGGAGCGACATATTGGAGTTGGTAATTGCCGGTGACGACCGCTTTTTCCCCGGGGACGACTCCCTCGATGATCTCGACGTATCGGTCGTCGGAAATTCCGGTTACCACGGACCGCCGCTCAAACATCAACGAGTTCTTATCCTGCTCGACGAAGACAAAGAGACTACCGGCGCTTCCGAGCACGGCCGAGC
The DNA here is from genome assembly GCA_025353105.1 of Verrucomicrobiota bacterium. GTDB lineage: Bacteria > Verrucomicrobiota > Verrucomicrobiia > Chthoniobacterales > SZAS-18 > SZAS-18. The sequence goes on from JANXRG010000016.1 coordinate 18,866, forward strand.
GCGGCACGGCCGCCACCGCGTCACCTTCGGCCGCCACGACGGTGATGACCGCTTGAAAATGCGGGCGCAGCTTCAGCTCCGGATTCGCAATTCGCGCCCAAACCCGAACCGTGTGCGTTTCGAGGTCGAGCGATCCCGCGATGCGCTCGATCTTGCCTTCAAAAACTTCGTCCGGATTCGCCTCCGTGCGGACCCGAACCCTTTGACCCGGACTAATCTGATTCACCTGTCCCTCAAAGACCCGCGCCTGGGCGTAGACTTCCGTTAGGTCAGCGACCGACAGCAGTTTGGTGTTGGAATCGGTACCGGAGCCGACGAAAACGTCGCGTGAAAGTACGACGCCATCAATCGGCGAAACATACTCGGCGCGAGGGGCCGGATTGCCCACCTGCAGACTCTCGACTTCGGCCACCAGCTCTCCTTTCCGGACCGTCTCTCCATCATTCACCGGAAGCTTGGTTACGCGACCGGCAATGCGGCTGCTGATCACCACGGTGCGATCTGGAATGGCCTGAATCTGTCCGAGGACCAGCAGTGTCTTTTCGATTTTTCGAATCTCGACTTCCGCTGAGACCAACCCGAGATTCTTCCGTGCCTCAGCGGAAATCGTGACCGGACCGCTGACGATGGTGTCTGTGTCTCCCGGAGTTTTGTCGTGCCCTTCGTGGGCGCGCAGGGCCGAACCGGAAAGCTGCAAGCCCATCGCCAGACCCATCATTATCAGAAAGCGTCGCGGAGTCTTCATGGAGGATTTTCTGGAAGTTCGAACAAAACTTTCAGCGCTTGGTTTGCGCCTGGATCGCGGGCCGGCGAAGTCGCAAGAGTTCCGGAGCAAGCAATCGATTAGAGGCCGTTGCGGTCTGCAGGTCTACCAGCGCCAGGGCGCGGTCGCGCGCCAAATCGACCGCGGCGATCCGCAGCGTCGCGCGTTGGTTCTGAGATTGCAGGATTTGGGTAAAATCGGCTTTGCCCTCGCGGTAGCCCTGCTGAAGGACCGCCGTGTTCTGGCTGATTAACGGCAGCAGACTGCGCTCATACGTTTCGAGAGCCGCTCCGATCCGGGCCGCCCGTTCGCCCGCGACTGCAATCTCGGTCTGCACGCCCAACCGCTGGGCGGAAAGTTGCCCGACGGCGAGTCTCTCAGCGGATTGTTGTTCGTAGATCTTGCCCTGGTTTTGATTGAAGGCGGGGAGCGGGATGCTCAGTTTGAGACCGAGTGAGCGATCCGTGACGAGTCCAATGGGAACATCGGACCGCCGGTTCTGGTCGAAACCGAAACTCACCGTGGGATCGCCCCAAGCGACGGAAGAGGCGAGCCGAGCCTCCGCCCGAGCGCGTTCCGCCGCCAATTCCACCGCCCTCAAGTCCGGCCGGAGCGAATACGCCCGCCGCGGATCGACGGGGGCGCCGAGCGATCCGGCCACGCCCCGCAACGAACCTTCGATCGAAAGCGGGGTCTGGGGCGCGAGACCCAATTTCTGCTTCAACGCCAGCAAATTTGCTTCGCGATCCGCCTCGAGGAGTCGGATTTCTTGTTGCAGTTTTTGGGTCTCGATGTTGGCCAGATTCACGTCCACCTGCGAAACTTGGGCCGCCTCGAACCGCTGGCGGGACAGGGTCACCAGCGCATTGGTGGTTTCGAGCAACTCGCGTCGCGCCGCAATTTGCTCGCTGCCGGCGAGGACCTGGATGAACATGCGCTGCACGTCCCCAATCAAAAGTCGCTCGCGGTTTCGAATTTCAGCGATGGCGAGCGCGACCTCCACGCGACCCACCGTGCGCGCGTGCTTCAGCCGGCCCGTGATGGGAAAAGCCTGACTTACTGCCAGGGCAAATTTTCGCTCACCTTCGTTCTTGAAGGCGCGGTCCGTTTCTCCCGCCAACTCCAGGGAGGGGTTGGGCAGGAGCCCCGCCTGCAGCAGGCGTCCACGGGCCTTTTCCACTTCATAGTACGCCGCCTTCAGCTCCAGATTGTTCCGCAGCGCGAGCTGCGCTGACGCCTCCATCGTCAGGGCATGACTCCGCGGAATTCCAGCCCCCGCGATGGTCGCGGCGATAACGACTCCCAACAGATGGCAGAATCGGCGATGACGAGACGAAATGAGAAGCATGAAGCGAGCATCCACTGGGATCCGTTGCCCGTTTAACGCTCACAGACGCTGGTTTCCCTCAGGGAATCTTTCGTCGTATTGCAACCCATTCCTTGCTTGCATCAATCCGGAATGCGGGGGAAGGCGACCCGTCAGCGTTATAGGGCATTAACCATGAATATCCCAGGCGACCACGATACCCGACTCGACGAGGGCCTGACTGCGCTCGCCCGCCAACCTGTGCCGGAATGTCCACTGAATCTGAGCGCGATTGTCTGGCGGGAAATCCGCCGTCGCCGGGCCGAGCCCGCAGACGATTGGGTGACAACTCTATTCGAATTCTTCCGGCGTCCGACCCTGGCCATTCCCGCCTTTGCGTTCGCCATCGCACTCGGAACATTGGTCGGCGCAATGGGTGCCACGAGATCGTCCACCGACATCCGCCTGGCCCGTCAATCCCTGCATTTGGAAGTCTTCGAGCCGAACGCATCCGGGCTTTCCGCCGTCTTCGCCAGCCAACGATGATTGCCAAACGAAAACTCGGGGTCGGATATTTTTTTGCGTCGATTGCGGCTGTTGCGATCATCTGCTCCCTGGGCGCGGCGTGGTTTGTTCGAACCAGTTCGCCACGGCGCACGGAGCGTGAGGCGCACGCGTGGTTGCACGATCATCTTCGTCTCACCGCCGAACAGGAGCGTCGACTGGAGCCGCTGGAAGAGCGCTTTGCGGCAGAGCGGAAGACATATCTGGATCAGATTCGGAACGCAAATCGTGACCTCGCTGCAGCGATCAAATCCGAAGGTCGATTCACCCCGAAGATCGAAGCGGCGATCGAACGGATTCACCGGGCACAGGTCGAGTTCCAAAAGGCGACCATCCGCCACTGCCTTGAAATGCAGGAGTTCTTGACGCCCGCTCAGTCGAAACAGCTTTTCGAGATTGTGGCTGACGCCTTGGATCACGATGGTGATTAGCTGATGCGCCGCAGTTGGGTCACCTTCGCCGTACTTCTGACGCAAATCACGCGTCGGAAATTCCCGTGCCATGGTGCCTGACGATTCAACCCTCATCCAAAATCTGCAGGCCGGCGACGAGCGAGCTCTTGATGAGATCATGGACCGCTACCAAGAGCCAATATTCGGCTTTGCTTTTCGTCAGCTGTACGATGCTTCGGCCGCCGCAGACGTGACCCAAGAGACGTTCGTCCGCGTCTATTTGAACCGCGCGCAGTTCAAGCCCACCGGCACCTTCCGATCCTGGCTTTATCGCATCGCTTCAAATCTGTGTGTCGACCACATTCGCAAAGCTCGACGTTCACCGACCGCGAATGCCGCGACGAAGCTAGCGCCTGAACACGGCGGCACGATTCTGGACCGGCTCGAGGCAACGGGGGTCGCTCCCGACGAAGCCGCCGCCCGCTCGGCGGACATCACCGAGTTGAAAGCGGAAATCGCGTTGCTTCCGCCCGCGCTTCGCGAACCATTGGTGCTCTTTGCATTGGAGGAACGCTCACAGCGGGAATGTGCCGAAATTCTTGGTATTTCGGCCAAGGCCGTGGAGACCAAGGTGGCGCGGGCAAGAGAGATCCTTCGGCAGCGGCTGACTTCCCGATCGCGTTAGAAAATGACCTTCTGCCCCCGGCAGAAATCGGTCTCTCACGCTTGTCCTCTAGAACGACACCCGCAGCCCTGCCACGAATGCGACCGCGGTGGCAGGTTCGCCTTCGGCACGCGCCAACGAAGCCGTCCCGCCATATTTGCGCTGCCAGGAGACGCCGATATAAGGCGAGAAATCCTTCCGAATGTCGTAGCGAAGGCGCAGGCCAAGGTCGGTCTGGTTCATTCCTTTACGGGTGGAAAACTGCTTGTCCCCCTGCGCTGAAGCCTCGGCCCGGAGACGCGGCTGCAATACGAGACGTTGGGTTAAATAGAGATCGGCCGTGATCGTTAATTCCGCGGAGACTTCCCCGCGGTCGCTGATGTAGAGGCTCGGTTCGACGTCGAAATTGCCCGGTGCCAATCCCTGAATTCCGAGGACGGCGTAGGTGCGGGTGTTACGCGCTCGCCCGGGACCCATGACCCCGTTAAATCGCACGCCCGCTTGGAAATCCCAAAACGGCGCGATCAACCGCCCATACAACAGCTGGAGGTCTCCCTGAACGCCGTTGCCCCGATTGAGCTTCAGATCGCCTTCGGTCTTGACCCAGAGACGATTGTAGTCACCTCCAAACCAACCGACAAAATCCCAGGTGAAGGTCGCGGGTCCGGAATTGTAAACACGGTATTCGAGCAACTCAAACAGCAAAAAACTATGGGGCATTGAGTCCTCAATCGGCGGCGGCAGCGACTTGAGGTCCCCTTCCAGTTCTGCGCGTGGAACCAGTTCGGAGGAGCGGTCGTCGCCTGGCGGCGGCACCCATTTTTGCGGCGGGCCAAGGATTGTCACGCCCGGAACGCTCACGCGCGGTGGGCCCAATTCGCCAGCCGGGGCCCTTCCCGGCATCGCACTCATGGCGCCCGTAGCGGGATCCGTGGATTTCGCCGCAGCCGCTTTGCCAGTTGTCATTCCCGGCATCGCATCCATCGCCTTCCTGGCCGCTGAGTCGGTCGGAATTTTCGGAGCCGGTGTTGCGGCATCGGCGGGGGTCGGCTTGGTCGCCGGCGTTGACGTAGGCGACGGCGCCATACCCGGCATCGTATCCATCGCCTGCTGGGGAGATGAGGTGGCCGGAACTTTGGGGGTCGGAGTCGGCGGACCAGCTTCTTGTTTCGGCTTGGCCGCCGGCGTTGGCGTAGGTGCCGGCGCCATTCCCGGCATCCCTTTCATGTCCTCCTGACCCAGCGCATCGCCAATCCAGAAATGAACCGCGGTCAAGATGCACACCGTCGCTAGGGCCGCGCGCACGATTGAGATTTCGCGTTTCATGGGTGAACCTGATCAGGCTTTGGGTGCGACCGAAACGACGCGAAACATTCCCACTTCCATGTGGTACAACACATGGCAGTGGAAGGCCCATAGACCGGGCGCATCGACGGTGATTTCAACCGAGAGTCTCTCGGCGGGTTTAAGGATGACGGTGTGCTTGCGTGGCTTGTTTGCTCCGCGTCCATTGTCGAGTTCCATGAACATCCCGTGCAGATGAAGCGGGTGCTCCATCATGGTGTCGTTGACCATGGTAAAGCGGAGGCGTTCGCCGTAGTTGAAGCGAATGGGTTCTTTGGCCTCAGAATATTTTTTGCCATCGAAGGACCACATGTAGCGATTCATGTTTCCGGTGGCGTGAATCTCGATTTCGCGTTCGGGAGGTCGGCGATCGCTGCCCGGTTGGAGACTCTGGAGATCGGTGTAAACCAGCACGCGCCATGGCATCCCCTCGAGGCCCGTGCCGGGCTCCCCGAGCCGATTTTGCGGTGCCATCGCAACGGACGAGTTCCCGGGACCATGTTCGTCGGGTCCGTGCACCCAAGGTCCGCTGGCTGCGTTGGCCTCTTTGGCCGGCATCTTCATGCCGGGCATTCCGGGAGCGGGGGCCGGCGGGACCTTCGCGATGCTCGTTTTCATTCCCGGCATGCCCGCCATTTCGCCACCCGCAGAAGGAGCCGCCGCCGCTCCTGGCGCCTTCATCCCTGGCATGCCCGCCATCCCGCCGGTCATCGCCATTCCCATGTCCGCCATGGTGCGCACGGGACGCTTCCGCCGTTCGGGAAGAGCCGCCGTCATCCCCGCGCGCGGCGCCAGCGTGCCGCGCGCGTATCCGCTGCGGTCCATCGTTTCGGCGAAGATGGTGTAGGCGCGGTTTTCCTTTGTTTCAACGAGGACGTCGTAAGTCTCCGCAATGCCAATCCGGAATTCATCCACCGTCACCGGCTTCACATTCTGTCCATCGGCTTGGACGACGGTCATGCGTAGCCCGGGAATGCGCACATCGAAAAACGTTACTGCCGCGGTATTGATAAAGCGCAGCCGCACCCGCTCCCCAGGCCGGAAGAGTCCCGTCCAATTTGAGCCGGGCGCGAGGCCGTTCATGAGGAAGGTGAAGTAATGCCCCGTGATATCGGCAATGTCGGTCGGGTCCATTCGCATCCTGCCCCAGGCCCAACGATCCGCGAGCGCCGCCGGGAGGCCGTCCTTCGCGGCGTCGCTGATGAAATCACCGACCGTGCGTCCCTTGTAATTCGAATAAGAGCTCATTCCCTTGAGCTTGTTCATCATCGCGGCGGGATCGCCGGAAAGCCAGTCGCCCAGCACGACCACATATTCGCGATCGTAATGAAATGGCTCGGGGCCCGCCGGACCGATGATCAGCGGTCCGTAGACCCCGAGCTGCTCCTGCGCCGCGGTGTGGCTATGATACCAATACGTGCCGTTCTGTCGGACCGGGAAGCGATAGGTAAAGGTCTCTCCGGGGGCGATACCGGGAAAGGTCACGCCCGGCACGCCGTCCATTCGATACGGCAGAATCAAGCCGTGCCAATGGATCGAACTCGATTCACCGACGAGTTGATTAGTAACGCGAATCACCGCATCCTGCCCCTCGCGCAAACGCACGAGCGGACCGGGCACGGTTCCGTTAATCGCGATCGCCGCCGCCCGACGTCCGCCGATTTCGATCGTTTGTCTGCCGATGGTTAGATCGAGCGACCCGTCAGCGGTGCGAGACGGTTTCCCAGTCCGCGCATACGCTGGAACCAGGTTTTCATAGGCGGCCAACAAACCAGCGGCGGCGGTGAGACGGAGGAAGCGGCGTCTTGGGATCATGAGGTTGAGGGGTAAAACGAGGTCGACGGTGGATTCCACCATGAGCACGGCGGGCGCGGGACGAAGACGGCTGAGTAGTCGCTCCTATGTTGCGCCGGCCCGACGCCAAATGGTTGCAGCTGCATGATCCTGGCAAAACCGACGGAGCCCCGCCGAACACGCTCTCGTCCTTCCAGTTCGGAAAGCGCGGGCAGAAATCCTGGATTCCAGTCTCAGTGGCCATGTGGCTTTCCGTCGCTCGTCATCATCTCGCCGTCCATGCCCATCATCTCGCCTTCTTTCATCATTGCTTTCATACCGTCCTTCATCGTGACGGTGCCGTCCGGAGTCACTTTGGTACCATTCGCCAGGACGACTTCCTTGTCTGCTGGCATGGTCTTGCCGCCCATCACCATCAGCACCTTCCCATCTTTCATCATGATGTGATCCTTCATCATCGCTTTATCATCTCCGGCGAAGCCGGTAATCGCGAACGACAGGCTAACAATTGCTACCGCTAGGATCTTAATCAGTGTTTTCATTTTGGTTGTTCAATTGGACTTGGCTAACTCTCGGTTGGAGGTGTGCGCGTGGCTGCGCTTGATGTTTTAGTCTCTCGCAACTTCATTCAGCGGTCTACGCATCCGCCCGGAAAAGCTGCGCGTTTTCTCGGATCACGTGAGGTCAGCACCAAAGGACACCGGCCATTTTTTTCCTGCCGGACCTTCCGATGCTCAACGAGCTCCTTGAAGACGCCAATCAGTGCGTCTACCCGGTTCCCGCTGGTCGCGTCGTTGATGCTTGGGGAGGGAGTGCGCGTCTTTCGGCGGCCGTCCGGTTTGCCATGAAATAGAGGACCGGCACGGCCATGCGGCTGATGAGCAGTGAGGCAATCTCGCCGGCCATGAGCGCGATCGCGAGGCCCTTGAAGATCGGGTCGGCGAGGATGACGCTGGCGCCGACGACAACCGCAAGCGCGGTGAGAAGCATCGGGCGAAAGCGCACGGCACCCGCATCGACGACGGCTTCAGCGAGGGGCATGCCCTCGGCCAGACGCTGCTGGATGAAATCAACAAGAATGATCGAGTTGCGCACGACGATGCCCGCGCCGGCCATGAAGCCGATCATCGATGTGGCGGAGAAAAATGCGCCGAGCAGGCCGTGCGCGGGCAGGATGCCAACGAGCGAAAATGGGATCACAATCATGACAATAAGTGGCGTGAGGAAGCTGCGGAACCAGCCGACCATCAACACGTAAATGAGCACGAGAACGGCCGCGAAAGCGGAGCCGAGGTCGCGGAAGACTTCGATTGTGATATGCCATTCGCCGTCCCACTTGATCGCGGGGCGCGCATCGGTAAACGGCTGCACCGCGTTGAAGATTTGCAGCGGCGTGCCGTCGCCGCCGAACGCGCGGGTGTCGAGCTTCGCCAGTGCGTCATTCATTTTCCCGATCGCGTAGACGGGGCTTTCAATCGCGCCGGCGACGTCGCCAATGACGTAGGTCACAGGCATCAGGTTTTTGTGGTAGATGCTCTTCTCAGTGACCGTTTGCTCGACGCGCACCAGTTCGCGCAATGGGATGAGGGGCGCGACGCCGGTCGCGCCGGGCTCGGGCAGCGCATTGGCATCGCCGGAGCGGACGCGCAGCGCGAGCAATTCGTCGGGGGTGGTGCGCGCGGAGCGAGGCAGCTCCAGCATGATGTTCACATCCTCCTTCTCGCGCGGCAGGTGGAGCAGGTCGACGGATTCACCGCCGACCGCGATGCGCAGCGTCTGTGAAATCGTCTCGGCGCTGATGCCGTGCAAGGCGGCCTTCTCCTTGTCGATGACAAAGCGCACCTTCGGCTGATCGGCCTCGACGTACCAGTCCACGTCCACGACACCCGGCGTGCTCTTAAAAATGTCGCGAACCTTGCGCGCGAGCGCGTGGCGGTTCGTCTCGTTCGGGCCGTAGATCTCGGCGACGAGCGTTTGCAGGACGGGCGGGCCGGGTGGCACCTCGGCGACGGCGACGCGTGCGTCGAAACGGGCGGCGATCTCGGCGAGGCGGGGACGGACGCGCTTCGCGATGTCGTGGCTCTGCGCCTTGCGGTCGTCCTTCGAGACGAGATTCACCTGGATGTCAGCGACATTGGCGCCCCGGCGCAGGAAATAGTGGCGCACGAGTCCGTTGAAATTGAAGGGCGACGCGACCCCGGCGTAAATCTGGTAATCGGTGACTTCTGTTTCCAGGCGCACCGCCGCGGCGATCTCGCGCGCGGCCTGGGTCGTGCGCTCGAGCGAGCTACCCTCGGGCAGGTTCAGGATCACCTGGAACTCACTCTTGTTGTCGAACGGCAGCATTTTCACCTTCACCCAGCCGAGCGCGACGGTGACCATCGCCCCGAGCAACAGCGCGGTGATCGAAGCGAGGAAAAGCCAGCGCCAGCGCGCCTCTGCGATCATCGGTCCCATCACCCGGTGATACAGTCGCGTGAAGAAATCCTCCTGGTGCCCGGAGTGGCTCTGCGGGCCAGTGGCTGCGGCGCCTCCGGTGAGTCGCGAATATTTTTTGCCCCAACGCAGGATGCGGATCGAAGCCCATGGTGTGACGATAAAGGCGATGGCCAGCGACCAGCCCATCGCGGTGCCGGCGCCAATCGGAATCGGTCGCATGTAAGGCCCCATCAACCCGCCGACAAAGGCCATCGGCAACACGGCGGCGATGACGGCGAAGGTCGCGAGGATCGTCGGGTTGCCGACTTCGCTCACCGCGGCCACGGCGATCGCGGACCAGCTTCGGCCCCGGTTTTGCGGGAGATGAAAATGCCGGACGATATTCTCGACCACGACAATCGCGTCATCGACAAGGATGCCGATGCTGAAGATCAGCGCAAAGAGCGTGATGCGGTTGAGCGTGAAGCCGAGCAGGTAGAAGACGAGCAGCGTGAGCGCGAGCGTGGCCGGGATGGCGAGGGCGACAACGACCGACTCGCGCCAACCGAGCGTCAGCGCAATGAGCAGCGAAACGCCGAACACGGCGATGCCCATGTGTCGCAGCAGTTCGTTGGACTTCTCCGCCGCGGTCTCGCCGTAGTGACGCGTGATGGCGACGCCGATGTCTCGCGGGATGACGGTGCCTTCGAGCGTCTCGACTTTGCGCAGCACGTCCTCCGCGACGGAAATCGCATTCGCGCCGGGGCGCTTGGCGATACTAAGCGTGACGGCGGGCTCCTCATCCGGCGCCGATGCGCGCGCGGCCCCGTGGCCGAAGAATGTGTAATTCGACGGCTCCTCCGCGCCGTCCACGATTTCCGCAACCTCGCGCAGATAGACGGGCCGACCGCCGAAGACGCCAACGACCACGTTGCCGACGTCCTCCGCGCTCGCGAGAAAGCCGCCGGTTTCGATGACCACCTCCTGATTGTTCGTCGTGAGGCCGCCCGAGCGATACTGGCGGTTTCCCTGCTGGAGCATTGGCACGAGGCCGGCGGCGCTGAGATTGCGCGAGGCAAGGCGTACGGGATCGAGCAGCGCGCGCACCTGACGCCGCGCGCCGCCGATGATTGTCGTCTCCGCGACGAGCGGCACGGCTTTTACCGCGTCGTCCACCTCCGCCACGAGACGCCGCAGCGTGAGATGGTCGTAGCGGGCGCTGTGGAAGGTGAGAGCGAGGATCGGCACGTCGTCGATGGACTTCGGCTTCACCAGCGGCGAGGCGACGCCGTGGGGGATGCGATCGAAGTTCGAACGCAACTTCTCCGTGAGCGCAACGAGGCTCGCCTGCGGATCGGAACCGACCTTGAACCGCACGATGACGAGACTCTCGCTGTCGCGCGAGGTGGAGTAGATGTATTCGACGCCCGGGATTTCCCAGAGCAGCTTCTCCATCGGTCGCGTCGCGCGCTCCTCGACTTCCTTCGCCGTGAAGCCAGCCATGTTCACCATCACATCGACCATCGGCACCTTGATCTGCGGCTCCTCCTCGCGTGGCAGCAAAAGGAGGGCGGCGATGCCCAGAAGGACCGCGGCAACGATGATGAGCGGTGTGAGCTTCGAGTCGATGAACGCGTGGGCGACGCGACCGGCGACCCCGCGCGGCGGCGAAACGTCCGCGCTCATGGCTTCAGCGTGATCGGTAGGCCGTCGCGCAATTGATTGGCACCGTCGATGACGACGCTCTCACCGGAGTCGATCCCGGAGATGACCTCGACTTCATCGTCCGTGCGCTTACCGGTGCGGACGATGCGGAGCTGGGCGTGATTGTTGACGGTGACAAAGACGGTCTCCATTTGTCCGCGCGCGATGAGCGCGGCGGCGGGCACCCGGATCGTATGACTCTCGCCGGTCGCGACCCACACGCGACCGAACTCGCCGCTGCGGGTGCCATCGGTCGGCGGCAGGTCGAGCTTGACGAGGAAAGTGCGGCTCGCGGATTCGGCGACGGGCGCGATCTCGACGACCGTGCCTTCGATCGGTCTCGGTACGGCACTGACGCGCACGGGCAGCTTGGCGCCGAGCTTCACGTTGCCGATGAGCGACTCCGGCACGTCGGCCTCAAAGCGGAGCGCGCTCGGGTCTTCCATTTCGGCAACCGGTTTGCCGGGCGCGGCGAGGTCGCCGACATCGGCGAGTTTGCGCGTAACTACCCCGTTGAAGGGCGCGAGAACCTTCGTGTAACCGAGCATCGTCTCCGTTTCCTTGACCGCCCCAACGGCAACCCGTTCGCGCGCTTGGACGCCATCGAACTCGGCCTGCGTGGTGACCTTCTTGGTGAGCAGTTCGCGTGCACGTTCGAGGTCGCGCGTCGCCTGCTCGCGCACGGCGAGCGCCTGGTCGAGCTTCGCCTGAATCTCGCGGGAATCGAGCTGCGCGATCAGGTCGCCCACTCGCAACGTTTGCCCCGGCGTAACGAGCAGCGCCTCGATCCGACCGCTCACCTTCGCCTCGATCGCCGCGCGCAACTTCGCCCGCACGGTGCCGACGACCTGCTCGCTGGAGGGCCGGGGTTTCTGCTCGACGACCGCGACGCGCACGGCGACAGCGGGTCGTGCTTCGGGCGCATTGCTTACTTTTTTCGAATGACACGCGGCGAGTGCGCAGGCGGCCGCGACGGTGGCAAGCGAACGCGGAAGCTTCATCGGACCTTAGCGTGACGCGTGTCGCAAGGTTCGCCATCCCGGCCGACGCCCAGCTTGCGGAGAATGCGCTCGAGCGGGCAGAAGCCGGTGAAAGCGGTCTGGAAGAGGTTGAGGCCGACGAACGCCGCGAGGAGCAGCCAGCGTTGGTCCACCCAATATCCGAGGGCGAGGCCGGTGAGAACGAGCGTGCCGGCGACGAGGAAGACGATGTTTGGGATTTTCATAAGGCTCTTCCGTGCGTTCGGAACCTTGGTCCCAATGGACCACTGTAGTCGAGAAATCCCCCGCGCTCACCCGCCGTTGCGGTTTTCGGTCGAGTACATCGGGCCATTCAGCCGGCCGCGTCCTTCATGATTTTGAAAATCGTGTCCTCCACTTCCTGCGCCACCTCCTTCAGTTGCGGCGCGTTGAACATCGCGAGAAGAATGGTTGGTTTCAATGTCGCCAGAATGGTTTTACCGCTCTCTTCGTAAATGGAGATGCGGCAGGGCAGTGCGGTGGAGACGCTCATGTCCTGGTCGAGCACCTTCTTTGCTTGTTGCGGCTGGCAGACCTCAAAGATCAGACATTCGCGGCCGAACTCCACTCCCTTCTTCGTCATCGTTTCCCTGAGGTTGTGCACCTGCATGACGCCAAAGTGATGGGCTTGGACGGCGGCCTGCAAGGCAGCCGCAACCTCACTGACGGTTTTTTCAGTCGTTAATTTGATCAACATAGGTTGCTTTCTCGTTTCAGAGCTCACTTTGTAGCCGCGTTGAGCGCTGAATCATTTCTGAGACAACTTGCTGATCACGACGACCAGCAAGACTACCACCAGGGTGCCGATCACCGTCCAGACCCACATTCCTCCGCTCCCCCATCCATTCATCCATCCGTCAGTTTGGTTCATCATAGCGAGTGCTTGGTGCCGCGGCAATCCGCCGCGCCGGGTGAAGGCAAATCAAGTTTCATCGAGCAGCCATCACTTCTTCGGGGCGTCCTTCTCCTTCTTGTCGCAGCAGGGCGCGCATTTATCTTGGCCGCACTTCTCGCAACAGTCGCCGCCCTGGGTGCAACAGGTGCCGCATTCTTTGGTCGCCTTCATTTTCTTGGGTGCGTCCTGCGCCCACACAGGCAAAGCGGAAACGGCGAGTGCGAAGATGGCGAGTTTGAGGGTAGTTTTCATGGTCGAACGGTCTGTGAATATTGAGCAAAGGGCTGCTCTCATTGTTTCACCGTCACGACACTTGACCCAGCGGTCTACGCATCCGCCCGGAAAAGCTGCGCGTTTTCTCGGATTGCGCGGTCCCGCGATTTTACTCGAGGCTTCTCTTCGTCACTCAATGGCTCGGTGGTTCTTCATGGAACTCACCGCTTGCCGCTGCCGGAAGATAATCTGGCAAATCGAGTCGTGCCACGCCGATGCGGTTATCCGCCATGCCGTAGTACACGTCGAAGCGTCCCGGCAAACCCAGGTCATCCCGCCGGTCAATCGCGGTTGGAAAGACGACATTGGGCACGATGCCCTCGCGCTCTTTGCTCAGTTCTGGCGTCAAGACCGGCTCCGGCGATCGATAGCGGATCAAGTGAGGATGTTTCTCGTCCAGCAAGAGGAGCCCCGCTGAGTAGGTCAGCCGGCCGGCCGAATCAGGCTTGTGCAACGTCTCACACACCCCGTGGTAGAGGAACAGCCATCCCTGCGGAGTCAGGATCGGCGGAGTGCCGCCGCCGATTTTCAACTGCTCCCAAGCCGCGACCGGACACGCCAGCCGCCGGTGCAAACCGAAGTGGCAGAGGTGATGATGTTCATCGCAGACCTCATGGACCAAAGAGTGATAGGATATCCAGATGCTCTCTCGAAGGATATCCATCACGCGGGGAAACCCGCAGTGAAGTTTTTCGTCCGGCCCGGTGCCGGGAAAGAGCGGACGATGGATGAGCGCCATGGCAGGCTGTCCGTCCGGATCGGGGATGGCGACAGGAAAGAGCACCGCGTCTTTGTTGGCGACATCATTGAAATCCACCCCCTCGTAGGGCTGGAAGGTCGCCAGGCCCAATCGCTCCCAATGAAACAAATCTTCCGACATGGCCATCGCGATGCGAGGTCCTCGCGTTGAAAGCGCCGTGTAGGTCATCACATACCGCTGCAACGGCTCGAGGAAAGTGATGCGCGGATCCTCGCAACCGCCGCCGTCGGGCCGGAGTTCGTAATCCGCCTGAGGCTCCAGCGCGATGCCCAATCGTTCGACCCCCACCGGGTCGCCGGTCTCGCTAAAGCGCACCCGCGCGATGCCGATTCGCGAGTAGTTGCCCCGCGCCACCAGTCGGGGAAAGAGATAGAGTTGCCCGTCGCGACCGCGCGCCGACGCCGGATTCAACACCCCTTCCACCTCCATTAAATTGCCCGGCTCCGGCTCCATTACCAAGCCGAGGCGCTGCAATCCCGCGGGGTGCCTCGCGTTTTGCAACTCTCTTGTCAATTTCATGATCGGTTTGCTTTCCTGGAACATCGGAGAGGTGAACACCGTCTTAGCGCCACGGTCATGCTCAATGATGCTTGTAGTAGCCAACTCCCTTGATGTCGTTCCACGCGGTCGTTTGATGGCAGAGAAAGCATTGGTTGACCTTCGCATTCGGCTGTCCGCAGATTGCTTGGTCAATCATCTGGAAGTGCATCATGTAATGACTCGGCGGCGCTTGATGGCACTGGGCGCACGACTGGGAAGCCGGCGACGGGTGGCGAAATTCCGGGACCGTCCATTTCGTGGTCTCGTGGCAGGAAGCGCAGTCGGACCCAAAAAGGCCAACGTGTTGGTCCTTCGTTCCGTGGCACGTTGCGCAATTGAGCAGCGACTCATAACGCTGGAGCTGCGGCGCGATCGGTGACCGGTCACTTTGTTTGAGCCAGACGACGAGGGCATTGTGCTCCTGATCCCGCGCGGGAGACGCGCTTTGGTCCTGCCGCAAGCCGATGCGCGCCAGGGCGACGTGATCCATTTTCGTCGTGCGCGGGACCCGACCCTGGTGTTCGAGATGGCAGGCAGCGCACGCGGCGATGTCGGCGTGAAACGCGCTCGGCTGGCGTTGGAGGACGGCCTTGTTG
>JANXRG010000037.1 GCA_025353105.1 Verrucomicrobiota bacterium
TCGGACCCAGCCGACCACCTCGTAGCCCGCGGCAATTTGCTTTACGGAATACCGGAAGCCCACGCCTTGGACGCGTCCGGAGTAGAAAACCTGGTAGCTGGCCACGCACCTTGTTTAACGCACTCCGTCACTTTGCGAAAATGCCTTTGCGCCACCCGGGCCTTCGTTGAGGATTCCGCTCCCAACCATGCTTTGGAAAAATTCCCGCCACCCGCTCGACCTCGCCCAGCGGGGCGCGATCATGGGCATCCTCAACGTCACGCCCGATTCTTTTTCCGATGGCGGACGGTTCACCGCCGTCAAGGCTGCGGTGGCACACGCGGTGCGAATGGTGCGGAACGGCGCGGAAATCATTGACGTCGGCGGTGAATCCACGCGACCCGGCGCATCTCCTGTCAGCGCCGGGGAGGAACTGCGGCGCGTCTTGCCGGTCATCCGGGAATTGCGCGCGCAGGAGCCGGAAGTCCTGATCTCGATCGACACGTCGAAATCGTTTGTCGCCGAGGCCGCGTTGGCCGCCGGGGCCGACATCATCAATGATGTGACGGCCCTGCGCGGCGACCCCGCGATGGCCGGCGTGGCGGCGGCCTGCGGGGCCGGAGTCTGCCTCATGCATATGCGCGGCACGCCCGCCGACATGCAGCGTGATCCGAGGTATGACGATGTCGTCGCCGAGGTGCGCACCTTTCTCGACGAGCGTCTCGCCCACGCCGTCGCGGCCGGCATCGACCGCGAATGCGTCGCGCTCGACCCTGGGATCGGATTCGGCAAGTCACGCGAGCAGAACCGAGCTTTGCTCCGGACCGCTTCCGGGCTCACCGGGGCAAATCCCGATCGACCCCTGTTGCTCGGCGTGTCGCGAAAGTCCTTCCTGGGCGGCAGCGTGGAGGACCGGTTCTGGCCAACCGTCTCGCTTACGGCGTTGCTTCGTGCCGGTGGTGCGCGCATCTTTCGCGTGCATGATGTCCGTCCCAACTGCGATGCGCTCCGGATGACGGAAGCCATCCTGTCCGGCACGAGCGACTGACTTTTTCCCATGGCTGATTTCCCAAATCTCTTCGGCACCGACGGCATCCGCGGCGTGGCCAATCGGCCCCCGCTCACCCCGGAAATTGTCGCGCGCATCGGCTCGGCCGCGGTCGAGATCATGGCGAAGCACGCGACGGGGCGCCCCGTGGTCGTGGTGGGCCGCGACCCACGCCGCTCGGGCGACCTCATCGAAAGCGCGCTCCTCGCCGGGATGCTTTCGGCGGGCGCCACGGTCCACCGGGCCGGCACCGTTCCCACGCCGGCGGTGGCGCTGCTTGCGCGTGAAGGCAATGCCGACCTCGGGGTGGCAATCACCGCGTCGCACAATCCGTTCGAAGATAATGGCCTCAAGTTTTTCCGGGGCGACGGCTACAAACTCACGGACGCGGTGGAGCTCGCGATGTCCGATCTGGCGCAAAGCGGCGGGACATACACTGCCTTGACGCGCATCGGTGCGGACGTCGGAAGGGTCGAGCGCATCGACCAGCCAGTGCGGCGCTATTTGGATTTCGCGCGCGGCAGTGTGCCGTCGGACTTCACGCTCGCCGGCGTCCGCATCGCCGTGGATTGCGCGAACGGCGCCGCGTCGGAATCGACCCCCATGCTTCTGCGCGAACTCGGCGCCGAGGTGCATGCGTTTCACGACCTCCCGGACGGCGTCAACATCAACCGCGCTTGCGGCAGCACGCATCCGGAGGAAATCGCGCGGTGCGTGCGCGAGACGGGAGCACACGTCGGCATTGCGCACGATGGCGACGCCGATCGCCTCCTGCTCTGCGACGAGCACGGTGACATTGTCGATGGCGACGCCCTGCTGGCGATTGCCGCATTGGATTACCTGCGACGCGGCAAGCTCGCGGAGCAGACCCTGGTCGCCACGGTGATGAGCAACTTCGGTCTCGACGAGACGCTGGCAAAGGCCGGTGGAAAAGTCGTGCGCACGGCGGTCGGCGATCGGCACGTACTCGCCGAGATGGTGCGCCGCGGCCTGAACGTCGGCGGCGAACAAAGCGGTCACCTCATCTTTCGCGATTTCTCGACGACTGGCGACGGGCTCGTGAGCGCGCTGCAGATTCTGGCCGTGATGAAGTCATCGGGCCGCCCGCTGAGCGACTTGAAGCAATGCCTCGTGCGCTATCCGCAGGCCCAGCGGAATCTGCCGGTGACGCGCCAGCCGCCGCTCGCGGAGCTGGCGGAGGTCGCGCGGTTGGTGGCCGACGCCGAGCAATCCCTGGCGGGCCGCGGCCGCGTCCTGCTTCGTTATTCCGGCACCGAGCCGAAGGTGCGCCTGCTGCTGGAGGGCCCGGACGAGACCGAAATCAACCGGCATGCCGATCGCATCGCGGCGGCATTGACGGACGCGATTGGTTGATCAACCGCGCTTGCTGAAGATTTTCGCCTGCCGCGCGTCGTTCAGAATCTCGTCGAGGCCCCGGACCATTTCCCCCTGCTTCTGGATGATTTCCTGATTCCGGACGGCGATTTGCTGCAAGGCTTCAAAAACGTCCGGCGGGATCGCGGTCTGCGAGCGGAGTTCTGACGACGGCAGCACGCAAAGCAGCGCAAGGAAGCCGGAAAAAGCAAGCGAACGGGCCGAAAGGAATTTCATTTGGGTAGAAGTTTGGGCATCTCGGAGGGAACCTGCCTTAGCCGCCACCGCCGCCACCGGTACGTCGGCTGAAGATTCGGACCAAACGGATTTCCTCCTTAATATTGGCGATCTGCTCGTCCATCTTCGCCTGGTTTGCGACCATGGTGTCCTGCTGCTTCTTCAACTGATCCACCAATTGCTGATAGGCCTGCGGCGCCGGTGCGGCCATTTGGGTTTGCGCCCTCGGCGCAATCGACAGGGCGACCAGGAGCAACGCGATTGCGGCGAGTACCGCGAAGGCCAGGGAGGGAGTGGAACGCACCGTTTTCATGAATGGTAGTTAGCAGGAAGCGCCGGACAAAGGCAATGCCGACTTACGATCGGCGGGCGGATCGCGGTCGAAAAATAGCTGGCTTGAAAACTGCTTGCCGCGGCCGACGCGACCCGACAGACTCGATGGCATGGCTGGCCAAGGAATGTCCCAAACGCAAAGCATGTCGCAG
>JANXRG010000057.1 GCA_025353105.1 Verrucomicrobiota bacterium
CAGAAAGACCACGCTCGCCACGTTGGGGTGGCGCACCCTCGCCGCGGCACGCGCCTCGCGCAAAAACAGCGCCTGTGATTTCGGATCGTCCACCTGCCCGGGCGTGATCACTTTGAGCGCCACGTCGACGCGGAGCTCCTCGTCAAAGGCCTTGTAGGTCACCCCCATCGCGCCGCGACCCAACTCCCAGGTCGAACCGTCGGGATGCCGCAAGACGCGGTAATGCGCGAACTTCAGTTCCGGATCGCGGGCGGCGTCCGCCTCAGGTGTTGGTGACACGGGTGGGAGTCTAACGGTCGCCGGTTCGCTTGAAAACGATTCTCTGGCGCGTCCAGCAGCCGGATGCGCCGTTGACCAGCCGCGATTGCCCGGGCCGCCTCACAATCGGGGCGGATGGTTAATCAACTCGTCGAAGCGCGGATCGCCCAGAGTCAACAGGCCGATGGGATTGCCCCCGTCAATGAAATTGCTTGGCGCTCCAAAGGGCACGTGGAGCAGGCGCGCCACTTCCGCGTAGCCTTCCTCCGTTCGCCCGGCCCGCACCAGGATGAAACTTCGGATGAACGAGATCGGCGGCCCGTTAATCGCGTCGCGGACCTCCGGGACCTGCGCCTGAGCGCGCTCGATGGTCGCCAGCGCCTCCGCGTGCTGGCCGAGCATCGACTGAGTGACGGCCAGGTTCTTCTGACCCGAAACTTGCAGTTCACCTTTTGGTTGGCGCTTCTGGCGCTCGAGATAGAGCGCCTCAGCTTCGCGAAAGCTCTGATCCGCCCGAGCGGCGTCACCCGCCGCGTGGTACAGGCACGCGCTATAGAGCGGGAAGCCCGGCGCCGGAACTTCCGTCGAAAGCCTGGCAGCATCACTGTAACGTCCTTCCGCCTCCGCGATCTCCACCTCTATCCATTTGCTCGCAACGGGGTCCAGCATTTTGCCGTAGTCGCGCCAGGCCGTCTGTAGCGGTTCGCGGCCGATGCGCAGGCGAGCCTGAAGGCGCGCGCGGGCAAAATAATTTTCCGCGTCGTCCGGGAACCGAGCGGTATATAGCTCTGTCTGTTGGATCGCCTCCGGGTAACGCCGAAGTCCAAGGAGCGTGAAGATGGGACCCTCGGCGTAAGACTTGTTTAGGGGGTCGAGATCCCAAGCGCGCTCCAAGTGCTCGATCGCTTCGTCCATGCGCCCGATGCGCCGCAGAACAAAGCCATACGCATGTTGGGCCTCCGCCGAGTTCGGCCGCAACTTTACCACGGCGCCCAGATCCGCGAGTGCTTGGTCCCGATTCTTGGATACGTACTGGGCATAGATTCCCCGGGCGAGTTGCGCGCCCGGCGACTTCGGGTCACTGGCGAGGGCGCTTTCGAGGGCGCGCTTGGCGGCCGCGTCGTCCTCGGGTCGCTCATTGCCAGCCATGTACCTCCAGGTATTGACCTGCGAAAGCAACGCGTAGGCATCCGCATAATCGGGATCCAGCCGCACCGCTTCCTCGAGCAGGCGCTTGGGCTCGATCAACCCGCCCTCGTCGCCCGGTACCGGCTGCCGGAACAGCGCCGTCGCACGCAGGAAACGATCGTAAGCGTCACCGTTGTTCGTCGCCACCCGATCGAAGTCGCCGCGCTCCTGCCGCGTGAGCGTCGCCGCGAGCGCGTCCGCGACCTGCCGCGCCACCGCGCTCTGCAGGTCGAGCACTTTGGTGAGTTCGCGATCATAGCTGGCGGCCAGCAAATGACTGTCGTC
Organism: Verrucomicrobiota bacterium; assembly: GCA_025353105.1. GTDB lineage: Bacteria > Verrucomicrobiota > Verrucomicrobiia > Chthoniobacterales > SZAS-18 > SZAS-18. The sequence continues at coordinate 1,732 of JANXRG010000057.1, forward strand.
GCGCGCGTCGACCACCTGTATCGTCAGGCGAAGGCTGTTTCCGTCTCGCCGGACCGAGCCCTCGACGATGGTGCCGACGCCAAGACGCTGGCCCACTTCGCGAATATTCAGGTCCTTGCCCCGGTAGCCCATCACTGAGGTGCGCGAGATCACCTTGAGGTCGCGCAGGCGCGCCAGCGCGTTAAGAATTTCCTCCTGCAAGCCGTCGGCGAGATACGCATCCTCGGGACGGCCGCTAAGATTTTCGAAGGGCAGCACGGCGACCGCCTTGCGCGAAAGCGCTGCCAGCGCCGGCGAGGGCCCGGCGAACGGGCCGCGCGTGAAAAACCAAGCCCCGCCAGCGAGCAACAATGCTGCCGCCGCGACCGAAAGACCGATCGCTCCCGCCTTACCGGGCGGGCGTGGAGCCGCAACGGCGGGATGGGTCGCCGGCCGTGGCGCCGAAGCGAGAAGGAGGTTTGCGTGCGTGGCTGTCCGTGCCAGATCTTCGACTTTCTCGCCAGCACTCGCCAGGCGTTCCCGGCAGCGCTCCAGCGCCTTGACCAAGGCGTCGGCATTGTCAAAGCGATCGGCTGGATCCTTCGCCAGGAGCCGCGCGAGCACTGCGCGCAAATCCTCCGGCAAGTGCGAAACACGCTCGAGAGGCGCCGGCAGGGCCACGTGCTGATTCAACAGCTCGCGATGCGTCCGCCCGCGAAAGGGCGGCCCGCCACTCAGCATTTCGAACAGGATGCAGCCCAGCGAGTAAAGATCCGAGCGGCCATCAATCTGGCCGCGCTCCTCGCATTGTTCCGGACTGGCATATAGCGTAGTCCCGCGAAACCCGATCGTCTTCGCATCGACCGCCGTGCCCAGGCCCTCGCCGCCAAAGCCCCGCGCCAGGCCGAAGTCGATAATCTTCATTTCCCATGCCTCCGGATTTGAGTCCGAGCCCGCGCGCGTTTGCTCACCTCCCGCCGCGACGATCATCAGGTTGGCCGGCTTCAAGTCGCGATGCACAATGTGCTGCGCATGGATGGCGCCCAGGCCCCGAGCGATCTGCACGGCGATCCCGATCGCCAAAGCCGGCGGCAACGGTCCACGCGTTTTCAGCAAGTCTGCCAGCGATTCACCCGCGATGAATTCCATCGCATAGAAAAAGTTTCCGGGCGTAGTGCTGAGGAAGACCACACTTGCCGCATTCGGGTGACGCACGCGCGCCGCCGCCCGCGCCTCGCGCAAAAAGAGAGCCTGGGCCTTCGGATCATCCACCTGCGCGGGCATGATCAGTTTCAACGCCACCTCGATCCGCAGCTCCTCGTCGAAGGCCTTATAGGTCACGCCCATCGCGCCGCGTCCGAGTTCCCAGGTCGAGCCGTCGGGATGCCGCAAGACGCGGTAATGCGCGAACTTAAGTTCCGGAGCGCCGGTGGACTCCGGCTGGGGTTCATCCGCCACGGCGGCACCGTAGCGGCACCCGCCGAACTTGAAAACGATTCTCTGCGGGCCGGCGCACCTACGGGCCGGGTTCCATGACAAGCGCGGCAAATCCCGGATCTTTGCGAAACTCGTCGTAATTCGGGCTGTTGCGGAGCTGGAATCGAGTCACGTTGCTGGGCACCTCCAACAAATTCCGAAACATCCTGGTGGCACGGTCCAGGTCGCCGGCGCGTCCAAAGACGTTGGCGGCGACCTCGGCGAACCCGCGGCTTGCCGTCACATCTAAGATCTCGGGAGAATCCTTCAGCACTTCTTCCGCCAGGCGAATCGCTTCCTCGCGCTTGCCGAGGGCCGCACACACCTCGGCCAGTTTAATCCGGTGATAGCGCTCCGTGAGTCCATCCGCAGCCCTGCTCCGCCTCGATTCCGCGGCCACCGTCTTCCGCAACGATTCCTCCGCCTCCCGGTAGGCGGCGTCCGCCGCCGCCGGATTGCCGAGCTTTATTTGAATCTCAGCGATCCAGAGCGCCTTGGGTAATCCATCAACCGTGTCCCCCTTCACGTTTTGCACCGCCGCGAGCGCTCCCGCGAAATCCCGAATGAGAAAGCGGTTTCCAACCTTCATCTCGTCGTCCATCTTCGAATTGAGGCGTTGTACTTCGCGAACAAAGGCCTTCCAGTCGTCATTTTTTTCGCGCGCACGGTCGCAATTGCCACGTCAGTTCCCACGCTGGGAAGCAAGACGCTCGTTCGCTGCAAGACGCGCTCTACGTCGGCAAACCGACGCAGGGCTCGGAAGGCTTGCTCCTGAAAATAAAGGATACGCATTTCCCTCGGCGACAAATTCTCCGCCCGGCGCAAATATTCCAGCGCCTCCTCATAGCGGCCCCGTCGGCGCAAGACGTTTCCAAGCGACACCAACACGGACGGGTCGTTCGGCGACTTTTGCTCGGCGGCCCGAAGGACTCGCAAGGCCTCGTCATAATTGCCTTCAACGCGGAAGAGAAAATTTGCCTGCGCCTCGGCCACTTCGGGCGAGTCGGGCTGCAAACGGCGGGCGATCGCCAGCTCCATCCGCGCCCGCTCCGTGCTGGCATCGGACGTATTCCACCCCGAATTATAACTGACCGCGCGTAAATGCACCAATTCGGCATAGGCCAGGGCGAAATCGGGATCCAACGCGACGGCCCGCTCGAGGTGCGCGATGGCGGCTTCGTTGGCGGCTTGCGATGCCCTGCGCAGGTCAATACCGCGCGCCCGCATGTATTCATCATACGCCGCCAGAATCTTCGTTGGCGGCTTGGCCAACTGCTGCGATTCAGCCGGGGAAAGATTGGCCGCAAGCGCCTTCGCAATGTCCTGGGAAATTTGAGTTTGAATTTCGATCACGTCGGTCAGGTCGCGATCAAAGGTATCCGCCCAGACGCTTTGGTTGGTCAATGGGTCGATCAGTTGGGCCGTGACCCGGATACGATTGCCCGAGCGCCGCACGCTGCCTTCGAGCACGCTGCCTACGCCCAGTTCGCGTGCGATTTCGCGCAGATTGCGACTCGCCCCGGGCTTGTACGCCAGCACTGAACCGCGTGAGACCACCTTCAAATCCCGCAGTCGCGCGAGGTTCGTCATGATGTCCTCGTTGATGCCGTCGGCCAGGTACTCGTTCTCCTTATCTGCGCTGCGATTCTCGAATGGCAGGACAGCGATGGATTTGCGCGAGGGCGCCGCCGGGACGGGCGCGGATCCGATGACTGGGTCCACGACCGCGGCGGCAGCCGCCGGGGGATTCCGCTTCCACCAACCTGCCGCCAGCACGATTACCGCAGCCAGCGCAACCGCGCTGAACGCCCCGAGCAGGATGCGCTGACGCGACGGTGACTTCGCCGTCGGGCCGGCGGCCGGATCGGCGATTGGATCAACGCTGTCGACGGCGGTTTCAAACTCCGCCGCCGCTGCGGTGTCATGCGCGCGTTCCGTTCCGCTTTCGATTCGCGTGCGGCAGCGTTCCAGCGCCTTGACCACCGCCGCCGCATTCGCAAAGCGCCCATCCGGATCCTTCACCAACAAGCGTGCCACCACCGCCTGCAAACTCGCTGGCAGTCGCGTCAACTGCGTCACCGGCGTCGGACGCGACACGTGCAGCGTCAGTAGCTCATGGGGCGAACTCCCCCGAAACGGCGGCGTCCCCACCAGCATTTCAAACAGGATGCAGCCCAGCGAATAGAGATCCGATCGACCATCCAAATCCGCGCGCTCCTGGCATTGCTCCGGACTGGCGTAGACCGCCGTCCCGCGGAATCCGGTGGTCAGCGCGTCCAGGTTGCTGCTCAGCGCGTCGCCCGCGAACGCGCGCGCCAGCCCGAAGTCGATAATCTTCACCTGCCAGATCGCAGGATCCATTTCCGAGGCGCCCTTTTCATGGCCACGCACCGTGCGCACGATCATCAGGTTGGTCGGTTTCAGATCGCGATGGACCACGTTTTGCGCATGGATCGCCTCCAGGCCCAGCGCGATTTGTTCCGCCAGACCGATGGCCAGTAACGGCGGCAGCGGCACGCGCGTGCTCAGCCAGTCGCGCAGCGATTCGCCGGCGATGAACTCCATGGCATAGAACGGATTCGCCGGGTCCTCGTTAAGAAAGACCACGTTGGCCACATTGGATTGGTGCACGCGCGCGGCGGCGCGCGCCTCGCGCAGGAAAAGCGCCTGCGCCTTGGCGTCGCCCATCTGTCCGGGGTTGATGACCTTCAACGCCACCTCCACGCGCAACTGCTTGTCGTAGGCCTTGTAAGTCACTCCCATCGCGCCGCGACCCAGTTCCCAAATCGATTCGTCGGGCCGGCGCAGCACGCGATAATGCGCGAATTTCAGATCCGCTGAATCCGCGGCCTCGGCTCGTGGGTCATCCGCCACGCGGACATGCTAGCAACCCACCCGCGCATTGAAAACTATTCTCTGCGGGCCGGCGGCAGGCCAACGATTTCGCCTTCCACCCGCCTCACAGTCTGGGCGGGTGGTTGATCAACTCGTCAAATTTTGGGTCGTCCTTGACCGCCAGCGCAATGGGATTGACCGGGCCCACAAAATCGAGGGGCGATCCGAACGGCACGCGCAACAGGCGCTCGGCCTCCCCATAGCCCTCCTCCGTCCGCCCGGCGCGCACCAGGATGACGCTGCGGACGAAGGAAACATGGGGGCCATTGAGCGCATCGCGCGCCTCGGGGGTTTGCGCCCGCGCGGCTTCCACCGTCACCAGGGCCTCGTCATGTTTCCCCATCATTGACTGCAGCGTGGCGAATAACAGCAACGGAACGCGACGAGGCGAGCGCTGCTTCAACTCGAGCGCGAGGGCCTCGGCGCGAAGGAAGCTCTCCTCCGCACGCGCCGCGTCGCCCGCCGCGTGGTAAAAGCAACCAATGCGAAGCGCGCCCACAAACGGATCATCATTTGCGTTTTCCTCCAAGAGCCGGATCACATCAAGGTAGCGCCGTTCGAACCGCGCGATCACGATCTTAGAGATGGTGCGCGCGTCGGCGTCAAGCAGGTGGCCTCGGTCGCGCAAGAAGGCGTGAAGTGGTTCGCTGCTGTTCCTCTGGCGGGCCTCGAGTTGTGCCCGCACGAAGTACCCGAACGGATCGCCCGGGAACCGGGCCAGCCGAAGTTCGAGCTGTGCAATTGCCTCCGGAATGCGCCGAAGTCCCCTCAGGGTGACATACGGGCCTTCCGCGTAGAGCTCATTCAGGGGATCGAGATTCCAGGCGGCCACCAGGTGGCCCAGCGCTTCCGCCATGCGACCACTGCGGCGCAATGCGAGACCCAGCACCGAGTGGGCCTCGGCGGAGTTTGGCCGCGAGTTCACCACGGCGCCGAGGTCGGCGAGCGCCTGGTCAAGGTTCGTCGAAACATAGACGGCGTGCAGGCCGCGGGCGAGCTGCGCTTCCGGCAACTTCGGATCGTTGGCGAAGGCGCTTTCGAAGGCCAGCCTGGCGGCCTCGCCG
>JANXRG010000073.1 GCA_025353105.1 Verrucomicrobiota bacterium
GCTCGGCATCTGCGGCGAGCACGGCGGCGATCCCGACAGCGTGAAGTTTTGCCACAAGCTGGGTCTCGCGTACGTGAGTTGCAGTCCGTTCCGTGTGCCCGTGGCCCGCCTCGCCGCCGCCCAAGCGGCGCTCGCGGACGCGAATTAAGTCATCCGTAAGTTTCCAAGCACAGGCCGTCCCGGGAAACCGGGGCGGCCTGTTCGCGTTGACTCAGCGTGAATTGTGAGGCTTGTGACCAAAGTATGGGCACGGAACCATCTTAATGCGTTGACTGGTATGGTACGTCAGCCATACTTAATGGGTGAAGATGACGATGCACATCGATGAGGACGTGCTGGCGCGAGTGATAAAAGTCACAGGCGCCAAGAGCAAGACAAAGGCGGTGGAGATTGCCCTCACAGAAATGGCGCGCCGACATAAGCTGCATGAGCGGCTGAGTCAGGGTCTCGGTATGACGCCCGACGAACTTCGGACGGAATTTGCCGACGACTACAGGCGGATGATGGCGGAACAGGCCGCGACCGATGCCACGATTCGCGCTGCCGAAAAAATTCCTCGTTATGGCAAGACTCGTCCTGGTCGATAGTAACTACTATATTAGTCGGGCAAAAGCTGGCATCGATCCGTTTCCCGAATTGGCCGCGCATGAATGGCGCTGGGAAATCGCCACCTGCGGCACGGTGATATTTGAGGTTTGCCGCGGTCGGCGGGTGGCGAGTGTTCGACGGAGGTTCAGTCAGGGTTTTTCGGTGATGGTCTACTTGCAGGCAACGGCGCGCGTCTGGGAGCGGGCGACCGACTTGGCCCGGGAGTTGGACCGCCGGGGCGTCATTTTACCTTCGCCGGATTTGCTGCTCGCCGCGCTGGCTCTCGAAGCGAACGCAGCCGTGCTCACCGCCGATCGACATTTCTCCGCAGTCCCCGGATTGTCTGTCCTCGAAAAACTCTCGTAGCCTCGTGCGCTGCCGGCCTAAGGATCGAGATCGTAAACCTCGATCAATCCGGTTCCGGTCGTTCCGTTCTTCCCGCGGACGATCGCGGTATAGGCGCCCGGAGCCAGCGAGAGTACAATCGCCGACTCGGTCGGACTGGCCGGAGGGAAAGGGGTGGCGGCGATTTCCGCGGCTTGGGAATCCTGCCAGTTGTCATTCGTGATCACGAGATTTCCGACTCCATCGTACAACTCAAGCGTTGGGTCCGCGAGCGCACCGCTGACTCCGCGTGCGGTCAGGCTTGGACCAAGCGCCCTCACGATCACTCGCTTGGCAGTATCGCCCCGCACGACGAAACCACCGATCATGACGCTGTCGCCCGTTTCGACGCGACCGCGGGTCGAAACGTTAATCGGATGAGCACCGACCCCGGGGGAGAGGTCATAAACTTCGATTAAACTCACGCCGCTGCCGCCGTCGACGCCGCGCGCAATTGCCGTGTACGCGCCGGGAGCCAACGTGCGAACGATGGCTGGTTCGGCGGGGTCGGCAGGAGCCAGCCCAGATGCGAGAATGTCGGCCTGCGCCAAACTCAGCGGCCAATCGTCGTTCGCCTCGATCAAAGCGGTACTCGCGTCGTGAAGTTCGAGAGACGGATTCGCAAGTGTGCCTGATACGCCAAAGCTGATCAACGTCGGCCCGAGCGCCCGAATGAGAAAACGTTTGGGAGCTGCGCCGATGACAACAAAGCCCGCGATGCCGACGTCGTCCCCCGCGCCCACGCGCAGCCGGGTGGAAATATTTATCAAGCTGGCCCGCGGCACCGGCGGAGGTTGCAGTGGGAGACTCGGGCCGTGGTCGAGAACCGTGATCGTGGCAGTCGCGGAGGCGCCTGGAGAGTAGTCGTAGTCGGGTGAGACAGGCAGGGTGACAATAACGGTCTTTGCGCCGTTGTTCGGCCCGCTGCCGTTGGGCTGAATCAAGACGTCCGCGGTGCTCTGAAATGCCGGAATTCTGACGATCGGAACACCGCTTGCACCCGTTCCCGTCGAGTCGGTGCCAAATCCTTCACTGGTATAGTCAACGTTGCTCTGCGCTGTGCCCGCTGTGGAAGGAAATACGTCGAGCGGCAATTCCATGATCCCACCGCTGCGGGTGAACGTGAAAGTCCCAACCTGACCCGCGCTGGCTCCTGCGACTGGTTGCGTGGCGATCACGGCCACGGTGCCGGAAGAGACGACAGGACGAAACCGCGTGAAATACGGAAGCGTCGAGCGAATGACGGCTGCGTTGTTCGCCTGACCAAGCACACCGGTCGCGGTTTCTTGATAGTAAATCGCAGGATCCGAAAAATTGTAGGTGGACGTGCCGCGATACGACATCACGGTGCCGTACTCGATTCCGTCACGCCCGGAAAAATGCCAGCCGTAAGCGTCGCGTTCCACTTGGAAACCCGCGGCATTTTCGATGTTGTGGTCGCAGCCCATGTTGTGCCCGAGCTCGTGCGCAAATAGGTTCGTGATTCCCGCCTCGTGAAACTGCACGATGGAAAAAGCGAGCTGCTCATATTGAATGGAGAACGACTGCATGATGTATGCGTAACCTGCGAAATTGTGGCCGTTGTCGTATCGACTGACGAATAGGCTGACGAAATCCGCGTTCACGCTGTCGCGGAGCGCCTGAACTCCGATGTCGCGCCGAAGGGTGGAGACGTCCGCGATGTAGTTACCCGTTTCCGTGAAATTGATCTCCGTCGTTCCGGCGATCACACCGTGCGCGGCGATGTTGCTGTTGTGATAGGCCTGGTTCGCTTTTGCCATGGCGAGTTCAGCTTGCGCTTCGATCACGGCGGCACCGCCCGCCGCCATGCGCGCAGCCATGGTATACACGACCAGAACATCAAACGTTGGTGGAGCCGACGACAATCGACCGGGCGCGAGGGCCGTCGGCGGCGGTAAGCGCGTTGAAGGTCGGGCAGCGAAAACCTCCTTGCGCAGATCTGCTGGATTGAGCCGAATGGTCCCTCCGCATGCCGGCCGATCCCGGGTTTCAACCTGCACCACGAGCGCTACCTCACCCTCAGCGGCGCGAATCCAAAATTTTTCTTCCGATGAGATTTCGGCATCCCCGACCCAGGCGCCTCGCTTACCGACGAGATAAAAATTCGATCCGGGAGCATCCTCAAAGTCACCCCTAAGCACGGTCGCACCGCCCGGTGTCTTGGTCCGCTCGCGCACGACTGCGACCCATTTACGCCCTGATGCGAAATTGAATTTGATTTGTTCGCCGCGGACGACGGCCTGCAGTGCTTCGCGCCGCAGGTTCATCCCATCGGATCGGAGCACTCCCACCGGAAGTCCGTCCCCGGCAGTGGCGGGGACGGCAACCACGCCACCTTGAAACAACTCCATCCCGGTCGCCGAACCGGGCGTGGCGGTCGTCGCAGTCAGCGTGATGAGAAGCACGAAAAAGAGAGTTTTCTGCCTGGCAACCACGTGGCGAGGGCACATAGCCGGTGCCCTATATGTCAAGTTAGCTCTGCGGTGTAAGCGCTTTTGAATCCTCGTTTTTGCTTCGTACACTTCAGGGCGTTTCATAGGCTTCGATCAATGCGACTCCCGTGGCTCCTCCGGCGCCCGCTATAATTGCGGTGTAATTACCAGGAGGAAGCAACGCCAATATTGCACTTTCTCGGTCGTCGGACGGCGGGAAACCAGACGCGATAATCGCCGCTTGCTGGCTGGTTTTCCAATCGTCATTTGATCCGATCGGTATGCCACGCTGATCGAAGAGAGTCAGCACCGGATCCGACAGTGGATTTAAAATTCCACGGCCCGCCAGACTCGGGCCAATCGCGCGTACCAGGACGCGCTTGGGAAGACTTCCGCGCACGGCGAAACCGCCGATAACAACGTCCTCTCCCAGACCCACCCGGGCCCGCGTGCTGAGGTTGATTAGTCGGGCGGGAGTGGCGGTTATCCCGCTGAGATTTTCAAGATCATAAACCTCGATGAGAGCCACGCCGCCGCCACCTCCAGTGATGATAGCGGTATATCCGCCGGGCGCGAGCGAGGCAATGATGGCGCTCTCGCGAGGATCGGTGGGCGCAAGACCGGTCGCGATAATTTCAGCGGACTGGGTGGACTGCCAGGAATCATTTGTGGCGAGGATGTGAGCCTGCGAGTCGAACAGCGTGAGAATTGGATCAAGCAGCGGAGCCGAGACGCCGGCGGCCGCGAGGCTGGGTCCGATCGCCCTCACCATTACGCGCTTCGCCCCCGATCCGCCGACGACAAAGCCGCCAATGACAGCGTTCTCGCCGACATCCACCCGCGCGCGAGTCGCGATGTTGATCAAGGGCGAAGCGACAGCACCTGTGTCAACGAGTCGGGCGACGCCAACGTGCGCTACGCCGTTCATTGTGGAAAAATTTCCCCCGGCAATCAGTCCACCGGCGGGAACGAGGGTGGTGACGTAGACGGCCGATCCGCCGACGCCACTTCCGGGATCGAACGACGCGTCGAGCGAACCATCCACATTCAATCTCGCAATTCCGTCGCGAGGCACCCCCGCGATCGTGGAGAATTGACCGCCCACGATGACTTTGCCGTCGGCTTGGCGCGCGAGTGCATTGACGAACGCGCCGGGAGAGATGCGCGCGTCGTAAGTCGGGTCGACGGAACCGTCCGTGTTCAATCGAACAAGGCTGGCGCGCGCGGTGCCGTCGACTTGCGCGAAGTCTCCGCCAAGCAAAATTTTTCCATCGCTTTGGATTGCAAAGCAGTTCGTCATTCCATTGGCGCCCGAGCCGGGATTGAAACTGGAGTCGAGGCTCCCGTCTGGATTGAGCCGCGCGATGTGCGACCGGGACGTGCCGTTGAAGGTGGTGAACGCCCCGGCGAGGAGGATCTTCCCGTCTCCTTGAATGGCCACGGAATAGACGGAAAACGGCAGCACGTTCGCGCCCGTGCCGGGATTGAAACTCGCGTCGATGCTTCCATCGGCGTTAAGGCGGGCGATGCAATTGCGGGCCGTTCCGTTCACGCCGGTGAAATTACCGCCGATGATCAATTTTCCGTCGCTCTGCTGCGCGATCGTGTATACCTGCCCGCTCGAACCGGTGGCGGCATTGAAGGCCGGGTCGAGGCTGCCGTCCACATTGAATCGCGCGATGCCGGTCGTCGCGCCCGTGGCGCCCGGCCTCAAGGCGAAGCCGCCCGCGAGAATCTTTCCATCAGGCAGCAAAGAGACCGAAACGATGAACCCATTTGGAACGGCGCCAGCATTAAAAGTCGAGTCGAGCGAGCCGTTGGCGTTGAGCCGGGCGAGGCCCGCCCGGGGTGCACCGTTCACGGAGTTGAAATTTCCGCCGAGGATTAGTTTCGCGTCGGGCTGGGCAGCGATCGCCAGAGTCAATGACCCGGCCGACGTGCCCGGGTTAAAATTGGGGTCCGGGCTGCCGTCGCTTTCGGCGAACGCGGCCGGGATGGACAAGGCAGTGCACGCGACCGTGAGGAGCAGGAGCGCGAGAGTATTGGAAACGGAAGAACGGGAGAAATTCATAACGAACGCGATAATCACCGCGTTCCCGATCGAATCGGAGCGGAATGTGACCAATCCCCCGCTGAAGGGAAAACTCACCGCGCCATAGGGACGAAACTCTCCGCGTCCGTTAGGCGGCCCTGATTTGCGCCATGAAGCCCTCGCGGTTCGGCTTGCCGAGGGGAATTTCGAGGCCGCTCTTCAGCACGACGATGTAATCGCCGTTAATCGTACGGCGCAGCTCCCGGATGCGTTCGATGTTCACGAGAAAGGAGCGGTGCGGACGGGCGAAACGGGCGGGATCGAGCCGCGCCTCGAGCGCGCTGAGTTTATCGCGCCGCAGATGCGATTCCGAACCGAAATGCAGCCGCAGGTAATTGCCCTCGGACTCTACCCAGTCGAGTTCCGAAACATTTCGAAACTGGATTCGACCGGTCGAGAGCAGGAGGAGACGGTGGAGGTAGGGCGAAAGGGCAGGCGGATTGTGCGCTAGTTCGCGCAGGCGATAGGCGGTCGGTGCAGGATCCTCCGTCGAACGAAGGATTTCCCGGGCGCGACGAACGGCCTTGCGAAATCGCTCCGGCCCGAATGGCTTCAACAGGTAATCCAGCGCATTTACCTCGAACGCACGCACCGCGTGCTGATCGAAAGCGGTGACGAAAATCACGCCTGGCGGCAAATCGTCGCCTAATTCGGCCAGCACTTCAAAACCATCAAGCTCGGGCATCTGCACATCAAGAAAAAGCAGATCGGGCCTCGCGCGGCGGATTGAGTCGACCGCCTCGCGGCCGTTCGCACACTGGTCGACCAGCTCTAGATCCGGCTCGACTGCGATCAGCGACGCGAGATATTCGCGAGCAGGTTGCTCGTCATCGGCGAGCATCACGCGAACGGCGCTTGGCAACGATTTTTTCATCCGGTGTATGCGCGAGCTGGCCCCGCCACGGCGGGACGGAGGGTGATCTCGGGATCTTTCCGAACTTCGGATTGAGGCAGCGGCTGCGCGGGCAACCGAATAATGGCACGAACGCCCGTGTCCCGGCCCGGAGAGAGCTCAAGCGAAGCGCCGTTCGTCCCATAATACGCGTCGAGGCGGGCGCGGGTGTTTGCGAGTCCAATCCCGGCGGCATCAGTCGCGACCGCACCGAGACCAGGGCCATTGTCTTCGACCTCGATTTGCAGCGTCGCGCCCAGATCGGCGAACCGTGCGCGGATCGTGACGCAACCGGACGTGCTCTGGCGCGAGATGCCATGGCGAATCGCGTTTTCCACGAGCGGCTGGAGGATGAGGCTGGGGACGAGGAAATCGCGCACCGCGGGATCGATTTCGAAATTCACGCGCAGACGATCGGCGAAACGAACTTCCTCGATCGCCAGATAGCGTTCCAGAAAATCGATTTCCTGGTGCAAAGCAGTGTTGAGCTCGCTGGAGCGCTGGAGTGACAGGCGCAGGAATTCTCCGACGCGGTCGACCATCTCGAGAGCACGAACGGGATCCTTTAAGATCAAGCTGGAGATGGCGTGAAGCGTGTTGAAAAGAAAGTGGGGGTGGAGCTGGGACTGGAGCGTACGCAAGCGGGCTTCGGCCGCCTGGGTCCGCAGTTCGGCGGCGATTCGCTCGTCCTCGCGCAGGCGGCGCTGGTAGTCGCGGGCAGCGAGTAACAACACGAGAACACCGTAAGTCAGCAGCGAGATGGTAGAAAGCACACCGACGCCAAAACGGAAGTTCTGTCCGAGACTGTCGTGATCGGGATTGAACACGGGAATCGAAAGCATGACGGCAGCGAGACCATCGTGGATGACGATGAAGAGGGGTGCCGCCAACACATAGATCGCGGTGGCGCGAGCGCTCGTGCGCCAATCGCGACCGAGCGGGTAGCGACGCACCATCAAATCGATCAGCGGAGCGAGAAATCCCCACGCGAAATAACGCAGAACGTACCACGCAACGAAGAGCCATGTTGGGTACGGCGGCACAATCGGATTCGCTTGAATGAGAAAGTATCCATAGCGGACTTGGAGCCCATGCAGCGTACCAAGTACCGTCCATAACGCCGTAGCGATGGCAATCGAACGTAGTGGGCCGGGAGTCATCGGAAAATATTCATAGCAGAACGCGGGTGAAGAAGAAAGGCGTCCGCGCTTTAACCGCCGGCGAAGTGGATGCCACGCCGAAAATCTCCCACCTGCACCTCGGAAAAAGGTTGGGATTCCCGTCAATTATGATTGTGCGGAGCGGTGGACTTGGGGTTTGGCCCATCATACGGGCCAACGCCTCGAATAGTCATTCGCGGTTTGCGCTTTTCCACCCGGTGTCGAGCAGCAGGGTGACCGGGCCATCGTTGACGAGTTCCACGTCCATGTGTTCGCGGAATTCGCCGGTCACCACGGGACGCGGAAGGATGGCTGCCAGCGTGTTGACAAAATGTTCATACAAGACGCGCGCGGCACCCGCTTCCGCCGCGTCGCTGAAGGACGGACGCGTGCCCTTGCGCAAGGATCCGAAAAGCGTGAACTGGCTGACCACGAGTACCTCGCCATCGATCTCGAGCAGCGAGCGATTCATTTTTCCTTCATCGTCCGGGAAGAGACGCAGGACGGGAATCTTCGCGGCGAGCCAATCGGCATCGGCCGCCGTGTCTGCATGCGTCACGCCCAGAAGCAGCACGTAACCTCGACCAATCCCCCGTGGCGGACCGCCATTGATCGACACTGCCGCCCGGGAGACACGTTGCAGGACGATGCGCATGACGAAGCGAAGTTGAACCTCGCACCCGCTCGCATCGAGCGAAAATCACTGCCTTCCCGCGCATTTACAGTTAGAACATGCGCTCCACCGCATGCCGAATCCCGCCTTCTCCCCCGCCTCGCTCTCGCCCGCGATGTTCTCCGTCGTACTCGGCACGGGAGGGCTCTCGCTCGCCGCCAACTTGATCGGACTGCCGCGCGTCGCGCTCGCGCTTTTCTGGCTCAACCTCTTTTTGTTC
>JANXRG010000116.1 GCA_025353105.1 Verrucomicrobiota bacterium
GATCTCCGGGCGCGTTGGCACGGGTTTGGCAGCCCGCGGGCGCGGGCTGCGTCTGTTTTCGCCAACGCGCTCGGAGATCGCGTTCCACCTGTGTGCAGCGCCATGCCGCATCGCATTCGGAAATTGGAACCCCGCCGGGGCGACGGAGGCACGGGGAATCGTCGAAGATCGGCGACCAGAACACTGCGTGGTGTTCGGGCGTTGCTGCTAGGAATTGGCATGTTACCTCGGGAGCGGTCTCGCGTTGTTCAGCTCATGGCTAATCGCTTACTCGAGCGTGCGCAGAAAGGCGGCGAGGGAGGAGATCTGCGACTCGTCGTACTTTTTTGCGAAGGTCGGCATCTCGCCCTTGATACCGTTGGTCACGACGAGACGAATGTGCGCATCGCTGATTTTTAGTTTGTGCAGATTCGGCCCCTCGTCACCCGTCGCGTCATCGGCGTGACAGTGCGCGCAGCTCATCGCGAAATATTGGCGGCCCTGTTCGATCTTCACGGCGAGGCCGGGCGTCGCGGCGATCGCTTTCGGGGTGCGAGGAAAGGGCCAGTAGGTGCCGAGCGCAATGGCTGCCACCGGCGCAAACACGGCGCCAAGCAAGGCGAGGACGAGCGCGCGCGTTGTCGTCATGACGTGGTTCAACGGCTGAGGGCGAGCTCGCCGCCCCAGTAACCCGCGGCGAGAATGAGTCCGGCGTTGATCCAAAGGACGACGCGATAAATGAGCAGGGAGCGGGCGGATGGTTCAGGACCCGCCAGCATGCGCCAGGTCGCGAGGCCGACGACCAATGCAAACGCCGGCCAGACGAAAAGATGGTGCGAACGAAGCAGTCCCTGGCCAAGCCATTCGCCGTGCGACTGGCCGAGGCCGGAGAAGACCGACACGATCGAACCCAGAGCCGCCAGGGGAAGCATCAGGGCGGAAGTGGCGCCAAATTTCTTTCGCAATTCCGGCCCGCGCACGATCAACGACAGCGCATCAAAGAACGCGGCGACGGGGACGAGCGCGACCGGCAGATGCGTGCTCGCCCCGTGCAATCGTGGCCACCAATCGGCGGGAATCGTCATCAACCGAGGGGCATATCCACGACCGCGAGCATGTGGCCTGACTCGACGTACTTCACGGTACTCAGCCCCAGAACGCTGCGCAGTTTGTCGGCCGGGACGACCATGGGGCCCGCCTTCGGGGCGGAGCCGGGCGCAGGCTGTGGAAACGCAGTCGAGCGGGCGGTGTGAAACGTCACATTGCCTTCCACCTTCTGCATGGCCTGGTGGATGTGACCGTTCAGAACCGTGACCGACCCAAAGCGCTTCATATAGCCGAGGGCCTGGGCCGCGTCGTCGGTGCCCCAGCCCCATTGCGGATAGACGGCCCACAGCGGGATGTGAGCGAACACGACAATCGGCGTGCTGGTCGACAGACCCGCGACATCCTTTTCGATCCACGCGAGTTGCTCGGCGCCGAGAATGCCGAGACCGCCCTCCTTGATGTTGGCGACATTCACGAGACCGATGAAATGGACGCCCTTGCTGTCGAAGCTGTACCAGCCCGCCCCCATGGACTTCTTGCCGAAGCGTTCGCGATACTGCGCGCCGTTGTCGCTCAGGATGTCATGCTCGCCGGGCACGCAGAAGACATCTTTCGTGCGGCATTCCTTCAGCAACTCCGCCATGGTGTCGAATTCCGCCGTCTCCGAGAGGTGCGTGAGATCGCCGGTGTGCAGCAGAAAATCCGGCTGCGTCGGCAGCGCGTTGATGCGGGCGATCGACTCGCGGCAGGTGGCCGCGACGTCCGTATTGGCCGGCTTGTTGAAGCCAATGTGGCTGTCGCTGATCTGGATGAAGGTGAAGTCCGCGCCGGTGGCGGTGGCCGTTTCGGCGCCTAGGGCTGTGGAACTGAGGATGCCGCCGGAAATGGACCAGAGCACGCCGGTGCCGGCCCAGGCCATGCATTCGAGGAACCCGCGGCGATCGATGCCGTCGGGGGACTGCTCGGGGGAGGAATCGGGAGTTTTCATGCGCTTTAGCTCGATGGGAAGGGGTTGGGATGGTTTGCTTCCAATGACTTGAACGCAGCGCGCCCGCGGTTTATTCCCGCTGATTGCCGGGAATAAATCCGCCCCGACGTGCGTTGTGCCGGGTGAGAGCCCATGGAAACTCCGCTGGTCCAATTCGAGCAATTGATGCTGCCGCATCTCGACAGCGCGTATCAGCTGGCGCGCTGGCTCGTGCGGAACGAGCACGACGCCCAGGACCAGGTGCAGGAAGCGTATCTGCGGGCCTTCCGGTTCTTTCCCCAGTTTCGTGGCGCCGATGGCCGCGCCTGGTTGCTCACGATCGTGCGAAACGTCTGCTATTCATGGCTGCGCCGGAATCGCCCGGCTGATTTGACCGAGCCGTTCGACGAGGAGGCGCATTCAGGCGTGCTCGATTCCGCGGTCGACGAACACGCGCGCCGCGCCGACACGGAATTGCTCACGCGCGCGCTGGAGCAGATGCCGGTCCTGTTTCGCGAAATGATTGTGATGCGCGAACTCGAGGGGCTCTCGTACAAGGAAATCGCCGTCGTCGCGGAGGTACCGATTGGCACCGTCATGTCGCGACTCGCGCGCGCCCGGCGCCAGCTGCAGGCGGAGGTTGCAAAACAACTCAAGATTTTTTCCGACCATGAACTGTGACGAAATCCGGCCTTTGCTTGAGGCGTATCTGGATGGCGAGCTCGACCTCGTGCACTCGCTGGCGATCGAACAGCACGTCGAAGCGTGCCCCGTTTGCCAGCGGGCGCGCAAACAGCAGGACGCGTTGCGCGCGGTGATCCGTGCCGGTCTGCCGCGCGGCGCGGCTCTACCAGGATTGACCGCGCGGGTTCGCGGGGCGTTGCGCCGCGAAGCCGGTCAAGCGGGCGAGCGCAAACACCTGATCATGCCCGACTGGCGGTGGCTCGCGGCCGCCGCGGCTGTCATCCTTGCGTTTACGGTGGCCGTGCCCGCATTCCGTCCGTTGCGCTCCAATCCGCTCGTGGCCGAAGCGGTCGCAAATCATGTTCGCTCACTTCTGCCCGGCCATTTGACCGATGTCGCATCGACGGATCGCCACACGGTCAAACCGTGGGTGGCACAGCGCGTCGATTATTCTCCGACCGTGCAGGATTTCTCCGCGGCGGGGTTTCCGCTCATGGGTGCGCGCCTTGATTACCTCGGGCATCGCAACGTGGCCGCGCTCGTCTACGCGTGCCGCGAGCATCGGATCAATGTCTTCGTCGCCCCCTCGCCCTCGGAGGAAGCTGAGCGGTGGTCCGACCTGGATGGATTCCACGTGGCGACGTGGTCGCAGGGCGGGATGAAGTATGTGGTTGTGTCGGACCTGTCCATGCCTGAGCTGCGCGGCTTCACGCGCCAGTTGCGCGGGGCCACGGATTGAAGGCCGACGGGAGGAGTCGAGAGTCGAGAGTCGACCGCCAGAAATTCTTTGTGCGCTTCGGGTCCTTCGTCGTGAATCCAGCCGTTGCGTCACCGCCGGATGGTCACGGGGGTCCCGACCCTGGCTTCCGCATAGAACCGCCTTGCCTTCCAGTTGGGCAGCCGGATGCAGCCGTGCGACGCCGGATAGCGCGGCACCTGCCCGGCGTGCATGCCGACCCCGCCGACGATGCGCAGGAAGTACGGCATGGGCGCGCCCTCGAACGTTGTTCCGGATGGGCGCGGCTGTTTGCGGACATCCACGCCCGGGACGATCACCATTCCGTTCCGCACGTATTCCCCATACAGCGTGGATCGATGGTCCAGGTCCTTTTCAACGATGCGAAATTTGCCGGTCGGCGTGGCGTAGCCTTCGCGTCCGGTCGAAGCGACCGATTCCAAGACGAGCGTCCTGCCGCGGTAGAGATAGGCTTTCTGCGTCGTCAAATCGATGACGATGGAAGTCGGGCCGGTGCCGCGCGGTCCGAACCCGGGAAAATCCGTGAGGGCGCAACCATTGAGAAAGACGGCCGAAACGACAACAAGCCAGCGCAAAGACAACATACCCCACTATCGTTTGCGCCAGGCGCCGCGCACGTAATAATCCCGCCCGGTTGTCATAGGGGTAGCTATTCGTAATACATTGCCGATCGCCTCCCCGTCGCTCCCATTCGCGCAATCGGCCGGGACGCCACTCTGTTCAAAGTTGGAACTGGCCGAAGGATGCGCTTGGGCGGGTCTGTCGACTCGTGTCGTTGCGAGTTTCGGCGCGACGACACGAGGACCGGATGATGACCGTCACCCCCCCGCGCCTTGGCTGGCTCGCTGCGCCTGTTCCGCGTTATAGTCCCGGACGAACTCCTTGTCGCTGGCGAGTTCTTTTATCACGGCCTTCCGGACGGGAGAGTGACTGCACATCTCGCGCAGGACACGCACCGCCATGACTGGGTCGCTGCAGAGTGTCTTGATCGAGATCATCTGGGGCAAGTTCTCCCTTTCAGCCGCCCTGGCGATGCTGGGAGCGAGGCACGTCAGGGCAAGCACACATGCCGCGATTGATATTCTAATAAACTTCATGTTGTTGGATCGGGTCGGATTCGTTGGTTGCGAGAAATCGGATTGATCGCTCGTCAAACCGTTCAACTGTGAGCGGAGTCCGAATATTCCGCGGATTCGATCTTCGCTAACTTTTGCAAGATGGGGGGAATAAATCGACGCTTTGACGGGTCTCCCCGGAAGCCTCCACGACGGTTTCCCCAATGTCCGCTTTCGGCGCACCCGCATCTCGTTCCGCAACGGGGTCGCCGAGAAAGTTTCCGTTCCGTGCCTGCGGATTATCTTCCGCGCCGGCATCATCTCGGTCCGCCAGCGGGCAAGATGCCCGTACCACGGACCCGGTATCGCATTCTCGTGGGCATAAACGCCCGTCGTCGCGGCCCTCGGATTTGATTGCCGATCCTAAGGGAACAGACCGCGCGTCTCCTTCGCCTTGCGGACCCGCTCAACGGCGATCGCGAGAGCGGCGGAACGATGGCTGATTTTTTCGGCCTTCGCGCGCCGCACCACGGCCTGAAAGGAATGGTCGAGAATGCGAAATAACTTGTCCGTTACTTCGGTCTCATTCCAGAAAAATGCCGCGAGATCTTGGACCCACTCGAAGTAGCTGACGATGACGCCGCCCGCATTGCAGAGAATGTCCGGGATCAAAAAGATCTCGTCCCAGCGTTTGTCCAGGATCACGTCTGCTTCGGGGCTGGTCGGGCCGTTCGCGCCCTCGGCCAGCACGCGGCACTTCAGTTGCGCGGCGTTGCCGCCATGAATGACGCGGTCGACCGCTGCCGGGATCAGAATGTCGCACTGTTGAATGAGCATCTCCTCCGGATCGATGCGCGGTGCACCGAGATAGTTCGTCAGGTCGCGGTTTGTCTTGAGGTGGTTCTCCACGCCTTCCAGCTCGATGCCCTTCGGATCGTAAAACGCGGCATACGCGTCGGACAGGCCAACAATCTTCACGCCGGACTTGTAATAAAGGCCGGCGGCGGCGACCGAGCCGACGTTGCCGAAGCCCTGCACGATGCAGGTACAGCCGACGGGCGAAATCTTGAGTTGATCCAGCGCCCGCTCCACGAGGAACGCCACGCCGCGGCCCGTGGACTCGCGCCGGCCGGCAGAACCGCCGAGGTAGATCGGCTTGCCCGTGACGATTTCATTCACGCTGTACCCAATGTACATCGAGTAGGTGTCCATGAACCAGGCCATGACCTGCTCGTTGGTGCCCATGTCCGGGCCCATCACGTCAATCTTCGGGCCGACAAACGGAATCATCTCCTGCATGTAGCGGCGGCTCAGCGCCTCCAGCTCGCGGAGCGAAAGACTGCGCACGTCCACGCACACGCCGCCCTTTGCCCCGCCGAACGGCAGGCCGGCCAGCGCGCACTTCCAGCTCATCCAAATCGAGAGCGCCGCGACCTCGCCCATGTTCAAACTCGGGGCGAAGCGGGTTCCGCCTTTCGTCGGCCCCATCGAGAGATGGTGCTGCACGCGATACCCCTGATAAACCGCGGTGGTCCCGTCGTCCTTGTGGATGGGCACGGCAACGCTGATGGCGCGTTTTGGGTAAAAAAGGCGGTCGCGTTCATCCGCGGGGATGTTGAGGTATTCCGAGATGAGGCGGAACTGCTCCTTTGCCATGTCGAAGGCTGGGTCTTGATAGAGCGACGGAGGAGCCGGCTTGGACATAAACAGAGGAATGGAAGGCTCGGCTGGCGGGAAAATGGGGGCGCGCCAATCGGAGAAGCGTCGAGATTACGGGAGGGGTGGTGAGGTGCGCAACTAGATGTTTGCCCGATGCGCCCGAAGCGGCAGGCGCGCAGATAGTTCGGCCCGAAGAAAAGTACCAAAATAAGTTTGAAAATCTTTGAAGAACCCGACCTAATGCCCGTCTGTCATATCGGCGTCACGCACGCCAAGTTGACCCGGTAAAGCCCACCGCCGCACCGGATTCGCGATAACCCCAAAAGGAGAAAAACAGACCCCCCGCCATGATTAAGCGTTTCCTCATCACCGCCATTGCACTCTTCACCGCCGTTGGCTTCGTCGGCAGCACCATCGCCGCTCCGATGGCTGACCCCGCCGATACAACCACCGCCCCGGCCAAAAAAAAGACGGCCAAGAAAAAGACCCCGGCCAAGAAGAAGACCACCAAGAAGAAGGCTCCGGCTCCGACTCCGACGAGCTAGTCTTTCCCGCGTTTCGTTCAGAGGGCATCAGGCTTCGCGCTTGATGCCTTTTTCATTTCCCGCGTCGGAGGCGGCGACGCACCAACTCAATGGTCTCCCGCATCTCCGGCACGTGCAGGAGGTAACTACTGGCAAAGAACAGGACTCCCGCGGCGACGATGACGCCGAGCAGGGCCGTGATTTTGACGGGGAGCGCCCACCGGAAAAAGTCCGTCAGGACGAGTCGTTGGGCGGCAAAACAAAAGACGGCGAGTCCTGCTGCGGCGACGCCAAGGCGCGCGAGAGCCTGCGCAAAGGCCTTGGTCTCCAAGCCGCCCGCCAGGCGGCCCATCAGAACGTAGAGAATCGCAAAGTTCAGCATCGCGACGATGGAAGTGCTGAGCGCGAGACCGCGGTGGCCCCAGCCGAGTCCGAAGGCGAGCGTCGCGTTGAGCGCGAGGTTCACGCCGATCGAGAGCAGGCTCACGTACATGGGCGTGCGGCGTTGATCGAGGGCGTAGAACGCCGGCGCGAGCACCTTGAGGCCGGCATAGCCGACGAGGCCGATCGCGTAGAAACGCAACGCCGCGGCCGTCTCGATCGTGGCGTGGTGATCGAAGCGTCCGCGTTCGAAAATTAGCCCGATGATCGGTTCGGCCAGGCAAATAAGGCCGATCGCGGATGGAATCGTCAGAAAAAACGCGAGCCGGATGCCCCGCGCCAGAATCGCGCGGAATTCGTCCCGGTTGCCGAGCGCCGCGCTGCGCGAGACGAGCGGGAGCGTGACCGTCGCGATCGCCACGCCGAACACGCCGAGGGGAAGTTGCATCAGACGGAAGGCGTATTGCAGCCACGAAATCGCGCCTTCCTGATACGAGGCGAAAATTCCGTTCACGACCACATTCACCTGCACCGCGCTGCCGGCGATGATGGCGGGAATCATCAGCGCGATGATCCGGCGCACGCCCGCGTCGCGCGTGTCCCAATCGAATCGAAACCGGAAGCCCTCCTTGCGCAAGGTCGGGAGCTGCACGCCCAACTGGAACAAGCCGCCCACGAGCGTGCCGAGCGCAAGTCCGATGAGTGATTTCGGGCCGAACCCAGGGTCAATCCACCAGCCGAGCGTGACCCCGCCGATGATCGAACCGAGGTTGAAGAAGCTCGAAGCCATCGCCGGAACACCAAAGATGCGGCGCGCGTTCAGCATGCCCATCACCAGCGCGGCCAGCGAGACGAGCAGGATGAACGGATACATGATCCGCAGCAGGAAGGTCGTGAACGCGACGTCGCCCGGGGCGAATCCCGGTGCCTGCAGGCGGACGAGGAGCGGCGCAAAGAGGATGCCGAGCAGCACGAGCGCACTCATGAAAATCGCGACGATCGTTGTGACCTTGCTCGCGAGCTTCCACGCGGATTCGTCCCCGTCAGTCGCAATCTTTTGCGTGAACACCGTCACGAACGCCGTCGACAGCGCCCCCTCTGCGAAAAGATCGCGCAGGAGGTTGGGAATGCGGAACGCGATGAGAAAGGCGTCGAGACTGCGGCTGGCTCCGAAGAGGGCTGCAATGATCAGATCACGCGCCAGGCCGAGCACCCGGCTGGCCATCACGGCGAGACCCACGATGCCCACCTGCCGGGTCGCGCTCCCGGCGGGGGTGGCGGTGGGTTCGGGAGGATCAGGCGGCATCGCTGCTCATCGATAGCTGATTCGACCGCGGGAGAAAGCGCGAATTGACCTTGTTCACACCCGGGATTCGCGGCATACAGACGGCTTATCCCAATGCCTCACGTCGTCCATGGCTGATCCGATCCATTTTCAGCAGTTTCAAGTCGAGCAGGATGCCTCGGGCACTCCGATCGAGTTGGGGCGCGGTGGCATGGGCGTTACCTACAAGGCGTTCGACACGCGCCTGCGGCGCCCGGTCGTGCTCAAGATCATCCGCGACGGGCTGCTGAACGACGACACGACGAGTCGGCGATTCCTGCGCGAGGCGCGCTCGGCGGCCCGCATCCAGCATCCGAACATCGCGACGGTATTCGATCAGGGCCAGCAGGGTGACACGTATTTTTATGCGATGGAGTACATCGAGGGCGAGACGCTTCAGTCCTTGATCAAGCGCGAGGAGAAGCTTCCGCCGCTGATTGCGCTCGAGATTATTTTGCAGGTGACGAAGGCGCTGCAGGCCGCGTGGGCGGAGAAGGTGATCCATCGCGACATCAAGCCCGCGAACATCATGCTCGTGAAGGACAAGCTGGGCGGGGACGATCTGTTTGTGAAGTTGATCGACTTCGGTCTCGCGAAGGCGGCCTTTGCCCCCGGAGGCGCGCACGGCGATGCCGATGGTGCCGTCACGACCGTGAACGACGGCGGCCTGACCGCGGGTTTTGTCGGCACGCCCCATTTTGCGAGCCCGGAACAAATCGAACCCACCGTCGAGCTCGACATCCGTTCGGACATCTACTCGCTCGGCGTGACGCTCTGGTACGCGCTGCGGGGCTCGCCGCCGTTTGGCGGGACGTCATTTGTTCGCGTGGCCGCGCAGCACCTTTCGAAGCCACCACCATTCGAGGAACTTGTCGGCGCGCCCCAGCCGGTCATCGCGCTGCTGACCCGGATGCTCGCGAAGGACCGGGAAGACCGGCCGACGGATCCGACCGTGCTGCGCCACGAAATTGAAGCCACCATTCGCGCCATCGCCGCCCCGGTCGCGACCGCGGCAACCGTCGCGCCCGCCGCGCCGCCGCCCAAACTCCCGATGGCCTGGCCGCCGGCCGTGGGAACCGTGCTCGCGGATCGTTTCGAGCTGATCGAGCAAGTCGGCGACGATCTGACCGGACGTCTTTACAAGGCCACGGATCGCCAGCGCAACGCGACGGTCGTGGCCGTAAGAGCGGTTCGCAGCGGACTCCTGGGCACGCCGGAGGCACTGCAACAATTTCAGCGGAATGCGCAGGTCATCGGGCAGCTTCGGCATCCGGGCTTGGTTTCAGATGTCGGTCTTTTTGAATGCGAGGGTGGACGATTCGCGACGTTGGAATGGCTCGAGGCGCGCACGTTGATGGACATGCTGCGGGCGCGCGGCGGCTCGCTTCCCGCCGGCGACGTACAGGCCATCGTGGAAAGTCTCGCTGGAATCACGGATGCCGCGACGGGCGCCGGCCTCGAGGGACTCGACTTGACGCTGGGACAGGTGGCGCTGCATTTGCTGGATGGACCGCCAGTTGAGGGTTGGACCGCGCTGCTCGCGCGTCCGCTTGCGCACTGGCCGCGCTGGCAGGTGAAGGTCAGCGCGCTCGATTTCAGCGAACGCGAATCACCTCCGCCCATTCCCGACGCGGATGCCGCGATGATGACCGTCATCCCGGGCGCTCGCGGGGGTCGCGACTCCGGCCAGCCGCTTGGCCAGCGTTGCACCGCACGGGTCGCCGCGCTCGCCTATGAATTGCTCGGCGGCGCGCCCAATCGGCTGGAGCCGCATCGACTCGCGCTTAACGGCTACACCTCCATCTCCGCGGTGGCGGAAGAGGGGAATCACGTCCTGCGGCGCGCGCTTCGCCCCGGACCCGGCGAGGCCTTCGCGAACACGCATGACTTTTCCTCGGCTCTCGCGGCGGCCTTGCCCCGTCGCAGTGCGACCGCTACCACCACCGCGCCTCCCGCTGGCGCCGCCGTGGCGCTGTCACCTCCGGTTCCGCCGGCCCCGGCGGTGGCCGCGCCGCCCGCCGCGCCGATGCCTGTGCCCAGGCGGATGCACATGCCGGCGGTGGCGACCGAGACCGCACCGGTCGCAGTCGGAAAGAATCAATTACCACTTTGGATCGGGGTGGGCGCCGCCGTGGCGGTCGTCACGATCGTTCTGGGCTTCGTGGGATTGCGAAAGAAGAATCCAGCCGGGGGCGATTCGAGTGCCACGCCGACGCCGGCGGTCGCGCAGTCGAGCCCTGCGCCGGTGGTCACGGCGCCGCCGGCCATCACGAAGGACAACGACGCGGCGGTGGTCGGCATGCCGGAAACAGCGGTCACCGCCTTCCGCTCCGTGCGCAAGACGGAGTCGAACCCCGCGCGCGCCTGGATGATCGTGGGCGAAGATTACCGTAAGAGCTGCCGTCCCGTGGAGGCAGCGCGTTCCTTCGAGCGGGCGGTGCAGCTCGATCCGAATCCCGCCGAGGGCTTTGATCGGCTGAGTTACACGTACCTGCTCCTGGCGCGATTCGCGGACTCGGAGCAGGCCGCGCGCAAGGCGACGACGCTGAACGCGAATCTTCCGGGACCGTGGCGCACGCTCGGGATCAATCAGTATTTGAATATCCGTTTCGACGACGCCAAGCAGAGCTACCAGCGCGGCATCAACGCGGCTGAACGCTCGCCGCAGACCGCGGCCAATCTGAGCGTGTTGGGCGACACGTGGATGAATCTTTCGCGGATTCAGGTCCCGACCGATGCGAAGGTGAGCTCGGCCAAGGCGGTGGATGTGATGCAGCGCGCGGTGGACGCCTTTCCCAAGGACGCGGAGAGCTGGCATTACTACGGCGGCGCGTTGTGCGAAGCTGGGCAGGTCGATCGCGGTGTGGACGCCTTCATGAAGGCGCTGCAGCTCCGCCCGGATTACGTCGAGGCGATGAGCGATCTGGGTTTCAATTTCACGAACGCGAAACAATACAGCCGCGCGATCGATGTCCTGACTCGCGCGACGAAAGTCAATCCGGACTACCCGATCGTCTGGAACAACCTCGGCAGCGCGTACGTGGGAAGCAAACAATACGCGGAGGCGATCAATGCGTATAAGCGGGCCGTGGCCATCTCGCCGGATTTCGTATTTGCGCTCGATGGTCTGGGCGAATCCCACCTTCGCAATCTCCAGCCGCGCCTCGCCCTCGAACCGTTGCAGCGCGCGATCCGAGTGCTGCCGAATTTTGCCAGTGCGTGGAAAAATCTCAGCGATGCCCAGCGGCGTCTCGGCGAATATCCCAAGGCGATAGAATCGGCCCAGAAGGCGGTCGAGCTGAGTCCCAACTATGCGGATGCTCACGAGATGCTGGGCGCCGCTTACACCGCCTCGAGCCAGCCGGAGAAGGGCATCAGCGCGTACCAGAAAGCCGTCGAGCTGAATCCCGAATCGGGCAGCGCGTGGAACCGCCTGGGCGTCGCGTTCACGCGCACGCGTCAGCCGGAGAAGGCGCTCGAGATGTACCGCAAGGCGGTCAAGGTCGAGCCCGAAAACTTTGAGGCCTGGGACAATATCGGTGATTCCTACAAGGCCAAGGGGCAGGCCCAGCTCGCGATCGAGTCATACGAAAAAGCCGTGAAGATTAATCCGAAATACGCCGTCGGATGGAACGACCTGGGATTTGTGCTCAACGACCTAAACCAGGACACGGCGGCGCTGGAGGCTTACCAAAGGGCGGTCGCGCTGGATCCGGATTTTTCCACCGCGTGGAACAACATTGGATACACCTACAACAAAGTCGGACCCAACGAAAAAGCGATCGAGCCGTTGCAGCGGGCGTTGAAGATAAATCCGCAGTACGCCACCGCGTGGAACAACATCGGATTCGCGTACAACAAGACTGGCCGCACCGACGACGCGATCGCGGCGTACAAGGAGGCCGTGCGGCTCAAGTCCGATTTCGCCGGTGCCTGGCGGGACCTGGCGAACATCTATGAGCGCCAGGGTCAGACGCAGCTCGCGCGTGAAGCCCGGCAGAATGCGGATGCCGCCGCGCCGCGTCCGGCGGGATCACCCGGCCAGTCCCCGGCGAAAAAACCACAAGGCAACAAGGAATTCGAGGACCTGCTCAAGAACCTTGAGCAAATGGGCAACAAGGTGAAGTGAGGCGCGAAAGCATAGTAGGCAGAGAACCGGTGGCGAGTTCAACTTGGTGCGAAGTCTGGCTGGGCCGCGGACGCCGCGCGTCTGACGCGATATCGGACCGTGCCGATTGCGTTGCCGGGGCCATCAAAGACGAAGCGGCACTTTGTCATGACGCCGATCGACGGAGTCAGATTCGGGTACGTGTAAGCGATGACCTCGTCGACTCCCGGGCTGGCGAAGGCGCGCTGCAACAGGGCTCGCACCGCTTCGGTCGCGTAACCCATGCGTTGTTGATCCGGCATGACGGAGTAGCCGATTTCACAGCGTCCATCGACCGGAGGCCCGGTGAAGCCCGCCACGCCAATGGCGTGCGCCCGGCCCTCGATCGTTCGGAGAACATACCAAAGCAGCCAGCCGATCGCATCCGGGTTCTCCTCCAATTTTCGCAAGGACCAAGTCATGGAATCGTGATCGTTCAGTGGCGGTGGCCAATCCACCGGCACTTCCGCATCGAGCAAACCGGGCAGCGCGCCGGGTTCGTCAAGCTCCGCGCGCGAGCGCGAGGTTCTGCGCCACGAGGCGAAGGCGCGGCGTGAGGAGCTCCATCCGCCTTAGTTCCCGCCGATAAGCTTCTCGAGCCCGGAATCCGGCGACGCGCCGAGGGAAGTGGCCTTTTGGTAGTGCTGATTGGCGAGCGGCTTTGAGGGCGGCGAGTTCGTCGCGTAAATCACCGCCAGATTGAAATGCGCGTCGGCGTAATTCGGGTTGAGCGTGATCGCCTTTTTGAATTCCTGCTCGGCCGCCTCCGGCCAGCCCTTTTGCCCGGCCACGATGCCCAAATGATTATGTGCAGAGGCGCTCTTCGGATCGAGCGAGATGGCCTTGGTGAGCTGGTCGATGGCGTCATCGTACCGGCGCATGCGCGAATACACGATGCCCAGCGATGAGCGGCTGAACGCGTCATTCGGATCGGTGGACAGCGCGCGCTTGAGCGCCATTTCCGACTGCTTGAGCTTGCCCTGGCGCAACAGCGAAACGCCAAGATTGGAACGCGCGAAGAGATTCTGAGGGTCGCGCGCGAGAATTTTTTCGCACGCTTTCTCGGCCTCGATAAATCGGCCACCGTCCAATGCTTCCTTCATTTCGCGGGCCACCGGGAGCAATTCATCGGGCACTTTCGGCGTCAGGTTTGTCTCGACGATCGGCCCGGTGCCGGGGGCTCCAGGAGGGGGGGTGGAGCCCGGGACATTGCCGCCGGCGGCGGGTGCGCCGCCGGGGCCCGGCTGCTTCACTGCGGCGATCGACACGGCCATGGTGGCGTCACCGCCGTCGGCGACGGAGATGGCCGCGTCGCGGAAGAGCGCGCGCACCTCATCGTTCAACTGAATCGTCGGCGTGCCGAGCATCGCGACCTGATCGGAAATCGTCTTGGACTGAATCTCGAGCCGCGCCAGTTCCTGGGTCAGGAGTTTCT
Organism: Verrucomicrobiota bacterium; assembly: GCA_025353105.1. Classification (GTDB taxonomy): domain Bacteria; phylum Verrucomicrobiota; class Verrucomicrobiia; order Chthoniobacterales; family SZAS-18; genus SZAS-18. Next base: position 13,960 of record JANXRG010000116.1, read on the forward strand.
TGGCCTGCTCGCGTTTCGCCTGTTCCTTGAGCTGCTGCAGCACGATGCCGCGCAGGAGATCGTTTTCCCGCGTCATGCGCTGGACCTCGTCGCTCGTGGCGCCCTGCTTGCGCATGTCGGCAAGGTCCTTGCTGGTCTGGTCGAGTTGCGCGCGCAGTTCAGTGATCGTCGTCTCGGACCGGTCATTGCGGTCTTTGGCCGCCGTGAGTTGCTCGCGAATCGAGTTGAGTTCTGTGCGCAGCGTCTCGGACTCCTGCTGCTTGAGCGAGGCGTCGGTATTCAACTGCCGGATATCATTCTCGGCCGATTCGAGCTTGCGCTGAAGATCCGCGTTGGAGGCCATCAGCGTCTCGATGCGCGCCGTCGAGTCCTTGGCTGTCTCCGCCCGATCCGTGGCCTTGTCGCGCTCCGAGGTGATGTAATCAATCCGCTGCGTCGCCTCGGCCAGTCGCGCGGCCAGATCCTCGCGCTCACGCGTGGTGGCCTGCGTTTGCTGTTCCGCCTCGGCCACCTGCTTCTTCAATTCGGTGACCTCGTCCCGCAACTGACGCCGCGTGTCGGTCGCGTCCGGATTCTTGGTCAGCGCCTCCTTCAACGTCTCCCGGGCCTTGGCCAGTTGCGCCTCGAGGTCGGTGGCTCCCGTGGTGGCTCGCTCCGCCTTGCGTTGGGCGGTCTTGAGGTCGGCGCGGGTGGATTGCAGCTGGCTGTCGACCTTGTCGCGCTCGTCCTTGGCGGCCGCGAGCGCTTTGCGGTTCTCGTCGAGTTCCTGCTGCAGCCGGTCGAGTTTGATCCGCGCATCCCTCGTCGCGCGGGTGGCGGTTTCCGCGAGCGGCAGTGGCGTCGAGACGGCCACGGCCCGGCGCACCGCTGGCCATTCCGATTCGTTGGTCGGGAGCGGGTCCACGCCGTCGCGCGAGGGCGGCATCGGCTGACGCGGCAGGGCCGCGGGCGTCGGCGTGGGCGGCTCGATCGCGCCGGCGGGGGTCCGGTCAAGCGTGAGGCGACCCTCGGCCCGGGCAATGGCCTCGGCGGTCTTGCGGGTGCGATATTGGACGATGAGCGGTTGCCAGTTCGGATTGCGTTGCTGGATTTGCTCCAGCAGCGAGGCGGCGAACCGATACTTCGAGACGGCGAATTTATAACTGCCGTCCTTCTCAAGCTTTTCGCCTTGTTGCACGGACGTGAAAGCCTTGAGAAAAGACTCGGAAGGATCGTCGGTTTCCTGCGCCGTGAGCAGGCGCGCGCCAGTCAGGCACGCGAGGACCGCGATCGACAAAACGAAGAAGCGAACGATGGGTGGGAAAAACATGACGACGGAAAAACTCGCCGGACTGCGAAGAGATAACATCGCAGACCCTTTTGACAACTCAGAGCGACCCGCGCGCCACGCGCGCCCAGGGCGTCCGGGCGGCTAGCGGGACGCGGTCACGGGGGTGCGTGCGGCGGACTTGAAGAAAATTAGGGCCGGCTGTGGGTAGATGCCGAGCAGGAGAATCAGCGCCGCCAGCACGGTGACCATCACGGCGGTCGGCCGGGAAACCGCGACGTTTTCCGCGGCACCGGGCGCGGAGGGTTGGAAATACATCGCGCGGACCACCTTGAGATAGTAGTAGAAGCCGCAGGCGACGGAAAGCACACCGATGGCGACGAGGAACCACTGCCGATCGGCGACGGCGGTGGCAAAGATGAAGAACTTCGCGAAGAAGCCCACCGTGAACGGGATGCCCGCAAGCGAGAGCATCGCGATGAGCATGGCGAACGCGAGCTTGGGCGAGCGCCTGGCCAGGCCGTTGAAATGCGCGATGTCGTCCCCTCCGGCCTGGTTGGCTACGAGCACCATGACGGCGAACGAGAGCAGCGTCATCAGCAGGTAGCCCGCGAGATAGAAGGCGATCGATTCGCCAGCCCCAACGGGTGGATTCGTCGAGCCCGCTTTCGGCAGCACACTGACCACGGCGATGAGCAGGTAGCCCGCGTGCGCGATGCTCGAATAGGCAAGCAGGCGCTTGAGGTTGGTCTGCGGCAGGGCCGCGAGATTTCCGTAGAGCAGCGTGGCGGCGGTCATGCCCACGAGGACGAGTCCGATCCGTGGCACCAACGCCGGTACGGTGAGGAACGCGTCGAGCACACGCAGCAGCACGATGAATCCCGCCGCCTTTGAGCCGACCGAGAGGAAGGCCGTGATCGGCGTGGGCGCGCCCTGGTAAACGTCCGGCACCCACAATTGGAATGGCGCCGCCGCGATCTTGAATCCGAGCGCGACGATGAGCAGCACAAACGCGAAGAACATCGCCGAGTCCGAGTCCTTCAGCGTCGGCAGCACGCGCGCCACCTCGGCCAGATTGGTCTGGCCCGTCAGACCAAACACCCACGTGATGCCGTAGACGAGGAAGCCAGTCGAGAGCGCACCGAGGATGAGATACTTGATGCCCGCCTCGAGCGAATCCGCCCGCCGCCGCGTGTACGTGACGAGCACGTAGAAGGAGATGGTCACCAGCTCGAGCGACACGAAAATCATCACGAAGTCGACCGCCGACGCCATCCACATCAAGCCCGCGCAGGTGAAGAGAGGCAGCGCGAGGAATTCGCCGAGGCCCGCGCCCGGATGGGCCGCTGCGACAAAGCGATTCACGACGCCGAGGTATTCCACCGAGATGACGAGCACGACGATGGTCGTGACCAGCGCGAAACGCTTGAAGAAAAGCGCGGCGGGATCAAGCGCGTAGAATCTCTGCCACGGCGCGGCCCCGGCGGGCATTGCGACAAAGAACGTCGCCACAAAAACGGCCGCGAGGCCGGTTACGGCCAGCCACGCGAAGGTCCGGCGGTCCAGATTGCCCGCGAAGGATTCGACCAGCACGATGATCAAACCGAGGCAGACGACGGCCGTTTCGAGATAGAGCGGATTCAGCATGTTCGGGCGGAAATCAAAAAGGGAACACCGTCACTTCTGCGCGACCCTGGCGATGGCCGGTGCGAGCGACGGCTTGATGAGATTGACGAGGGCGGACGGATAAAAGCCGACGATCATCAAGCACCCAAGCAGCACGACGAGAGGCCAGCGCGTGCCGATACCCGCGTCAGTCTGCTCGCGGAATTTGTCGGGCAGGGGACCGAAGAAGACGTGGCGATAGGCGCGGAGCATGTACACGCTGGAAATCACCACGCCCCAAAGCGCGCCGATGGTGGCCCACTGGATGAACGTGAACGAGAGGCCGCTCTTGATGTTGACCGCGTCCCGGCCGAACGCGCCGAAGAACACAAGCACTTCCGCGGCGAAATTGGCAAAACCGGGCAGGCCGATCGACGCGAACATCGCCATGCCAAACGCGAGCGCGAGGAACGGCGACGTCTTGGCGAGGCCGCCGAGCTCGTCGAAATTCGTCGTTCCGGTCCGCGACCGGATTTCGCCCATGATGGCAAAGAGCGCCGCGACCGAGAGGCCGTGGGCAAAGAGCATCAGGGCCGCGCCAGTCTGGCCGATGATGTTCATGCTGGCCAGTCCGAGGAAGATGTACCCCATGTGCATCACGCTTGAGTAGCCGAGCGTGAGGTCGAGCCGCTTCTGCGCGATCGTGACCAGGCCGACATAGAGGATGTTTCCGAGCAGCAGAAGCAGGAGGAGGTTGTTGCATTCGGCCGCGCCGACTGGCAGCAGCGGATACGCGACGCGCAGGAGGCCGAACAGGCCGAATTTCTTAAGCACGCCGGCGTGGAGCATCGCGGCCGGCGTGGGCGCGGCGGCGTAGCCCGGTGGGGCCCAGGTGTGGAAAGGGAACAGTGAAATCAACGTCCCGAATCCGACCAGCATCAGCAGAAAGATGGGCTTCTGCGCGCCGGCCGAAATTTTCCCGGCCGCGGCCAGCGCCTGCAGCTTGATGAGGTCGAAGGTCCGATCGGCCGCCGGCACCGCGAGGTACAGCGCGATGAATCCGAGCAGCAGGACAAAACTTCCGATCGCGAGATAGATCGTGATCTTCCAGGCGGCGGCGACCCGTTCGCCGTGACCCCAGATGCCGATGAGCAGGAACGTGGGAATCAGCGCGAGTTCGTGGAACGCGTAGAAGAAGAAGAGATCAAGCGAGACGAACGCGCCAATGCAACCCGCCGAGATGAACAGCAGGCAGGCGTAGAAACCGCCCTCGCCGGATTCCACGCGCGGCGCGAGCTGCACGGCGCAGAGCGTAACGATCGTCGCGAGCAGGACCATCATCAGCCCGAGACCATCGATACCCACCAGCATCTTGAGATCGAGGGCTGTCACCACGTCGAACGACGCGAGGAACTGGAAGCGCTCGGTCGAGCCCGCTTGAAAGGAAGACAGCAGCCACAGGCTCAACGCGAGGTTCGCAGCGGACGCGATGAGGCTGACGCGGCGGGGCGCGAAGTTCAGCAGGCACGCCGCCGCGGCGACCACCGGAATCAAAATAAGAAGATAGAGGACCGCATTCATGGGGGTCACGGCCGGAGCACGAAGTACACGAGGACGAGCACGCCAAGCCCGAAGAAGATCGCGTAGGCCTGGGCGTTGCCGACCTGGAAGAAGCGCAGCGCGAATCCGGCGCTGAACGTCAGCCCTGATGCGCCCTTCACGATGAGGCCGTCGATGATGTAGCGGTCGATGAACGAAGCCAGCCGCGCGAGGGCCCCCTGGGTCACCTTGATCAGGCCGGCGTACAGCTCATCGAAATAGAACTTGTGCGCGAAAAGTCCGACATGGATCGGATCCCGCGATCGGTTTCGATAGATGTAAAACGCGTTGCCCATGCCTAGGACGAGGGCGGCGATGGCGAGAAACTCGACATGCAGGGTCGTCTTGGGGACGACGGGATTGAGGTCGAGATTGAAAAAATGGGCGAACAGGGGCCAGCCGAAGAACAGGGCGTTGAAGGCCAGAATCATAAGCGGCACGGTCATCACGAGCGGCGATTCGCCCGCGTGCGAGACCTTTTCGGACATGGGTTTGTTGAGAAAGACGACGACGACGAGGCGGGTCATGTAGAAGGCCGTCAACCCCGCGGCGAGCAGACCCATGATGAACAAGGTGGTGTTGTAGTTGGCACCCGCGAGGAGGATTTGGTCCTTGGAGAATGAGCCGCTGAGGAAGGGAACGCCGCTGAGGGCGAGCATGCCGATCAGGAACGTAATGAACGTGACGGGCACGCGCTTCATCAAGCCCCCCATTTTCCAGATGTCCTGCTCATGGTGCATCGCCGTGATGACCGAGCCCGCTCCAAGGAAGAGCAGCGCCTTGAATGACGCGTGCGTGAAGAGATGAAACATCGCCGCCCCGCTCGCGCCGAAACCCACGGCGCCAATCATGTACCCAAGTTGCGAGAGGGTGGAATAAGCAAGGATGCGCTTGATGTCGTTCTGCTGCGTCGCGCAGAGCGCCGCGAAGAGCGCCGTGGTCATGCCGACGCACGCAATGACGTATTGCGCGGTGGGCGCGGCCGCGACGAGGAACGTGACCCGGACGAGCAAGTACACGCCGGCTGCGACCATGGTGGCGGCGTGGATGAGCGCGGAGACGGGCGTCGGGCCCTCCATCGCATCGGGCAACCAGACATGCAGCGGCATCTGCGCCGACTTGCCCATCGGACCGCAGAAAATGAAGAGGACGGCGGCGGTCAGGAATCCGGCAAACATCGGGTCCGATTTGAGCGGGGCGATCGCCGGCGCGAGCTCCGTGAAGACAACGGTCCCGGTGAGGCCCCAGAGCATCAAAATGCCGATCATGAAACCGAAGTCCCCGATTCGATTGACGAAGACGGCCTTTTTGGCGGCCTCGACGGCACTGGGTTTTTCGTACCAGTGACCAATCAGGAGGTAGCTGCTCATGCCGACCAATTCCCAGAAGATGAACATCATCACGAAGTTGTTCGCGAGGACGATCCCGAGCATCGAGAACATGAAGATCGACAGGCCGGCGAAGTAGCGCGAGGTGCCCGCGTCACCGTGCATGTAGCCGAGCGAGTAAATGTGGATGAGAAGGCCGATGCCGGTCACAACGAGCAGCATCGTCTTACTGAGGGCGTCGATCGTGAGTCCGATGGGCACCTTGAGCCGCTCAAAATCGAGCCAGTTGAATTGGACCGTGAAATCGGGCCCGGCAAAAAGCAGGATGCTGCCCACGAACGAAACCGCGACTGCCGCCACCGAGATATACGAGCTCAAAGCCCTGGCCGGCTTCGTGAACAGCACGATGAGTGCGGCCGAAACCAGGGGGGCGAGGAGGACGATCCAGGGAAGCATGGGGGAGGGAAGCTCGAAACTCGAAATTCGAAACTCGAGGAAAATTAAAAAATCAAATGAGGGAAAGTAGAAGGGGTGGAGCTTCGAGCGAGATCGAAGGCGGTGGGAAACGAATCTTGGAAATTTGGTCTTGGACTTTTCTTCGAGTTTCGAACTTCGAGTTTCCGCAGCCGCGGCGCGGCTGCGGTCAGTACTGCATCTTATTGATTTCGTTGACCTGCAGCGTCTGGCGGGCGCGGTAGAGGGCGACGATGATGGCCAGGCCAACGGCCACCTCGGCGGCCGCGACGGTGATGATGAAAAATACGAGGACCTGGCCGTTGTAGTTTGGCGACATCCCGCCGCTGGCGGCGGATGGGATGGTGCCGAAGCGCGAAAAGGCGACCAGCGACAGGTTCGCCGCGTTCAGCATCAACTCGAGGCACATGTAGATCACGATGATGTTCCGGCGCACGAGGACGCCCGTGAAGCCGATCGCAAAGAGGATTCCGCTGACGAGCAGGTAATCGTTGAGGGTGATCATGAAACGGGGACGCGGGGCGGCTATTTCAATTCACGCTTGCTCAGGACGATGACGCCGAGGGTCGCGACGAGCAGCAGAACGCCGATAATTTGGAGCGGGAGATTGTAGCTGGTAAAAAGGAGGGTACCGACGGTCTTCACGTCTTGCACCGGCAGGGCGATGGCGGGCGCAGTCATTTTGCCGGGGCCGAAGTCCGCGAGAACCCGGGTGATGGCACCCACAAAACCGAAACTGACGATCAGGCCGGCTACGAGCGCGACGGGCGTGACGCGGCGCTTCACCTCAGCTTTCAGGTCGAGCAGCATAATGATGAAGACGAAAAGCACCATCACCGCGCCGGCGTAGACGAGCACCTGGATGACGCCGATGAAAAACGCGTCGAGCGAGACGAAGAGTGCCGCCAGCGCGATAAAGCAAACCACCAGGCTCAACGCGCTCGAGACCGGATTGGACTGCACCACGACCGACACCGCGAAGAGCAGCATCAGCGCGGCGAAGATCCAAAACAGGCCGGGGGTCATCGGGAGAAGAAAAGGAACAAGGAGGAAGGAGGAGAGAGAAAAAGGGGAGGGATCGGGCCGACTATTTGTTTGCGTCCCATTTGTCGACGAGGCCGGTTTTCAGGCCGCCGATTTCGTAGAGCTTCTTTTTGTCGTGCACCATCTCGGCGCGCGTCGTGCCGGTCACGGCGTATTCCTTCATTAGATAGATCGCCTGTTCCGGGCAGACCTCCTCGCAAAGGCCGCAGTAGATGCAGCGAATCATGTCGATCTTGAATTCCTGCGGGAATTTCTCGACCTTCGCGAAAGGGTCATTTTCGCCCAATTCTCCGGGGGTGATCGTGATAGCTTGCGGCGGGCAGATGAACTCGCAGAGCTGACAGGAGACGCAGCGCTCGCGGCCGTAGTCATCCGTTACGAGCGCCGGCACGCCGCGGTAATGCTCCGGCAAATGGCTGTCCCACTTTTGCTCGGGATACTGCATCGTCACGTGCGTTTTGCCGCGCATCATCCTCCACAGATGACCCAGGGTGATCGAGAGTCCGGTGAAAATGGCCGGCAGATAACTGCGCTCCGCGAGCGAGAGATTGGGGCGTTGGACGGTGATGGCCATGGCGGGAGTGAGTCGAAGGTCGAAAGACGAAGGTCGAAAGCTACGCCGGGACGAAGGCTAGGATGATGGCGGTGATCACGATGTTGGCGAGGGCGAGCTCGAAGAAGACCACCCACCCGAGCTTCATCAATTGATCGTAGCGGAAGCGCGGAACGGTCCAGCGGACAAACATGAAGAAGAGGATCAACGCGATGACCTTGCCGAAGAAGCAAACGATGTTAAACAGGCCCCAGATATTTCCGTCGGCACCGGTTCTTGTGATCAGCGCAAAGGTCCAGTCGTGCAGCGAATGAAAGTCGACGGACGGAACGGGAACCTGCCAGCCGCCCAGGAACAGCGTCGCGATCAAGGCGCAGCCGGTGATCATCGCGGCGTACTCCCCGAGGAAAAACAGCGCGAATTTCATCGACGAGTACTCCGTGTGGTAGCCGGCGACGAGTTCCTGCTCCGATTCGGGGAGATCAAAGGGCGCGCGATTGGTTTCCGCGAAAATCGACACCGTGAAGATGACAAAACTGATCAGCATCGGGATCCAGAGCAGCATCTCGCGAGGTCGGAATCCGCTGACCCACGGCCACGGTCCGTTCTCATGCATGCCGAAGGCAAGATTAGAGAAGGGGAGCGCCATCCACCCGTTCTTCGCCTGATATTCTATGATGCCGGAGAGATTCAGGTTGCCGATGATGAGGAGCACCGGCACGAGCGAGAGGCCCATCGAAAGCTCGTATGAAATCATCTGCGCGGAGGAGCGCACGCCGCCGAAGAACGGGTACTTCGAATTCGAGGACCACCCGGCGATGACGATGCCGTACACGGAAATCGACGTGATCGCGAACACGTAAAGGAAGCCGATGTTCACGTCCGCGACGACCATCTTGTACGACGTCCCGAAGAGCGTGAGCGTGCTGCCGAACGGCACAACCGCAATGCTCAGCAGCGCGGGCGCGACGGCGAGCGCGGGCGCGAGCCAGTAGTAGAATTTGTTGACGTGCGCGGGCGTTAAATCCTCCTTCAGCAGGAACTTGACGCCGTCGACCAACGGCTGGGCGAGGCCGCCGATGCGCAAATCCTTCTTGAAGCCCAGGAGCGTCAGCGGCAGGCCCACTCGATTAGGACCGATGCGATCCTGGATGAACGCGCTGACCTTGCGTTCCGCCAGGCTTGAGTACGCGACAATGATCAGGACGACGATGACGAGCACAATCGTTTTCGACAGGGGCACCATGATGAAGCCCCACGTCGTGTAGAGGTCCACGACGATGCTCCAGAGCCAGTGAATGGGGGCGGACATGGGAAAGATGCGGGCGTCGTTACGGGGAAAGTTTATCCTTCAGGTCGAGCCCAAGGTCGCCGATTTTGCTGAGGCTCAGGCCGGCGAGCGCGGGCGCGTCGACCGCGATCTGCTTGAACAGTTCCTCGATCGTGTAAATGCCGTTCCCGCCGCCGAGCGCCGCGATCAGGTCGCGCAGGATTTCCCAGTCGTCGCCGGCTCCGGCGGGAATTTCCACGGCGCGATTGAGGCGTTGCAGGCGCCCCTTCCCATTGATCATCGAGCCGCGTTTCTCGGTGAAGCCCGCCCCGGGCAGAAGCACGGTGGCGGCGGCGGTCGTCATATTGGGAAGAATGGCGAGCGAGATGACGCAGGGCAGGGTGGCCAGCACGTCAGGATTCACGCCGCAGGCGGTGGCGTCCTCGCCGAGGCAGATCAGCGCCTTGATGGCGCCTTCGTTTACCTTGCGGGCGATGATGGGGAGATAGCGGCCGGGATCGTCGGACGCGACTTTCATCAGGCGCGCGCCGTGCGTGTTCGGGTTGCCGTCGGCGGAGACGAGAATGCCATCGGCCGGCTGCGGCCGCGGCAAAATATCGAACATCGTGACGCCGAGCGTGCGAATGAGTTTGCCGGCGAGATACAGTTCCTCATTGGTCATCCGGGCCGACGCGATCACGGCGATTTCGTCGGGCTTGAACTGGTGCAACTGCGCGGCGGCTTCCTCGACGGCGCGCTTCATCGGCACGGGCTTCCGCGAGCCGTCGGCCTGGCGGGCCAGGGGTTCCGTGAGGCGCATTTCGTCCTGCAAAAAGTGAAAATTCAGGCGGCCGTGATCGCACATCCACTCGGAATTGACCTCGTTGTTCTCGCGCGGCGTCTGGCGGTACACGATGTTCTCGCGGCTGCCGATGGTGGTGTTGCAGCCGGTGCTGCAGCTCGTACAGACACTGCTGGTTTGCTTGAGAAACCACACGCGCATCTTAAAGCGGAAATCCTTTGAGGTCAGCGCGCCGACCGGGCAAAGGTCGACGGTGTTGAGCGAATAGTTATTGGCAAACGGGCGTCCCGGATACGCGGTGAGCACGGTATGGCTGCCGCGCTGCGTGAAGCCGAGCGCGTCGTCGTGCGCGATCTCCTGCGTGAAGCGGATGCAGCGCGAGCACATGATGCAGCGCTCATCGTCGAGCACGATGCGCGGGCCGAGATCCACCTTCTTCGGCTTCTTGACCTTTTCCTCAAGGAAGCGCGAATCGGCCTGGCCGAATTCGACGGAAAATTCCTGCAGGTGGCATTCGCCCGCCTGATCGCAAATCGTGCAATCGAGGGGATGATTGATGAGCAGGAATTCCATCACACCCTTTCGGCACTCGTCGATCAACGGGGAATGCGAGCGGTACGCCATGCCTTCCGCCACGTCGGTCGCGCAGCAAATCTGCGGGCGCGGAATCCATGACGTCTCCGGGTAGCCTTCCGCGCCGAGAATCGGCTTGCGGTCGGGACCCATCTTCGGCGAGCCCATCTCGATCAGGCACATGCGGCAGTTGCCGGGCGACGAGAGCTTCGGGTGATAGCAGTAATGCGGAACAAAGGTGCCGTGCTTCGACACCGCCTCAATCGCGCGGGTGCCTTTCGGGACCTGCACCCATTTACCATCGACCTGGATGTTCACCATCCCGGGCGGGGCGACGATGGCTGCAACGATGGGAGCGGATGTCATACGGAAAGGAGCAAGGAAGATTCGAGCGAGGCGAGAAACCCTGGGATGCGTGGGGGACAACGAGGAAGGAACAAGCTGAGGAACTTATTTTTCCTAATGCGAAAGCGAGACGGCGCGATCGGGCGCAAGGATGTCGGCGGCCGTGCGCGCGGAGTGGGGCACGTGGTTCTTCGCGTGCGCGGCGAATTCCTCGGGGAATTTGTCGACGAAACTTTGCGTGGGCCAGGCGCAGGCCTCGCCCAGCGCGCAAATGGTGCGGCCGGCAATGTTGTTCGCAACCGTGACCAGCGTCTTGGGATCCTGGTCCACGCCAATGCCGGCGACCATGCGGTCGGTGATTTTTTGCATCCACAGTGAGCCCTCACGGCATGGGGTGCATTGTCCGCAACTCTCGTGCGCGTAGAAGGCATTGATGTTGTTCAGCGCCCAAACCATGTCGCGCGTATCGTC
>JANXRG010000006.1 GCA_025353105.1 Verrucomicrobiota bacterium
GGCCAGAAACGCCGCGTGCAAGACCAGCGCGAGCACCAGCGCGCCAAGAAAGTAGCGCCGCGTCGGGCTGCTTTCGCCGGCAAATTGTTCCGAGGAATCGTTCACAGGAAGGCGTAACGGGGCATGATGTGAGATTTAGACATGACCTGCTGCGATTCGTTTCATGGTCGCCCCGTTTTTGTCGCCGCGGCAGCCTCAGCGCGACCTCACGTGGCCAATCGGCCGGCGGTCGCGTCCTGCACCCGCTTGATTTTGCGCAGCAGGAGAGACGTCTTCACGTGGGCCGACCGGCCGACCACCGTCCTTAAGCTGGGGCCAAACGCCTTGAGCAATCGTTCCGCCGTGGCCGTGGTCTTGAGAATCTTGATCGAGGTGACGCGGTCACTCAGGTTGTCGAAGAGATCGGCCATCTTGGCAATCTTCACGCTCTCCGGTGCCGAGCGCAGGCGCTGCTCGTACTCGCGCTCGCGCTTGGGTTTGGGCAGCATGTTGTTCTTGGTGAGCAACACGACCATGTCAGCCACCGAACCGCCGAACTCCGCTTCGATTTCATCGTAGTCAGTCGCCGTGTCCTCGACCGTGTCATGGAGAAACGCCGCCGCCAGTAAGCGTTCGTCGCGCACCCCAAAGACGTGCGAGAGAATGAACGCCACGCGCGCGACGTGGGAAAAATACGGTGTCACGCCGTCGGCGCGTTTTTGCCCCATGTGCTTGCGCGCGGCAAAGCTCGCGGCCCGGAGCATCATCTGCAGGGGGGTACCGAGCACCGGTGCGGCGGCCTCGGTGCTGGGAACGCGCGCCCGCAGATGTTTCTTCTTGATCGGCTTCTCGCGCTTCTTTGCCGGGGCGCGCCTAGGCCGTCCCTCCTTGCGGGCCCTTATCTTTTTCTTTCCGGCGCGGGGACGACGACGCACGAGATACTTTCGAAACGCGCGAAAGGATTTGGGAGGTTTCTTCGACGACTTTTTCGACATGAGCGTCGGCCGCCGGGTGCCGCGGTTGACCATTCTGGTGGCGTTCCGCGGGGCGCGACCTGCCTACAGGTGCTCGCAATTACCGGCCAATTCAAGCAATTCCCGCGCGTGCGAATGCCGTTCAGCCCGCTGGACGCGACACGCCCATCAAATCCTCCGTTACCTTGTCCGGTGGCGGCAACAGGCCCGGCACCTGCCGGCGGAGGTTCGCATAGATGTCGTCCATCAGCTGGCGCGTGGCCGCAATCTGCTCGGCGGACGGCCGCGTATTCTGGAAAAAGCAGTACATTTTCAAGCGCAATCCGTCACGGTCGTTGCCGCCGATTTCGATGACGCCATCGGCGTGGCGCGTATCGGACACATACACAAATCGATCGGTCGATTTGTTTCGGTAATCCACAATGCCGTAGCCGGTGGTCGGCGGGAGATGCTGTTGCTTGATGATGCTCACGCCGGGCGTCGACCGAAGGGCGGCGATGACGGCGGATTCCGGAACGCGCTGAATCAGGCGCACGCTGCGTTGCACACCGCGCGTGGTCTCGCATCCCGTCAGCAGGAGCAATCCGGTCGCGGCGAGAAGCGTCAGCAGCGTCTTCATGCGCGGAAGATAGCGCCATCCGGCCGCGAAAGGAAAGCAGCGATCACGCATCGCACAGCAACGCCGCCGACGCCGTGTAACCGTGGAGAAACGTTTTCGCGCCGATCGGTCCGATTTCCCCATTGCAAAAGAATCCCGCGAGCGGGCCGGGACCGAAGATTTCCGCCAGCACGCCGGCATCGTGATGGGAAATCTGGAAAAGCCCCCGTCCGCGGCCATTGCAGGAAAAAAGCAGCGCCGCAAACGGCCGCACCATGTCCTCCTCACGCGCGATCAAGCCAAGCTCGCGCAAATCCTCGTCGGCCGTGTCGCGATCCCGGAGCTGGTATTGCAGGGTCTGGCCGATGCGGGGCGCGGCGCCGATGGCCACCGCGCCGGATGCAGGTTCGGCGCCGAGAATGTTGCGGATGAGAAAATCGCCGCGCTTGAATTCATGGAGGTACTCCGAGATGGCGAGCCCCGCAAAGATGTTGCCCTGGGCGCGCGTCCGCTCGCGATCGCTGAGCGACAGGAACACTTCGTTAAGCACCTGGTAGGCCGGCTTCGACGCCAGCGTGAGCACGAGGTTCTGCCGTGCCCCCGTGATCGTCAGCGGCTCGCCAATCGGTCGGCAACCCTGACTGACGATGGTGGCGACGCGCAAGCCGCCGCGCAGCGCGATTGCTAGACCGTCGGCGGCCGAGAGTGCGCGGCCGTCGTGGAGAAGAAAAATCTCCTCCATCGATTCTCCGCCGCTGGCAAGCCCGCCGAGCACGGGGACTTGGGGATACGCCGTGTCCCATTCGCGCAGCCAGCGATCGATCTCAAGCCGGGCCGGATGTGCCAGCACGATCCAGGCGTCGGCCTCTTCCACTCCGCTTTCCATGTGCCAGTAGGCGGGGCCGGTCGACTCCTCCACCTGACCCTGGCTGAATTGAAAAAGCGTGATCTCGGTGTTGGGCAGGCTCAACAACAGGAGCGAAAAACCCGGCTGGTTCTCGAGCTCGACATTCGTGCCGATCACGCCGGCACCGGAACAGCCGACCAGCAGCGGGATGCGGCCGTAGACGCGCACCAACTCAAGAAATTCCGCGAGATGCGGGGCGAAGTCCGGCGTGACGAAGACGAAGCCCAGTGCAACCTCCGCGTCGAGTTCCTCGCGCGCGGACCGCACCGCGGCGATGACGCTCTGCTCCTCGAACGGGCCGATTTCGAGCCGGGAAACGCCGCGGTTTCTTTTCATGCGATTTACCGTGCGCTCAGACGGCGCGCTGCGCGAATGACTTCAGGGTGTTTGCCATCAACATCGCGATCGTCATCGGACCGACCCCGCCCGGCACCGGCGTGATCGCGCGGCACTTCGGCGCGACCCCGGCAAAGTCGACATCACCCACCAGCCGGTAGCCGCGCTTGTCGGTCGGATCGTCGACCCGGTTGATCCCGACATCGATCACCACCGCCCCGTCGCGCACGTCGTCGGCGCGCAGCGAATTCGCGCGGCCGATCGCGGCCACAATGACGTCCGCCGAGCGCGTGATGGCGCGCAGATCCCGGCTGCGCGAGTGCGCGACCGTCACGGTCGCGTCGGCGCCCGGACCCTTTTGCATGAGCAGCAGCGCGAGCGATTTTCCGACGATGAGGCTGCGTCCAAGCACGACGACATGAGCACCCGCCACCTCGACGCCCGCCTCCAGCAAGAGCCGCTGGCAGCCCAGCGGCGTGCACGGGACAAAGCCGGAAAGATCGCTGAGCGCGAGTTTTGCGACATTGAGCGGATGGAAGCCGTCAACATCCTTGGTCGGATCGATCGCGCGCACCACCGCTCCTTCATCGAGCGGGGCGGGCAGCGGCGATTGGACGAGAATGCCATCGACTCGCGCGTCTGCATTCAAGCGGGCGATGAGGGCGAGTAAATCCGCCTGTAAAGTTCCCTCCGGCAATTCCTCTTTCACGGAATGAAATCCGAGTTCGCGGCAGGTCTTGTCCTTGGACCGGACGTAAGCACGCGACGCGGGATTTTCGCCCACGAGCACGACCGCCAGGCCCGGGGAGCGGCCGCGCGGAGCGGAAAGTTGAGCCGAGCGGGCCTTGCAATCGCCGAGAATTTTGTCGGCGATGGCACGACCATCGATGATCAGGGGGGAGGACATGTCAGCTAATCCTCACGCAAACGGGCCAGCGCGCAAAGCGGGAACACGCATTCAATTTCAAGGCCGACGGACGAGCGCCATCATCGCGGTTTCGCAACGGCGACGTTGCTCCTCGAAGTCCGCCTCCGAGTGCGTGACGGGCACGTGCAACAGATTACCGAGGGTTACGTCCACCCGCGAAAACGGCAACGGAATCATGAATCCATCCCAACTGCGCAGGCGCACGCAGCGCGAGTATTCCACGCCGATCGGCAGGATCGGGCGCCGGCTCAGCTGGGCGAGGAGCACAAGACCCGGTTTCAGTTCGTAACGTGGTCCGCGTGAGCCGTCCGGCGTGACGCCGACGTCCAGACCGCGCCGGAGAAAGCGCGCGAGTTCGCGCAGGGCGGCGGTCCCGCCCCGCGCCGTCGAGCCGCGCACCGGCGTAATGCCAAACCGCAGGACCAGTTGAGCCGCCCATTCGCCGTCCTTGCTGCGGCTCGTCATGCCCGCGCCGGGCGGACGATGCGCGAAAAACCGGCGGTGCACGTACGACATCAGGAACAATCGATTGTGCCAGAAGGACCAGATGATCCCTTCATTGGCCGGCATCTGCTGGATACCCGCGCGATCGTCGAAATGGTAGCGCAGCGTCCAGCCGACCATGCGAATGACCGCCGCGCCGAGCACGCCGAGAATCCGGTGGACCAGCGGCGGCGCTGAATCCGCCGGCTTGGGTGCGGGAGCGTCGGCCATTCGCCCAATCAATCGTGTTCCGCGTCGCTTTGCCAGCGCGGTGCGTCCCCGGCCGGCAGGCCAAGATGATCGAGAATACGAAACACCACCGAATCAACCGTCTCATCGATCGTCTTCGGTCGGTGATAAAATGACGGCATCGCGGGAATCACCGTCGCGCCCGCCTCAATCACAGCCACCAGATTTCGCGCGTGGATCAAATTGATGGGCGTTTCTCGCGGCACGAGGATCAGCTTGCGCCGCTCCTTCAGGAAGACGTCGGCCGCCCGCAGAATTGTCGTCTCGCTCGTTCCGTGTGCGATGCGGGCGAGAGTGCCCATCGAGCACGGCACTACGACCATGGCGTCAAATCGCACCGAGCCGCTCGCGAACGGGACGTGCATGGTGGCGTCGCCCTTATGCTCGCGCACGCCCGCAGGCGGCGTCCATTTTCCGAGCTCCTCCGCCGCGACGAGACGGGCGTAGCGGCTCATGAGCAAATGCACCTCATGCTGGCCTGCGTCGATTCGTTGCAGCAGGCGCTGAAGGTAGATCGACCCGCTGGCGCCGGTTGCGGCGATGACAAATTTCATCCCGCACTATTCCGTGCGAATGCCTTTCGCCAAAGGAAAAGGCGACCCGCGGTGGGGCCGCCTCGTCCCGTGCCGATGTTTCCGGGGAGAGAATTACCAGTAGCGGTAAACAGCCACGCGGCGGTAGCCAACGCGCCGATTGCCGTAGCCGTCGCGATACACGACCCTCTGGGTGCGGTAACCGACGAAATGACGATGGTTGTAGCGCTGGCCGCTATAAAAGTAGATCTGACTGACTTGGACCGTTGCGGCCGAGGCGAACAGCGCGGCGTTTCGCCCGGCGGGGCTTTGGGTGGCGGGTTCGGCGGCCTGGCTCGCGGCGACTCCGCCGCAAAGGACCGCGAGGAGAGAGAGGACTAGTTTCTTCATGATAAATCCAGACGTGCAAGTCTCGTGCCTATTCATCGCTTTGTTTCGGTATTTCCAAGCTGGGCGGCGGGCCGACCGTGTGGTGGTAACAACCCTGCCTCAGCGTGGCGGGTAGGCGACGACCGCTTGCAAACAGAGATCCTGTCCCATCCGCTCGAAACACGAATGCTCCAGGACAATGCGCGCCTCATTCGAAGGGACACCTGCGCCCCCGACGGCTGGGACCGGACCGCCGACGATGAGTGGCGCCAAATAGCATTGCACTTCGTTGACCAAACGCTGGTCGAATGCTTCGCCCAGCACATCCCCACCGCCTTCAATCAACACGCTCACCATCTCGCGCGATCCCAAATCCCGCAGCACAGCGCGCAACGACTGGCCGCAATAAACGAGCGTGCGTTCGCGATGGATGTCGGTGAAAATCCGCGCCCGTGTCGGCAGCCGGCCGCTGCGCGTCAGCACGACCCGCCATGGCTGTCGCGCACCCGGAACTCCGCGCACGGTCAGCCGTGGATCATCCGCGCGAATCGTGCCTGCCCCGACAAGAATTGCGTCGACGCGCGCCCTGAGCTGCTGCGCGTGACGACGCGCGCGTGGGTGCGTCAGCCACTGCGGTTCATCGGGTCGCCGCGTGAGTCGGCCGTCGAGGCTGGTCGCGAACTTTGCGACGACCCAAGGCTGGCCTGTCGTCATCCAGTGGTTGAAGGCGCGATTCAGTTCCGTGCACTCCTCCACCAGCACACCACAGGTCACCGCGATCCCGGCGCTGCGCAGAACCTTAACCGCGCGACCAGCATGACGCGGATTCGGATCGGTCGCACCGAACACCACGCGATGAAAGCCGGCGGCGATGATCGCCTCCGTGCACGGCGGCGTCCGCCCGTGCGTCGAACACGGCTCGAGCGTCACATAAAGTGTCGCACCCCGGCAGCGACGATAATCGCCCACGGCCTGCATCGCCGCGATCTCAGCGTGAGGCCGACCCGCGCTGCGATGAAATCCCCGGGCGATTATCACTCGACCCGCGCGGACAATCACCGCGCCTACCGCCGGGTTCGGGCTTGTGCGACCGACCCCCTTTGCCGCTTCGACGAGTGCAGCTCTCATGAAACGATCGTCACGACGGTTTTCGATTTTGGTGGCGACTTTCACTCGTCAGAGAGTACGCACCCGACGCTTGATCGCAATTCGGTAAATATGCGTCATGTTGGCACTCAACGCAGGCGTGATGATCTCATCATTAGCGCCAATCCGGCGCAGTTTTCCGAAAAAAGCATAAACGTAATTAATTTATAACATCCTCCCGCTTTATCGTTTAGGCTAGATTAATCGTCCTCGTTATGCCAGTGGCATGCCGGAAGCTTATACTACACGTGTTCAGCGAAATGCCGGTCGTTTCAAATCCCACCAAGAACTCAGTTTTATGAACATAATCCGCTACCAACCTCCCTCTAGCAGCCTGCGTCCGTTCGCGCGTTTTTCGAGCGCGACCGACGAGATGGGCCGCTTGCTTGTATTCCCATTCTTCGGCCGGCCCTCCCGCGTTGCGCCCGCCGGATGGGTGCCCCCTTTTGACCTGCATGAGGACAGCGACAAGCTGACGGTTCGAGCGGAACTGCCCGGGCTCAAAAAGGACCAGATTCAGATTACGCTCCAGGAAGGCGTCCTCACGATCGCTGGTGAACGAAAGCAGGAATCCGACGTTCAGCAAAATGATCACGTTCGCCGCGAGCGCGTTTTCGGAAAATTCGAACGGATTGTCACCCTCCCGTTCCCGGTCAACGAAGCCTCCATTAATGCCGCTTACGAGGATGGCGTCCTGACTCTCACGCTGCCCAAGGCTGAAGAAGCCAAGCCGCGTCAAATCGCAATTCATTAAGCATTTTAAAACCGCGCCCGCGGCTCGCGTCCGTGAGCCTCGAGCGCCTCCCGCCCGGCGGCCGGGATTTCGGCCCGACCGCCGGGCACACTCTGAATCAATCCAGACATCAAGTCTGTCCGCTCCATCGCACCATGAATACCAGTTCTGAAAATCCTGTTTCGACGGGGACAAGCAACGGTACAGAAGCCTTCCTATGCCCGCCGGCCACCATCACGGGCAGCGCGGCCGGATATTTCCTGACCATGGATATGCCTGGGGTCCACAAGGGCGATCTTGAAATCAATCTTGAGAACGGCGAGTTGACCATCCTCGGCCGTCGCTCGCAGTGGCCCGCGGAATCGACCCTGGTCTATCGTGAGTCGGCGTCCGGGGAATACCGGCGGGTGTTCAAGCTCGACCCGGCAATCGACGCCGGCAAAATCGTGGCCCGTCTTGATGACGGCGTCCTGGGCTTGCAATTACCAAAAGGCGAGCCGTCCCGTCCCCGCCGGATTGACGTCACAGCTTAGGCCCGGGTCGAGGCGCGCGTGGCTGCGCGAAGGCGGCTGGACCTTCGCTCTGAATCTTTTACACTTCGAGATCAGCCGCGATGGCCGAGATCCAACCAGCAATTCGGCATCGCTGGACAAACAATGAACAAATGTATCATTTTTACGTTCGCATTTAATGAACATAACTGCTAAAGAATGCCTTTCGAAGACCTTCTCTCCTCTCCTATGGCCGCAAAATCCGCTCCCCCCGCCGAAGAAAAAGTCGCACCCCGCGGCAATAAGAATCTCGATCTCGCCCTGCAGCAGATTGCCAAGGATTACGGCGACGGCGCCATCATGCGCCTCGGTGACAAGACCTCGATGGATGTTGAATCCATCCCGACCGGCAACATCCTGATCGACCGCGCCCTCGGCGTCGGCGGCTTCCCGCGCGGACGCGTCGTTGAAGTCTTCGGCCCGGAATCGTCGGGCAAGACGACGCTCACGCTGACAGTCATCGCCCAAGCGCAGAAATCGGGCGGCCTCGCGGCCTTCATCGATGTCGAACACGCGCTGGACCCGCAATACGCGAAGAAACTCGGCGTGAACGTGAACGATCTGCTCGTTTCGCAACCCAGTTCCGGCGAGGAAGCTCTGCGCATCTGCGAAACGCTGGTCCGCTCGAACGCCCTCGATGTCATCGTGCTCGACTCGGTGGCTGCGCTGGTGACCAAGGCCGAACTCGAAGGCGAGATCGGTGATGTCACGGTCGGTGCCCAGGCGCGCCTGATGAGCGCCGCATTGCGCAAGCTCACTGCGCTGATCTCCAAGGCACGCACCTGCTGCATCTTTACCAATCAGATCCGCGAGAAAATCGGCGTGATGTTCGGAAACCCGGAAACTACGCCCGGCGGCAAGGCGCTCAAGTTCTACTCCAGCATGCGCGTCGACATTCGCCGTATCGGCCAAATCAAGCAAAGCGACGGCGTAGTGGTCGGCAATCGCACCAAGGTGAAAATCGTGAAGAACAAGGTCGCGCCGCCGTTCACGGAGTGCGAGTTCGACATCATGTACAACGAGGGCATTTCCGCCACCGGCTCGCTGCTCGATCTCGCCCTCGAAAAGAACGTCGTCGAAAAGCGCGGCTCGTGGCTCAGCTACAAGGGCAGCCAGCTCGCGCAGGGTCGCGACGCCGCCAAGGAGCTCCTCAAGAAAGACAGCGCGCTCTACGCGGAAATCGAGGCCGCCACCCTCGCCGCGATGAACGGCACGGCGGAGGAATAACGCTTTCGCGCTCCGGGTACGGGCATCCAGCCCGTGATGCCCGATCCCGTCACCACTCGGGCGCGGTGCCCGGGCATCCGCATTTGCGTTCGACCTTCGATGGAACATTCTTCCGGTCCACCCTTTGTCACCTACCGGTTTGTCGACATGACCAACGAGCGGCGCAAGCCCTATCCCTTCGATGAGATCGAACCCAGGTGGCAGCGCACTTGGGCCCAGCGCCAAACGTTTCGCGTCCCGAATCCAGGCGATCCAGGCTTCGATGCCTCGCGTCCAAAATACTACATTCTCGACATGTTCCCGTACCCCAGCGGGAGCGGCCTGCACGTCGGCCATCCCGAGGGCTACACGGCGACGGACATTATTGCGCGGTACAAGCGGATGAACGGTTTCAACGTGCTGCACCCGATGGGCTGGGACGCGTTCGGACTGCCCGCCGAGCAATATGCGATTAAGACCGGCCAGCACCCACGCCTCACGACGCAGCAAAATATTAATCGCTTCCGCGAACAATTACAGCGAATCGGGTTCAACTACGACTGGTCGCGCGAGGTCAACACGACGGATCCCGGCTACGTGAAGTGGACGCAATGGATCTTCCGCCTGCTCTATACGTCATGGCTTGACCCGAAGTTGAACCAGGCGCGCCCGATCGCGGAATTCGTCGCGGAGAATCCGCAGGCGACGCGCGCGCAGATCGACAACGTGCGCCTCGCGTATGTCGCGGACGCTCCCGTGAATTGGTGTCCGGGACTCGGCACCGTTTTGGCGAACGAGGAGGTCATCGACGGCCGGAGCGAGGTGGGAGGATTTCCGGTCGAAAGACGTCCGATGCGGCAATGGATGTTGCGCATCACGGCCTACGCGGAACGCTTGATCAATGAGCTCGACGGCCTCGACTGGCCGGATTCGATCAAGCTATCGCAGCGGAACTGGATCGGGAAAAGCGAGGGGGCGAGAGTCGCATTTCAGATTTCAGATTTCAGATTTCAGAATGGGGAACCCGCGAACATCGAGGTGTTCACCACGCGACCGGACACGCTTTTCGGCGCGACCTACATGGTGCTTTCGCCCGAGCATCCGCTGGTCGACCGCATCACCGCCGTGGACGCGAACGATGCGATCGCGGCTTACAGAACTTCGGTTGCCAGCAAATCCGATCTCGAGCGCACGGATCTCGCGAAGGAAAAAACCGGCGTCTTCACCGGCGCGTACGCGATTAATCCGGTCAACGGAGAGCGCATTCCAATCTGGATCGCCGACTATGTGCTGATGGGCTACGGCACCGGCGCGATCATGGCGGTGCCGGCGCATGATGAACGCGACTGGGCATTTGCCAACCAGTTCGGCCTGCCGATTCGACACGTCGTGGCCGACGTCTCGGCGGCGACTGCGGGCGACGCCCCGTGCCACCTGCCGCCGCTTGAATGCACGACGGACGAAGGCTACGCGGTGAATTCCGATTTCCTCAATGGTCTCACGACTCCCGAAGCCAAAAAGAAGATCGCGACCTGGCTCGAGGAGCGCGTCTTGGGCGCCAGAACGATCAACTACAAGCTGCGCGACTGGCTTTTCTCGCGTCAACGTTACTGGGGCGAGCCGTTTCCCATTGTCTGGCAGGATGGCCACCACGATGCGGTGCCGGAAAGCGAACTGCCGGTAAATCTTCCCGAGCTGGATGACTTCAAGCCGACCGGGACGCCGGAACCGCCGCTGGCAAAATCCACCGATTGGGTCCGCTATTCGGAGACGGCGAAGCGTGAATTGAATACCATGCCGCAATGGGCCGGCTCGAGCTGGTACTACCTGCGCTTCTGCGATCCGCGCAACGGCGAGCGCTTCGTCAGCGTCGATGCTGAGCGCTACTGGATGACGGGGTCCCTGCCGGCGACGTTTGAAGTCCGAAATCCGAAGTCCGAATTTCCCACCGGCGGAGTCGATCTCTACGTCGGCGGCACCGAGCACGCCGTCCTGCACCTGCTCTACGCGCGATTCTGGCACAAGGTACTTTTCGATCGGGGCTACGTCTCCACCCCGGAGCCGTTCCAGCGCCTCGTGAACCAAGGCCTCATCCTCGGCGAGGATGGACAGAAGATGTCGAAATCGCGCGGCAACGTCGTGAACCCGGAGGACGTGATTCACGAGTTCGGCGCCGATTCGTTGCGGTTGTTCGAAATGTTTATGGGCCCGTTGCAGGACACCAAGCCGTGGAGCACCGCGGGC
This sequence comes from Verrucomicrobiota bacterium, assembly GCA_025353105.1. GTDB lineage: Bacteria > Verrucomicrobiota > Verrucomicrobiia > Chthoniobacterales > SZAS-18 > SZAS-18. The sequence continues at coordinate 11,237 of JANXRG010000006.1, forward strand.
GTGCAAGGCGTGCATCGTTTTCTCTCCCGCGTCTGGCGCCTCGTCATGGTCGAGGATCAGGAAGGCCGCTGGTCGCTCTCGTCCGCGGTGCAGGACATCGAGCCGTCGCCGACGCAGCGCAAGGTTGAGCACGCGACGATCAAGGCGGTGACGATCGACATCGAGGAAATGCGGTTTAACACGGCGATCTCCGCCATGATGATCTTCGTCAACGAATTCACTACGGCAGCCACGCGGCCCGTCTCGGCGCTGCGCACGCTCCTGGTCCTGCTCAATCCGTTCGCACCGCATCTCAGCGAGGAATTGTGGTCCGTACTCGCCGGCAAGTTTGGCGCGACGCCGGGCTTGGTCGCGGAACACGTCTGGCCAAAGTGGGACGAGCAGTGGCTGATCGAAGATGAAGTTGAGATCGTCCTGCAGGTCGCCGGTAAGGTGCGTGATCGCATCCGGATCAAGAAGGATCTCCCAAACGCAGACGTCGAGGCACTCGCGCTTGCCGCCCCGAAAATTGCCGGGGCTCTCGGCGGCAAAGTGCCGCGAAAGATTATCGTCGTACCCAATAAACTGGTTAACGTGGTGCCTTAGCTTGGTTGACCTGCTCCCCACCGTGAAGAATGCCCTGGCCTCCGCCGCGGCGGCGACAGTTCTAGTCCTCGGTGCGTGTAAACCCGCGCCGAAGCCGGCCCCGCCCCAGCCCGCTCCGACTCCAACCCCGGTTTCCAGCATCGCCCGAACCATGGATAAACTCAAAGCGCAAACCGAACGCGCGATGGACCAGACAAAGGAAAGACTGGAGGATCTGGCGAAGCGCTTCGAGGGGGAACGTGAGTTTTACGCCAGGGATTTCGAACGGCAGCTGAGTCATTTGAGGCCGAAGCTTGAAGAGCTGAGAAAGCGGGTGGAAGCGGCGACCGAAGAGGCGCGGCCGGAAATCGAGCGAAGCCTTCGACGGCTCGAGGGGAAGACGAAGCGCATGCGCGAACGGCTCGAGCGGCTGAAATCAGCCTCGGCCCAGGAATGGGATGAGATCAAGAAGCCCTGGCAGAAAAAGGAAGGCAACGAAGATGACGAGGACGACAGCCTGCAGGAGACTTCAATCCAGGAGATCCAGATTCGCCGACCGCGACTTGTCTTTCCCAAAATTTGAGGAATATTCCTGGCCCCAGAACACGCCCATTTTCACTCCGGAGATTTTCGCCATGTCCATGCATCCCAGCCTTAAAGGCAAAGGCACCATTGCCGCCAAACGCAACGTCCTCAAGCGCTACGAACGCGTCGAAGTGTTGAAGAAGCGCGGCCAGTTCAAGGCCAAGCAGAGCGTCATCGGCCTGCCGAAAACCAAGCCCGACGTCTAGGCGTCCCCGATTTTATGATTCGTCTCTTCGTCGTCGCTCTGATCGCCCTCGTCGCCCTGCCTGTTTCCCAAGCCGGCGCCCAGACCGCGGGCGCGGCGCCCGAGACGGTGGATCAGCTCAAGGAACGGATCATCGACAAGGAAAACGCCGGCAAACTCGGTTTCCGACAATTCACGCTTTGCACGAAGATTGACGGCTACGGCCAGTTCGAGCCGGCGGTCGGCAGCAAGGTGACCGCCGGCACGAAGCTTCAGTTCTACTACGAGCCGCAGAATCTCTTCACCAAACGCGCCGACGGCGGCTACCAGAAATGGTTCACGCAGGACATGATTGTGCGCGATGCCAGTGGCAAGGAACTCCTGCGCAAGGAAGGCGCACTGGATTTCAACTACAAGACCAAGGCCCCGGTCCTCGACGTTTACGGCACGAACAGCCTCAGCCTCGGCGACCTGCCCGCAGGCAAGTATGAGTTTGAAGCGGTGATTCACGATCAGCTGAGCAAGCAGGACGCCCGGTACCTCTTCAAGTTCGAGATCGCTCCTTGATCTGGCCGTCGCGCCGAACCCGCGCGAATCCAACCTTGCAGCCGCCCCGGCCGCCGCGAGGCTTGGCCCTGTCCACCATGCGACTCAACCGATTTCTCGCCGCCGCTGGCCTCGGCTCGCGTCGCTCGTGCGAGACTCTCGTCACCGCCGGCAAGGTGCAGGTGAACGGTGAGGTCTGCGTCACGCTCGCCACGACCATTGGGCCGCAGGATGAAGTGGTCGTGAACGGCCGCAAGCTGCGGCCGCAGGAGCGGCTCTACATCCTGCTCAACAAGCCGAGGGGAATTCTCTGCACCGCTTTCGACGACGGCGAGCGCGGCCGGCGCACGGTGTTCGATTTGCTGCCCCGCGAATGGCCGAGATTGTTTCATGTTGGCCGGCTGGACATGGACAGCGAGGGGCTGTTGCTGCTCACGAACGACGGCGATCTTTCGCTGCGTATGACCCATCCGCGGTACAAGATCGAAAAGGAATACGAGGTGTCGCTCGATCGGCGCTTTGAGCCCGGCGACGCCCTGACGCTTTGCCGTGGCGTGTTCATCGCGCCCGAAGACGACGCCATTTATCGCCTGCCGGCCAAGGTCGAATTGAAAGCGTCCGCCGATCCGAAAGCCGAGGCGCCCACGCGCCGGCCTACCCCAGTAGCGCGGGTGCGCGCGAAGGCCGAGGCGGTGTTTCCCCTCGATGGGAACCGCGTGAAAGTCGTGCTCAAACAGGGCATGAAGCGGCAGATTCGCCTGATGTTTCTGCAGCTTGGATACAAGGTCCGCCGCCTCGTGCGCAAACGCATTGGCCCGCTGGTGGACAGCCATCTGCGCAGTGGTGAGTGGCGCCAACTCACGCCCAGCGAAGTGGCGATTCTGTCGCGGCGTTCGGACGTTCCGCCCAATCCGGCGCCAGCGCCGGCGAGCGCACGCCCAGCGCGTTCACGCGGGCCGCGAGGTCGGGGAAAAACGCGCTGAAATCCTCCTGGAGAGCCCCGCGCTCGCGGTCGAACACGGCCACTGCGCCGCTCAAATCTACGCGCCAGCCGAGACGGCGTTCCACCCGGTGCAACGCCCCGCGGGGCCCATCGAGCGATACGTTGGATCCGAGCCAGTCCTCGCGCCGAAGATGGTCGAGCAGCGCGTGAATCGCTTCGGGCAGCTCGTCCCGCACCGTGGCGATGTCGTCATAAAACCCGGCCACAAATTCTCCAAGCGGAATCCCAGAATGTGCCCGCCATTCGGCGGCCAGGAGGTGATCATAAAAAATATCCACGAGGATGCCGGAAAAGCGCCGGTATCCCTCATGGAATCGACCCCGGCTGCGGGCAAAGATCGGATGTTCGTCGGTGAAAGCGTCGATCGCATGATGGCACGCGATCCCCCGCTGGTAATCGAGGGCGAGCGACGCGAGCGATTGCATCCCGAGGACATCCGGCAGGATGTTGCCGACCCGGAAGCGCGAGGAGGATTCGGACAACAGGACGTGCGCGAGCCAATTCATCGCGCACCGTTCCGCCAGAGCACGCGCCGGCGATCGACGCTCGCGCCGCATTTCACAAAAAACTCCCGCAGGTCGGGCGCCATGTGCGAGCCATCGGGCGAGGGATTGAGATCGAGGTGAAGGCGCCCGGTCTTCGAGAGCCGCTTGGCGAGGTCATCGAGGAAAAACATCCATTCGTCGGGACCCCAGTGCGAGCCGTCGGGTCGACGATTGAAACACGTCATATGCGCAGTGATCAGATCAAATGGCGCGCCGAGGATCGGCAGAGGCTGGTGCGCCTCGATCCGATGAATCACGCGCGGCAAGCCGAGCAGGGCAAAGGTCTCGCGATAGATCGGCTCCTCGTCGATGTCGAGCCCGAGCGGTTCATGCCCAAGGCACTTCACGATGAACAGGAACCAGCCCGCCCCCGATCCGATGTCGAGCACCCGCTGCACCGGCGGTGCGCGAAAGAGGCGGATGTCGCGGACGCGCTTCACGTTCGTCGGCATCCACTCGGCGACGTCCAAGTACTTCGGGGCGGCGACCTTTTCGCCGGGGACAGCGTACTTCTCCCGGATGCGCTCAAGCCCCTCCCGGTCCAGCTTTTCCATGAACTCCGATGCGCTCAGCGGGTACGCGATCCGTTTCACGCCGGCGACGGCGCTGCGGTAACCGTCGGGGTGAAAGAGCTTGGTGATCTTTTGCGTAAGACGCATGGGAAAAAGAGAGTCGACGGTCGACGGTCGACCGTCGAGGGCAAGATTTCAAATATCGTCCGAAGCCCACGGTCGAAAGTCGAGGGACGGATGCCGGCGTCCGCCGTGCCAAAGCCCGGCGCAGTCCACGGATCGAATCTGCGGCGGTCTAAGGCAACGTGCGCCAACGGGTCTGCGACAAGGCCATCTGCGCGCCGAGCAGCAGCACGGCTGCACCGACGAACCACGGGAAGAAATCGCGGTACTCGCGGAATTGTGTCACCTCGATCTTCGACTTTTCCAGCTTGTCGATCTGGTCAAAAATCTCCTGCAAAGAGCGCGTGTTCTTCGCCGCGAAATACCGGCCCCCTCCGATCGCCGCGATCTGCTTGAGGGCGTCCTCATCGAGGTCGGCCTCGATGGTCCGGTAGACCGTGCGCCCGAGCGCGTCCTGCACCGGATACGGAGCCGGTCCCTGACTGCCCGCGCCAATCGTGTAGATCTTGATGCCAAGCGCGCTCGCCGCCTCCGCCGCCGTGGCCGGTGCCACGCGGCCGGCGTTGTTCCCGCCGTCGCTCAGCAGCACGATAATGCGCGTCTTCGACGTCGAGTCTTTCAACCGATTTGCCGCCGAAGCGAGCGCCGAGCCAATCGCCGTGCCGTCCTCGACCAGGCCGATGCGCAGTCGATCAAGATTTTGCAACAGCCAGCCGTGATCGAGCGTGAGCGGGCTGACGAGGTACGGACGTCCGGCGAACGCGGAAATTCCAATGCGATCCGCGGCCCGCTGCTCGATGAATTGGCGCGTGATGCGCTTGACCGTGTCGATGCGATTCGCGCGCCGGCCGTCGTCGGCAAGGTAGTCCTCGGCGAGCATGGAACGCGAAACATCGAGGACGACCATAATGTCAATGCCGCTGGTCTCGACTTGCGAGAAGGAGTTGGCAAGCTGCGGCCGGGCCAGGGCGAGAAGCCCGGCCGCCAGCGAGGCGAGCAGCCAGGTTAACGACAGCCGACCCGCGCGCGACCGAGTGGCCACGCCGGACGAACGCAGGACGTCCGTGGCGGAGAACTGCACCGCGGGTGCCCCGCCGCGGCGGCCCGCCAAAAAACCCAGCGCCGGGAGCAACAGCAGCAACCAAAGGGCGGCCGGATGCGCAAACGTGAATTCGTTCATGGCGCGGGCAAGGGGGGCGGTCCCGCCGCACGTGGGCTGGCATGCTCGACGAAGGCCAGCGCGTCATCCGCGAGCCGCAGTGCCTCCGGGTGCGAGGACGCCACATTGGCGAACTTCAAAACATCGCATTGCGTGAGAAAACGGTGCAGCAGTTCGCTCTCGCGTGCGGTGAAGACATGGTCGCGCGCAATTGCGGCCAAAAATTCCTCTGAGGTCCGTCGCATCGTTGAGATGCCGTAGCGGGCCCGGATGAATTGCCGCAAAACCCCGGATGCCTCAGCGCCGAAATCGCGCGCGCTGAGTTCGCCCGCGCGACGTCGCAGTTCCCTGAGACGGGTCCGGGCGACGATTCGCGGATCGGGCGCCGTCACCGGCGGCGCGGGCTTCCGGCGCAGGAAGAAATACCACGCGAGAAAAGCAGCGGCCGCGAGCAGGACCGTGCCGCCAATGAACAACGCCCAGTCGGCCCGGTCCATCGATTCAATCCACGTTGGCGGTACCGGCGGTGCGATGTCGCGCAATCCGTCCTTGCCGTCCGGGACCGCGGGGGCCTGCGCGCGAAGAGACGTCAACGCAAACGCGCACGTCGCAACCAGGATGGAAGGTCCGCGGAACCGCTTCATCGCAAGGCAAGCCGGCGTTCGCGCCGGCGAAAGAACGCGGCGAGTTCCGGCAGGTAGTCCCGGTCCGTGCGCAGCGGGACGGTGTCGACGCGCGCGCGGCGCAGGCGCTGGTCAAGTTCGAGACGGCGGCGTTCCATGGCCCGCTGATGGGCCGTTCGGGCCCGCGCGCTCGAGGTGTTCACTTCAATCTGCTCGCCGGTCTCCGCGTCCTCCAGCACCACCCGACCGAGGTCCGGCAACTCCTCCTCGACGGGATCCGTCACCGGCAGCGCGACGAGATCGTGCCGCCGGGCGGACACGCCCAGCGCCTTGGCAAATTCACCCGTCTGGAAATCCGAAAGGAGGAATACGACGGCGCGGCGCGTGACGACGCGGTTGAGATATTCGAGCGCGAGCGCGACGTCGGTCCCGCGGCCTTTGGGTTCGAAGTAGAGAATTTCGCGGAGGAGCCGCATCCCGTGCGGCCGGCCCTTCTTGGGCGCGAGAAACAATTCCACCTGATCGCTGAACAGCAGCAGGCCCACCTTGTCGTTATTGCGGATCGCGCTGAACGCGAGGATCGCGCCCACCTCGGCCGCCAGCTCGCGCTTGCTCAGCGCGGCGCTGCCGTACGCGCCGCTCGCGCTGACATCGACCATCACAATTACGGTCAGCTCGCGCTCCTCGACGAAGCGCTTCACGTGCAGTTCGCCGGTCCGCGCGGTGACGTTTCGATCAATGAAGCGCACCTCGTCGCCGTCCGAGTACGCGCGCACATCCTCGAAATTCATCCCGCGGCCCTTGAAGACGCTGTGGTATTGGCCACCGAATGCCGTCTCGACGCTCCGGCGCGTCTTCAGCTCCAGATGACGAATCTTCTTGAGGATGTCACGCGTGTCAGGCATGGCGCAGCAAATTTGAGCCGGGAGTCAGTCGCGCCGGATCTTCAGTGACTCCTCCGCGAGCTGATGGATCCGGACCGCGAGTTCGTCGCCGGGCTGAAGGTTCGCGCCGAAATCCCCGCTCATGCCGTAGACAAAGCGCGGGATGATCAGGCAACGAAAATCCAGCATGAGACTGTTGGCCATGGCCATCACCGACATGTAGCTGGCGGCACCGCCCGCGGCGCAGATGAAACCGACGATCTTGCCCTCCCACGCGCTGCCGGTGAGCTCGATGAGATTCTTCAACGCCGCGTTCACGTCGTAATTGTAAACCGGCGTCGCGACGATGATCGGGCTGGCCGCCTCGATGAGCTTGGCGAACGTGCCAACGTTTGGATTGCTGTACGCGTCGCCGCCGTCACACAACGGCAGCGGCAACGTGCGCAGGTCGGCCTCGGCCGGTTTCGCCCCAAGCGTGGCGTAGTCAAGCACGAGGCGCTGGGCCATCGCACGGCTCAGGCTGCCTTCGCGCAGTGACGTCGAAATGACGAGCGGATGCGGCATGCAGGAGGTGGGTTACGGCACCGTCAGGCCGGTGAAAATCTTGCCGACGATGATCTCGCTCGTGACCTCTTCGGCCTCGGCCTCGTAGCTGACGAGAATGCGGTGGCGCAGCACGTCGGGGCCGATGGTCTTCACGTCCTGCGGCGTGACATATCCGCGGCCCTGCAGGAACGCATGGGCCCGCGCCGCAAGGGTGAGGTTAATCGTCGCGCGCGGACTCGCGCCACAGCGGATGAGGCCATCGAGCTTGAGCTTGTACGCTGCCGGATCGCGCGTTGCCAGCACGATGTCGACGATGTATTCCTTCACGCGATCATCGACGTAGATTGAGTTCACCACGTCGCGCGCGGCCTGAATTTCGGCCGGCGTCACCACGGCCTCGACCGGCGGCAGTTTCGCGGAGGTGCCCATCAGATCGAGAATCTGGCGCTCCTCGGCGCGGGAGGGATATGTGACCTTGAGCTTGAACATGAAGCGGTCGAGTTGGGCTTCCGGCAATTGGTACGTGCCCTCCTGATCGAGTGGATTCTGGGTCGCGAGGACGAGAAACGGATCGGGCAGCGCGAAAGTCTGCTCGCCGATCGTCACCTGGCGCTCCTGCATTGCCTCGAGCAACGCGCTCTGCACCTTGGCGGGCGCGCGATTGATTTCGTCGGCGAGGACGAGGTTCCGGAAAATGGGTCCGAGCTTGGTCTGGAAATCACCGCTCTTCGGGTTGAAGACGAGCGTGCCGATGAGGTCGGCGGGAAGCAGGTCGGGCGTGAACTGCACCCGGGCAAATCCCATGTGGATACCGCCGGCGAGGGTCTTGACGGCGAGGGTCTTGGCGAGTCCGGGCACGCCCTCGAGGAGGAGGTGACCATTCGCCAGGAGGCCGAGGAGCAGGCGATCGAGCAGATATTTCTGGCCGATCACGATGCGGCCCATCGCCGTTTGCAGCGACGGGATCCAGCGGCTGTTTTCCTGAACGGCGCGGGTAATTTCCTGAGTGTTGGACATGAGTAGAAAATCGAAAACGGTTCGAGTGGGAACGCTAACGCGGAGTGCGTGAGATTCCACGGTCTTTGCGCGCGAACCCGAACTCCGCAATTTCGGTGCTGTGTGACCGCGCGGGCGCCGGCCGCGTTCAATTCGCGGCGCGCGCCTAGGGCGACGGGCCCACCATGATCTGGGCCGTGTCCGGTCTGACCGTCGGCACGGGGCCGGTCAGGCGCGAGGGCGGCGATTTTGCGCGGCGAGACCAGACATAGCGGCCGAGCAAGACCTTCAACGTTGCCGAAAGCGGCACGGCGAGCAGAGCGCCGAGCACCCCGCCGAAGACGAGCGACCAGCCTACCACCCCGAGAATCACCATGAGTGGATGCAGTCCGACCGTTTCACCGACGACGCGGGGCGTGACGAAGAATCCCTCGAACTGCTGCGCGGCGACGAAGATGACCGTCACCCATAACGGGTGTTGCCAGTCGCCGAATTGCAGCGTCGCAATCAAGACCGCCGGCACCCAGCAGATGATAATGCCGATGTAGGGGATCAGCGAAAGCACCAACACCATGAGCCCAATGGGCAGCGCGAAATCGAGACCGAGAATCAGCAGCGCCGTGCCGATGATCGCGCCGTCGATCAAGCTGACGATCAGCTGCCCGCGGAAGAAGGCGACAAGGTAGGAATTAATTTCTGTCAGCGCGGCGACGACCTCGTTCTTGAACGGCGACGACGCGAGGGGTAAATAGTCGGGCCAGTTCGCCTTGATTTGGTCGCCCTCCTTGAGGAAGTACCAGAGGCAGAACGGCACGATGATCGCGGTCAGGAGGAAGCCGATGACACCGAGAAATCCGCCGATGCTGCGGACGAGAATGCCACCGAGACTGTTGAGGATGGCCGGAATCTGATCCTGCAATTTCGCGATCTGGGTGTCGACGTAGTCATTCAGGCTTTCGGCATCGAGAGGATTCCGCTTCGGCGCAGGCGTGGCCACGGGCGCGGCCGGGTTGTCCGACGCGGACGGGGCCTGAGGCGGCTGACTCGGCGGCGTCGTGCGGCGGACCGAGGGGATCATCTCACCGACATCGCGCAGCTTGTCCCGCATGGAATCGATCCAGACGGGGAGCTTTTGCTGCAGCTTCTGGCTGTAGACCGGCACCTTGCGCGCGACCTCCACCGACTGCCGGTAGACGCCGGGCAGGACAGCGATGCCGAAGAGGCTGATCAGCACAAAGATCATCGCGAAGATCACCACGACCGCGCGCGTGCGGGTCATCCGCAACCGGCGGCAAAGGAACGTCACCACCGGTTCGAGCAGGTACGCGAGCACACCCGAGACCGCGAACGGGATCAGCAGCGGTTGCAGGAAGCCGACGCCGACGGCGATGACCCACATGCCGCCCGCGATCACGGAAACCAGGCCGGCGAAGGCAAACCCCGTCAACGACGACCACAACATGCGCGTCTGCCAGGGCGTCGGATATTGCTTCATCGCGCCCGCATTCAAAGGCCGTTGCGCCGCGATGTCGAGCCACCGGTGCGGGGTGACGGGGCAACCGCGCGCACGGGCCGCGAAAAAATAGTTTTCTCCGGATGGGGAATGGGCGACGATTCGCGCATGATTCGTTCCCTCCGCCCCATCCTGCACCGGTTAGCCGCCGCGCTCGCCTGCACTGCGTTTCTCGCGCCCCTCGCCACCCAGGCCCAAAAGACGAAGGAAAAGGAGCCCGCCGGCCACAGTAAGGCGGTCCAAGCCCAGATCAAAGCGGCCGAGGTTCCGCTGAAGGCCGCCAACACGTTGCGCGACGCAAGCCAGTTTGAACCGGCGATCGAGAAGTACACCGAGGTCATCAAGGTCGCGCCCGAACTTTTTCAAGGCTATGCGAACCGCGGCTTCACGCGAATCGAGCTCGGGGTCATGAAGCGCGAGATGAGGAACGACCCCGCCGCGCAGACGCAGGCGGACGAACTATTCAAGGCCGGCACCGAGGACTACGAGATGGCAATGAAGCTCGTGCCGAAAGACAAAGCCGTGGTCCTGCGAAACGATCGCGCCAACGCCTTGACGCGCGCCGGCAGCTACGAGGTCGCCTTTGCGGACTTCGAAATTTTGATGAAGGAAGATCCCAAGAACCTAAAGTCCTACTACTTCAACCGCGGCGTCGCGTACCTCGACAAGGCGACGGCCCTGCGGGACAAGGTTCGGACGGAGAAAAAAAGCCTCGACGCCGGCATCGCCGCCGCGAAGCCCGACTTTACGCTCGCGATGGCCGACTTCACCAAAACCATCGAGTTGGATCCGAAGATGACGGCGTCCTATCTCAATCGCGGCACCTGCAACACACGGATTCTGGAATACGAACTGGCGGTCGTGGATTACACCAAGGCCATCGAAATCGATCCTGCAAACAAGCGCGCGTATCGCAGCCGGGGCGAGGTGAACAAGGCGCTCGCCGAGGGATTGCGCCAGCTGGGTGACAAGGACAAAGCCGCCGAGTTGAAGGCGGCATCGGATCGCGATTTCGCCAAATACGAGGAACTTACGAAACTTCCCGCCGGCGCCGCCGGTGGAACCGCCCTCCCCGTCGCACCGGTAAATGCGGCGACGCCCGCAGCCCCGGCCGCCACGCCAGCCAAACCCGCGCCGGCCGCTTCACCCGCGCCGGCCAAGACGCCGTAAAATCCCTTCGCGGGATTGCTGCGTGGCGCGGGCAACTTGCCCGCGTCGCCGCCCCCCCTTGGCGCGGCGGATTCCGCACGACCGCTCTTGACGCATTTCGCGGCCGACAACCTCACGCTCCAAACGAGCGCTTTCGCCGGACGCTGTTTGTCATAGAGCGGCATGTCGCTTGCGTGTCAACGCAGCGTATTCATCCTGTCAGGGTGATCAGCCTAGTTGTTTATAGAGTTATATTTGCTCTCGCGGTGGTCGGCATGATGGGTGCCGCAAAGCTGCCTGCGGCAGAGACCACGATCTTGAATGTGTCCTACGACGTGGCGCGAGGCCTCTACAAGGATTTGAACGCGGGCTTCCAGAAGGAGTGGAAGGCGAAGACCGGCGAGGATCTCACGATCAACATGTCCCACGGAGGCTCGAGCAAGCAGGCGCGCGCCGTGCTCGACGGACTGGCCGCGGATGTGGTCACGATGAATCAAGACACCGATATCGAGGTGCTCGCCGCGCGCGGAAATCTCGTGGCGCCGGACTGGCGCACGCGCCTGCCGTTCCACGCCGCGCCCTTTACGTCGACGATTCTTTTCCTCGTGCGTCCCGGGAATCCCAAGGGCATCCGGGATTGGGACGATCTGGTGAAGCCGGGCGTACAGGTCATCATTCCAAATCCAAAAGTCACGGGGAACGGCCGCTACTCGTATCTCGCGGCCTGGGCGTTCGCGCTTCAGCAATCCGGCGGCGAAGAACGCAAGGCCCGCGAGTTCGTGACGGCGCTTTTCCGCAATGTCCCGGTGCTCGATTCCGGTGGCCGTGCCGCGACGACCACCTTCGCCCAGCGCGGCATCGGCGATGTGTTACTGACGTTTGAGAACGAGGTCAACCTCATCCGTGCCGATGCCCAGCTCGGCGGCGAGAAACTTGAAACGGTGGTCCCATCGCTCAGTATCCTCGCGGAAAATCCCGTCAGCGTCGTTGATCGCGTCGTGGACCAGCGCGGCACCCGGAACGTTGCGGAGGCCTATCTACGGTGGCTCTTCACGCCCGAGGCACAGGCGATCGGCGTCCGGCATTTCTATCGTCCGCGCGACCCGGAGTTGCTGGAACGGAACGCGCAGTTGTTCAAACAGATTCCGCTGGTAAAAGTGGACGAAACCTTCGGCGGCTGGTCGCGCGCCCAGGCAACCCACTTTGACGATGGCGGCGTGTTTGATCAGATTTACGAGAAATAATCGCGCCGCCGGTGCGGCGGTGGCAATTTGGCTGGCGCCTGCCCGGGATGGGCGCGCGAAATTCCTGCAATGAAGATCACCGTCGAACATCTGCGCAAGACCTTTGGTGACTTCGAGGCCCTCAGCGACGTCTCGCTCGAGGCGCACAACGGGGAATTTGTCGCGCTGCTCGGGCCCTCAGGCTCCGGCAAGACTACGCTGCTGCGCAACATCGCCGGTCTGGATTTCGGCGACCGCGGACGAATCCTGTTTGACGGCGCGCCGGTCAGCCACCTCTCGGTTGGCCAGCGGCGGGTCGGTTTCGTCTTTCAGAATTACGCCCTCTTCAAGCATCTCAACGTGTTTGAGAACATCGCCTTCGGTCTGCGGGTGCGCCCACGCGCCACGCGACCCAACGAGGCGGAGATTCGCGACCGCGTCGCACGGCTGCTTCAACTCGTACAGATCGAGGAGCTCGGCGCGCGTTTCCCGGACCAGATTTCCGGCGGCCAGCGCCAGCGCGTCGCGCTCGCACGCGCCCTCGCAATCGAGCCGCGGGCGCTGCTCCTCGACGAGCCCTTCGGCGCGCTCGATGCCAAGGTGCGCAAGGAACTGCGCCGCTGGCTGCGCGCTCTTCAGCGCGAGCTCAAGCTCACCACGATTTTTGTCACGCACGATCAGGATGAGGCGCTGGAGATCGCTGACCGCGTGGCCATCATGAACCAAGGGCGAATCGAACAAATCGGGACTCCCGCCGAGGTGTATGATCGTCCCGCGTCGCCCTTTGTTTTTGAATTCCTCGGCGACGTGAACCGCGTCTTTGCCACCGGGTCGGTCGAGCCCTCCTACGTGCGGCCGCACGACATTGAGATCGGCCGGGAGCCCGGCAAGGCGGGCGACTGGTATCACGCGGTGGTGTGCCACCTGCACGCCGCGGGACCCGTGGCGCGGATCGAGCTGAAGCGACTGGACAACGGCGCGCGAATTCACGCGCAGCTCAGCCGGCAGCGCCAGGATGAGCTGCATCTCCAGACCGGCGACACGGCTTTCGTCCGCTTGCTAAACCCGCAGATGCTGACGGACTATTCGATCTAGGTACTTCCCGGAGGGAGGGACGGTCGTCCCTTCCCTCTCACATCGCCGCGATCATGATGTCGCCAAACTGCGAGCACTTCACCTCCGTGCCGCCAGCCATCAGACGCGCGAAATCGTAGCTGACCTTCTTGCCGGCAATCGCCGCGTTGAGCGATTTGATGACCAGGTCCGCCGCCTCGCCCCAGCCCAGATAGCGGAACATCATTTCGCCGGAGAGAATCATAGAACCGGGATTCACCTTGTCGAGGTTCGCATACTTGGGCGCCGTGCCGTGCGTCGCCTCGAAAATGGCGTGCCCGGTCATGTAATTGATGTTGCCGCCGGGGGCGATCCCGATGCCGCCCACCTGTGCGGCGAGCGCGTCGGAGAGATAATCGCCATTGAGATTCAGCGTGGCGATGACGTCGGTTTCCTCGGGACGCGTCAACACTTGCTGCAGGGTGATGTCGGCGATCGAGTCCTTGATCACGACGCCGCTCGGCAGCTTGCACCACGGTCCGCCCTCGATCTCCACCGCACCAAATTCGCGTTTGGCCAGTTCGTAGGACCAGTCGCGAAACGCGCCCTCGGTGTACTTCATGATGTTGCCCTTGTGCACGATCGTCACACTCTTGCGCTTCTGGTCGATCGCGTACTGAATCGCGGCGCGCACCAGGCGTTCGGTGCCGCGCTTGGACACGGGCTTGATCCCGACGCCGACCGTGTCAATCGCCTCCTCGCCGAAACGGATTTTTTTGAAATCCTTCGGAAAATTCTCCTTGAGAAACTCGAGCGTCTTTAACGCGGCCTCGCTGCCGGCCTGGAAGTCGATGCCGGCGTAGATGTCCTCCGTGTTTTCGCGAAAGATGACCATATTCACTTTCTCCGGATGCTTCACCGGCGACGGCACGCCCGCGAAATACTGCACCGGGCGCAGGCAGACGTAGAGATCGAGCAACTGACGCAACGCGACGTTGAGCGAGCGGATGCCGCCGCCCACCGGGGTGGTCAGCGGGCCCTTGATGCCGACGAGATATTCCTTGAAGGCAGTGATGGTTTCGTCCGGCAACCAGTTGTCGAATTTGTTCTTTGCCAGCTCGCCCGCGAAGACCTCGAACCACGCGATTTTCCGGCTGCCCTTGTACGCCTTTTCCACTGCCGCATCGAGCACGCGCACGCTGGCCGCCCAGATGTCCGGCCCGGTGCCATCGCCGCGAATGAACGGAAGGACGGGATGATTCGGAACGGTCAGCTTGCCGTTCGAGATGGATATCTTCTCGCCGGCGGGGGGTTGAAAATCGTTGCTCATGGCGTGGGGGAGTGACGTTTGGATGGAGACGGGGCCGCCAAGAAAACACTGCTTCGCTTTGATTGCAATGCATCTGCCAACCCAACACGGTTCGTTTTAAGCGGAATTCCCGCGCCCCGCGCCGTTGGAGGCAGGCCATCATTCGCTCAGGCCAGGCGATACCGCCACGCGCCGGAGTTGTCGTTGTCGTCACGCTCGAGCGACCCCTGCCCCACGAGATATTCGAGGTGCGACAACGTCTCCACCAACGCGAACGGCCATTCGCCCGGCGACAGGGAAAAGAAGTCGAATGATCGCTCCGCCACCTGCCACACCGTCACGGGCCCGTGCTTCTGCACGATGCCGGACATGTGCTCGAGGCGCTCGGCGTGGTGTTGTTCGATTTCCTCGATCCGACCCACCCAATTCCCGATGACCGGGCCGTGGCCAGGCAAAGCGAGGTCCACCGACAGTTTCTTCAACACCGGCAGCGACAGCAGGTAGCGGCCCAGCGGATCGGGCTCGACGCCCGGCCAGAGTCCGATGTTCGGCGTGATGCGGGGCAGCACCTGATCGCCCGCCAGCATGAGATGGCACGCCTCATCGAAAAACGCCAGGTGACCGTCGCTGTGCCCTGGCGTGTGCACGGCCTGCCAGGTGCGCCCACCCATCTCAATCGTGTCGCCATCCGCCAGAAAATCCACCCGCTGCGGAAAGGGTCGCGTGCCGGTGTTGGTGGCGTTTTCTTGATCGACGCCCTGGGTCGTGCGCAGCTTGGCGATGATTTCCGGAGCGACCCCGCAGCGGCGGGCGTGCGCGGCGAGTTCGGCGTCGCGCCGGGGCGAACGTTCCATCCAAACGATGCGCGCGATTTCCCACTCGCGTTCGGAAATCCAAACGGTGGGCGCGCCGCCCGCGCGCGATTGCAGCCAACCCGCCAGGCCGAAGTGATCCGGGTGGCTGTGCGTCAATACGATCTGGCGTAGATCCGAGAACGACCAGCCCAGTTCCTTGATTCCCGTCTCCCAGACGTCGCGCGCCACGGGGGTGTTCAGTCCGGCATCGACCGCCGTCCAGCCGTGCCCCCGCGGATCACGCAACAGGTGACAATTCACCACCCTCAGGCCGGAGAACGGGACCGGCACCGTCAGGCGAAAAATGCTCGGCGCCACTTCCTCGAGAAGAGGCAGTGAAGCAGCGGGGTCGGGCATATCGGCCGCAGCGTAGGACCGAACCGCAAGCCCGTCCACGCGGTCTCAGCGCAGCAGCGCATTCCACTCGTTGGCGGCCTGCGTCACGACGAGTTCATGCCCGGCGTCGGGAAACTCGCGGAGTACCGCCCAGCCCGGATGCATTTCCGCCAGCTCGCGGCCCATCTTCGCGGGAATGAGCGCGTCGCCGGCACCATGAAAGATCCGAAGCGTGGGCCGCGGCGTCCGCGCCGCCAGCTTCGTCAGGGCGGTCCGATTGTCGTACCGGTCGCGCAACACCTCGCACAACGGCCAGCCGACGGAACGGCGGGCCATGTCCTTCAGCGAAGTAAACGGTGCGATGAGGACGATGTCCCGCACCGGGTAAAGCTGCGCGAATTCGAGCGCGACCGCGGCCCCGAGCGAATGGCCGCCGACGGAGAGTCGGGATGCGAGTTGCGCGGGCTCCACGTGCAGCACCGCGGCGAGCGCGGGAAGGGCTTTCGGCAACGACTCGCGGATTGCCGGTCGGGATGGGGTTCCGTCGCACTCCCCGTAGCCCGGGTATTCGACGAACAGGAGCCCTGCGCGCCGGGCCGGATCCGGCGGCAGGACGCCCAGCCAGTCGAGCGCGAGCGATCCGTTGCCGCCGAACACGACCCAGATCGAGTCCGGCAGGACATTCCCGGGCAACGCGCGGGGCGGGACGTAATAGGCCCATTGCGTTCCATGCGACGTTTCAAAGCGCACGGGAGCGAGCCCGGCGGCCGCGAGACGCGCGACCAAACCCGCGGGGTAATGGCGCGGAAAATAGATCAACCGCCGCTGCGCGAAATACAGCACGGCGGCCAGAACGAGGAAGACGATCGCAACGAGGCGCATGAATCGGAGGCCGGCGCGAAGCCACATCCCCGAACTATTAACGCAGGAATCACGTGCCGCGGGCATGGAAATAGTTTACGAGCTAAGATAAATTTTCGATGGTGCACCGCGAACCCCCCATGCAGTCCGAATTTTCCAGTCCGCGCGAACTCGCGGCGCTCATCTACGAGCGCTGGCCGCAGGAACCCGGCAGCGAAGCCGACCGTGCCGATCTCCGGCCTGACCCGGACACGCTGACGGAGCTGATTCGCATTTGCTTCCAGGCGAGTCTCCTGCGCGAAGAGGCGCGGCCCGTGACCTTTCGCTTGATCCTGGCCGAGCCCGGTCGTTTTCCCGCCGAGCACGGGCCGCCGCTCGGGCTCCATCGCCTCGAATTGGGCAACACCCGCCCGCTGAATCCGCTCGAGCTGCGCCGGCTTTCCCCCGCCGCGAACGTCCACCGCAGCATGATTGGTGTGCGCTGGGATGAGGAGGATGGCCTGCGGATCTGGGGCATCATCCACAGCGGCTTGAGCTGGCTGCAGAATATTTACGGCGGCCGCGGCCATTCGCAGTCGCTGCCACAGGAACTCGTGATCACCGTCACCGCTCCGGGACGACTCGCCGTCGGCTTCGGCGCCGAGATCATCGCGCGCTACGACGGCACCCGCATCACCGGCCCGTCGCTCAATATTTTCCAGGCCAAATGGCTCGGTCGCACGTTCGCGGAGGCCGCGGAGGAACTCGTGGAAATCCACGCCACGGCCCGGCAACAGGCGGACAAGCAATGGGCCACGCTCGATCCCGCCCTCATCCGCGTCATCGCCACGCACATGATGAAGCGGATGATCTCCGCGGTGCGATCGTCGGGTCACGGCGGTACGATCACAATCATCCCCCCCGAGATGGCGACGGAATGCTGCGGCTCGAATCAATTCATCAACGTGAAGTACCGCTTCGCCGAGGGCGAGCCGCGACGCCGGTTTCGCACGCTGCTGGTGGGCATCATGAATCGTCTCGCGGCGTTGCACGGCGAGGGCGGCGAAATGGAATGGGATCTCGCCAAGCCGGTCGGCTGGAAGGAGTACCTCGCCTGCTCCGACGAGGATCTCTCCACCCTCGACGATGGCATTTTCGAAATGGCCCACCTCATCGCCGGTTGCACCGAGGTGGACGGCGCGGTGGTGTTGACGAAAAAATTTGAACTGCTCGGATTCGGCGGCGAAATCAGCGGTCTGCTGCCGAACGTGGAGGTCGTCCGCAAGGCGCGCGACATGGAAGGCACCATCTACGAGGAGGAATCGACCGAGAGTGTGGGCACGCGGCACCGGTCGACCTACCGGCTTTGTCGCGCGATCCCGGAAAATCTCGCGATCGTCCTGTCGCAGGATGGCGGCGTGCGCTTTGTAAAGTTCGAGGGGAACGCCGTCACCTATTGGGATCAATCGAGCACCAGTTCGCTCGACGTATAGGCGGACCGGCGCGAAACGCTTCGCGCTTGCCACCCTCCCAGGTGCCGTGCGTAACGTGCCGACATGCATTCCCGCCCGATCCGTCTCGCCCTAACCTTCCTGGCCACTTCCACGCTGTTGATATCCGCTGACGCCTTCCGGGTGCGCGCCGACGATGCGCCGCCGGGGCCCCCGGTAGTGAGTTTCAAACTCCTGCTGCCGTTCCTCCCTACGGCCCTGCCCGGTTGGACCGCGGAAAAGCCGGAGGGCAACACGATGCGGATGGGTCCGATGGAAATCACGACCGTGGGCGCGAAGTTCGCCAAGGGCACCAGCACCGCAAGCGTCGAGATCATCGATTACTCGCTGCAGCGTGCGGTCATGAAGGGCATGATGCTGGGCTGGCAGTTTTCGAACGAGAGCACGGATGGCTACCAAAAAGGCGTGACGATCGACGGCGTCTCCGGCTACGAGACGTTTTCCGAGGCCGACAAGGAGACGAACGTGTTCGTTATCGCGGGCGACCGGTTTTGGGTGCACGTCGAAGTCCGGGGTGAAAAACCCGAGGTTGCACGCGCGTGGCTCGGTAAAATCGATCTCAAGGGCCTGGCTGGGGTGAACTAGAAAAGGATCAGGGAACAAGGAGGAAGGAAGAAGTGCGGACCCCATCCCCAGACCGCCGCCTTCCCCATTTGTTCCTTCCTCCCTCCTCCTTGTTCCTTTAATTCCCCATGTCCCGCACCACGCTTCTTCGGCGCTGCTTCGCGATCGCATTCGCCGTGGCCGCGGTGTTGCTGTTCGCGCGTGACTACCTGCCGACGGTCCTGCCGCAGGCGTTCACGTGGTTCTGGCCGGAGACGACCGGCAAGATCACACGGAGTCGGGTGTTTAACGCGGGCGACGATGAATATCGCCTGACTGATTCGCATTTTTCGGTCCGCTATGAGTATAGCGTCGGCGGAACTGAATTTACCGGGGCGGATTATCGACTGCACTCAGATGCCACGCAGGGAGTCTGGTACGCCGAACGTCTCGCGAACCGCTTCCCGGTCGGAAAAACCGTACCGGTCTACTACGATCCGGAGCGGCCCGAGCGCTCCGTGCTGATCCGCGGCTGGATGAGCGAGGACGGCCAGATGTTCCTGATGCTCGGGCCGTTGGTCGGGCTGATTGCGATGTTGCTGGGGGGAACTTTATTCGAAGTCAACGCGCTGCGCCGGCGACCGGCGACCGCCGGTTTGATTTCGCGGGAAGACGGCCGGCGCGTCGAACTCGACGTTCCGTTGGTCGAACCCTGGGTGGCGTTCGCGACGATCATCTTTGTTCTGCCGCTTCTCACCCTCATCGTGTTCGCTCTGCTCGTTACGGCCACCCGGAACGCCGCGTTGCTTGATCTCATCTGGTTTGTCTGGCTGGGTTTGATCGCGCTGATTCTCTTCCTGATTTACAAGGCGCGCGCGTTACTGCGTTCCCGGCGCTGGCGGGTCGTTATTGATCACGCGACCGGAGTCGTTGAGTTACCGGACAAGGCGACGAACGACGGCCAGACACCGTCAACAATCCCGCTCAAGGAGGTCACGCGCTTCTTTGCCATGACGATGGAGCAGCCCCGTCGCAAGATGGTGCCGCGCAAATACCACGCCGCCTTGATCGAGTGGCGGGATCCGGAGGCCGACGAGTTGCATCAAGCGGAGATTTTCGAATCGGATTATCCCTGGCGCGCGCGGCACGTGGCCGATTGGCTGGAAAATCAGCGCACCGCGGTGCGCTGAAAGGAACAAGGAGGAAGGAAGAATAAGTAAGGAACAAATGAAGACGTCCTTCGCGAAAAAAATTTCCATCTTCTTCCTTCCTCCTTGTTTCTTCTTCCTTTTCTCACTTCCACTCGTGTTTCGGATATTTCCGCTGCAATTCCAGTTTGATTTTGGGGTAGCTTTCCTTCCAGAAATTTGCGAGGTCCTTCGTGATCTGGATGGGTCGCATATTGGGCGCGAGGACTTCAATCGTCACCGGCACGCGGCGCGAAGCGACAAACAACCCTCCCTCGACGCCGTATAAATCCTGGATGCGCGCGGCGATCACCGGCGGAGCACCGGTGTCATCGTAGCGGAGTTTGCGATTGCGTCCGCCGGGCAGCTCGAGACGCTCGGGCGCGTATTCGTCCAGCCACGCCTGTTGCCGCGAGGAAAGCCAGCTCTTGAACGTCTTCCACACCGGCCGGTCCTTGATCTGGTTGTAGGTGAACGCGCCAAGGCAGAGTTGCTCGAGCAGGGCGAGCCGGTCCTCCGGATTCAACGCCGGCAGCTCCAGTTCCGGCATCCAGACGCGCAGCGAATTGAGCCGCGCGATCCATTGCTCCACGGCGTCGTCCAGCTGCTCCAGCTTCAATCGCCCCGCGTGGACCTCGGCGGCCAACAGTTTCGCCGATTGTTCGCGGGGCGGATCCTCGCCCAGCTTCTCGGCCAGGGCCAGGTCGCGGAAATACCGCCGGCGGCGCACGTACACGCGCCGCTGCGGTGCGTCGTAATATGTCTCGTCCTCGTTCCGAAAATCGTCCGGAAACATCTCGCGCAGCCACTCCTCCTCGATCGCGGTCGCGAGACTCAGCAGCGTGTTGACTTCGGAATCGCGGCCCTCCACCTCGCGCACCTCCCCCACGACCAGCAGCGGCGCCTCGTGCACCGCGCTTTCGCGCGCGAGGACCCCGCGACGCCCTCCGACCAGCGCGCAGCGCAGCGTGCCGCCATCGAGGCGCTTCGCCACCTGATCCGCGAAGCCCGCGAGAATACAGCGCCGGATCTCGTCGCTCGGCGGCGCGCCGTTGCTTTCGATTTCGAGGCCCTCGTCCTTCGCAATGCGCAGAAACTGTCCGCCCAGCTCCGACGCGGCGCGCGCGGTGAGGCCGTGAATGCCAAGTTTGCGCAGCCGGCCCGGATCGAAATTGCTCTGCTCGGCGTAGCGCAACGCGCGCATCTGGAGGAAAAAATCCGACTCGCGTTCGTGGCCGAGAATGTCCTCGCGCAACTCGTCCGTGAATTTGTCCGTCGGACGCATGAAAAGCCCGCGACCCTGCGTCAATGCCGCAAGGCGGGCGATCGCTCCCACGCAGTTGCGCTCCTGCGCGGCCAGCAGCATCCGGGAGTAGCGCGGATGCACCGGAAACGCGAGCATGCGCCGACCGAGTTCGGTGATGGCGCCGTTCGGCCCGTGCGCGATAGCGCCCAGGCTTTCGAGCAATCGTTCGGCGCGCTCGAGCGAGCGCCGCTCGGGCGCCTCCAGCCAGCGGAAACCGTGGATGTCGCCCACGCCGCCGGCCTTCAGGGTGAGGACGACCTCGGCCAGATCGAGCCGCTTCACCTCGGGTAATTCCTGCTGGGCACGGTGAAGGTGATCCTCCTGCGTCCACAGTCGCATGGCGTATCCCTCGGACGTTCGGCCCGCGCGGCCCGCGCGCTGGTCGGCCGACGCGCGGCTGATCTTTTCGATGAGCAGCGTGTTGATGCCGCGGTACGGATCGAACTTTGCGATGCGCGCGAGCCCGCTGTCGATGACGAGGCGCACGCCGTCGATCGTGAGCGAAGTCTCGGCGACATTGGTCGAGACCACGACTTTGCGTTTACCCCCTTCGACGGGCGCGAGGGCCGCGTCCTGATCGTTCACCGGGAGTTCGCCGTGCAACGGGCGGGGCGTCCAATTGCGATCGAGCCGGCTGCGGTTGCGGATTTCCTGGATCGTCCGCGAAATCTCGAACGCACCCGGCATGAAGATGAGCGCATCGCCGGTCGGAAAATCCGGCGTGAGCCGGTCAAGTTCGTCCGCCGCCAGTTCCCACACCGGTTTCTTGTCCGCCAGCTTCTGCGGCAGATAATCGATCTCGACGGGAAAGGTACGTCCGGTCGAGGTCAGCGTGACGCTCTTCGGGCCCAGATAATGGGCGAGCAGCGACGTCTCGAGCGTCGCGGACATGACGATCAACTTAAGGTCCGGCCGGGTCGACTCCTGCAATTGCAGCGCGCGGGCGAGCGTGATGTCGCCGTACAGATGGCGCTCATGAAATTCGTCGAAGAGGATCGCGCCCACCTCCGGCAGCTCGGGGTTCGACAGCATCCAACGCAGCAAGATGCCCTCGGTTACAAACTGCAACCGCGTTTCGCGCGAACTCTGGTTGTCGAAACGAATGGTGTATCCGACCTCGCCCCCGAGCTTCGCGTTCCGCTCCCGCGCCACGCGGCTCGCCAGCATGCGGGTGGCGAGACGGCGCGGCTGCAGGATCACCGCTTTTCGCTTGTCGCCGAGGAGTCCGGCTTCGAGCAGCATCTGCGGAACCTGCGTGGATTTCCCCGAGCCAGTCGGCGCCTGCAAAATGAGCCGATCCGTCGCGCGGAGACTTCCGACAATCTCGGACTCCAGCGAATAGATGGGTAAATCGCGCGGTGACGGCATTGCTCTCAACCGAACGCGCAGACCCGCCCAGGTGGCAAATGGAAAAGCCCGAATTCACCTGCCGCTTGCCGATCCCGCAGAAAAACATAGATTTCCACCCAGTGCGCTCTGCGCCACAGATTTCAGGTTTCGACATTTTGCATTCGGCATTCGGCATCCCCCCTCCCCATGTGCGGCATCGTCGGCTACATCGGCAAGGCTCCCGCCGCTCCCATCATGCTCGATGGGCTGCATCGGCTCGAGTACCGCGGTTATGACTCGGCCGGGCTGGCCACGCTAAACGGGCATGGGCTGGAGGTGCGCAAGGCCGTCGGTCGGATTCAAAACCTCGCGGATCTCGTGGGCCGCGAGGGCGTGGGCGGTTCGCTGGGCATCAGCCACACGCGCTGGGCCACGCACGGTGCGGTGACCAACGAGAACGCGCATCCGCATTTCGACCAGAGCGGCAAGCTCGCTATCGTCCACAACGGCGTCATCGAAAACTACCAGCAGCTCCGCGAGGAACTCGTGGAACAGGGCCACGCCTTTCGTTCGCAGACGGACACCGAGGTCCTCGCGCACTACATCGGCATGCTCTATGACCGCGTGGGCGGCCCGCCGTCGAAGGCGAGACTCGTGGACGCGGTGCGCACGACGTTGAACAAGACGATTGGCGCTTACGGCCTTGCGATCATCCACGCGGACCTGCCCGACCTGATGATCGGCGTTCGGCGCGGCAGCCCCCTGGCACTTGGCTTGGGCAAGGGCGAGCACTTCCTGGCGAGCGACCCGGCGGCTTTTGCGGCGCACACGCGCGAGGTCGTTTACCTGAACGACTTTGACATGGCCGTGATCGAGCGCGGCCAGTTTGAGATTCGCTCGCTGCTCGGCGGCGGACCCGGGAGCTACGAAGTCAGCGAATTCGAATTCACCGGCGAAGCGGCGAAGAAGGGCGACTACGCGCACTTCATGCTCAAGGAAATCTACGAGCAGCCGAACACCGTGCGCGACGCCATGCGCGGACGCCTCTCACACGAGGATGCCACCGCGCGGCTCGGTGGATTGAACATGACGCCGCAGGAATTGCGCGACATCGACCGCGTCATTCTCTCGGCCTGCGGCAGCGCCTGTCACGCCGCGCTCGTCGGCGAGTACATTCTCGAGTCGCTTGCGCGCGTCCCGGCGGAGGTCGATTACGCGAGCGAGTTCCGCTGGCGCAACATGCCGCTGAACAAGGACACGCTCATCCTCGCCATCAGCCAGAGCGGTGAGACGGCCGACACCCTCGCCGCCCTGCGCGAGGGCATCCGGCGCGGCCACCGCGTGCGCGGCGTCTGCAACAATGTCGCCAGTACGATCGCGCGCGAAAGCGGCGGCGGCGTGTACATGCACGCCGGACCGGAAATTGGTGTCGCCGCGACGAAATCCTTCACCAGCCAGGTGGTCATCCTCGCGCTGCTCGCGCTCCTGCTCGGCCGGATCCGGCATCTCTCGTTCGGCGAGGGACTCGCCATCATCAAGGCGCTGGAGGCGCTCCCCGATCAAATTGCGCGCTGCCTCGAACTGGATTCGAAAATCAAGACGATCGCAGAGAAGTATGCCGACGCGGAAGGCATGCTCTTCCTCGGGCGGCAGTACAATTATCCCATCGCGCTTGAGGGCGCGTTGAAGATGAAGGAAATTTCCTACATCAACGCGAACGGCCATCCGAGCGGCGAATTGAAGCACGGCATCATCGCGCTGATTCGCCCCGAATTCCCCAGCGTGTTCATCGCGCCCGACGACACCGTCTTCGAGAAGAACCTGAACAACATCGAGCAGGTGAAGGCTCGGAAGGGACCGATCATCGCGATCGGCACCGAGGGCGCGACCGGTCGCCTCGACCAGATTTGCAACGACGTCATCGCCGTGCCGCGCACGCTCGAATTTCTCACCCCACTGCTCACGGTCATCCCCCTTCAGCTCTTCGCCTATCACACCGCCGTGCATCTCGGCTGCGATGTCGACAAGCCGCGCAATCTCGCCAAGAGCGTGACGGTGGAGTGATCCGTCCGGCGCGCGTTCATTTGGCCGGGGCCGGCGTGGTCCAGCGGTTCAACCATGTGAGCACAGTCTCGTGCCACTGAAGACTGTTCTGCGGCTTGAGGACCCAGTGATTTTCGTCGGGGAAGTAGAGAAACTGGCTCGGGATGCCGCGCCGCTGCAACGCGGTGAAAATGCCGATGGCATGCTCGGCGCCCACCCTGTAATCGAGCGCCCCCTGCACGACGAGCATCGGGGTCTTCCATTTCGCGACGTGGTTGAGGGGGTTATGGCGCTCGTATAAATCCGGTTTTTCCCACTGCGTCCCGCCCATCTCCCACTCGTCGAACCACAGCTCATCGGTCGAGTAGGTTCCGAGCCGGGTGTCGAAGACGCCGTCGTGACAAACCAGACACTTCCAGGGCTCCGTCCAATTGCCCGCGATCCAGGCGATCATGTAGCCTCCGTAGCTGGCGCCCAACGCCGCGGCGCGGTTCGCATCGAGAAAGTTGAATTTCTCGAGCGCGAATGCCCAGCCCTTTTTCAAGTCTTCAAGGGGCGCGCCGCCCCAGTCCCCGCTCACTGCGTCGGTGAACTTCTGGCCGTAGCCGGTGGACCCGTGAAAATCGATGAAGACGACCGCATAACCCGCGCCCGCGTAGATCTGCGGATTCCAGCGATAATGAAACTCGTTGCCGAAGCTGCCTTGAGGCCCGCCATGAATCAGAAATGCGACCGGATATTTTTTTCCGGCCAAATATCCTGCCGGTTTCATCACGTAGCCGTAAACGGTCTCATCCTTTGCGCCTTTGAAGGAGAACTGCTCGTAGTCGCCGAAGGTGATGCTCGCGAGCGCAACGGCATTCTGCTGGGTAAGTTGGGTGGGCTTGGCGCCCTCTGTCGTGGCGCTCCGGAAAAGATCCGCCGGGGCATTCAACGTGGACCTGGCATAGACAATTCCGTCCGCCGAAAGGCTGAAACCCCCGACATTTCCTTGATCGGTCAGAGCCTTCGTCTTTCCGCTCGCGACGTCGATCGCAAACAGCCGGTTCTGGCCGAGGTCGTCGGCGTTCGTGTAAAGCGTCCGGCCGTCCGCGGAAATTTTCAGGGCCGCGGCGCTCCGGTCCCAATCGGGCGCAACCTCGCGCTTCTTGCCGCTCGCCAGATCCAATTCCATGATCCCAAAGCGATCGGCCTCGAAGCCGGCCCGCTTCATGGCGAGGTAGTAGAGCTTCCGTCCGTCGGGCGACGCGAGCGGATAGCCGTCCCACGCCGGATTATCGGCGGTGAGATTGCGCGGAGCCCCGCTGCCGTCCGCTGCCGCCGCGTAGATGTCGAAATTCGTCGACCACGCCTCGGCCTTCCCCGCGATGCGCGCGTTGAGATAGAGCGTCTTTCCGTCGGGCGAGAACGCATACTCCGAGTCGTCGCCGAACGGCTTGGACGGCACGTCGCCGTCGATCCCGCGCGAGACAAGCACGGGCTCGCCCGTGGCCGCGCCCACCGGATCGAGCGGCAGGGTGAAGAGCTGGGCGCGCGTGCCGTTCGCCCACGTGTCCCAATGCCGGACGAAGAGCTTGTCGAACAACAGGCCGGACGCCTTCGGCTTCGCCTTCTCATCGAGCCGCTTCTTCGTCTCGCCGAGCGTCGCAGCATCGGGGAAGACCTCGAGCGTGACGGCAAGGCGGCGTCCGTCCGGCGAAACCATGAAGCTGCCGACGTCGAGGGGCAGCTGCGTGACCGGTTGCGCCTCGCCGCCGTCGAGCGCCAGGCGCCACACCTGGCTTGAACCGGTGCGCGACGAGAGAAAATAGACTGCCTTCGCGTCCGGCGACCATCGGGGCGTGTTGGCGTCGACCCCGGGCGCGCTCAGCATCCGCGGCGCGGCGCCCGGCGTCTTCAGATCGAGCAGCCACAGGCCGTTGACGCCCTTGTTCGTCTCGAGATCCGTCCGACGCACCTGGTACGCGACAAATCTTCCGTCCGGCGAGACGCGCGGATCGGAGACCCGCTCCATCAACACGAGGTCGCGCGCGGAAAATGGTTTCTTTTCCGCGGCCTTCGCCTCCGCGCCGGGGAGCGGCACGGCTGCGACCATGGCGACGAACGCGACGAGTGGGGAGGCAATTTTCAGCATGGGAGTCGCGAAGTTTCCGGTTTTCGCGCCGCCAATCCAAGCAGATAAGTCCGGCGCGGGCGCGGGACCTGCCGTCGTCGCGATGGACAAGGGACGCGCGGTCCGCTAGAGCCGGGCTGTCCCGTGAGCACCATTACCGTCAGCAGTCTCCATCTTCATCCGGTGAAATCCTGCCGCAGCGTCGCGGTGGAGGTGACGACCTTTGATGCGTTCGGCCTCGTCAACGACCGGCGCTTCCTCATCGTCGACGCCGCGCGGAATTTCCAAACCCAGCGGAGCGACGCGCACATCGCCCTGATCGAGGCGCGCTTTGAGCACGGGTCGCTCGTGCTGCAGGTCCCGAGAGCGCGCGAATTCCGCCTGCCGCTCGACACGGCAAGTACAGGTGACCGACCCGTCACGGTCTGGCGCGACACGGTGCCGGCCGGGGACATGGGCGATGGCGTCGCGGCGTGGTTGAGCGCGGTGCTCGGTCGGCCGAGCCGGCTGGTGCGCGCGGGCGAAACTTTCGAGCGCCGCCTGCCGGTCGCGCGCATCCCCGCAGCACACGCCGACGCGCTCACGGACGTGCCCATCGCCTTCGTCGACGCGTTTCCGATCCTCGTCATCTCGGAGGCGTCGCTCGAGGACTTGAATGGGCGTCTCGAGGTGCCGCTGCCGATGAATCGCTTTCGGCCGAACATCGTCCTGCGCGGCACGGAGCCGCACGAAGAGGACCGCTGGAAAATTATCCGAATCGGCGACATGGAGTTCCGTGCTGGCGGCCATTGCGGTCGCTGCATCGTCACCACCACGGACCAGACGACCGGGGAACGCGGGCCGGAGCCGCTGAAGACGCTTGGAAAATACCGCCGGGACGACCACGGGGCGATCAACTTCGGCCAATACCTGATGCACCGGGGCCGCGGGACTATTCGCGTCGGGGATGCGGTGGAAATCGTGGCGTGATCAAGTTGGGACACGACCTCCGGGCGCGTTGGCAAAAAGGTAGGAATGACCGTCCCCGGTCGTCCCTAAGTTTTCGCCGAGATCTCGCCCGCACGCGCAGTTCCAGGCGCAGGGAAAACCGTGCGCGGCGCTCGTTGTAGCCGGCCTCGCTGAGGCCGGGGCGAATGGGACGTTGGGATCGGTCGCCGTATCCTGCGCGAGACTAACTCTTCATCAGACCCAGGGTCAGCGATCCCGGTTACAACGCCACCATCGGCCCGACGCGAATGGGGCTCGAGAGCCGCGCGATAGTCACTGCCGAAATGCTTGGGACGTTTCGGCGAAACGTCCCTACCATTTTCTCAACGCGCCCGGAGGTCGCGTTCCACCTAATGCGTGACCTGCAGGCGCGCGAAACGCTGGCCTTGCGCCGGCGCGATCGTTTCCTGCGTGACGACCAGCTTGATCGGAAAATTGTTGGCCACGTCACTCTCCGAGGGAATACCGCTTCCGCTCGCCACGGCGCCCCCCACGCTCTGCGCAATCGTGGTCCACGTCACCAAATCGCTGCTCGTCTGCAAGGTGTACGTCAGATCTGTCGCACGCGGATCGCGGCGGAAGGAAATTGTCATCACGGTGTTCGGGCTGGAGGGCGCCGTCGTGATCTGGAAGCCCGCGCCCGGTGGATTCGCGACGAGCGGATTAAGGGCGAATGCGTACTCCAGCAGGTTGGAAATGTTGTCGCCGTCGGGATCGGCGGCATCGGGCACGAACTGAAGAAACGGAAAATACTGGAGCAGCCATGACTCGCGCCAAGTCGGTACGTACGTGTCGGGAACAATTTGATAGATGCCTCCCGTGGGCTGTCCCGTGGGAAAGTTATTTTGCGGTCCCTGGATGCCTTCGGTGGCAATGTAAAGCTCACCTGCATCGTCTCGGCCCAGCGCCAGCAAATGCGTGGCAAATGGATTGCCACCGACGATGTTCAAGGCCACGGGCACAGTCCAAGCCCCACCTGGCGTGAGCTCCTCGATTCCGATGAGCGAGCCAAGCGTCGTACCCGAGTTGATGGCGCCGGCGTTGTAATCGCCACAGATGTACTTGCCGACCAGCGCTGGAATTGCGCTGCCGCGATAGAGGTAGCCGCCGATGATCGAGCGTCCGAGTTGCGGGGGCCCGGTCAAAATGCCGGGATGCGCATATTGCGCGATCGGAGGGATAAGCGCTCCGCCGCCGTAGGGAGTGCTGGCGTCGAAGAAGAACGTGCCTTCCATCACTCGCCACCCATAGTTGCCGCCCAAAGAGATGATATTGATTTCCTCGTAATTGTCCTGGCCGACATCGGCCAGGAAAAGTCGGTTGGTGCCACTGGGGCCGTCGTCGAACGACGCGCGCCACGGGTTACGCAGGCCATAGGCAAAAATCTCCTCCCGCTCGCCGCTTTGAAAGTTGAAAAAAGGATTGTCGGCGGGAATGCCGTACTGCAGGCCGGGACGGTTGGTCCCCAGCGGATCAATTCGCAAGAGTTTACCAAGCAGTTTAGTCTTATCCTGCGCATTGCCCAGCACGCCGCTTGGGCTCCCCGATCCACCTCCCGTGTGTCCGAAATTATTGTCGTTCGCTCCACCTCCATCGCCCACGCTGATGTAGAGAAATCCATCCGGACCGAACACGAGCTCGCCGCCGTTGTGATTGCCCTGCGGCTTGTCGTACGCCAGCACGACCCGCTCCGACAAAGGGTCCGCGACGTTCGGATTTGCCGAAACGCGGTACTCGGAAATGGTCGACCGGCAGTTCACCGGAGCGGGGTTACCCTGCACATTCGGCGACGGCGCACTGTAGAAAACGTAAAACAATCCAAAGCCCGGACGCGCTGAGTTGCTGTAGTCCGGATGGAAGGCAAGACCCAGCAAGCCGCGCTCGTCGTAATTGGAGTTCAACGCGATCACCTTCGCCGTGATATCCAGAAACGGCAGCGGCAGCAGCATGCCGTTCTGAATGATCCGAATGGTTCCCCTTTGGTCGCAAATGAAGAGCCGGCCGGAGCCGTCACCTGCATTGCTGATGTTCACGGGAGCCTGAAGTTCGCCCACGGAGATCGCTTTGAGGGCCACGGTCGGGAAAGCGGCGTGCATGGTCGATGCGCCGAAAGTCCCGAACGCCAGGGTGACGAGGATGCGAAAAAGGGATTTGGACATGTGACTAGGAAGGGCCGGCGCGCCGGTCTGCCAATAGGGAGAAGGTGTCGGAAATAGCAGCACGAATCATTCTCGCCGGCGGGGACCGGAGCGAAAAACGCGCGGGCACGGGGTGAGCATTGAAACCCGCGTTCGGGCGGGAAGTTGTTGGATCCTGGGAAGGTTTTACGTCGGGCCGACGACAAGGCTGGAAAATGCCGCGAAATCAGGGAATGAAGCAGGTTCCCCACACTCCCACCCGCCTCCCCATGCTTCCGGAAAATCTCTCCATCTGCGTCTTCGACGCCTACGGCACGCTCTTCGATGTCCACTCCGCCGTCGCGGCGCATCGCGCGGCGGTCGGACCCAAGGCGGATGCCATCTCCGCGCTCTGGCGGCAGAAACAAATCGAGTACAGCTGGCTGCGTTCGCTCATGGGCGACTACGCGGACTTCTGGCAGCTCACGCAGGATGCGCTCGATTACGCGATGCAGACACATGGACTCGGCGATGTCGGATTGCGCGAAGAATTGCTGCGCTCCTATGAAATGCTGAAAGCGTACCCCGATGCAGCGGCCTGCCTCGACGCCTTGCGCGGGCTCGGCTTCAAACTGGGGATTTTGTCGAACGGCTCGCCCAAGATGCTGGCCCGCGCGGTAACCTCGGCCGGGTTCCACGGCGTTTTCGACGCGGTGTTGAGCGTCGAGTCCGTGCGCATCTTCAAGCCTGATCCGCGCGTGTATGCGCTCGTGACCGCACAATTTGGGGTTACGCCGGATCGCATCTGCTTTGTCTCGTCGAACGCGTGGGATGTCGCGGGTGCGGCACATTTCGGATTTCACGCCGTGTGGATCAATCGCTTGTCCCAGCCGCCGGAAAATCTCCCGGGCCGGGCCAAGTCGGTCATCTCGTCGCTCAGCGAATTGCCATCACTACTGCGCGCATCCTGAGGTGGAACGCGACCTCCGGGCGCGTTGACAAAAATCAATCCGCGCAGCGGGTCACATTTGGTAGGACGATCACGCGGCCCGGGGTCAGCGACCCCGGCTACAACCATGCGATCGTCCGCGCGACTGCCAGCCGAATTCGCGAGCGGGATTATTGTAGCCGGCCTCGCTGAGGCCGGGCGGCTTCCCTGGAAAATCCGAACCACGTTCCTGCCAAGCCGCCTATGACTTGGTCACGACCGGATCCACCCCCGCCTCCGCGCCAAACTGCAGATCGTACAACCGCCGGTAATACCCGTCCTTCGCGAAGAGCACCGCGTGATTGCCCTCCTCCATGATGCGGCCCTGCTCCAACACGATGATGTGATCCGCGTTTACGATCGTCGAAAGCCGATGGGCGATCGCAATCACGGTCCTGCCCTCCGCCAGCCGCTCCAGCGCCTGCTGCACCATGCGCTCAGATTCCGTGTCGAGCGCCGAGGTGGCCTCATCGAGCAGGAGAATCGGCGCGTTCTTCAACAGGGCGCGCGCGATGGCGAGTCGTTGCTGCTGGCCGCCGGAAAGCCGGCTGCCTTTGTCGCCGACAATCGTCTCGTAACCATCCTGCAACGCCTCGATGAAGTCATGCGCGTAAGCCTTGCGCGCGGCTTCAATGACCTCCTCCCGCGTCGCGTCCAGCCGGCCAAAACGGATGTTGTTGAAGACGGTGTCGTGAAAAAGAAATCCCTCCTGGGTCACGACCCCAATCTGCGCGCGCAGTGATTTCTGCGTGAACTCGCGGAGGTCCCGGCCGCCGATCGTCACGCGGCCCGCGATGGGATCATAGAAGCGCTGCAGCAGCGCGAAGATCGTGGATTTGCCGGCGCCGCTCTGGCCCACCAGCGCGTAGCTGCGGCCCGCCTCGATCTGAAGATTCAATCCGCGGACGACCACTGGCCCCTCGTCATGGTAGCGGAAGTCCACGCCTTCGAAGGCGATGGGCACGCGACCGTCGTTCAGCTCAACGGCGCCGGCTCGATCCTGCACGGTCGCCTGCTGCGCCATCAGGGAGAAAATGTTCTCCGTCGCGCCGCGCGCCTGCTGCAGGATGAGATGCATCTTGCTCAACGTCTTCACCGGTTCGTAGAGCAGAAACGTGCCGCCGAGCAACGCGAAGAAGGCATCGGAGGTCATGCCAATCGTGAACGCGTAAAGCAGCGCGAGCCCGGCGCCAAGCGCGCCGACCGCCTCGACCATCGGACCGACGATTTCGGACGACACCCGTGCGCGCAGGCTGCTGCGTAATTGCTCGTTCGCCGACTGCACGAATTGATCCGACTGATGATCTTCGCGCGCGAACGATTTCACCACGCGGATGCCCGCGAACGTCTCCTGCAGCAGGATCGTCATGGTGCTGTTTTCCTCCTCCTCGCGCTGGCCCGAGCGCCGCACGCGCTTGCCAAAATAGCGTACGGGCAAAATGCAGATTGGGAAAAGCACGAGGCAAACGAGCGTGAAGCGCCAGTCGAGATAGAGCAGCGTGGCGATGCCGATCACGACCGAGAACGGTTGCTTCACGAGATCCGCGCTGACCGAAGCGAGGGCAAACTGAGCGACGCTGGCGTCGTTCGTCACGCGCGAGATGAGCTGCCCGGCGCGGCTCTGGCTGTAGAAATCCATCGATTGCCCGACGAGGTGCGCGAACAATTTTTGCCGGATGTCGCGCAGCACGCGTAGGCTCACCCAGTGCATGCAGTAGGCGTTGAGGTATGCAAAGAAGCTGCGCACCAACATGACCGCGGGAATCGCGAGGCAGGCGGCCCACACGGCCGGAGTCGGCGTGCGGCGCACCCGCTCGACTTTGGGGACTCCATCTGCGTCCGTCTTTTTCGTCGAGAAGACCGAGAGTAAGCCCGTGCGGAACGTCCCGGTGATGCCGGCGGAATTTTGCGACGAGGGCAGCGTTGATGACGTGACGTTCTTCACAACCAGCGGAAGCAGGCCGTTGTTGCAGATCGCGAACGCGAGACCCGCAAGCAGCCCAAGAAAGAAGCGCGCGCGATACGGCCGCATATAGCCGATGAGCTGCCGGTAAAGCGGCCAACCGCCGCGCAACGCTTCCAGGGTCCGTCCCAGCTTCCCGGACGGGGGGGGCGGCGGGACCACGGGGTCTGGCGCGGCTTCAGGCATCCGGGCCTTGATACCCGCGAAGCGTGAGAATGTCGAATCGCCGCACTTGCCCAGACGCGCGCGGCATCCGACCATCGGAGCGCATGATGATTGGTCTGGCCAGGCGCGGATATTCCGACACGGGGGGCGCCGAGGCGTTCCTGGGGCGTTTTGCCGGCGCGCTGACTGCCGCGGGCCACGCGTCGCGTCTGTATACGACGTCCGACTGGCCCCGCGAATCGTGGTTGGCCGGCGAAGTCATTCCGCTCTCGGGTCGGACACCGCGTGAATTCGCGGACGCGCTGACGACCCGCAATCCGCGCGGCGAATGCGATTTACTGTTCAGCCTCGAGCGGGTTTGGACGTGCGACGGCTACCGCGCCGGCGACGGCGTCCACGTCGCGTGGCTTCAGCGACGGGCGGCGATCGAGCCGCCGTGGCGCTCGAAGCTGCACCGCTTCAATCCGAAGCACCGCCAGCTCCTCGCGCTGGAGTTCGCGCTCTTCGCCGGCGGCGGCGCGAAGAAGATCATCGTGAACTCGCAGATGATTGCGTTCGAGATTCGCGAACATTACGGGGTGGCGCCGGATCGCATTCGGCTGGTCTACAACGGACTTCCCGCCGTCTCGTTCGAGCGGCCACCGCGAGCCGAGCGCGCGGGCCGCAACGACTTGCGCGTGCTTTTCGCCGGCTCCGGTTGGATGCGCAAAGGTCTCGCCCAGGCGATTTCCGCCGTCGATCTGTTGCCGGCCTCCCTCAATCCCGTACTGCTCGTCGCCGGCCGGGGCAACCCGGAAAAATTCCACGCGAGCAACCGCGTACGCTATCTCGGTCCCGTGGCGGACATGGCGGCCCAGTACGACGCGGCGGATCTGTTTCTCCTGCCAACCGTCTATGATCCATTTTCCAACGCCTGTCTCGAAGCCCTAGCGGCGGGGCTGCCGGTCATCACGACGCGTGCCAATGGATTCGCCGAGATTCTACCCACCGACGCCGCGGGCGCGGCCGTGAATAATCCGTCGGACGTGGCGGCCCTCGCCGCGGCGCTGGAACATTGGGCCGATCCCGCGCGCTTGCGCTCAGCCCGCCACGCTGCGCGCGAAATTGCGTCCACCTTCACGATCGAGAAAACCGTCGCCCAGACGCTCGAAGCGCTCGCGGGACCCGCCCCTGCGCCCCGCTGATCCCTTCACGGCACGATGCGGAACACCTGATCCAGGCGCGCGATCTGAAAGACCTTCATCACGTTTGGCCGGATACCCGCGAGCGCGAACTCGCCACCGTAGGATTGCGTGCGCTGCATTGCGTCAATCATCGTCGCGAGGCCGGAGCTGTCCATGTACGTCACCCCGCTCAAGTCGACGCGAATGCTCGCGGTGCGCGAGGCAATGAGCGGATCGAGTCGGGCGAGCACCTGCGCCGACTGGTGCAAATCAATTTCGCCATCGAGGGCGACCACTGCGGGTTCAGCAGACATGGCAGACAGGATTCCTTGGCCGCCGATTTTCTGCAATCGACCGCGCGCGGCGAGGAAAATCGTGTGGCCATCCCGCTTGCCGCCTCCTCCCTTCGCGTCTCCCTTTGTTCGACATGCCTGCGCCTCTCAACCTCGCCATCGAGACTTCCGGCCCATGCGGCGGGATCGCGCTCGGTCGCGGCGACGGGGAAATCCTGTGGCACCAGGAATTTCCGACGGGGCGGGCCGCCGGTGGGCAGCTCTTTGTCGCGCTGGAGGAATGCATCCGGGCAGAGCCGCCGCCCGCGCGCATCCTCGTGGGCGTGGGCCCCGGCTCCTATGCGGGCGTGCGCATGGCCATCGCCGCAGCCACCGGCGTTGGATTGGCCCTCGGCCTAGAACCAATCGCGGTGCCCTCCGTCTGTGGCTACGATGTTTCAGCGCCGGCCTTTCACGCCATCGGTGACGCGCGACGCGGCGCTTTCTACTACACCGCTGTGGTGGGGGGGCGGTGCCAGCGCGGTCCGAAAATTCACACCGAGGAAGAACTGCACGCCCTGCTTCGAAACGAGCCGCAGTGGCCTGTTTTCTCCGTTGAGCCGCTCGCGAATTTTCCCCTCGCGCAGCGGGCCGTCGCCACGGCGTCACGGCTGCTCAGGGCGGCCGCCGAGAATTTCGCACGGCTCCTTGAACCAATCTATCTGCGCGAGCCGCACATCACCCAGCCGCGGACCCGGGTGCCTTGAACGTGGCGACCGCTTGCCGTCGCACCCCATTTGTGGCGACAATGCACCCTCATGATCGCTGCTGACGCCCGATGCTGGGCGGAAATCCATCTCGACGCCTTAAGCCACAATGCGGGAGTCGCCCGCGACCTCGCCGGACGCGACTCGCGCGTGCTGGCGGTGGTGAAGGCCGACGCATACGGGCACGGGGCGGTGGCCGTATCGCGGCATCTCGCGACGAAGTGCGACGTCCGCGATTTTGGGGTCGCCAACGTCGCCGAGGCCGAACCGCTGCGCGCGGCGCTCGGCTCCGACGTCTCGATCGAGTTGCTTTCCCCCGCCCTACCTGGCGAATGGCCGGCGGTGGCGCGGCTTGGCCTGACGCCGTGGATTTCGAATGCGGACGAAGCCCGCGGCTATGCCCGCACTGCGGCGGAGGCGGGACGCACGCAGCCCTTGCCCATCGTCGTCGAGACCGATACGGGCATGGGCCGCACGGGCGTCCTGCCCGACGGCCTGTTCGAATTGCTCGAAGTGATCGGGAGCCTGCCCGCATTGCGCGTCGCGGGACTGGCCACGCACCTGCCGGTTTCGGACGAGGACGCGGAATTCACGCGCCGGCAACTCGCGCGCTTCGAAGAGATCAGAGGTACCCTTCCCGCCCAGGCTCCGGACTTTCGCGTGCAATCGCGCAACAGCGGCGGGGTGCTGGCGTATCCGGCGGGAGACGGTGAAATCGTGCGCGTGGGCTTGATGCTCTACGGCGCCTCACCGCTGCCCGATTCCGCGATTCGCCTGCGTCCAGTCCTGACGTGGAAGACGCGCGTCACGCTCGTGCGCGACCTGCCGGCTGGCCACGGTGTCAGCTACGGCCGCACCTTCCTCACGCCCGCGCCGATGCGCGTGGCGACCCTCGCCGCCGGCTACGCGGATGGTTATCCGCGCCGCCTGGCGCACAAAGGCACGGACGTGCTCGTCCGAGGAAAACGTCATGCTCTGCTCGGCCGGGTGACGATGGACCAGATGATGATCGACGTGAGCGACGCGCCGGACATCGCGCCGGGCGAGGAGGTCGTGCTGCTTGGCCCGCAGGGCGATGAGGAAATCACCGCGACGGAAGTTGCCACGCGCGCCGGGACCATCGCCTGGGAAATCTTCACGGGGCTTTCCCACCGGGTCGCGCGCGTCTATTTGTGAGGTCTGTCATGTCCGCCGATTCCTCGTCCGCCCAGATCATCTTCAACACGATCAGCGCGAGCGAGATCGCGCAGCTCCCGAAGTTGACGCAGCTGGAGCTGCTCACGGGCTTCAAGTCTGACCTCTCGAATTTCGACCAGCTTGACCCCGAGAAATTCGGCATCATCCGGCGCGAGGGGAAGAAACTGCGGCGCTACCGCATGAAGGATTACCGCGTGTATTTCGAGCGCGTGCCGGAAGGCCTGGCGATTCACCGGATTTTGCACCGGAACACGCTCGCGGATTTTCTCTTTCGCTCGAACCTGCCATTCGCGGAGGACGAGCAACTCGGGGAGGCCAAATCTTTTTGGAAATTGATCGAGGAGGGCGAGAAGGCCCAGCGCAAGCCGTGAAGATGCCGGAAGACGCGGCCCCGCGGGCCGTCATCTTCGACATGGACGGCCTCATGATCGACTCGGAGGTGATTTACCAGATGGCGTGGAGGCGGGCGATTCGCGAATTCGACCGGGAAATGCCCGACGAGACATTCCGGCGGTTTCTGGGCCGAAACAGCCCGGATTCCCACACGCTGCTCGCGGAAATCTACGGGGTTGAATTCGATGCCGCAGGATTCATGGGCCGCTGCAATGGGATCGCGGATGAGCATATCGCGACGCACGGTATCCCACACAAGCCTGGCCTCGGGGATCTCCTCCTTTCGCTTGAAAGGCACGGGATGCGGAAGGGCGTGGCAACATCGACGCGGCGCGAATGGGCGCTGCGCAGCCTCGGCCCGCTCGTGGCGCGGTTTGAAGTGCTGACAACCGGCGACGAGGTGGCGCGCGGCAAGCCCGCGCCGGACATCTTTCTGCTTTGCGCGGAACGACTCAACGCCGCGCCACATGAATGCCTTGTCCTGGAGGATTCGGAAGCCGGCATTCGCGCGGCACACGCAGCGGGCATGCGTGCGATCATGGTTCCGGACCTCGTGGGGCCAACCGATGAAATCCGCGCGCTGGCGTGGCGGGTGTGTGCCTCACTGGAAGACGTGAGGACGATGGAGTGGGGAAACTCGAAATTCGAAACGCGAAGCTCGAAGAAAGTCTAAGGCCGAAAAAATTGGGAAACTCAAAGGGCTCGTTTGCCGTTTTCCCGCTTCAAACATATTTGATACTTTCTTCGAGTTTTTCGTCCCGGCTACAAGCGCCCCAAAAACAGGTACCAAGCCGTCACGACCAGCAGCAGCAACCCGACGACCCACCAAATTAGCCGCATAACATTGCCGTCACGCGCGGGCCGACGCGGTTCATCTTCAAAAGCTTCGTCCGGCAGATCGAGGCCGTCGTATTCGGCATCCTCATTCCAGCCGGTCTTGTCACAGGAACCGCACTCGCGACACGACTTCGCCCCGGCGGCAACAAACTCGCCGCAAACCGGGCAATCACCGGGAGGTCGGAAGCGCGCCATGGTTCACATCATCCGCTGCATGAAGACCACGTCGAGCCACTGGCGGAACTTAAATCCCACTTCGCGCAAGTGCGCGGTGGTGACAAAGCCGTGCTGCTCGTGCAGGACGATGCTGCCCTCCTGACCCGCTTCAATGCCGGCAACGATGGAATGCACGTCCAGCTCCTTCGCCCGCTCGATCAGATCGGCCAGCATAGCCCCGCCGATGCCGCGCCGTTGCCGATCCTCCCGCACGTACACGGAATTCTCGACCGTAAACCGGTAGGCGCAGCGCGACCGGTACTTCGAAAGCGAGGCCCAGGCGACCACCTCGTTATCAATCACCCCGACCGTCGCGGGATACGACCCCCGATGCAGCTCGAACCAGGCATCGCGCTCCGCCTCGCTCATCAAATCCTCGTCCAGCGTGCAGGTCGAATGAAGAACGTAATGATTGTAGATGGCATTGATCGCCGGGAGATCGGCGCGCTCAGCGAGGCGAATCATCATGGAAGAAAAGGAACAGGGAGGAAGGAAGAAGACAATGACCTCCGCAAGCGAGATAAATCCTTCCAAATGCTTCCGACATCAAACTCTCTTGTTCCTTCCTCCTTCTACCTTGTTCCTTTTCTTAAAGCGCCGGCCGCTTCTGGTGCCACTCAGTCGTCTGCTCGTACACGTGCGCGATCCGCAGAAGATTTGACTCCGCGAACGCTGGCGCCAGGAACTGCAGGCCGATCGGCAGGGGTTTGCCGGGTGAAAGTGTCTCATCAAAGCCGCCCGGGACGCTGATGCCCGGAATCCCCGCGAGATTCGCGGCGATCGTGAAAATATCCGCGAGATACATCTGCAGCGGATCCGCGGTGCGCTCGCCCAGCTTGAACGCTGCGCACGGCGAGGTCGGGCAGACGATGGCGTCCACTTTTTCAAAGGCCTGAAAAAAGTCGCGCCGGATCAGCGTCCGCACCTTCTGCGCCCGGAGGTAATATGCGTCGTGGTATCCGCTGCTGAGCACGTGCGTGCCGAGGATGATGCGCCGCTTCACTTCCGGACCGAAGCCCTCGGCGCGCGTGCGCATGTAGTGGTCGAGCAGCCCCGTGGGATCGGTCGCGCGATGGCCGTATCGCACGCCATCGAAGCGCGCGAGATTCGCCGAGGCCTCGGCGGTGGCGACGATGTAATAGACGCCGACCGCGTACTCAGTGTGCGGCAGCGAGACCTCGATGATTTCCGCACCAAGCCTTTCACAATGCGCCACGGCGGCGCGCACGGCCTTGGTCACGGCCGGCGTGATGCCCTCGATGAAATATTCCTTCGGCAATCCAAGCTTCACGCCCCGCAGATCCTTCGCGCCCGCCAGCGCCGCGACATAGTCAGGGACGGGATCATCGACACTCGTCGAATCCATCGGATCCTTGCCGGCCATCAAACCGAGCAGGATGGCGGAATCTTCCACCGTCTTGGTGAACGGGCCGATCTGGTCGAGCGACGACGCAAATGCGACCAGACCATACCGCGAGATGCGGCCATAGGTGGGCTTGAGGCCGACGCAGCCACAGAGCGCAGCCGGCTGGCGAATTGATCCGCCGGTGTCGCTGCCGAGAGCCGCGAAGGCGAGATCGGCGCCCACCGAGGCGGCGGAGCCACCCGACGAGCCGCCGGGCACGCGATCGAAATCCCAGGGATTGTGCGTGATCCCCTTCGACGAATTCTCGGTCGATGAGCCCATGGCAAATTCGTCCATGTTCAGCCGGCCAAATGGAATCGCGCCCGCCGCGCGCAGGCGCGCGACCGCCGTGGCGTCGTAGGGTGCGATGTAACCGTCAAGAATGTGCGAAGCGCAGCCGCAAGGTTGACCCTTCACGTTGAGCACGTCCTTCATGCCGATCGGAATGCCGCCGAGAGGCAGATTCACGTCCGCGGCGGCTGCGGCTTGGCGAGCGCCGGTGAGATCATGCGAGAGATAGGCACGCACCTTTGGATCGACCTTCTCGAGGCGCGCGGCCAGCGCGTCGATCACGTCGACCGGCGAGCATTCACGCGCGCGTAACGCGGTGCGGAGGGCGCCGACGGAAAGAAATGGGATGTCCTGCGGACTCATGGCTCGCGGTTTGGCCTACTCCACGACCTTCGTGACCACGAAGAGATCGTTCGCCCGGCGCGGCGCGTTGCCGAGCGCCTCGGCGGAGGTCAAACCCGACCGCGCGACATCATCGCGGAAGACGTTGAACACATCGCTGGTGTGCGCGGTGGGCTCAACCCCGGTGACGTCGACCTTTTTCAGCGCGTCGACGAAGGCGAGCACATCGGCGAGTTGATGCTGAAAGGTGCGCGTCTCCTCGTCGGTGAGGTTCAGGCGGGCCAGCGTGGCCACGTAACGGACATCGAAATCAGGAGCGGGCATGGGCGCGGGACGGAGCGCGGAAACTGTTTCAAGACAGCGCGCTCCACAACATGAAGATCACGACGAGAAGAAAAACGATTAGCGCCCACGTCTGCTGCTTGATGGCGCGTTGCTCGACCTTGAGGCGGACCGCGCGGCGCGGTCCGGGAGAACGCTGGCCCGCGAGCGTGCGGGGCCGGTCGATGCTGGTCTCGCGCTCCGCCGCCGCCCGCGCCTGCACGCGCTCGACCTCCTTGCGCCGCAATTGCTCCGCCACCTTCGGCGCCTGCTCGATCGCGCGCTGCGCCGCCTCGATTTCCGCCCGAACCCGTTTCTGCTCGACCCCCAGCTGATCGAGGTTGCCAAAGAGCGCGGGCGTGTCGGCATCCGTCGATTTCGAGGAGCGTTTCTTGTTCGGCATGAGGGTTCGGTGAAATCGATCGGACTTTATTGAACGCGCCGCGTTTGGAACAAAAAACTGTTCGCGCGAACGCGGCGGGGGCGCGGCTATATCCTCACGCGACTCGCCACAGCCGCCAGCACAAAATGCAAAAGATCATCAAAGTGATCACCAGGAGCGGGAGGGTGAACGCGAAACCCGCCTTCAGCCAGTACAGGAACGGTTGTTCATTCGCGCGACCGGATTCACCGGCGCCATCGACGGCGTCGCTGCCGTCGGCCTCGGGCCCGAGAAGCTTGACCCGGGCCTGATTGTAATCGTTGCGCGCGACATCCAACAGACCCAACGCGCGCGTTAGTTCCTTGCCGGCTTCCGCCTGCGACCAGCGCGTCGGCTCAATCGCCTCGAGCGCCCCCATGTGAGTCCGGAAATTTCCCGTCCCGCCTTCGAGTTGCTCCACCCGGCGGTGCGCGTCGGCGGTCTGCCGCTCGAGGAACGCCAGTCCACGCGTCAGCTTGTCGAGCAATTCCTCGCGGCCGACTTGAAACTCACCCTGCCGGCGGGCCAGATCCTCGAGGTCACGCTTTTGCCGCTCGAGCATTTCCTGCTCGCGCCGCAGGTGCGCGAGTTTTTCCTGCGTCCGCGCCACGTCGTCCGCGAGTTGTTCCGGCGTCAGCGAACCCTCGGCTTCCTCGGAAAGTAATTCGCCCGTGGCGGACTCGGGGTGGGCGACGGATTGCAGTTTGCTGTAATAGCGGGGCATGGGGCGAAGCGCGTAGGACGGTCTCCTTTATTATCGCGTCGCGCGCCGCTTTGCCACCGCTTTCGCGCGGTGCCGCAGATGGAGTGCGCGCCAGCGACCCTGGCGACGAATTTCCACGAGCTCAAGCCCGGCCGACCCGGCCGCCGCCCGCACTTCATCGGCCTGATCCGCGAGCAGGCCCGAGACAATGAGGTCGCCATCTGCCGCCAGCGCGCGGCGCAGCTTGGGCATCACGCGCACAAGCACGATGCTGAACAAATTCGCAGTGATGACGTCCCACCGCTGTGCTGGCTTCCACGCGTGGACGTCGGCCACCGTGAACTTCACCCCGCGCACACCATTGAGCCGTCCGTTTTCGCGGGCGGTCCGCACGCAGGGCGGATCGTAGTCGAGGGCCATCGCACCTTGCGCGCCCAGCGCCCGCGCGGCCAGCGCGAGCACGCCGCTGCCCGTTCCCAGATCCAGCATGTTCCAACGCGCGGCGATCCGTCGACCCGCGCCGCCAAGCAGAAGCCTCAGGCACATCGCCGTGGTCGCGTGCTCTCCGGTGCCAAACGCCAGCGCCGCGGGAATGCACAGGACGACGCGCTGGGGATACTTTGCCCGAAGCGACGCGAGTTCCTCCTCGCGACCCGTCACGACCAACCGGTCGCCAAAAAGCAGCGGTTTGGCCGCGACCGGAGCGCCGCGCGGTCGCCATGACTCCGGGCGCAACGGCCGGAGACCGCCCCCGAAGCGCCCGACGATGCGCTCCCCTTCCGCGCGGGTCAGGCAATAGTATTCGATCCGCAGACCACGTGCGCCCGCCATCTGGATCACCGCCAGTCGCGAGCCGTCCAATCCGCGCAGACGCTCCACCCAGGCGTCTGCCCATTTCGCCGAAGCGAGCTTGCGCCAGACGAAGCGAGGTGACCAATGAGTGACGGGTGACAAGTAACGAGTTGGGCGGCGAGCGGTTGTTGCTTTTACTTTCTCGTCACTTGTCACTCTTCTTCACCCCAGGCAGGCCCGCAGGCCCTTTTCGATCTTCGCTTCGTCAAGTTTCTTGCCGATAAAGACGAACTGGCTGCGCCGGGTTTCTCCCGCGCGCCACGGACGATCCCAAAAAATGTGGAAGCGATTGTTCACGCCGTGAAAAATCGCCCGGTGATTGTGCCCGGCCACCGCCAGAAATCCCTTCGAGCGGTACACCTTCTCGCGCTCGGTCAGCAGTTGCACGAACGCCTCGAACTTCTCGACGTCGAAGGGCTGGTCGAACTCGAATGCACACGACGCGATGTCAGCGTGGGTGCGGTCCCCGCGCAGTTCGTCCAGGAAAGCGGGATCGACCGCGAGCTTCTGGTCAACGTCGAACGCGTGGACGTCGAGAAGCAGCTTGAGGTTCACTTTGCTTTGTTGCGAGCGGATGATGGCGCAATGCGGGTTGATGGCGCGGATGCGCTGCGTCACCTGCTTCGCGTGGTTCTCGTCAACCAGATCCGTCTTGTTCAGCAGGATCGTGTCGGCGAGCGCGATTTGCGCCCCGGCGACGTCGGTCTCCTTCATCTGCCGAAAAATTTGCTCCGCATCGACCACGGTGATGATG
This sequence comes from Verrucomicrobiota bacterium, assembly GCA_025353105.1. Taxonomy (GTDB): domain Bacteria; phylum Verrucomicrobiota; class Verrucomicrobiia; order Chthoniobacterales; family SZAS-18; genus SZAS-18. The sequence continues at coordinate 53,970 of JANXRG010000006.1, forward strand.
CCATCGAGCTGCACAAACTGCTGCAGCGCCGGAATATTCACGAAGGTCTGAGCGACTGGTCCCGGATCGGCGATGCCGGTGGTTTCGATGAGCAGGTAGTCGAATCCCCCGCGCTTGAGCAGCTTCTGGATTCCGAGAACAAGGTCTTTGCGCACGGTGCAGCAGACGCAGCCGTTGGACAGCTCCACCACCTCGTCGCGCTGGTTTTCCACGAGGGCGCCGTCGATGCCGACCTTGCCCACCTCGTTCACGATGACGGCGAACTTGTATTCGCTCTGCTCGCGCAGGATGTGGTTCAGCAGAGTGGTCTTTCCCGCGCCGAGGAAACCGGTGAGGATGCTGACCGGGATGACGCGGCGCTTGGACGCGGCGACGGCGGGGGCAGGCGGGTTGGTGGTCTGGCTCATGGTCGGAAGAAAGCCCCGGAAAATAACAAACCGGGCAGCTCTCTCAAGCGGCCCGGTTTGCGGAAAATCGTGATGACGCGAAAAACGGGTGTCAGCGGGCCTTCTTCAAAAGGGGAAGACCCGTCTTCTCATTTTCGTCGACAAGATATCCGGCGGGGAGGGCGTCGATCGCGCCGACCTTGGCTTCGCCGGCGAAATAGTAAAGTTTTACGCGGTGTCCACCTTTGAGTTCCTGATCACGCTCGTGCAGGAAGTAGGTCTTGCCGGACTTTTTGCTTTTGACGCTGAAGGCCATGATGAGGTTCGGGCTGGGGTGAGGGGTCAGTTAAGGAGTCGAGGCGGTCAGCTGACGAGTCCCGCCTTCTTCAGTGTGGAGTAAATTCCATTTTTTGCCATCGTTTTCAAAGCGCGGGCGGTGCATTTCACCTCGACGTGCTTCCCGAGCTCCGGGACGAAGATCCTCTTCGCGTGCAGGTTGGGCGTGAACGTGCGCGGGGTCATGGCGGTCACGTGGCGGCCCACGCCCCCCTGCTTCTTGCCGAGACCGCGGCGGTGAATGGTGTGGCCGCGGCTGACGCGCGCTCCGGTAATGTCGCAAACTTTTGCCATAAAAAGGGATTTCTAAAACGGGCGGGAAAGGTGATTCCACTCGCCGCCTCCGTCAATAGCTATTTTCCTGCCAAGGTTTACGCAATCGGGCGCTTTCCCAACCATTGCTTCGGCCGCGCCTGGTGCACCCGGTTCAACTGTGGATCAGCAGGCCAATGTCCTCGGGAAGGTTGGAAGCGACCTCCGTGACCACGTTGCCCCGCAGCAGCTTGCTCATGTACTGCCGACCCGAGGCACCCAGGAGGACATAATCCGCCGCCACCGTCGCAGCGAGATCGAGGATGGTCGTGGCCGGGTCGTCGCTGACGGCGTACACCGGCACGACGCAGACGCCTTTCTCGTCGGCGAGATTGAGCATGAACGACATGATGGCGTTCGCCTGGGGATCGTCCTGCCAGCGGGCCCGAGCGGCTCCATGCGGCCGGCCCATCAGGAGGATGGACACCTCTTTGATGTAAAGGCAGTAAAGGGTTGATTTGCGCAGGACCGCCTCTTCGAGGGCAAAACGCAGCACCGGTGTCAGGCCGCGCGCGGCCACCAGCAGGCGGCCGCCATCGAGCGAAGGCCGGCGCATTTCCGCGACCGCCTCGGGCGTGACGATGTCGGCGACCGCGGTAGGCACGGTCATGGTCTTGAGGCCGGACAAGCGGTGGGAATAAGTCCGCATGCCGAAACCCAATCCGATCACGCACAAGACAAAGAACAACGCGTCGGGCTTGGTCCGCGCGAGCGTCAATTCGACAGCGGCGAGCAAAAGGAAGCAACCGACCATGAGCACGCGCTCGAGGGCGTGCATGGGGAGCTTTTTGTTAAAGGAGCAAGCGCCCAGATTCACGGTGATGGCGCCGACGACGCCGATCGCATAGAGCCCGGCGAGGGCCTCGCCGTTGCTCGCAAAAAACAGGACGATGATGGGCAGGACCGACGCGACGACCAACGGCCACCGCGGCACGCCATGGCCATTCAGACGGGTCATGACCGGGGGCATTTCGCCGTCCTGCCCCATCATGTAGAGCAGGCCGATCATTGCGACGATCGCGGTGTTCACCGCGCTGAGCAGCAGAAAGGCGAAAATGATGCCCACAACGGCGCCAAAAATCTTTCCAAAGGCCGGTGTGATCGTCATCGACCCAAATTGCTCGGCCAGAAACTTCAGCATGTCGTCCTGGCGGGTGGCCAGCTCGGGGCCGAGCGCGGCGGGCAGCGAGAGCATCGCGAGGCCGAGAAGCGCCGTGCCGACCACCACCTCGATCGCGACAATCAAAATGGCGCGATTCGCGGTCCGACTGACGCGCGGCTGATCGGCCTTGGCCCCAGGATCCAGCCGCATGACACCGGTCATGTTTGCGATAGCCTCCACGCCGCTAAGCGCCAGGATGACACCGACAAAATGCACCCACACGTGCCCGAGGCTCTCGTGCGGCGGCTGGATGTTTTGCAGAGTCCAATACGGGATGCTCAGGCCGAGAATGGCAATGACGGCTATCACCGTCGGCACCGCCAGCAGGACGGCGAGGCTGCCGCTGTGACGCGGTCCGTACGCATTCAGGAAGCCCAGCACACCGACGATTCCCATCGCGACGAACGCGGCATACTTCGCGGGCACGCCGAGGTAAATGATTCCGAAATACGCGCTCAAGCTCGCAGTGACGGTGAGGTCCGCCACGAGCAACAACGCCCCGAGCACGGCGAGCGACCGTCCCTGTAGGCGCGCCGCGGAATAAACGCCGCCGCCCTCCGGGAATAGGCGGCAGACGATGGAATACATGTAGCCGACCACACCGGTCAGCGCGCAGACCGCCAGAATAATCCACAACGAGCCGAACCCGGCGACGGCAAAGCCCATGCCGATGACGTAGGCTTTGCTCGTGCCCCAATCGCCGTAAAGCAGTGCCGCGGCCCGGCGCCAGTCCACGTTCCGAGGGCGGTGAATCGGGGCGCCTTCGGCGTCAAATGTAAGCGGTACAGCCATCGGAATTCAGGGTCGGCGGGTCGGATGTTTGGCGGCTTTCAGGCCTTTACGCAAGCCCAAGGCCTCGCGCGGCGGCCCAGCATTCCTGAAAACCCGGGGAAAAATCCCCGGGCCGCGTCGCCAGCCAACCCGCGACCAGAGCAGTCGGAAAGAACGCCCCGGTCTCCACTTCCGCGGCCGGCCAGTGGAAGGGCCCGTCGTGCCGCAACCGGTACAGGCGCACAAATTCCCAGCCATTGGTCGCGGTCGGCGCCAAGGTCGCCATTTCCTCGATCGACCCCGGCTGAATTCCGCGCAGGCCCAGTTCCTCGGCGAGCTCGCGGATCGCCGCCGCGGGATAATCCTCGCCGCGATCAAGATGGCCGGCCGCACTCGAGCCCCAGCAACCCGGCGCCTGATCCTTCCACGCGGACCGCCGCTGGAGAAAAATCTCGCCGATCGAATTGACGATGAAAATGTGCACCGCGCGATGCCGCAAACGCTCCGCATGGACCTCTCCGCGCGGCGCCTGGCCCATCACGCGGTCCGCCTCATCCACCACGTCGAAAATCTCCGCGGTCCCGTCCTGCGCGGCGCCGAGAGGCGCAAGCTGTTTGGTCAATGCGATCCACTGGGTCAGCGAAAGCTCCTCCGCCCGGGCCGTCTCGGAAATCCCGATCGCCAGCGCGAGCTTCGGCCAATTTGCACCGCGCAGCTCCGCTTCGAGCATCTTCCGGAGCTGCTTGCGCCGTTGCGAGAATCCCGCGCGAGCGATGTGTTCAAACAGTTCCGGGTCGCACGACGGCACCTCGTCCGGCACACGGCGCGTGAAATCGATCAGCGCGGAATCCACCTTTGGCTCCGGTAGGAACACGCTTGGGCGCAAGCGCCGTCGCTCGGTCATCCGCCACCGGCGCCCGAGCAGCACGGTCGGCAGCCCATAGTCCGCCGAACCGACCGCGGCGCGCAAGCGGTCGCCCATCTCGCGCTGCACCAAAAAGAGGCAGCGCTGCGCCGGCGAAAGTGCGCTGGTGAAATGAAAAATGAGCTGGCTGGAAACGTTGTACGGCAGGTTACCCAGGATTTTCACCGGCTGCCGCGGCCAAAGCGAGCGCAGGTCAAAGTCGAGCGCGTCGGCATGGATGACCTCGAGATCACGCCCGCGATATCGCTCGCGCAAGAAATCCGCGAGCACGCCGTCCTTCTCGATCGCGGTGACCGACGCCCCGGAGTCCAGCACGAACCCAGTCAGCGCACCGAGCCCCGGGCCAATCTCGACGATCCGCTCACCCGGCCGCGGATCGATCTCCGCGACGATGGCGCGCGCGACGTTTTGATCGTGCAGAAAATTCTGCCCGAGGCTCTTGCTCGGCTCGCGACCGAGGGAGTCCAGCGCCGCGCGAATATCCGAGAGATTCAAGGCGGGTGAATTTTTAAATGGATTCGCTCCCCGAATCGAACTCGACGGATGGCCCAACGCCCTGGAAAAAATAAAACGTGGCTATTCGTGTCGAATTTGCGGCTTCTCAATTCTCGCCTTTTCGGGCAACAACCGCGGCTGCTCCCGGCGCTGCCGCTTGAACAACTTCTTCGCTTCTCCAAGCGAGACGCCCTCGATGAAATACGCCGTCGCCGTGCGCCCCAGCGCGTACGTGCCGCCGGCCGCCACCACGCCCGAGATCGCGTTGCCCCAGCCGGGGAAGAATTTTACGAGTGAACGCGTCACCTCACGAAAGGCGAAGCCCGCGCCGAAATTCAGGCCGAGCGTGGCGAGAAACTGCGCGCCCAAGCGGAAGCTCGCCTCGCGTCCGCTGATGTAGAGGATGCCCGACACCATCATGATTTGCAGCGTCAGGAGCACCGGCAGATCCGCAAGCGGAATCGGCTGCGTGCCGATCGCGCCGCAGGCGGCGGTGACGGATTTCACAAGCGATTTTGCAATCGCGGCCTGGCCGTCGCGCGCGCTGCTCAAACGCGCCATGTCTAGCTTGGCCTCGTTCGGCAGTTCAGCCACGAGGAGATTCGCCAGGACTTCGATATTGTGTCGGTGGTCGCTCGACTCATCCAGCGTCCCGTCCGGCCGGAAACGGACCGCGGTGGCGACGCCCAACGTGGGCGTAAGGTGACCGCCAAACTCCGGCCGGCCGGCGAGCGCAACCTCCAGCGTGCGGCGCGAAGCCTCGAGTTCCGCGGGCGCGGGTTGTTCCGTGACGCCCGCCACCGCCACGCCGATCAAGCCCGGGCGGCGCTCGTGTCGATCGCTGACGAATTGCATCAGTACCTCAAGTCCGTCGAAATCCGTGGCACGGCCCGTCGACCCGCCATGCAGATGCAGCACGAGATCGGGAGTCTCAGCGGAGGCGGCCACGCGCGTCGCGTCGTTGAGCGCGCCCAAGGGACCGCTTGGTCGCGCGTCCAGCACGCGAATGGTCCCGCGGCCACCGCGCGAAAATTCCTGCCAGCCGCGCGACTGCGTGGCCTCGGGGGGCAGCAGCGCGCCGAACAACGCGGAGAACAACGCGGCGGCATCCACGGACGGATCGCCGGTGAGCGCGAGGCGCGGCGGCCGTTGCCGCAGGAACAATTCCTTGAGCGGCACGATCTCGCGCAGGATCGGCTTCTGCAACCCTTCCGGCAGCCGCTCGATCAATCGTTCCAATTTCTCGAATTGCGCGAGGAAAGCCTTGTTTTTCATGCAGGAGGGAGGCGGCTGGGCCGCGTTACGAAGAGGATCGGCAGCGAGGACGGGACCGGTCTTATCGGAGTTCGGCGAGCAAAACGTCCACGTGCTCTTCGGGTTTCACCTTTCGGAAAATCGCGCGCAATTTCCCGTCGGGACCGATGACAAACGTCGAGCGCTCCGCCCCCAGGTAGGTCTTGCCGTACATGCTCTTCTCGACCCACACGCCATAGTCCCCGACGATTTTCTTGTCGTCGTCGGACAGCAGCGGAAACGGGAGACTGAATTTCTCGATGAACTTCCGGTGGCTGTCGGCATTGTCCACGCTCACGCCGAAGATCACGGCCCTCTTGCTGAGTTCGCCCCAGGCATCGCGCAATCCGCACGCCTGTTTGGTGCAGCCGGGCGTGTCGTCCTTCGGATAAAAATAGAGGACGACGTTTTTCCCGGCGAAGTCGCGGAGCGAAACCTTCGTGCCGTCGCCGGTATAGTCGCCACCGACGGCGACCGCGGAAAATTTCGGCGCTGGATCACCGACTTCTAGTTGCCTGCTCATCGCTGGAATGTCCGCGCGGATACGCGGAATCTCAAGCTGGGAGGGACGTATTACCGAAACGCTCCGGACATTTTGCCACCGCGCCCGGACTTCGCGTTCCACCTAGGACCAAGCGCGAGCCAAAATCGTTGCGACGTCGACGCCGGAGGGCAGGGTGCCAAACGCGCGACCGCCGTCGCGCTCCAAGCGGGACGCACAAAACGCATCCGCCACCGCCGGCGGCGCAAAACGGACGAGTAACGACGCTTGCACGCCAAGCACAATTGACTCGGAGAGCCGTCGCGCATTCGCTTCCTCGATTTTCCCCTTCATCCAATCGTCCCTTACCTTTTCGGCGAATCGATCCAGCCGAGGGTCAGATCCCAGCGCGGCGTCAATCTCCGCGAAGACGGCCGCAATCCCGTCGGGCGATTTTGCGGCCGCACGGAGCACATCGAGGCACATGACGTTGCCGGAGCCTTCCCAGATCGAATTCACCGGCATTTCGCGATAGAGCCGCGGCAGGACCGATTCCTCGACGTACCCGTTGCCTCCGAGCACTTCCATCGCTTCTGCAGCGAACATCGGACCGCGCTTGCAAACCCAGTATTTTGCGGCAGGCGTGAGCACGCGTCGCAGGTCAGCTTCGCGCGGGTCGTCGGCCGCATCAAATGTCCGCGCCACGCGCAGCCCGAGCGCGGTGGCCGCCTCGGATTCCAGCGCGAGATCGGCGAGGACGTTGCGCATCAACGGCTGCCCGATCAATCGGCGGCCGAACGCCCTGCGGTGCGACGCGTGATGCAGCGCGTGCGAAAGCGCGAGGCGCATGATGCCCGCGGTGCCGACCGCGCAGTCGAGCCGCGTGTGATTGACCATCTCGACAATCGTCGGCACGCCGCGGCCTTCCTCGCCCAGCAGCCAGCCTTGGGTGCCGGCGAACTCCACCTCGCTGCTGGCGTTCGATCGGTTGCCGAGCTTGTCCTTGAGCCGCTGGATGCACAGCGGGTTGCGCCTGCCATCCGGTAAAAAACGCGGTGTAAAGAAGCAGCTCAATCCGCCCGGCGCCTGCGCGAGCACCAGGAACGCATCGCACATCGGCGCGGAGAAAAACCATTTGTGGCCGGTCAACAAATACGCCCGTCCCGGGCCACTCTCGCTCTCTGGAACGGCTCTAGTCGTGTTGGTTCGCACGTCGGAGCCGCCCTGCTTTTCCGTCATGCCCATCCCGATCAGCGCACTCGTCTTTTCGTTCACCGGCAGAAAGCGGCGATCGTAGTCGCGCGAAAAAATCCGCGGCAACCACGTCTCCGAAAGCATGGGCAGCGCGACGGAGTGGCGTCGCAGCACCGGCACGGCCGCGAAGGTCATGGTGAGCGGGCACTGCGCGCCATTTTCGATCTGTCCGCACAGGAAAAATGCCGCCGCCCGCGCCACGTGCGAGCCGGGTCGCGGGTCGCTCCACGCCGACGCGTGAAGGCCCGCGCGCATAAAAATCGTCATCAGGTCATGCCACGCCGGATGAAACTCGACCTCATCACGCCGTCGCCCGAAACGATCATGCGTCTGCAGCCCGGGTGGAAATTTGTTCGCGAGATTTCCCAGTTCGATCACTTCCGGCCGTCCCAGTTGCAGGCCCAGCGCAGAAAGCGTGTCGACGGCCCAGCCCGCCCCCTCCCGCGCGACGGCCTCCTGCAGCGCCTCGTCACCCGAAAAGATGTTGTGGCCCTGCAGCAGCGGGGGCTGATTCGCGACTTCGTCGTTCGATGGGGCGCTCATGGCAGTGAGAGACAGTGTAGGATCATCGCCACCGCTGCGCCGACGCGCAAGGCGCGCCTCAGCTTCCCAGCTGATCCGCGAGAGCGATCAGCCTGTCCGCGGCGATTTGAAATTCTGGGTCCGGGATGAGATCCGGCTGTCCATCCGGACCGTATTCAAGCGGGCGGCGAACGCGCGCCGCGCGCAGGCCGTGAGTCTGGGCCGCGCGCAAATCGAACGCATTCGACGCCACCAGCATCGTCTTCGATGGTTCGCGCGCGCGCAACTCGAGGGCGCCGCCATACGTGCGCGGGTGGGGCTTGTCTGCCAGGAGCAATTCCGCACACAGGACGCCATTCCACGGCAATCCGGCGCGCCTCGAAAGATTCGCCGACTGCGCCACGCTGGCGCTCGACAGCGTCAGGCCAGGGTTTGAGCCGGTGCCAGACACCGGTCCACCCGTTCCGTTTCGTCCAATGGATCCAGGCCGAACTCCGCGAGCAACGGGTTAAGCGCCTCGCGCATGATTTGGTCCAAGTTCATAAGAGGCACCTCGCCGCGAATCACGCGGTCCGTGCCCGGTCGGGAACGGGCGCGCCAAGCCTCGGCGAAAGCGGCGGGATCGACGTGCCCCAGCCCCGCGAGCGCGCGAGCGCGTCGACCTCGACGATGATGCTGCCGCGGAAGTCGACGACCGTGCCGAAAACGTCAAAAATCAGGGCTTGAATTCGCGCTGGGTCGAAGTGATTTATCTTCTGACAAATGCCGTTTTGTCCGACTGGCAGCGAACCAAATCATCGCCCCTCGCAGCGCTATCTGGGGTGCACCGTCCGCGAAGAATTTGTCACCATCCGGAATTTTGCTTGCCATGGTGGTCTGGTCCGTCGCAAGTTCCCTCCAGCGCATGGTGTCTCATCATTAATGACTGACGTTGTATTCGACAGCGCAACCGGCGGCGTCCGGTAAACTATGCTGCGATTCCCCGTCTCGCCGCAAAAACAGGATGAACTCCTGCGTCGCATGCAGTCTCTCCAGATTTTGGAGCATCAACTTGAGGAAGGCTATTTTCACGCTGGTGACGGCATGCACGGCGTACACCTCATCCACAAGCCCACTGGCATTCGCGTCCGGTGCGGCCGCGAGCGCAGCCAGGGCATGAACCGGTTCTACGCGCGCCGACTTTTGATTGAGGAACTCGAGGCCCGGCAGAACGGGCGCACGCGCCATGAGGTGAAGGCCGAAAGATTGCGCGACGAGAAGCAGCGCCGCCGGCACCATCCCGCTGCCGCACCGCGCCAGACCCCGCTGATTCAGCGCATCGCGAGCGACACCACGCCGAGCTTTGCCGATTTTATGCGGCGAATGGCGGCCTACACGCTGCGGCCCTTAGAGCCGTAGGCAAAGGAACAAGGAACAGGAAGGAAGAAGAGGGATGGACGGAGCGACTTCGATTGCTCTCCTTTAATTCGTGTCCCTCGTGCCTTCGGGGCCAACTCAACCGGCCGGGTGCGTTGGCGCTTCCGCCATTGCCAAAGTGGTCGACGCACGGCAGATTCGCGCCGTGTCCGACAAAGAAGAAGCCATCACCGCCGACGGCGTGGTCAAAGAGGTGCTCCCCGGCACCATGTTCCGGGTGGCGCTGCCGGGTGGCCAGATCGTGCTCGCGCACATCTCGGGCAAGATGCGCAAGCACTTCATCCGCATCGTACCGGGTGATCGGGTCACCCTCGAGCTTTCGCCCTATGATCTTACGAAAGCTCGCATCACCTTCCGCGAAAAGTAAGCTTTTCCCAACCGGCAGGGCGTCCGCGCCCGATTGCTCACTGCCATCCCCGCCAACCAATCCTATGAACAACGAGACACCCACCCCTGAAGAATCCAGCAATGAGGCGGCCAGCCGCTTCGAGACCGGCAAGGCCCACGCCCGGCGCGCGGCCGACGACCTGAAGGCCGCCGCCACCGCCAAGGCCCAGGAACTGCGCGACAACGCCACCGCCAAGGCCCAAGAATTCCGCGACAGCGCCACCGCAAAGGCCCAGGAGTTTCGCGCGACCGCCGGCGCGAAGGCGTCCGAGTGGCGCGACTACGCCCAGGACTATTACGGCACGGCGCGCGACCGCGCGAAGACGTTTCAAGGCGACAGCGAAGTCTACATTCGCGAGAACCCGATGCGCGCTGTCGTCACGGCGCTGGGCGTGGGCTTCGTCCTCGGCATGCTCTTCCGGCGCTAAGCCATTGATTCGTCCGGAGTGGAAGCATCAAGCCCGAAAATCCGCCCGACCGCCGCGCGGCAGCCGGGGTTGTTTGACAGCCTCGCGTCTCTGCTCGGCTCGTTTTCGGGCTATGTAGGGGCGCGGCTCGAGTTACTCGGAATCGAGTCCCGCGCCGCCGCACGCAACTATCTTCGGGTTCTCATCCTTGGGGTTGTCGCGGTGCTGGCGCTCGCCCTTGGGTACATCTTCGTGGTGCTGGGGCTCGTCTTCCTCGTGCATGGATGGACCGGATGGAGTTGGCCCGCGCTGACCGCGGCCTTTGGCGGCGCGCATCTCCTGATCGTCGTGGTCTGCGCGCTGAGCATCAAGACCCGCGTCAGCGTGCCGGCATTCACCGAGACGATTTCCGAACTGCGCAAAGACCGCACTTGGTTGAAAAGCGAAACCCCGCCGATGGAGCCCGGCCGCCCAAAATGAGCGACGAGGAACGAAAACGTCAGCTCGCGCTCGACTTGACTCGCGCCCGCGCTGCAATGTCGCAACAAACGGCGGCGGTGCGCCGCGGGCTTGATTTTCCGAATCGCGTGAAGGAATCCGTCAAAGGAAGTCCGGTCGTTTGGATCGCCGGCGCCGCGGGCGTCCTCGGCCTGGCCTCGCTTTTCGTGCCGTGGCGCCGCCGCCGCGAGGAACCGCAAAACGTCTGGTCCGGGCTCGCGTCGAAATTCGGTCCACCGCGGCCATCGGCCGCGAAGTTCGCGGGTGGCAGCGCCATTGTCGGCATCGCGCTGACGGCCGCGCGGCTTCTGCTTCCCTTTGTGCAGCCGGCGTTATTGTCGTTTATCACGCGCCAGGTGAACAAATACGTTGGCGGCGCGGAGAAGCGCAAAGCGGGGAAGTAGACGCCGCCGCTGAGCCGCTTCGGAAACTCGAAACTCGAAACTCGAATTTCGAAACTCGAAGAAAAGGCGGAAACGGATAACGGACGGAAAGCTTCAAGGGCGCCATTTCAAACTTTCTTAGCTTATCCGCCTTAAACTCTCTTCGAGTTTCGCACTTCGAGTTTCCAGGCGGCGCTGCGCCGCCGCGGTCATGTCCGAAACAACACCGACTCGCGGTTGAACATCCTCGCGGCGAGCCACAGCGCGAACGCCGCATACAGGCAGGTCGACGCGAACACGAGCGCGATATACCCCCACGGAAACGCGCCGGTAAAGATTTCCTTACTCACAAGGCTGAGGTTGAGAATCGGAATGAAGGCAAGCTTGGGACTCATGTCCACGCCCGGCAGCAAGGCCGCCGCCGCCGGCAAAATCGCCATCAGGATCAGTGGCCCGGCGTAGCTTTGCGCCTCCTTGAAGCTGCGAGCAAAGGTTCCCACCGCGAGCAGGAGCGCGGAAAATAACACGGCCAGTGGCAGCAGGAGCACCAGCACGGCCAGCACGGAGCCCGGCGCCACCGTGAACGTGCCCAGGCTCATCTTCCCCTTTAGCGCCAGGCCAAATAGTCCGCGCGAAATCAGATAAATTGTCGTCATCGAAAGCAGCGAACACAACGCCGTGAGGATCGACGCCGTGAGCACCACGAAAAATTTTCCCAGCACCAGCTGCGTCCGCGAAGCGGGCGAGGACAGAATCGTCTCCATCGTGCCGCGCTCCTTTTCTCCGGCAGTCAAATCGAACGCCGGATAAAGCGCGCCGGTCAGGCAAAGCAGAATCACGATGTACGGAAGGATCGTGCCGATGAAATTCCCGCCGACCTTCTCCGGCGGCGCCACATTCTGCCGGACGGTGTTCAACGGGCGGGCAAAGTCGGCCGGCAGACCACGATTTGCGAGGCGATCGGTCAACACCTTGTCGCGATAATCTCGCAGGCATTTCTCGATCGCCTCGGCGGCGAAACCGGAACGCAGCTCCCCCTGGTAATAATAAATTTTCGTCGGCACCGTTGCATTTGCCTCGCCGATCCGCTCGTCGAAATCCCGCGGCAATTCGACCGCCGCGCGCAGAGTCTTGTTCGAGATGCGCGCCGCGTAATCCGGCGCGACTGGAATCAGCTTCAATCCCCTGTCCGACGCCAGCGCCGCGCGAATCTTCGGCGAATCCTCGCCGCCCAGCAGCATGATTTCGGGCACCTGCTCCAGCGCGGATTGGACCAGTTTTGCGGACACGCCGCCGAAGAGCAGCATGATGATCGGCATCACGACCATCGGAACCACGAGCATCGAAATGATCGTGCGCCGATCGCGAAGAATATCCTTCAATTCCTTGCGGTAGATGGTGAAGACTGGGCTCATGGAAAGGAAAGAAGGAAGAAAAGCTGACGGTCTAAGCGGCGTCCACGAGGGCGACGAAGGCGTCCTCGAGATCGCCACCGTGGGCGGACTTGAGGGAGGCGGCGGTGCCCTCGGCGAGGAGGCGGCCACCATGGATGATTCCGATGCGATCGCAGAGTTTGTCGGCCTCCGACATGATATGCGTCGAGTAGATGACCGCCTTGCCCGCCGCACGGCATTCGCGCACGAATGCGACGATCGTGCGCGCCGACATGACATCGAGGCCGTTTGTCGGCTCGTCAAAGATCATCACCGGCGGGTCGTGTATCAGCGTACGCGCGATCGACACTTTCTGTTTCTGCCCGGTGGAAAGCTTCTCGCAGCGGCGGTCGCGAAACTCGTTCATGTCGAGGCGGGCGAACAGATCCGATGCGCGACCGGCAATCGCGGCGTCATCCAGCCCGTGCAGGCGGCCGAAATACTGCACCATCTCGAAGGCGGTGAGGCGCGCGTACAGCGCGGTCGCGGTCGAAAGGAACCCGAGGCAGCGGCGCGCCCGCTCCGGCTCGCGAACCACGTCGTGGCCACCGACGATTGCCGTGCCCGACGTCGGCCGTAACATCGTGGCCAGCAGGCGCATCGTGGTGGTCTTCCCCGCTCCATTCGCGCCCAGCAACCCATAGATCTCGCCGGGCGCGCAGCGGAAACTGACGTCGTCGACCGCCACGACCGGGCGCTGGCGGTCAGGGAAAACTTTACCCAGCGAGAACGCTTCGATCATCCCGGCGACATTGCGCATGATCCGGGCCGGCGCGCAACGGTCATTCTTGCGCGCATCTGAGAGTCTCCATGGCGAGGCTGCAAAAGTTCCACTGGACACGTCCAGACCGTTCCTCGAAGTAACCACCTCTGGCATCATTCATCGTTCCTATTCAGCCCCGCAGCAAATTCTTATGAACAAATACGTCGTTGAATTCATCGGTACGTTTTTCCTCGTTCTCACCATTGGTTGCACCGTGATTCCCAGTGCCGCGGGCGTGATACCGCCCATCGCCATCGGCCTGGCGCTGGCGGTCATGATTTATGCGGGCGGCCACATCTCGGGCGGCCACTACAATCCGGCCGTCACGCTCGCCGCCACCCTCCGCGGCGCTTGTCCCATGAGCGACGCGATTCCCTACATGGTGTTCCAGGTGCTGGGCGCCGGCGTGGCTGCGTTCGCGGTGCGATTCCTCGTCGGCGCCCCCAAGGCGGCCGCCGGGACGCTCGCGGTGGGACCGGCGTTTCTCGCCGAGTTCCTCTTCACGTTCGCGCTCGCGTGGGTGGTGCTCAACGCCGCGACCGCGAAAGCGAATGCGAATAACTCGTTCTACGGCCTAGCGATCGGCGGCACGGTGATGGTGGGCGCGTTCGCGGTGGGCGGAATTTCCGGCGGAGCTTTCAATCCGGCCGTCGCGATCGGCGCCACGATCATGGGCCTCGTCCAGACGAGCCAGGTCTGGATTCATCTCGTGGCTGACTTCCTCGGCGGCGCCGTCGCCGCGGTCGCATTCAAGACGCTGAGCATGGGCGACAAGTAATCGGCCCGGAGATAGTGGAACGCGATCTCCGAGCGCGTCGTCAATGGGCTTGGCGGCCCGCGGGCGCGGGCTGCATTTGCTTTTGCCAACGCGCTCGGAGATCGCGTTCTACCTTGTCGCTCTACCGGGGAGCGTCCACGACAAGCCCGCGCAGGTCGTCGGTGATTGTCGGCATCGCCGCGAACATGCGGCTCCACGCGGGCAGTGCGAACGGCGTTCCGCACTCCCCGCTGATGGCCTCGCCGAGGGCGTCGGCAAACGCTGCGGTCGCAGCGCGTTCCTTTTCCTCATCGTGCCGCAGGCCGTTGAGCACCGCGTCGTGCGCGTGCCGCTTCACGGCCTCCGCCGCCGTCTTGCGATAAGCGGTGGCGACTGCGTCCAGCCCCTCGGCGTCGAGCACGATTCCCTCCGCGCGCATCTGCGCCACGAGGACGCCGGCGATTTCGTGCGCGATTTCGACGAGGTCCGAGCCGCCGCGCCCGCGCGCGGTGCGCAATGGGCGATGCTTATGCTCGTAGTTCGGGCCAAGCTCGACTTGGCACACGCGACCCGGCGGAACCCGCCGATGGATTTCGCACAAAAGCCCGATTTCCAAACCCCAACCAGAGTGCATCGGCATTGCCCGCGCCACCGATGTCGACAAGGCGCATTCGCCCGCAAGTGGATAACGAAATGTCGAGAGAAAATCGAACAGCGGATGATGCCCGGCCACCCGGATCGCCGCGCGCAGCAGCGGCGCCACAAACAAACGAGTCACCCGTCCGAACATCACGCCCTCGGTGATCCGCCGGTAGTAGCCCTTCGAGAATTCGTACCCGAGATCCGGATGCACGACCGGTGCGCACAGGCGCAACAGCATTTCGTGGCGGTAGTGGACGATGTCAGAGTCATGCACCGCGAGCACGCCGTCCATGCCGTCGGCGAGCGCGACGCCGAACGCGAGCCAGACGTTCCAGCCCTTGCCGATCCCCGCCGCGTCCGCGGCGATTAGCCCGGCGGATTCCGCCCGACGCCGGAGATTTTCGGCCGCGGGGCCGTCGCTTTGGATTAACCTAACCGGTCGGGTGAGTCCGCCGAAGACAGGGCGCGTCGACGCGGTCATTTCCTCGCGCGACGAAAACCCGTTGATTGGCACGAGCACCTCCGCCAGCCAGTCGACTGCATTCAGCTCTTCCAAGATGTGCGCCAGTGCGGGACGACCGACGTCAGCCGCATGGCAGGGTAGAATCAACCGGACGGACCGGCGCGTCGCCGCGTCGCGCAACGCCTGCTCCACGACTCCGAGCCGGACATCAGAAAGCCGGTGCAGCGTGGTGATCGGCCCGTGCTGGTGAAAGTCACTCACGATTCACGAGGCCGCGGCTTGCGGCGGGTGGCGGCAGCATCAAAGGATCTAGCGATCGGCCGGCGGCTCCGGGGGCGACTTTACGTGATCGAGCGGTTCTTCGGCATCGGCGGCGTCCGGCTCGTCCTCAATCTCGCGCCGCCAACTGCGCGAGAGCCACGGGCGCAGGAAGCCATAAAGCAGATACGCCATGAACAACACGAACGGCATCCACTGGTAATTCAGCACCGTGAAGACAAAGAGCAGGATGATGAACAGGAACGCCGGGATGCTGCGCTGCGTGCGCCAGTTGATGACCTTGAAACTTGGATACTTGAACTGGCTGAACATCATCCACGACAGAAAGAGCATCAGGATCGGCAGGCCGTAGCGCCACCGGCCGATGCTCTTTTCGCCCTCCTCAAGCCAGAGCATGAAGAGCGTCAGTGACGCGATCACGCCGGCCGCCGCCGGAATCGGCAAGCCTTTGAACGACTTGCTCGCCTCGGGATCGGGATCCGCAGCGAGGCAGTTGAAACGCGCCAACCGCATCGCGCCGCAGCACAAATAGACAAACGAAATGACCAGCCCCCAGCGCTCCGGGAAATCCAGCAAGACGACCTCGTGCACCAGCAGCGCGGGCGCGATGCCAAACGAGACAATGTCCGCCAGTGAATCGAATTCGCGCCCGAATGGGCTCTCATGCCCGCCCAGGCGAGCGAGCCGGCCGTCGAGCAAATCAAAAATGCACGCTGCGAGAATGAGAATAATGGCTTCGCGAAAGCGGTTGATGCCTCCCACTTCGTTCGCGCGCAGAATCGTCCCCTCGAGGATGCGCAGCGTCGCCGCGAAGCCGCAAAACAGATTCCCCGCCGTCATCAAATTCGGCAGCAGATAAATCTTTGGGCCGTTGGCAGGATTCATGGCTTGCTCACCGGAGACGTGCGATCACGGTCTCGCCGCCCTTCACGCGGTCGCCCACTTTCACGAGAATCTCGGTCCCGGGCGGCAGATAAATTTCCGTCCGCGACCCGAAGCGAATCATGCCAAAGCGCTCGCCTTTCTGTACCGTGTCGCCCACCTTGGCCCAATCGACGATCCGCCGCGCGATGAGTCCGGTGATCTGTCGCACCACGACGATACCGGCCCGCGGATTCTCAAATCCCCACGTCCGGTATTCGTTGAGTTCCGACGCTCGGGGGTCGCGCGCATCGTAAAAATGCCCCTCATGCCGGACGCTGTGCACGATCTTTCCGGCCACGGGCGCCCGGTTCACGTGGACGTCGAACACCGAGAGAAAAATGCCGACGCGAACGCCGGGCTTCCTGGTCACCTCCGGCTCGTCGCGCTCGATGATGTCGGACACCACCCCGTCGGCCGCCGCCACCACCACGTCGTCGCCGGCAGGCACCGGGCGATCGGGATCTCGAAAAAAATAGAAGACAAAGAAAAGCGCGAGCGCGCACAGGGCGGTCAGCCAGTGCTGGCGGAAGTAAATGCCAAGTCCCAACGGCACCATCAGCACCGCCAGAATCCAACGAGCCTCGTAAATGGTTTGCCAGCGCATCACGCGGCCACTCTAGGGAGAATCCACCGGAACGAAAACCGAAACTCGACCCTCTGTCACCTTCCTTGCCGCGCCCCGCTTCCCCCGTATCTTTCGCGACGCCATGCTCGACGTCGCCCGGCCCGCCTCCTCCGTGAACCCTCCTCCCCGCCCCGCCGTGGATTGGGCGGCGCTGCGCCGCGACTTCCCCATTCTCGACCAGAAGGTGCACGGCCATCCGCTCGTTTACCTCGACAACGCGGCCACCAGCCAGAAACCGCGTCGGGTCATCGACGCGATTGTGCATTACTACGAACACGACAACGCCAACGTCCATCGCGGCATCCATGAGTTGAGCAACCGCGCCACGGCCGCGTTTGAAGCCGCGCGCGTTCGGGTCGCCGAATTCATCAACGCGCCCTCGCCCAACGAAATCGTCTTCGTCAACGGCACCACCGAGGGCATCAACCTCGTGGCCGCGACCTGGGGACAGAAATTCCTCAAAGCTGGCGACGAGATTCTCCTGCTCGAACTGGAACACCACAGCAACATCGTCCCGTGGCAAATGCTGGCGGCGCGGATCGGCGCGAAGCTCGTCTATGTGCCGGTGAACGGTGACGAGGGCACCGTGGATCTCGCGAAGGTCGACGCCTTGCTCACGCCGCGGGTGAAACTCTTCGTCTTCCCGCACATCTCGAACACGATGGGCGTGGTGAATCCGGTGAAGGAATTTTGCGCGCGCGCGCGCGCGGCCGGTGTCACGACGCTGGTCGACGCGGCGCAGAGTGCGGGTCACTGCGTCATCGACGTCCGGGACATCGGCTGCGACTTCCTCGCCTTCTCCGGCCACAAGATTTGCGGGCCCACCGGTATCGGCGTCCTCTACGGGCGCGCGGAACTGCTCGACGCAATGCCACCGTACCAGGGCGGCGGTGAGATGATCGCAAGCGTGGATTTCTTCTCCGCGAAATGGAACACGATCCCGCACAAGTTCGAGGCCGGCACGCCACACATCGCCGGCGCGATCGGCCTGCATGCCGCAATGGATTACATCGACGCCATCGGCCGCGACGCGATCTTCGCGCACGACCAGGAACTGGCGGTCCAGGCCTATCGCGGCTTGAAGTCGCTCGGCGGCGCGCGGATTTTCGGTCCGGGCGAGGACCGCGCCGGGCTGGTGAGTTTTGTGCTCGAGGACGTGCACTCGCATGATGTCGTGACGCTGGCAGACCAAAAGGGCGTGGCGCTGCGCGGCGGGCATCACTGCAATCAGCCGCTGCACAAAAAGCTCGGCATCAAGTCGAGCGCGCGCGCGAGCTTCTATTTTTACAACACGCGCGGCGAGGTGGATCGCTTCCTCGAGGTCGTCGCTGGAATCCAAGCTTTTTTCCGCCGTGGAAGCCGCTGATCTCGAAGACCTTTACCAGACGGTGATCCTCGATCACTCGCGCCGGCCGCGAAACTTCGGGGAGATGCCGGACGCCACGATCACGGTCGACGGCGATAATCCCACCTGCGGCGACGAGGTTCACCTGCACCTGCGCTTGGCGGAGGACGGCAAGATTGAGAAGGTCTCATTCACGGGTTCGGGCTGTTCGATCTGCATGGCCTCGGCCTCGATGATGACGCAGAAGATCAAGGAGAAGAGCACCGCGGAGGCCGACGCATTGCTGGCGGATTTTCAGGGCATGATCACCGGCAGCGCGCCCGAACCCTCGCCGAAGTCGCTCGGCGATCTGCGACTGCTCTCCGGCGTGCGGAAATTCCCGCAGCGCGTCAAATGCGCCACGCTCGCCTGGCACGCCTTGAAGCAGGCGCTGCACGCCAAGCCGGGCGCGAAGACGGAGGACGGGCTGGACCTGAATCACGTGTCGTTGAGTCCAAGCGATCCGGATTTGTGAGCGGGGCGGAGCACGAGCCTCAGCGAGGGCCGCGGTAATTTGGATCTTTCAGCGGATCGCGAATCTTCGGGGGTGCTGCTTTGTAGTCCGGGAGGTGGAGCTCACGGCGGCGGCGGTCGATGTAGCTCAGGAGAAACTGATTGCGGTTTGTCGGCTCCTCTTTCATAAACCACTTGATGGAACTCCAAGTCGTTTTCCATGTTATGCCCCCATCAGCAGGCAGGCCTCTAAGTTCACGCTTGAACATCAATTCATAGCCTAAAATATCCGACTCAAGCGGCCATTCACCGCCGCGATCGACCAATAAGTTGGTGGAAGGAATGCAGGACGCGAGAGTCGTTGCCAAAACCAATAGAGCTACGCTTAAGGCTCGAGACGTATTCGTAGCGTTCACCCAACAGAGATAGCAGCATCGCGGGAGCTACCGGCATCGAAAATCAGGTTCGACTGATTGTGTTGTTAGATGACCGGTTTGGTCGCGACCTTTTCCCCGACCACGTGATTGACAAGATCGTTGCTGTACAGGATGCTGTACCTATGAAATCGATCAGCTACACGGCCGCACGGGAGCGGCTCGCCGAAACGATGGACCGGGTTTGCGAGGATCACGCGCCCGTGGTCATCACCCGGAAACGCGATCAGGCGGTGGTGATGATGTCACTCGCAGAGTACGACGCGCTCGAGGAGACCGCGCACCTGCTGCGCAGTCCGCGCAATGCGCAGCGGCTGCTTGAGTCAATTCAGCAACTTGAATCAGGCAAGGGCAAGGTTCGCCGCGTCAAACTCGCCTGAGCCGCGGCGATGGATATGATTTTCTCCGACCAGGCGTGGGAGGACTATCTGCACTGGCAGGGCGACAAGAAAACAGTGAAGCGCATCCACGAGTTGCTTAAGGACATTCAGCGCCAGCCATATGAAGGAATCGGAAAACCGGAGCCGTTGAGGCACGCCCTGGCGGGATATTGGTCGAGGCGCATTGATTCGGAGCATCGCATTGTCTATCGGCCAAGCCCGGACGGGATTCGCATCGCGCAGATGCGATACCATTATTGACCGCGTCCGCCCCGGCCACAGCGAGGCCGGCTGCAACGACGCGACTAGCCTGATCCATTCAATAGGGTCGATCGTCAAACGCGCGGGTTTTGGGACGAGCGGGGACGCTCGTCCCTACCATTTTGCCATCGGCTCGGGACGAGCCGAACCACCTCCGAATTCTTTAAATTTGGTCAATTTAGCA
>JANXRG010000017.1 GCA_025353105.1 Verrucomicrobiota bacterium
ATCCGGCTTCGTTTGCTCAGAGCCACCGAGAGCGAATATCGCTTGTTCGAAACGATCGCGATCCTGTCGCTGGCCGCCCAGGCAACTTACCTCGTGGTGTACCGCAATCGTGCTTCACCCTATTGGCGGGCGGGGATCACGTTCGTTCCGCTGTTCCTTTGTCTCGGTCCGTCCGTTCTTGCGGAAGAGCTCAACTACCTGCGAGCGTTGCTGCCGATGACGATCGCCTTTCAGATCGAATTGATGCAGGCGACCAACCCGTCGCGCTGGGTCTGGTTTGCCGCGGGAAATCTCGGGTTGGGCTGGGAATTCCATGAGATGCTCGCAAAAATCGTTCACGCGTCATGAAACTCTCCGTCGTCATCCCCTGTTTCAACGAGCGGGCCACCCTGCTCGACCTGTTGCGCGCCGTGAAGGCGGGGCCCGTGCAGGATCTCGAGATCATTCTGGTCGATGACGGCTCCACGGACGGCACGCGCGAGATCATCGAGCGCGAGGCGCGCGCTCTGGTGGACCAGGTGATCCTCCATGACCGGAACCGCGGCAAAGGCGCGGCGCTGCGGAGCGGGTTCGCCGCGGCCACCGGCGACGTGGTCATCGTGCAGGACGCGGACCTCGAATACACCCCCGAGGATTACCCGAAGTTGCTCGATCCGATTTTGAAGCGTCGGGCCGACGTCGTTTTCGGCTCGCGCTTCACCGGCGGCGACGCGCATCGCGTCGTCTATTTTTGGCACATGGTGGGAAATCGTTTCCTGACGCTCCTCTCGAACATGTGCACGAACCTCAACCTCACCGACATGGAGACCTGCTACAAAATGTTCCGCCGGGAGATCATCCAGCAGATCACAATCGAGGAGGAGCGGTTCGGGTTCGAGCCCGAGATCACGGCCAAGGTCGCGAAACTTCCCGGCTGCGTGATTTACGAGGTGGGCATCTCGTACTATGGCCGGACCTACGAGGAAGGGAAGAAAATCGGTTGGCGCGACGGCTTCCGCGCCACCTACGCCATCCTCAAGTACAACCTCTTCCGCTGACGACGCGTGCCTTCCTGCGACATCCTCATCGCCGGCTGCGGCTACGCCGGCGCCGTCCTCGCGGAACGCCTCGCTAGCCAATGCGGGCTGCACTGCCTCGTCGTCGACCGCCGCACACACATCGGCGGCAACGCCTACGACGCGCCCGATGCCGCCGGCGTTCTGCTCCACACGTACGGGCCGCATTACTTCCGCACGAACTCCCCACGCATCCGGGAATACCTCTCACAATTTACGGAGTGGCATCCGGTGGACTATAAAATTCTCTCGTGGGCGGAAGGCCGGTTCTGGCAATTCCCGATCAATCTCAACACCTTCGAACAACTGCTCGGCCGACCCGCCGGCTCGTGCACAAGCGAGGAAATGACGGCCACGCTGGCGGAATGGCGCGTGCCGATTGACCTGCCGAAAAACTCCGAGGAGGTCATCGTCTCGCAGGTCGGCTGGCGGCTCTACGAGCTTTTCTTCAAGAATTACACGCTCAAGCAATGGCGCCGCGACCCGAAGGATCTCGATCCCTCCGTCTGCGGCCGTATTCCCATCCGCACCAATCGTGACGACCGCTATCTCGCGGAAAACTTCCAAGCCCTGCCGCGCGACGGCTACACTGCGATGTTCCGGCGCATCCTCGATCACCCGAAGATCGAGGTCCGCCTCGGGGTCGATTACCGAGAAATCCTCCCGCACGCCGGGCACCACCATCTCGTCTACACCGGGATGATCGACGAGTATTTTGACCATCGCTTCGGCGCGCTCCCGTATCGCTCCCTGCGCTTCGAGCCGGAGACGCTGCCCGTGGAGTATTTCCAGCCGGTAATGCAGGTGAATTATCCCAATGAGCATGACTTCACCCGCATCGTGGAGATCAAACATGCCACCGGCCAGCGGTTACCGGTGACGACGATCGTTCGCGAATACCCGGCGGACTACGGGCCCGGGAAGGAGGCGTACTATCCGATTCCCGCACCCGAGGCGCGCGCGCTGTACGAAAAATACGCGGCGCGGGCCGAGCAGGAGCGCGACGTCAGCTTCGTGGGTCGGCTCGCCACGTATCGTTACTACAACATGGACCAGGTGGTCGGCATGGCGCTCGCCGAATTCGAAAAACTCCGCCCGAAGTTTTTGCGCACCTGAGGCGGCGCCCAGTCAAAGCCCCTTCGGCGGGTCCGGCTTTTTCGGTTTCTCGAGAAAAACGCGCGCGGTCCGACGCAGTCGCGACTTGGCGGCCTCCACTCCGGGCACACTGCTCGTTTCCGGATCGAACACGCCTTCCGCCATCATCCGGTGCGCCTCGGGCGAAATCCCGTGGCTGATCCGCAGGCCGTATTTCCGTTTGAGATAGGCCTCCAGCGGCAGCCACTCATCGCCCAGCTTCACGCGGTTCGTCCACGCGCAGACGGTGAGCGTTTCCCCCGCCGCGTCGCTGCCGTGCACCTTCGAAAGTTCCACCGACATCACGAGCGCATACGGAATCACGCCATTTTGTGAAAGCGGCTGCATCCGCGCGCGGTAGGCGACCATGTTCCCGTCTGTCCCCAGCCCCTGCATTTCGAAGACGGCCGTTTCGCCCGCCAGGCCAAAGACCCGATCCAGAACCTGCGTCACCTGGGGCCGGTCGAGTTCCGCCACGTACTCGAGGTACCGGCCGCCAATGACCTGATCGATTTCCTGGGATGCGACAACGCGATTCACGTATCGAATCGTACCCGCGCGATCGATCACCATCAGGAAGTAGTCCGGCGGGCATTCCGCCGAGAACCAGACAAATTCCGGATGCGAGAAAAAGGGCGCTTTGGGCTTGGCCCAGGGTGCGTCTTGCGGACCGGTCGGCATAGGACTTGAAATCCAGTTTGTCTCGGGTCGTCGCGCGCTTGGAGCACGAGACGGCTGGTCATAACAACCGGTACGGGGCGTTTGTGCACGAAAAAAATGCCGGTCTCGGCCGGGGCTCGACGCATATGGCGCTTGTCGGCAGACGGCTTCACGCGTTATCCAGAGCAAAGCCCGCGCATGGATCACCCCTCTCCGGAACTGTTGGTCGTCCTGCCCGTCTACAACGAGCAGGCCAGCGTCCGGAAGGTCGCGATCGAGTTCTTTGAGGAAATCGAGAACTGGACGGAGCACTTCGTATTCCTCGCGCTGGACGATGGTTCCACCGATAACACCCCCACCGTGCTCGACCGCCTCCGGATCCAACTGGGGCCGCGTTTCGAGATTCTGCGGCACGCGAACCGAGGCCACGGCCAGACCTGCCTCGCCGGGTACCGCGCCGCCGCTGCGCGCGGCATCCCGTTCGTTCTCCAGATCGACTCGGACGGACAATGCGATCCGCAATACTTTTTCCGGTTTTGGCGCCTGCGCGAACGTGCGGATGTCATTTACGGGGTGCGCACCAAGCGCGATGACGGCATCCGACGAGTCATCGCGAGCATGGTCCTGCGCGTCTTCCTGCTCGTCGGATTTCGCGTCCTCTGCCTCGATGCCAACATCCCCTACCGCCTGATGAAGACGGATAAAATCGCGCCGTTTGTCGATCGGATCGGTCCCGACTTCAACCTCGCGAACATCGGTCTCGCCGTGGCGCTTAAACGCGCGGCGGGAATCGTCGACGCACACGTGCCGATTCGCTTTCGGGAACGGTACGGCGGCGAGCCGAGCGTGAAGCTTTCGCTGTTCGGGCGGAAGGCAATGGAACTGTACCGGAACATCCGGCAGATGCTCACTCCGGGCTGATTTGCCTGAACTCTCGCTTGCTTGCGAGCCCGCGCAGAACGAATTTCCGTCCGCCATGATCATACTCCTCGGGGGCACGGGCTATATCGGGCGCGCTTACCAGCGGTTCTTCGAGCGCGGTGGGATTCCCTTTCGAAGCCTTTCGCGTGATGAAGTGGACTACACGGATCCGGACCGGCTTGCCGCCGGCTTGCGCTATTTCGGCGCGACGTTCGTGATCAACGCGGCGGGGTACACCGGCAAGCCCAACGTCGATGCCTGCGAGGACCACAAGGCGGACTGCCTCTTCGGCAACGCCGTGGTGCCCGGTCGAATCCGCCTCGCCTGTGAGACGGTCGGCGTGCCTTGGGGCCAGGTCTCGAGCGGCTGCATTTACAACGGGACCCGGGCGGGTAAGGCGGGATTTACGGAGGACGACGCACCGAATTTCAGCTTTCGGCACCCGCCCTGCAGCTTTTACAGCGGCACCAAGGCTCTTGGGGAAGAAATTCTCGCGGATGCCGCCCAATGCTATATCTGGCGACTGCGCATTCCTTTCAACGAGGTCGATGAATCGCGCAATTACCTCGCCAAAATCATGCGCTACCAACGGCTCGTCGACGCGACCAACTCGCTCTCGCAACTCGACGAGTTCGTCGGCGCCACTTGGCAACTCTGGCAGCTCCGCGCCCCCTTCGGCATTTACAACGTCACGAATCCCGGCGCGGTCCAGACGCGGGATATCGTCGGGATGATCCAGCGCGCGGGCGTGTGCCGGAAGGCCTTCGAATTTTTCGCGGACGAGGCGGAGTTCATGCGCACGGCCGCCCGGACCCCCCGCTCGAATTGCCTGCTCGACAGTTCCAAGCTGGCGCGCGCCGGCGTTCGGATGACCGGGGTGCACGAGGCCCTCGAAACGGCGCTGCGAAAGTGGTCGAAAGAACCGGTCGCGGAGGCCGCGCTGGCATGACGCGGGCGTTCCTCATCACGGGCGGGGCGGGATTTATCGGTTCGAGCTTCGTCCGCCAGGCGTTGGCGCGCCCAGATGTCCGGGTCGTGGTGAATCTCGACAAGCTGACCTACGCCGGCCACCTGGAAAACCTCGCCGAAATCGTCGCCGATGCGCACCATCACTTTGTGCGGGGCGACATCAACGACCCCGCGCTCGTCGCGCGACTGCTGCGCGAGCACGACGTGGATGTCATCGTCAACTTCGCTGCCGAATCGCACGTCGATCGTTCGATTGATTCGCCGGAGCCGTTTCTGCAAACCAACGTGCTCGGAACGTTTCGCCTGCTCGAGGCGAGTGCGCGTCATCGCGCCGCGCTACCCCCGGATCGCGCAGCCGCCTTCCGGCTGCTCCACGTGTCGACCGATGAAGTGTACGGCTCGCTGGAGGCCGGCGCGGCGCCGTTTTCCGAGACGCATCCGCACCGCCCGAACAGCCCGTACGCTGCGTCCAAGGCCGGCGCGGATCATCTCGTGCGGGCGTACTTCCACACCTTCGGTCTGCCGGTGCTGACGACGAACTGCTCGAACAACTACGGGCCGCGTCAGTTCCCGGAAAAATTGATCCCGCTCGCACTACGGAGTGCGCTGGCCGGGCGCCCCATTCCGATTTATGGCGACGGCCGGCAGGTGCGCGACTGGCTTTTTGTGGAGGATCACTGCGACGCAATCTGGCGCGTGCTCGAGTCCGGCCGACCGGGCGAGACGTACAATATCGGCGGGAGTTGCGAGCGCACAAACGTCGCGTTGGTGGGGGAAATCTGCGCCGTGCTCGATGCCATTTCGGGGCGGCCCGATCGCAAATCGTATCGCGACCAAATCACGTTCGTGCCCGATCGTCCGGGCCATGACCGCCGCTACGCCATCGATCACACGAAGATCTCCCGCGAACTCGGCTGGCAGCCGGCGGAATCGCTGGCGACCGGGCTCGAAAAGACCGTGCGCTGGTACTTGACCAATCCCGTCTGGTGCGACGCCGTGACCCGTTCCTCATTGTACCAGGGGGAACGACTGGGCGTGACAAATCCTGAACCCGCCGCGGCTCATGCATAAAGGAATCGTTCTCGCGGGCGGCTCGGGCACGCGGCTGTATCCGCTCACGCGTTCCGTAAGCAAGCAGCTCATGCCGATTTACGACAAACCGATGGTGTATTACCCGCTCTCGGTCCTGATGCTCGCGGGCATTCGCGACGTGCTGCTGATTTCCACCCCGACAGATTTGCCGCAATTTGAACACCTCCTCGGTGATGGTTCGGCCTTCGGCATCCGGCTCAGCTACGCGCCGCAACCTTCGCCGGATGGTCTCGCACAGGCCTTCTTGATCGGCGCGGGTTTTCTCGGCGGCGCGCCGGCCTGCCTCGTCCTCGGCGACAATCTTTTCTACGGGCACACGCTGCCTGATGTCCTTTCGCACGCGGCGCAACGAAGGGCCGGAGCCACGATCTTCGGTTATCGCGTCGCCGATCCCACCGCGTATGGAGTCGTGGAGTTTGACGAGTCGGGCCGGGCGATCTCGCTGGAGGAAAAGCCGGCTCATCCCCGCTCCAGCTACGCGGTGCCGGGTCTTTATTTTTATGACGACACGGTGGTGGAGCGGGCGCGTTCGCTGCGTCCCTCCCCCCGCGGCGAGTTGGAAATCACGGACTTGAACCGGCTCTATCTCGCGGAGGGATTGCTCCACGTCGAGCGCCTCGGACGCGGCACCGCCTGGCTCGACACCGGAACCCCCGATGCGCTGCTGCAGGCGGCAAATTTCATCCAGGCGCTGCAACAGCGGCAGGGCTTGAAGATTGCCTGCCTCGAGGAAATCGCGTGGGAAAACCATTGGATCGATGCGGCCACGCTGGAGCAGCAGATTACGCGGCTCGGGAAAACGCCGTACGCGGACTACCTGCGGCGTCGCTTGCGCGATGAGACACGCTGACGAACGAAGCGTCTGCCTTTGCCGCGATGCCTGACATTTCGATCATCATTCCCGTTTTCAACTGCCTCGATCTGACGCGCGCGTGCGTTGCAAGCCTCGAGGAGACGATTGGACGGCGCGATGACTTCGAAGTCATTTTTGCCGATGACGCCTCGACGGATGGCACATCCGACTGGCTGAAATCCCTGCCCGCGCCGCGTTATCGTTTTGTCCGCCTCGAGTCGAACTGCGGCTACGCGGCGGCGAACAACGCGGCCGTGAAGATGGCGCGCGGCCAGTATCTCGTGTTGTTGAATAACGACACCGTGCTTCTTCCCGGTTGGCTGGAGGCCATGATTCGTGTGTTGGTGCGCGCGCCGTCCGCCGGCGTCGTCGGCAATGTGCAGCGGGAAGCGGAAAGCGGCCTGATCGATCATCTTGGAGTTTGGTTTACGCTCGGCGGCTATCCCGTCCACGCGGGCCGGGATTTGGCTGTTCCACCCGATGAAGAATATCACGCCTGGCCCGCCGTCACGGCCGCCTGCTGCGTCATGCGAAGGGATTTTTTCACGCGACTGGGGGGTTTCGATGAAAAGTTTCGGAATAGCTACGAGGACACGGATTTCTGCCTGAAAGCCCGCGCGGCGGGATTCCGGAATTACGTGGCGAACCGAAGCGTCATTTACCATCACGTCAGTGCCTCGCCGGGCCGGAAGGACAACGATGTCCGGAACTTCGGACTCTTCTGGGCACGCTGGGGCGGCATGATTTCCAATTTGATCGAGGCACACCAACAGGCGGAAATTCGCGGGCAGCAACTTTGCCAAATCCACGAGCACCGGCATCGCGACGGCTGGCGTTACCTTCGCAAGCATGTCTTCCGACCGTGGCGCTACAACGCCACCCGCCTGCGCGAGGCGATGGCGGGAGTCGTTTCGCGACTGCCCGCTTCCTCCACGGTGAAACCTGACCCGTTCTTTCGCTTGTGAACGATTGCCCGCTCATTTACGTCGCCGCCGGGGACACCGCGCGGAATCCCTCCCGGTCCGGGATTCAGACGACGGTGCGCCGACTTGTCGCTGAGTTGGGCCGTCGCCATCCCGACCGCTCGCGCCTGGCTTTTTGGAACCGACACGCGAATACCCTTCATCCGCTGCCTCGACAATTCTCGCTCGGCCTTGCGGCCGAGCCGCTCCGGCACGCACCGACTCTCACGCTCGCACAAAGACTTGCGGCGTTTCCGGGATGGCTCCCGGGCCGGGCCGATGATCGCATCCCCCTCCATCGCCATCCGCGGCACGCGCGCAACCTGCGCGGAGCATGGCTGCTGCTCCCGGAACTGCTCTACGGCGACCGGCGAACGGAGAGATTTGTGGCCTACGCGCATCGCCATGGCATGCGGGTCGCCGCGATCTTCCACGATGCCATTCCGATTCAGCATCCGGAGTTCGCCCGGCCCGGACTGACCGCGCTGCATCGGGGCTACATGCGGGAGCTTTCAAAGATCGATTTGCTGCTGCCGACGTCGGAGACTTCGGCGAGCGCGTGGCGTGACGTGATCAAAGGTGAACGCCTGGCTTCGCCCACGCTGAAGATCGTCCCGCTCGCGGGGGAAATCGCGGGCGTGCCCCGGGTGCTCGATCCTCCCGTCCCGCGGACAGGGACGATTCGCGCGCTGTGCGTGTCGACCGTCGAGCCTCGCAAGAATCATCGCACACTTTGCGCGGCGTTGGAGCAAATCGCGGCGACCGCCGGTGGGCTGCCCTTTCAAATGGACCTCGTTGGTGCCCCCGATCTGGCCGCACCCGACCTCGAAGCGTTCCTGGCCGCCGCGGAACGGCGATTCGCCGGCCAACTCCGGTGGCATCGGCGGGTCGATTCCGGGACCCTGCGGCAGCTTTACGAGCAATGCGATTTCACGGTCTATCCTTCCGTCGTGGAGGGATTCGGCCTGCCCATCATCGAGAGCCTCTGGTTCGCCCGACCCTGCATCTGTGCGAACTTCGGCGTGATGCAAGAGAACGCACACGCGGGCGGATGTCTCACGGTCGACGTCCGCGACGCGACTGCGCTCGCCGCCGCGATGCACCGTTTGGTTGCCGAACCTGACCTTCGAAATCGCCTGGCCCTTGAAGCGACCCTCCGTCCGATCCGGACATGGAGCCAGTATGCCGACGAGATTGTTCAGGCACTCGACCGCCATTGATCATTCGCCGCATGCCGCACGAGACGCTCTCCGAAATTCCCGACGGCGCCATCGTGTTGATTCGGCCGGATCGCGTGGGTGATGCGATTATTGCATCCGCCTGCTTTCCCGCGGTGCGCGAAAAATTTCCCGCCCGCCCGCTCTACTACCTTGCGCGCGGGGTCATGGCCCCACTCTACGTGGGACATCCGTTGCTGGCGGGCTTTCTGCCGCGGCCCGAGTCGGCGCGCGAGCTCGTGCAGAAACTCCAGGAGATCCGCACGTCGATTGTCGTGCACCTGCACCCGGATCCGCTCTGCTATCGCGCTGCGTGGACCGCGGGCGTGGAGCAGCGCATCGGGTACGGCCACTGGCTGGGCTGGACGCTCACGCAGTCGCACCCCGATGACCGCAGCGCCGGGCTGCAGCACGAGCGGGACTACAACTTCGATTTGCTGGCGCTGCTCGGCATCGAGAATCACGGCGACGCCCGGCCGTCGGTGCATCTGCCGCCGGCCGCCGGCGACACCCTGCGCGACAAGGTTTCCCGCGCCGGATGGGAAGGCCGCGAACCATACGCGGTCATCAATCCGAGCGCCCATTCTGCGACGCTCCGCTGGCCGCCGGAACGGTTTGCCGCCCTCGCTCAGCGCCTTCACGCCACGTACGGGTGGCACATCGTCCTGACCAGTGGCGGGGAATCGGATTCTTCCGTGCAGCGGATGCGCGAGGGACTCGAGGGTGCCCCTTGGGTCATCGATCTTTCCGGCAAGACGGATCTGGCTGAAACCGGATGGCTGCTGCGCGGCGCACGCCTGCTCGTTGGACGCGACACCGGCACCTCGCACCTCGCCGCGGCGGTCGAGTGCCCGACGGTCACCATTTTCGGCCGCCTCGAACCAACCTACGGACCGACCCGTTGGGGCGCGCTGACCTCGCCGGGGCGGGGCCGGATCGTGGAAACGCCCGTGGTCGAGCGTCAACGCTTCGAAGGCACCCACGCGTTCTGGGCGCGCGGGTTCGATTCGATCACCGTGGATCATGTTTTCGCCGCGGCGGCGGAACTTGCGTCCGCCAACCATGCGTGATGTCCCCGCGCGTTCCGGGCGATCAACCGTGCCAGGCGCTGTCCACGATCAATCCGTCACGCATCGTGTGAATCCAGTCGCAGGCTTGCGCGATCGCGGGATTGTGCGTGACCAGCAGCAGCGCCTTCCGCTCCCGGTGCACGAGATCCTTCAAGAGCGCAAAGACGCGGGCCGAATTCGCGGTGTCCAGATTCCCGGTCGGCTCGTCCGCGAGGATTACCGCCGGATCGTTCGCCAGCGCCCGGGCGATGGCCACGCGCTGCTGCTCTCCACCCGAGAGCGCGCGACTGGAGCGATCGGCCTTGTCGCTCAGCCCCACGGCGTCCAGCAGACCGGCGGCACGCTCGCGCATTTCGCCGTCGGTCGAGCCACCCAGCCGTCGCATCGGGATCACCACGTTCTCGATCGCCGTGAAATCCTGCAGCAGGAAATGAAACTGAAAGATGAAGCCCAACTCCTCGTTTCGTCGGGCGGAAAGCAGGTCATCCGAGAGGGTCGCAATCTCTTCCCGTCCGATCCAAAGCGTCCCGGCATCGGGGCGATCAAGCAGCCCCAGGATGTAGAGCAGCGAGCTCTTCCCGCAGCCGGAGGGTCCGACCACCGCGTGGACCTCGCCCGGATTTATGGCCAGCGAAACCCCGCGCAGGACGTGCACGCGCGATTCGTCCTCGCCGAGGTACTTCTCCAGCCCATGGCAGGCGAGCGAGGAGGCGGTGTCGTCCATGGGAACGCGGGCGCGCATTGCCTTGGTCACTGGCCCGACCCGCGCAGCGTGGCGACGGGCGCGAGGTTGGCCGCGCGGCGCGCGGGCAGAAAGCTCGCCCCCAACACGGCAATGAAGGCGATCGCCGCCGCGGTGAGATAGTGCTGCCAGCTCCACGCCACGAGAAACCGGTCCGTGTAGAAAAAGCCCGTGACCTTGATCGGAATGAGGGAAACCAGGTAGGTGAACAACGCGCCCGCCGCGGCGCCAAGCACGGAGCCGATGGTCGCGACGAGAATGCCCTGCCCGAGAAAGATCACGCTGATGTCGAGTCGGCGGTATCCCATCGAACGGAGGATCGCGATCTCGCGGATCTTCTCCATCACCGCCATGGTGAGGGTGTTGAAGATCAGGAATCCGGCGAGCAGGATGATCAGGCTGACGGTGATTCCAGCCGAAAGACGCAGCGTGGAAAAAATCTGGAGATTGCCCCGCTCGCGCTCCTGCCAGCTTCTCGCGCGGTGTCCGAACAGCCGCTCAAAGTGCGCCGCGATTTCCGGCGCCCGATCGGGGTCGCGGAGTTTTACGATGATCACGGAGACCAGCCCCGGTTTCTTGAGGAGGCCCTGGGCCGCGCGCTGCTCGATGTAACCGCGCCGCTCGTCGATGATATTGTTGCCCGTGCGGAAAATGGCGGTCACCGTAAACGTGCGGGGCTTCGGATCCGGGCCGGTCATTTGCACGGTGTCGCCGACCCCCACCTGCAGTTTATCCGCCAGCAGTGACCCCAGCATGACCCCCGCGCGGCTCGCACGGTAATCCTCGATCCGGCCGGCGATAATCTGGCTGCGGAGCGCGGTCGCCGCGAGTTGCGCATCGAGGTCGACGCCCTGCACGCTGAGCACCTCGGAGGTAAAATTGCTTCGGATGCCCACGGTGCCCTGCACGACGGGGGCACAGGCGCTGACGTTCGAAAACTGGCGCGCCACACGCATGATTTCCGCGGCGTTCGTAATGCCCTCATAATATTTCCGCCGCCCCTGGCCCCGACTGCGCATCACGTCCTCCGCCGCTCGCGCGCCGGCGTCCGAAAAACTTGTGTACCGGCTTTGGAAGCGATCGCTGATGATCACGGCCCCGCTGGTGCCGATAATCGTCTGGATGAAATAGCGCTCGAAGCCCTGGGTCTGCGCCTGCGTCAGAATGAAGAACGCGACACCGAAGATCACGCCCACGAGACTGAGCGCAAGCGACCGCTTCCGGCTAACCGTGAAGCGCAGCGCGATGTGAGAGGCCGGGCTCATCGCTTCGCTCGAAAACTCGAATTACCAAGGACCAAACGATTGAACAAATCGCCTGCCGCCACGGAGCTGATGATTTCGTCCTTCATCATTCGTTCGGGCTTCGTCATTCTGGTCTCGTCATTCGCGGCGAGGGGCGACGCCCGCCGTCTTCTTCACGCTGTTCACCGTCACCGGGCGGACCCGTTGGCCCGGACGAAACGTGTCCTGATCGGAAACGACGACTTGATCGCCCTCGTTGATGCCCGCCAGGATCTCGACGGTTTCAAGCCCGCGGTAGCCGGTCTTCAACGTCCGCATTTTGATCACGCCATCCTCGACGATAAAGGCCTGGTCGATCATCAGCGCACGACCCGGAATCACGACGGCGTTCTCGCGGCGCGCGATGATGATGTTCATTTCGCCGGTCATCCCGGCGCGAAGATTTTCCGGCGGATTATCGAGGTAAAGCACAACCGTGTAGCGCTGGCTGTTCGGGTCGGTGCTGGGCAGCACGGTGGACACCTTCGCCGTGAACTCGCGCAGGCTGTACGAGTAGAGCCGCACGTCCGCGCGCATTCCGTCCTTGATTTCGCCGACATCTTCCTCGTTCACCTGACCCTCGACGTAGGTTTCGCGCGTGGCGACGACAAAGAGCACGTTATTGTTGATGACGAGGTCGCCATCCGCCGGATTCACCGTGGTGATGATGCCATCCATCGGCGAGCGGATTTCCGTCTTGCGCAGTTGTTCCTCAAGGCCCGCCACGTTGCTCGTCAGCACATCGACACTGCGCTGGAGATCCACGCGCTCCGCCTCGACCGCAGAGGTCAGGCGCTTCACCTCGGCGCGCACGCGCTCAAGTTCGGCGGCCGGAACGCTGTTGCGCTGCAGGGTCTCGAGACGATCAAGATTGTCCTGCGCCGTCCGCAGCAATTGCGTCGAGGGCGGCCCAAGTTTTTGCCGATCGAGCGATGCCGTCAGCTCGGTCTGCGCCTGCTTGAGCGTGCGCGTGGTGGCCTCGTCGGCAATCGTCGCCAGCACCTGATCCTTCTTCACGATGAAGCCCACGGAACCGACGCCGGAGAAAATTCCGTCCGCAAATTTGATGTAACCCGTGTTTTGCGCGCGGATCTCGCGGGTCACCGACGCCTGGATTTTGACCGTGCCATAGACCGCCGCGGTCGCGGTGCTGCGCACGACCGTGAACACTTCCGCGGGCACGCGGCTGAGTGAGCGATACACCAACCACCCGCCGAGCAGCATCACGGCCCCGAGTGCGATCGCGATTCCCTTCCAGAATCGGCCCGTGTCCGCGGGGCGCGGGCGGGCGGGCGATTCGGCCAGGGACGGTGGCGGGGGCATCGGCATTGGGGTTAACACAAATTCCCATCCGGGACAAACCGCGCGGGGGTTCCTTTACTTTGTCCCGGCCGGCCGGGCGTCCCGCGCCGGCACCAGAACAAACCGCAGATAGCGCCCCGTAACGCGATCCAATTCCGCAAAGGCATACGCCTGATCCGCCGCGGCAGACACCGCGCCCAGTCGGGCGTCGAGTGCCGAAGTCTCCGCATTGATGAACGCGACTTGCGACGCGGTTCCAGCCCGCACCTGATCGCTTACCGTGCGCAGAGTGGCCTCGCCCGCGCTCCCCGCGACGGCATACGAGGCGCGCTGGCGTGTGGTAGCCGACAGGATGGACTGAATCCGCGCCAAGTCGCGTGGGACGTCCGCCTCGGCGCGCGCGAGGGTGATGCGCAGGCTATCCGTGGTCGCCGCGACCGAGCGCGATTGGCCGGTGACGATCCCATTGTCGATGACCCAGGCGAGGAAGACGCCGTAGCGGAATTCGTTGACCATGTTGCTGTCGATCGAGCGAAGCGCGTTAGGGTTCGCGCTGGATCTCGCCTTGTTCTGCGGGGGAACGCCCGTGACGCCCACGCGCGCCTCAATCAGCGGATAATACGCGGCCTGGACGATGCGCTGGTCCTCCTGCGAGGCGTCGATCATCGCGCGGAGGGCCGCGAGATCCGGCCGCCGGGCGAGGGCCTCGGCAGTGAGGGCGCGCAGATCCAGGTTCCCGGATGGAACCGCGAGCGATCCACGCGGATCGGGAATCGGCGCCCCGGCGCCGCGACCCATGAGCTGGCGCAACGCCACGAGGCCGCGTCGCTCGGATCCCGCGGCCTCGGCGAGATCGGGTTCGAGGCCGAGGCGTTGCACGGAGGCCTGGAGTTGCGCCAGCCGCGAAACGAGACCGGCGCGCAGCAGATCGTCCTGCACTGACTGATTCGTGATCAGTGCCGACTGAATCCCGCGTAACACCTCAGCGGCCTGCCGGCGCGCGAGAATTTGCAGAAATTGCAATCGCGCCGCGTAGAGACGTTCGGTGGCGACCTGGTAATAGTTTTGTCGTGCGATGACGACCTCCAGACCGCCGCGCCGGCGCGACGCCGGAATGCCCGCGTCAAACAGCGGTTGCGCGAGGTCCACATGGCCCACGACGATTTCGGTCGCCCGGCGGCCCGGACCGCGACTGCCCTGATAGCCGAGCGCGGCGTCCGAGCGCAATCGCGGCAGCCCCCGGGCGTTGAAAACGAGACGCTGGCCGGCCGCTCGTTCGAGGTCGGCACGCGTCGCCGCAATTTCCGGATTGTTCGAAAAGACCTCCTGCAGGCATGCGTCGAGCGCGATCGGCTCCGCCCCCACCCGGGCGCAGAGAAGCACCGTGGCGAGAAATGCGAGCGACACGAATTTCATTTCCGGTTCGGCTTTGCCGTCGGAGCGACGACCTTCGGATCGACGGATCCCATGGCCCGCTCGAGGCGGGCAACCGCGTTAAGATATCCGTAACGGCCGGCGAGTTCGAGCAACCGTGCGCGGGTCAGGTCCACCTGGCCCTGCAAAAGATCGAGCTGGCCCGCGAGCCCCGCGTCGAAATTACCGGTCGCGAGGCGCAACGACTCGTTTGCAAGGTTCGCGTTCTGGCTTTGACCGCGAATCGTTTCTTCGGCTTGGCGCAAGGACTCCAGCGCGGTGCGCACATCGGTCTCGACGGCAAGCTCGGTGGCCCGCAACACCTGCCGCGCCGCCGCGCCGCGCGCCTGCACCGCCCGCACGCGGCCGGGCGTGGCCAGACCGTCGAAGAGCGTCCACGTCGCGTTGATCCCGATTGTATAGCCGCTGAAGTATTCCTTGGAGACGGCGGGATTAGGCTCGCTGAAAAGCTGATAGCCGGCGAATCCGTTGACCTGCGGCCGCGTGCCGGATTTCTCGACGATGGTCTGCCGTTCGAACACTTCGATATCCAGACGCCGCGCCTCGAGCTCCGGACGCGTGGACATCGCCCGCGCCAGGCAGTCGTTGAGTTCGTAACGCCGGGGCGTGTAATCCAGCGCTCCGGAGATCACGAAATTCGGGAGCCGCTGGCCCGGCTTCAGCGTCACGCCCATCACTTGGGCCAGCTGCAGGTACGCCGTGGCGCGGTCGGCCTCGGCCTGATACAACAACGGCCGCTCGTTTGAAAGCGTGACCTGCGCGCGGCTCACGTTCAGCGTGGCGACCGTCCCGGCGCGCAAACGATCCTGCTGGTCGCGCAACTGGGACTCCAGTAATTGCACCGCCTCCCGCCGCACCCGCGCCGATGCGTCCGCGAACAGGACGCGATAAAACGCGAGCTTCACGTTCAGCGTCATCGTCTCGATGGCCGCGAGAAAATTCTTTGTCGCGATCTGTTCGCCGGTCCGCGCGATGGCGATGCGCTCGCGCACCGCTCCAGCGGAGTACAGACTTTGCGTCAACGAAGCGGAGACAGTGTAGTCCTGCGGCCGGTTCGTGTTGATTCCACCGCTCGTCGCGAGACTCTGTTGGCGTTCCTGAAAATAACCGTCGGTGCGCAGCGTCGGGATCGCCCCGGCCCGTGCCGTGGTGATGTTCGCGCGGGCCAGGTCGATCTGCTTGGCCGCGATCTGGGCGTCGGGATTCTGCTGCCGGGCCAACTCCAGGCAGTCCCGCAGCGAATACCGCAATTCGGCCCCGGCGAGGGTCGCCGGGAGGAGCAGCAGCACGCCAAAGAGAAGTCGGAATTGCATGAAAATGCGCTGCAGAAGGGGAACCGCGGTAGATAGTGGGCGCCCGCGCGGTTGACTAGCGATAAATTTCAACCAGCGTCGCCGACCGTCTGATGCTGAAATCCTTTAATCGCCTCTTTGAAAAGACAAAGCCGATCGCGGATCGCTGCCGGGGCGACGCCGCGACCAAGCTCCGACTGAAGTTTTCGCCGTACTATCACGTCATCGAGACCCAGGGTGAGGGCATGGAAATGACCGAGCGTGGGGGGCGTCCGACGGTCATGATGTGCAGCAACGAATACCTCGGCCTCAGCCGCCATCCCGACGTCCAGCGCGCCGCGCAGGAAGCCATCGACAAGTGGGGCACGAGCCCGTGTGGCTCCCGCCTGGCCAACGGCACGCGCGCCTACCATCTCGAACTCGAGGAGGAACTCGCCGCGTTTCTCGGCAAGGAAGCGTGTCACGTCAGCGTCGCGGGCTACATGGCGCAGCTCTCCGTCCTCTCCGCGATCGCACAGCGAAAGGACGCCATTATCGTCGACAAGAGCATCCATGCGTCGCTCTGGGACGGCGCGCGCCTGAGCGGCGCTGACATCGAGCGTTTCACGCACCAGGACATGGCCTCATTGCGCGCGTTGCTCGAGGAACTCGAGCCGGCCCAGGCCAAAGTCGTCGTGATCGACGGCGTCTATTCGATGGAGGGTCACATCGCAAACCTGCCGGAAATTTGCGAGCTTTGCGACCAGCACGGCGCATTTCTCGTCCTCGACGATTGCCACGGCTTCGGCGTCCTCGGTCGGGAGGGCCGCGGCACGGCAGATCATTTCGGGCTCGCCGATCGCGTCGAACTCATCACCGGAAGCTTTTCCAAATCGCTCGCCAGCACCGGCGGATACATCGCGGGAGACCGCGCGTTTGTGGAATTCCTGCGCTCGTCGAGCCAGCAAATCATTTTTAGCGCCGCCCTCGCGCCCGCGGCGACTGCCACCGCGCTCGCCAGCCTCCGCGTCATGCAGCGCGAGCCCGAGCACATCGCAAAACTGTGGGAAAACACACGCTATTATCAAGCCATGTTGCAGGCGCTCGGCCTCGACATCTGGGAAAGCCCCACGCCCGCCGTTCCCATCGTGATCGGCGACAAGGAGCGCTGTTACTTCTTCTGGAAATCCCTCATGGATCAGGGATTTTTCACGGTGATGTCGATTTCGCCCGGCGTGCCCGCCGGCAAGGACATGATTCGCACCGCCATCTCGTCGCTCCACACCCGGGAGCAGCTCGACCGATTCGGCGACGCGTTGAAAATCGCGATCAAAAAATCCGGCTACCGGCCGATGGCCGCCTGACCGCGCATCGCGGCCGCCAGCTTCGCCGTGTTTCTTGCGGCGAGAAAATTCTCGACGACCCATTGGTGGGCGTTGATCCGAATTCGTTCGCGCAACGCGGAATCGTTGACCAGGCGGACAATCGCGTCGGCGAGTGCCACCGAATCATGGGGATCAGCGATCAGGCCCGTCTTTTCGTGCGCGACCGCCTCCGCCGCGCCGCCACCCGGACTGCTGATGACGCAAAGACCGTGCGCCATCGCTTCGGGAATCACGTTCGGCAGCCCGTCGCGGTCGCCTTCCGCATCCACGACGCCGGTGTGGAGAAGAACATCCGACTCGTCATACGCGCTCTGCACGTCCGCGGGCGCCATCGCGCCTTCCAACGTGACACCGGAGCCCAGGTCGAGTTCGCCGATGCGAGATTCGAGTCGCGTCCGTTCCGGTCCCTCGCCGATGATCCGCAGCCGCGCATCGATCCCGCGCTGGCGTAACTCGGCGCACGCCGCGAGTTGCAGAGCATGCCCCTTCTTTTCCACCAGGCGGCCCACCGACAACAGTCGCACATTTTTCGAATCGATCGCCGCCGCGGGTCGGAGCGGCGCGAGATCCGTCAATCCACGTCGCGCGAGAATGATCTCGGCCGTCCGATCCGGAAAACGCTGCTGGATCGACTCGACATTGGCCTGGGTCGTGGTGTGGACAAAGCGCGCAAGGCAAAGCTTGTGCGGCAGCAGCGGATCGCCGCCGTGCCGGTAAAGATCGTAGGCGTGTGCCCCAAAACTGAACGGTTTTCCCAACAGCGCCGAAAGCGCCAGCGCGGTGGTCGCCGGCGCCGTCGCCCAGGCGCCGTGCAGCCAGTCGACATCCTCGCCGTGCTCGGCTCGCGCGCGAAACTCAGCGGCTTTCCCGAGCGCAAAGACCCCGCCCCAAATCGTCATGAACCAACCCTCGGCATCGCTGGGTCGATGCCGCCAGACCGCGCGGATCCCGCTCCAGACGAGACGCGGATTCCGCAGCGCCGCAAAAGACGCCCCCGCGCAAATCGAAAGAAATCTGCAACGCAGGATGCGTGGTCCATCCGGTGCGGCCGGCTCACGGTTGCCCCAGTCCCACAACGGATGCACCTCAACCTCGAGTCCGTGGCCCATCACGCCGCGCATCTCGCGGTCGATGAACGTCTGCGTGAGCAGCGGATAACGCATCACGAAATACGCGACGCGACGCGACGGCGCGGGGGATGCGGCGGAATCGGGGTTCACAGGCGTTTGCCCAGGCTGATGACTTCATCCACCGCGTAGCCGAGATGCCGGTAGAACGCGACCACGGCTTCGTTTACCGATCGGACCTGGAGATTTATTTTCGGACAGCCCAGGGCGCGGAGCGAATCCTCCGCCGCCAACATCAGCGCGCGCCCCACGCCGTGGCGCTGCGCATCGGGGTCCACCGCGAGGTAATTGATCCAGCCGCGATGGCCCTCGTACCCGGCCATGACGGTGCCGACGACGGTGCCGTCCAGTTCACCCACGAAAAACAGCTCCGGCTGCCAGCTTCTCTTCAATGCGATGTCGCGCACCGGATCATTCCGCGGCCCATCGAGACCGCAACGCTGCCAGAGCGCGACCACGGCTCTCTCATCGGCGGATTCGAAGCGGCGGATGTTCATCGAGATCGCTAGGCGGAAACTAACTGGCGGACGCGTTCCACCACCTGTGCCGTGCCGTCGAAAGTCTTGCCGGCAAGATTGGAACGATACTCGTCGAGCTGCGATTCAAACGCGCGCAGAACCCGGGCGCTGGGCTGGCTCGAGGTGAAGTAATCGCCGTAACCGAGCGCGCGGATGTGCGCCGCGTTGAGAAACTGTTCGAAGAGCATGGGCACGGGAAAACAAAGGACGGGCTTGCCGTAGTGCAACGCCTCGCAGACCAAATTGTGACCCCCATTCGTCACGGCATACGCGCAGGTCGCGAGATCCTCGAGGATGCGGCGGTCGTCGTACGGCCGGAAGACGAGATTGCCGTCGCGCGTTTCGTGCTGGGGATTAAAGCCGTACACGCGCACCTCGCGCCCGCAGCCGCGGAGCATTTCCACGATCGCCCGCGAGGTCGAGCTCGTCTGGTAGCACAGTA
The DNA here is from genome assembly GCA_025353105.1 of Verrucomicrobiota bacterium. Lineage (GTDB taxonomy): Bacteria > Verrucomicrobiota > Verrucomicrobiia > Chthoniobacterales > SZAS-18 > SZAS-18. The sequence goes on from JANXRG010000017.1 coordinate 19,438, forward strand.
CGTGATCGCCCGCCTGCGATCCAATCTGCGTCACGATCCAACGCAACACCGGCGGCAGTAATTCATCCGTCCGGCCGGCGCGCAGCGGCGGATGGTAGAATGAGACGATGAGATTCTTCTTCGTCCGATCGAAAAGCAGCCGGTCGCTGCCGTAGGCCAGCGCATGGGACAATCGCTGGCCGGCCGGCACGTCGTATTCGCACGCGACGAGCAGATGTGAGTGATCGATCGACACGCATTCGAGTCCCGCCGCCGCGCTGGCAAACGGCAGAAAAAATTCGCGGTCGCACAGCGCGACCGTGGGTTTCCAGGATTTGATCAGGGCGCGGATCTCCCGCTTCACTTGTGGAATCTCCGCGAGGCGGGCCGCGATTTGCCCAGCGGCGCGGACGATGGAGACGCGGCCCTTATGGTGCGCGGCGGTGCGGAGGACGGGGACCTCGAGGCAGGGAAACTTCCCGGCGACCGCCGCCGGAACGTGGCCGCCGCCGACAAAATGGAGCTCGTGCTCCTCCGCAAGGCGCGACGCGATGGCGAGCGAGCGCATGATGTGCCCGTGCGTATTGCCCATTACGCCGTAGAGGATTCTCGCCATTCGCGGTATGAATCACCGGTAACGCCCCGGCCGACCATGAAAAAATACCGCCGACTTCAAACCGCGCTCGCCGCGTTGGTGGTCGGCACGTTTGCGCTCGGCCTGGTCAGCGCGGTCCGTCCCGGCGGCGAAATCTACCCTTTTGCCTCGTGGTTTTTGTTCTCCCTCGTGCCGCAGCGGGTGACTTCCTACGAGATTCGCGTGCACGCGTGGGGCGAGCGGGAATTCGATCCACCGAAGCCGTTGATTGAGGTCGGCGGCCTCGTGCGCAGTCCGCAATCCTCGCTGGTGTATCAGCTCGTGCAGCGGTTTGGCCGGGCCGTTGAATCCGGAAATCAGGCGGACCGGGACAACGCGTGGCGGCTGCTCCAAGCGACGTTTTCGTCGTCCGTCGACCTGCGCTATGACCTGGTAAAACTCTCGTACGATCCGATGGAGCGCGCTCGAGGGGCACGAATCGAACGAACCGTCCTGGAAGCGAGCGATCGGGACCGCAAGAACCCATGAACCCCTTGCTCCACCAAATTTGTCGGCGCTTGCGGCGCACGCCACGACCCAGCGCAGGCGGCACGTTCGAATCCATCGCAACGCGGACCGCGCACGCGCAGACGCTGGTGCGCGCCTTCTATGCCTATCTTCTTTTCCTCGCGGCGTTCAGCATCCCGGAGTTCGGCAGCCTGGCGCAACCGCGCGAACTCAGCCTGCTCTGGCCGGTCGCATGGATCGATGCCGTGGAGCCGATCCGGGGCATTCGCTTCGTGACCGGCTTCTTTCTCGCCGCCAGTCTCGCGGGTGCCATCTGGCCCGGACCGCGCCTGCTGCGGGTGGCCGCGTTTGTCGGGCTGCTCTGCTTCGTGGCGCTGAAAAACTCTGAAGGCAAGATCGGCCACAGCCTGCACCTGCCCGTCCTTGTCGCGCTCGCGTTTGTCTTTCTGCCGCAGGGTTGGCAGCGCCCCGATGCCTCGCGTCTCATCCGGATGTCGCTGCTCCAGGTTTTCGCGGCGACGCAGGTCCTCCTCCTCCTCACGTACACCATGTCGGGCCTCGGCAAGCTGGGGGGAGGGCTCTACGAATGGTTCAGTGGCCAGGCCCATCCGTTCCAAATTGATGGATTTTCCCGAATCGTGGCCGAGCGATTGCTGCAAACCAACTCCAGCAGCGTCCTCGGGCGGTGGATTATCGACCATCCATGGCTCGGCTGGCCGCTTCTTCCTGGAGCCATCTACTTGCAAACGACCTCGGTCATCGCCGCGTTCCGGCCCTCCCTCCACCGGTGGTGGGGCGTCGCGCTAATTGTTTTTCACGTGGGCAACGCCTTCATTCTGACCATTTACTTCCCGCACAGCATCTTCCTGCTCGGCTTGTTCCTCCTGGCGTCGCCCTTTGCGCCGGCGGGCTTTGACGCGCGACAAATTCTGGCGGATTTACCGATTCTATCTGTGTTCTCGCGGGTTACATCCTGGCATTCCATGGTCCCGGTAACAGCACCCACCAGCAGGAACATCGACGGGTCGGCGCGATAGAAAGTTATTGTCCCTATTTTCGCATGCGCGTTTTGATTCTCACCTCCAGCACGGGCGGCGGCCACAACATGCGGGCCCGATCCTTTATTGAATGGGCGCGGCTCGAGCGGCCCCAGCGATTGCACGTGAAGATGCACAAGGCACTCGAGAGCACGAACGAGCTCCTGGCGTTCGGCGTGCGCGCGTACAACTGGATTCAGCGGACCTATCCAGGACTGCACAACGTCTATTTCAACCTGCTCGAGGTTGCCGCGCCGTGCGATCGGCCCGCGAAGATTTTCGGGCAGGATCGCTTCCGTCGCGTGCTTGATGAGGAGGAGCCCGATCTTGTGCTGAGCGTGCACGGCTTCCTGAACCACGGATTTTTCGATCTCGCTCGGCGGCATTTACCCGATGTCCGTTGCGTCACGTACTGCGGCGAATTATTTGGCCGCTACGGGTTCAGCCGGCATTGGGTGAATCCGAGCGCGGATCTTTTCGTCGGGGCGGTGGAGGAAACCTGCGCGCGGGCCCGCGAGTTGGGCATGCCGGAGGAAGCGTCCATGGTCGGCGGCTTCCTGCTGCATCCGGCGTTTTACCAGGCGCCGCAAACCATCGCCGAACGCCGGCATTTCCTCGGCGCGAATCTCGCGCTCGACCCCGATCGCTTCACGCTGCTGTTGTCCACGGGCGAGCACGGGGCCAATAATCACATCGCGCTGCTCACGTCTCTGCGCGACCGCCTCGCCGCGCCTCTGCAGGGTCGACTCCAGGTCATCGCGCTTTGCGGCCGCTCCGACGAAACATTCCAAAGCGTGCGCGCGTGGGCCCAAGCGAACCAGCAATTTGCCGTTCGTCCCCTGCCTTACGCCGACAGCTTCCACATGTCACGCCTGCTGCAATGCGCGAACGCCGTGGTCGTCCGGCCCGGCACCGGCAGCACCAGCGAAGCCATCCAGACCGGCTGCCCGATTGTCTTCAACGGCATTGGCGGCTTCATGCCGCAGGAGCGCATCACGCTGCGTTATGCGCGCCGCCGCGGTTTCTCGTCGGAAGTGGAGGAAGCCGGCGATCTGCCGCCGATTCTCACGCCGTGGCTCGAGGACGCGGATGATCTCGGCTATCACGGCAAGCGCGAATGCATGATCGCCGCGCGGCCCAGGCAGCATCCGCTGGACATTCTTTCCGCCGTGATAAATACACCCCAACGCGGGCCCCGGTCCGAGCCGATGGCGGAGGCCGCCGAGCGCCCCCTGCCCATCAACGGCGCGGCCGCGGACCCGTCTGCCGCACTGGGCTAACGCCGGCTTTCCGCACGCCGGAAACTCGCGCATGTTGCAGACGTGATGCGCGCCGGAAACGAAATGCTGCTCTGCCGCCTGCACCTGCATGCCGTGCTGCCAGCGCTCGAAGCGCTCTCCCGCCTGGTCCCGCAAGCCCGCGACGCGGTCGCGGGCGCGAATTTTGCGCTCGGCCTGCGCGTCGCGGATGGACCATCAGCGATGGTTACGGCCGCGGACGGCGTGTTGCGCGTCGAGCCGGCCCTTGCCTCGCGCGGCGGCGCGGTGCTGTATTTTTTCCGGCCGCGGCATCTCAACGCCATCTTTCTGCAGCGCGTGGCGATGCCGCCCCTGCCGGTGCGCGGTTGGTTGCGGTTCGCGAAGCTGCGACCCTTCCTGCGCCTCGCCAAGGTGCTCGATGCGACCCTCCAGCCGGCCGAGCCTGCGCTCGCGGACGACGAATTCCGGCGGCGTCATTTGCTGCTTTCGTTTCAGGTCGCGCTGCGAGCCGTGCCGATCGTCGCCCGCGAGGATCCGCTCGCAATGCGGGCGCTGAAATCGACGCCGCCCGGACTGCTCACAATTCGTATTCCCAATCTCGAATTTGTCGCATGGGTCGAATGGCGGAACGGGGTCTTGCGCAGCGAACTCGGCGAGCCGCCCAGCGCGGCCGATGCCATCGTGACCGTGCGCGACGAGGAGACCGCGCGCCTTCTCGTGGCCGGCCAGCTCGATCCGCAGGCGGCCCTTGGGCTGGGTCGCGTGCGAGTCGACGGCCTGATTCCGCTCGCGGATGGACTCGATGTGTTGCTGCATCGTGTGGAATCGTATCTTGGGGCCCCCGCCCGCGCCCGCTCATGAACCGCCCTGACTTCTCGAAATCCGCCGCGCTCTTCGCCCGCGCCTTGCAGGTGATTCCCGGCGGGATCTACGGGCACACGAGTCCAGCGCTGGCACTTCCCGGCACGTCACCTTATTACGCCGCGCGCGCCGAGGGCTGCCGCTATTGGGATGTCGACGGCAACGAGTTCTTGGACTTCATGTGCGCGTACGGGCCCATCGTCCTCGGCTACAATCACCCGGAGGTCGAGGAAGCCGCCGCGAGGCAGGCGCGCGACGGAAACTGCTTCAATCATCCCACCGGGTTGATGGTCCAGCTGGCGGAGCGGCTTGTTTCGCTCGTCGATTTTGCGTCGTGGGCGGTCTTTGGGAAGAATGGTGCCGACATGACAACTTGGTGCGTGCAGGTCGCGCGCGAGCATACGGAAGCAAAGAAGATCCTCAGGGTCGCCGGCGCTTATCACGGGTCGCACGCGTGGTGCAGCCCGGGCCACGGCGGCTGGATCGATGAGGATCGCGCGCACGTCCATGCGTTTCCCTGGAACGATCTCGACGCCTTTCGCGATCTCGTGAAGAAACATCGCGGGGAAATCGCCGGGGTCATCACCACGGCGTTCCACCATCCCGCCTTTGGCGATTCCGTGATGGCGGCGCCAGGGTTTCTGCGCGGGATCCAGGAAACCTGCCGCGCCGAAGGGATTGTGTTCATCCTTGACGACGTGCGATCCGGCTTTCGCCTGCATCTTGGCGGATCGCATCGCGTTCTGGATTTCGAGCCCGATCTGGTCTGCTTCTGCAAAGCGCTCGCCAATGGACACCCAATTTCCGCCGCGCTGGGTCGCAAAGAATTGCAACCCGCGGCGGGCCGCGTTTTTCTTACAGGCAGTTATTGGAACAGCGCTGTCCCTATGGCGGCAGCTCTTTCGACGCTGATCGTCATCGAACGCGATGGGGTGATTGAGCGCATTGGGAAGGTCGGCGCGCAGCTGCGCGAAGGCTTTGTCAAGGCCGCCGCGAAACACGCGTTGCCGATTCGCTACACCGGCCACGATTCAATGCCGTTTATGTCGTTTGGGGACGAAACGAATTTCTTGCGCAGCCAGGTTTTCTGCCGCGAAATGATGCAGTGCGGCGTGTTTCTGCATCCGCATCACAACTGGTTCCTCTGCGCCGCCCACGAGTCGCACGACATCGCCCAGGCGCTGGCGGCCGTCGATGACGCCATGGCCGCGGCGAAGGCGGCGTTCTGACGCAGCGACTTTTCCGTTGGCAAACGCAATGAACCCAAGACCACTTCGGACTTTGCTCTTGGCACTGGCGCTTGTCACAAACGCGATTGCCGGCGATGCCCAAAGAAGCGATGCCAGCCTGGCCGCCGGACTACTTGGAACATGGGAGGCCCCGAAACGTCACGGTTCAAAGAAAATCGTCGTCCAATCGACCTATACCAAAGATGGCCTTGTCGTGGGGTTTACGACGTCGGCGGCAAGATACCCGGACGGCACGACAAAGGAGATTAGAATTAGGGTTAGCGCTCGTTGGAAAGTCCAAGACGGCGTCCTGTTCGTATCTGACTACAAGACCGAACCTCCCGGTCTCACGCCGAAAGGCTGGGCGCAACGATATAAGATTCTTTCACTCGGGGCAGACATGGTCTTGTTCCGGGCCCTTAGTGACGGCTCCGAGCAGTATCGGCGGAGAACGAAGCCAAATAGGTGAGATGTACCTAATGGGACAGACCGGGTGCGACTTCGACGATTCGCGCCGACGTTGCCGCGGCGGCCATTCATTTCACCCAAAATACCGAGGGTTTGGCAAACCCGGGAAATACTTCCCCTCTATCCGGAGCGTCCCGGCAGCGACGCGTTGAAGGCTCGCCAGCAGCGAAGCAGATGCACCAACGGACCTTCTCTTTGCGAGATCGTGGCCTTTGGAGTGCGGTTGTCTGCTACCGCTTTTCGGACGGAACGTATTCAACCGAGGAAAACTCCAGTCTTCGAAAATCGGCCTTTGTTTCGGCCCACCGTTATCTGCGCCGCCAAGCCCTGACGGAGCAAGCTCCGTTGCCCAAAACGGAGGCAGGCCTCCGCACTCCATAGGCGTCAGTCGATCAACTCGACGAGATCCGGTCAGCGCTCGCGCTGCCCATAATGGCGCAGAAGGATGCGCTCCATCCATCGGGCGGGAAGAATCCTCTCGGCCAGCGGCGCGAGGCGCGCTTGCAAAAAATCGCCGATGACCCTCATGGGCGGGGCATCGGACGCGCCGACCAGCCGGCAGATTTCCGCGCCAACGAGCTCCGGGCCGGGTGCTGCCTTCATGCTTGTGACCATTGCCTCCCAGGCGGCGCGCGGTCGTCCGTCCGGCGGCGGTTGCATCACGTCGTTGAAGTGGGTTTGGATGTCGCCCGGCTGGAGATCCACGATTCGGACTCCGCTGCCGGCGAGTTCAAGCCGGAGCGTCGCCGTGAGCGATGCGAGCGCGGCCTTCGCGGCGGAATACGGTGCCATGTACGGAATGGGCAGTCGCGCCGCGAGCGAGGTGACGTTAATGAGCAAACCGCGTTTCTCGCGGAGATCCGGGAGCGCAAGTTGAATGAGCTGGAGCGGCCCAAAGAAGAGCGTTTCAAACTGCAGACGCACTTTTTCGATCGACACATCCGCGATCGACTCAAACCACCCATCACCCGCGTTGTTGATTACAATCTCGAAACCCCCGCTTTCGGCTTTTGCTCGGGTCCAGGCCGCGTGAATCGAACCCGGCTGGTTCAGTGAAAGTTCGAGTGGATGAAAATTCGAGAGGTCGGCCGGCAGGCGTTTGATTTCGCGCGACGTACCCCAGACTTCGCATCCCGCCAAACACAATGCCCGCGCCGTGGCGAGACCAATGCCCGCGCTTGCGCCCGTGAGGAGAACGCGAGTTCGTGAGCCCATGGGATGTGAACCTTGAGCCGCGCTCAAGCCGCGCGCGCGCCGTCTGCCCACCGTTGCAGCACAATCGAAACATTCGCCCCGCCGAATCCACTCGAATTGTTCAGCGCAATCGTCGGCGCCGCGTCGACCGGCTTCGTCACGATCGAGACCCCTTCGCACATCGGATCCAATTCCGTGATCTTCGCGGAGATCGGCGTGAAGCCTTCGTGCAACGCCAGGCAGCAAAACGCTGATTCCATCGCGCCCGCAAGCGAGAGGCCGTGCCCAGTCAAGCTCTTCGTGCTACTCACCAGCGGTCCGGTACCCGCCGGAAAGACCTTCTTGATCGCCTCGATTTCCGCGCGGTCGCCGAACTCCGTCGCGGTGGCGTGCGCGTTGAGATAGTCGACGTCGCCGGCGGTGATTTGCGCGTCGGTCAACGCTAGTTCCATCGCGCGCGCGAGCCCGCTGCCTTCCGGATCGGGCGCGAGCACGTTGTAGCCGTCCGACGCCTGGCCCCATCCGGTCACCTCAGCGTAAATGGTCGGCGCGACCCGTTGTCGCGCGTGTTCGAGTTGCTCCACGACCAGGACCGTGGCGCCGCCTGTGCCGACAAACCCGTCACGTTTCTGGTCGAACGCGCGTGGCGCAAGATCGGGATCGGTCTGCGGGCTGAGGGCGCGAATGCCGGCGAAGGGCAGGATGTTGAATTTGTTGCAGTCTTCCGCGCCCACGACGAAGACAATTTTTTGCCGGCCATCGCGAATCAGATCGAGGGCGGCGCCCAGCGAATGCGCGGAAGATGCACACGCGCTGGAAAATCCGAGCGACGCGCCCTTGATGTGAAACGCGGGCACGAGGTTCACGTAGAGCGAGCCCGGAATGCCATTGATGATGCCCATGGGCGGGCAGCGCTGCACGCCGCGTGTGACCATGGCGTGGAGATTTTCGTAAGCCATCCACATCGAGCCGCCGGAGGCGCACATCAGGCCCGTGTCCACGTTGGACACGAGCGCGGGCGGCAAGCCGGCATCTGTGATCGCCTCCTGCATCGCGAACCACGCATAGAGCGAATTAGGCGACATCGGCCGTAATGTCTCGCGGGGAATCTTCTGCGTGGACGGATACTTCCAGTCCTCGAATTCCGCGGTTGGAAAATCAAATCCTTTGATCGTGCCGGCGAGTTTGATCGGGGCTTTGATCACCTCGAACTCGGGAAACACGGCAATGCCATGGCGACCGGCCCGCAGATTCGCGCTGACCTCGGGACGGCTGTTGCCGATGCTCGTGATGAAGCCCAGGCCCGTGACAACGGCGCGATGCATATGATGATTCGAAGCAATGTGAGCGGTGCCCGGCGGGCCGGGTTCCGACCGCCATAAGGAAACACCCCGCGGCGCGGAGTGCCAACCAAATCAGACCTTCACGACTTCGACGTGGCCATTCAGGCCCGCCACCGACGCCGGCACCGGTGCCTCGAAGCCGCGCTCGCGCGCTTCGACCAGTTGCTCCGCTTGTTCGGCGATGCCCGCGCCAAACGCGAGCATGAGGCGGCTCACTTCCGCCACGCGATGTCCATTGCACTTTACCGCGCCTTTGAAAATTGCCAGGGGCTCGCGCACACGATCCACTTCCACCGTCATTTCCAGCAGGTCGCCCGGCTTGGCGCGACGATAAAAATGCGCTTCTTCCATCGAGGCAAAGACGACGTCGGTCTTGGCATCGACGTCCTTACCGGCCACGGACTCAAGAATCCAAAGGCAACCCGCCTGACCCAGCGCTTCGAAGACGATGCTCGCTGGGAAAACCGGATGATCCTTGAAGTGCCCTTCGAGAAAATATTCATCGCCGCGCACTAAATATTTGGCGTGGATAATCTTATCTTCAATCATTGCCTCGTCGAGAAAGAGGAAGGGCGGTTGTTGGGGCAGAATGGTGACGATTTCCTCGCGATTGTAGTGACGGATCAATTCTTCGGATCCGTTCGAATCGCCGCCTCCACCGCTGAGTTTCCGCGCGATAAAACTTTTCACTTCGCCGAGCGTGCGAATGGAGCGCAGCTCCTCGTTCTCAATGCTGATCCCGAGTGTCTCCTCGATCGACAGCACGATCTCCAGCATGGTGAGCGAATCGACGCCGAGATCTTTGATCAGCTCCGTCGCATCGCCGGCATCGGCGAGTTTCATGGGCGACTCCGGCGGCATGTGTCGCTCGATGATCCCGTAGACGATCGTGGGAACTTCTTCGGCATCGCCCGTTTGGCGAAAACGAACGGCGGCTTCGATTGTGGCGGGACTGCAGCGCTTCAGGGCGGTGCGCAGTTCCTGGACTTGTTCTTCGGTGAACGGAGATGACATCAGCTTGCAGTTTCGGTGAGGGAAGAATAATGCACGGTTTGCCCTGTCTGGCGACCCACAAAGATCGTCGAAATGCGGCCCAAAGGAATTACCAAATGCAGCAACGTTCGCGCCGCTTCCGCACGAGAATGCATCTTTCAATCTTGAACCCGCGTCACCACGCCCGCGTTGTGATCAATTCGAGGAAATCGTGACGGGAATGATTTATTTCGTCACCCATGAATTCGCGCCGTTCCGGGGGGGCGGGGCTACTTATGTTCAGGAAGTGGCGCGCGCCGCGGCTAATCTCGGCTATCCGATTCAGGTCATCGCGCCCGATTATGGACAGACGTTTCACGCCTCGGATGCAGAGCTGCCGTACCGGATCGAACGGGTCCCTTGCGATGGACGCCTGACGCCGGCGGGGATTTGGTCGCTCGCGCGCGCGCTCGCACAGCGCCGCGAGGCCCTCCGGAATTCGCCCGTTGTCCTGCTCAGCGTCGGGGCCCACATGGCGATGATGTCATTCATCCTGTTTTCTGGCAGACGATGGTCGCGACCGGTGATCGCCCTTTTTCACGGTTCGGAAGTCCTGCGATTCCGGAAGCATCCGTTTTGGCGCCACGTCGCCGCACGGGTGTTTCCGTCGACAAAGCCCGCGTGCTCATCGCATTACGTCGAGCACCTTCTTCGTGAGAACGAACTCTACCCGCGGGAAACGCCGTTCCTACTCGCACCGTGTGCCTGTCCGTCGGCCGTCGTGGCATCGGCGCGGTCAGTCGGCGATGCCCGTTGTCCGAATCCGGCGGGGTTTAGACTTCTCACCCTCGCGCGATTGCACCCGCGCAAGGGCCAGCATCTCACCGCCCGCGCCCTCGGATTGTTGCCCCACTCCGCCAGGAAACGCGTGCGATACGAGATCGTCGGTGATGGTACCGCGGCCTATCGTCGGGTGGTCGAGCGAGCCTGCGTCGCCGCCGGCATCGACTTCACGATTCGGAGCGCCGTGCCGCCCGAAGAATTGACGGCGGTCTACTCTGCCTGTGACGCGTACATCATGACCAGCGTGGCCTTGCCGAACAGCGTCGAAGGTTTTGGCATCACCTATTTGGAGGCATCCATCCACGGGCGTCCAGTCATCGCATTCCGGACAGGCGGAGTCGAAGAGGCGGTCGTGGATGGTGAAACCGGCCTGGTTGTTCCCGAGGGCGATCTTCCCGGGGTGGTCAACGCGGTGCTCCGCCTAATGGACGACCCTGCGCTTGCGGCGAGATTGGGTCAGAAGGGACGTGAATTTGCCGCGGGATTCCACTGGGAAACTGCCGCGCGAGTGCTTTGCGAGGCGGCGCTCTCCTAGGCTGGCGGGTTGGGCGCCCTGCGAAGTGCCCGGCCTTCCAGCCAGACCGACAGCAGCGCGACGTCCGCCGGCGTGATCCCGCTGATTCGACCGGCCTGCCCGAGCGTTGTGGGCGAAACCCGGTCAAACTTTTGGCGCGCTTCGTGCCGAAGACCGACCACGGTCACGTACTCCAGGCCCGCGGGAATCGGCCGATCGTCGTCGCGACCAGATCGCCGGACCTCCTCCTCCTGCCGCCGGATGTAGCCCTCGTACCGGAGGTCTGTCGTGACCATCTCCCACAGGGCCGGCGAAAATTGGGCCCGCCATTCGCCGGGAAGGCCAGTGGGTTGTGCGTCTGGCCGCTTCAGCCAATGCGAGAGACGGACCCCCTCGTAGGAGACTGCGTTGACAAGGGTACGCAGGGAGGCCAGCTGACTGCGCTTTCGCTCGAATCCCTGCCACTGCTCGTCGCCCACGAGGCCGACCTCGCGGCCACGCGCTGTCAGGCGCAGGTCCGCGTTGTCGTGGCGCAGCAGCAATCGATGCTCCGCCCGGCTTGTAAACATCCGGTACGGTTCGTCGACCCCCCGCGTCACGAGGTCGTCGATCAGGACGCCGATGTAAGATTCGGCCCGCGAAAGCACGAACGGCTCGCCCCCGCGAGCGCGCAAAGCGGCATTCGCACCGGCCATCAGGCCCTGGGCGGCAGCCTCCTCGTAGCCGGAAGTGCCGTTGATTTGCCCGGCAAAATACATTCCCACGATCCGCTTGGTCTCCAGCGTCGGTTGAAGCTGGGTGGGCGGGCAATAGTCGTATTCGACCGCATAGCCCGGTCGCAGAATCTCGGCGTTTTGCAGGCCCGGTACCGTGCGGACGAACGCGTATTGAACCTCGTAGGGCAGGCTCGTCGACACCCCATTGACGTAATATTCATTGGTATGCCGACCTTCCGGCTCCAGAAAGAGCTGGTGGGAGCTTTTCTCGGCAAATTTGACGATCTTATCCTCAATGGACGGGCAATAACGGGGTCCGAGGCCCTCAATCCGCCCCGAATACATGGGTGAACGGTGCAAATTATCCCGGATGATGGCGTGTGTTTCCGGTGTCGTAGCCGTGATATGGCAATCCAATTGTTCCACGTGGAACACCCCGTCCCCAACCCAATTCAGGGTAAAGAGGTCCCCGGGACGCCGTTCCGCCAGTTCCCAAGTCCGGAAAGTGAAAGGACTCGGCGGCTGGTCGCCGGTCTGAGGCTCACACTGGGAAAAGTCGATCGAGCGCCCATTGAGTCGGCAGGGCGTTCCGGTCTTGAACCGGCCGATCTCGAAGCCGAGGTCCCGCAGGCTATCGCTCAAGGTGGAGGCAGCATCCCCCATTCGCCCTCCCGCGGTGTTCTGGCCGCCCACATGCAGGAGACCGCGCATAAAGGTGCCGGTGGTGATGACTACCGACTTCGACCGGACCCGCAGGCCAAGGTTTGTTTCGACACCGACGACGTGATCTCCCTCGACAAGAATCCGGAGTGCGTTCCCCTGATGCAAATCCAGATTCGGCTGGCGCTCGCACACGGCCTTCAGCCGGAACTGGTACGCCTTCTTGTCGCACTGCGCGCGCGGCGATCGCACGCTCGGTCCGCGCGAAGCGTTGAGCATCCGAAACTGGATACCCGTCGCGTCGGCATTCAGACCCATGATTCCACCGAGCGCGTCAATCTCGCGGACCATGTGTCCCTTGGCCTGACCGCCGATGGCGGGGTTGCACGACATCTGGCCGATTGTGTCCAGGCTCTGCGTCAGCATCAGCGTCGAGGCACCCATCCGCGCCGCGGCCAGTGCGGCTTCAACGCCGGCGTGACCCGCGCCGATTACCAGGACGTCGTAGGATTTTGGTAGCGTGAACATGAGACGCGACCCCGGCGGTCGCGGCCAGAAAGTGATCCGCTTTCCGCATTACTTCAATGCTCGCGTCACCGAAGTTCCACGTGGAACGCCTTCCCGATTGCTCCTGAGAAATTTCGCTATTTGCATAATGGGAGGTGGGCGTTCAAAGTCGGCGTCATGTCTTTCTGGCCGGCCACTGTCTTGATTCTGCTCGCCGTTGTCTCGCGTCTCGCGCCGATTTGGCTCGGGGATGCCTGGCCGTTCCACTTCAACGCGATGACCGCCGTGGCACTCTGCGGCGCGGCGTATCTTCCCAGCCGGTGGGCGCTGCTGATTCCGATCGGCGCGTTGGGCCTGTCTGACGTCATCCTCAACGCCCATTACGGCGCGTCGCTCTATGATCCGCAGATGCTCGTGCGCTACGCGTGCCTGTTTGCGATCGCGGGGGCCGGCCGGTGGATCGCGCAACGCGGGTGGCGGCCGTTCGACCTCATCGGCGGTTCGCTCGCGAGCTCGACATTCTTCTATCTCGTGACGAACACGGTCTGCTGGGCCACGACCCCTGCATACCCCCCGGGGGTATCCGGCTGGGGGCAGGCGTTGACGATCGGGCTGCCCGGTTATCCGCCGACATACGCGTTTTTCCGGACGTCGCTGATCGGCGATTTGCTCTTCGTCGGATTGTTCATGGGCTGTGCCCGACTCGGCGCACGCCTGGCGCCACCAGCGGCGTCCCCCACCGTCCCGGAAGTCGCCGTGGCGGGAAAGTAAACGCCCAGCCCGCCGCAATCATCCGCGGCCGCAGTCTCGATTTTCCGCCTCCACCCCCTATGGACAAATCTCAAAAAAAGCGAAGTGAGTTGAAGCTTCTGTACGACATGCTGGCGATCCGGCGCTTCGAGGAGAAGGCCCAGCAGCAATATCAGATGCAGAAGATCGGCGGATTCCTGCACCTGTACATCGGGCAGGAGGCGGTGGCGGTCGGATCGGTCGCCGGCTGCCGTCCGGAGGATTACCTCATCACGGCATACCGCGACCACGGTCACGCGCTGGCCCGCGGGATGGGCATGAATGAATGCATGGCGGAGATCTTCGGCAAGGCCACCGGCTGCTCCAAGGGCCTCGGCGGCTCGATGCATTACTTCGACAAGAAAAACAACATGATGGGCGGCCACGCCATCGTCGGCGGCCACATCCCGCTTGCCGCCGGTCTCGGCTTCGCGAGCAAGTACCGCGGCGAGGACCGCGTCACGCTATGCTACATGGGCGACGGCGCGATCAACATCGGCTCCTTCCATGAGGCGTTGAACATGGCCGGCCTGTGGAAGCTGCCCGTAATTTTCGTCTGCGAGAACAACCAATTCGCGATGGGCACCGCCGCGGGACGTTCGAATCCGCTCAAGGAAATCGTCGACCGCGGCGCCGGCTACGCGATGCCGTCGCTCGTCATGGATGGCATGGACGTGCGCGCGGTGCGTGACACGATCGGCGACGTCTGCGCGAAAATCCGGAAGTCCCCGGAGCCATATTGGATCGAGTGCCGCACGTATCGTTACCGCGGTCACTCGATGTCGGATCCCGCGACCTACCGCACGAAGGAGGAGCTGGAGAAGCACAAGAAGGATGATCCGATTACGAACTTCTCCACCACGTTGCTGAAAGAGGGCGTCCTCACCGAGGAGGAGTACAAGAAAATGGACGCCGAGGTGAAGGCGCTCGCCGCGGAGAGCGTGGCGTTCGCGGAGTCGAGCCCGGAGCCGCCGCTGGAGGATTTGCACAAGTACACGCTCCCGCCGCTGAACCCCGATTATCAGCCGGTCGCGACCACCCCCGAAATCGCGAAACAGAACCCATTTAATTGCTAGCCACGGCTTATGACGCTGCGCGAAATTACCTATCGTCAGGCCTTGAACGAGGCGCTCGCCGAGGAACTCGAGCGGGATCAAAACGTCTTCCTCATGGGCGAGGAGGTCGCCCAGTACAATGGCGCCTATAAAATCAGCCAAGGGCTGCTCGAGCGCTTCGGGCCCAAGCGTGTGATCGACGCGCCCATCGCCGAGGCCGGCTTTGCGGGCATCGGCATCGGGGCCGCCATGGTCGGGCTTCGACCGATCGTCGAATTCATGACGTTCAGCTTTTCCCTCGTCGCGTTTGACCAGGTGGCGAACAACGCACCCAACATCATGACGATGTCGGGCGGACAATTTCACGCGCCCATCGTCTTCCGCGGCCCGAACGGCCCGGCGCACCAGCTTGGCGCGACGCACATGCACGCGACGGAATGTCTGTACGCTAATTTCCCGGGGTTGAAGATCGTCGTCCCGGCCACGCCGCGTGACGCAAAGGGGCTGCTGAAGTCCGCCGTGCGCGACGAGGCCCCGGTTCTGGTACTGGAGGTCGAGATGCTCTACGCATTCAAGGGCATGGTCGAGCCGCCCATGCCGGAATTCGATCTGCTCGTCCCCATCGGCAAGGCCAGCGTCGCGCGCGAAGGGAGCGATGTGACCATCCTCAGTTACGGCCGCACGGTGCCGATGGCGCTGCACGCCGCCGAACAGATCGAAAAGGAACACGGCATCCATGCCGAGGTCATCGACCTCCGCTCGATCAAGCCGCTCGATCTCGAGACAATTCTGAATTCGGTCACCAAGACGCATCGCGTGGTCGTTGCCGAGCAGGACCGGCCGTTCTGCGGAATCGGCGCCGAACTCACCTTCCAGATTCAGCAGCACATCTTCGACGAGCTCGACGCCCCCGTCGCCCGCGTGGCGCAGGAGGAGGTGGCGGTGCCCTACAATGAGGCACTCGAGCATGCGATGCTGCCCAACGAGGAAAAGATCGTCGCGGCCGTCCGCGCGACCTGCGGAGTATAATCTTTCGTTTCGACCCCAATCCCTCGACCTTCTCCCGCCATGGCTGACATCACGATGCCCAAACTGAGCGACACGATGACCGAGGGCACGCTCGTGAAGTGGAAGAAGAAAGTCGGCGACAAGGTCGAGAGCGGCGAGGTCATCGCGGAAGTCGAAACCGACAAGGCCACCATGGAAATGGAGTCCTTCGACGAGGGAATCCTGACGGAAATCTACGTCCAGGAAGGACAGAAGGTCGAAATCGGACAACGCATTGCGCGCATCGGTGACGCCTCGAGCCCCGCGCCGAAAACGGCCACCCCCGCGGCGCCGTCCACTCAATCTCCTGCCGCGCCCGCGGCGACTCCCGCCACCCCCGCGGCGCCGTCCACTCAAACGACTCCGGTGCCTGCCTCAAGTCCCGCCGCACCCGCGCCTGGCCCCGCTGCAACAAAGCCCGCCGACGGCGCGCGCGTGAAAGCTTCACCGCTCGCCAAGAAGGTGGCCGCGAGCAAAGGCATCGATCTGTCCGCCATCGTTGGTTCAGGTCCGGGCGGGCGCATTCTCGAAAAGGACGTCATGGCCTCGACCGCCACCGTCAGCGTCGCGAAACCCGCGGCGGCGCCGGTCTACGCCGCAGCCCCGATGGTCGCGCCCGTCGCCGCGCCGAGTCGCACGGCAGCCGGCGTAGCGCCCGCGCTCGCCGATCGCCGCGTGCCGCTCACCGGCATGCGCAAGGCCATCGCCGACCGCCTGCTCATCTCCAAGACGCAAATCCCCCATTTCTACCTGCACGTCGAAGTCGACGCCGGCCCGCTGATGAAGATCCGCGCCGAGATCAACCAGGCCGCCGGCGAAGGCGGAAACAAGATCAGCGTCAACGACCTGATCCTCAAGGCGACCATCGCCGCAATCGCGAAAAATCCAAAGACCAACGCGTCCTTCGACGGCGACGCCATCGCCGAATACGAACGGATCAATCTCGCCGTCGCCGTCGCCGTGGACGAAGGGCTCGTCACGCCGGTTATCCGCGACGCGCGTCTGCGTTCGCTCACCGACATCAGCCTGACGGTGAAAGATCTCGCCGCGCGCGCCCGAACGAAAAAACTCAAGCCCGAGGAATACCAGGGCGGCACGTTCACGGTTTCGAATCTCGGCAGCTACGGGATCGATCAGTTCGACGCGATCATTAATCCACCGCAGTCCGTCATTTTGTCGGTTGGCCGCGTGATGAAGCAGCCGGTCGTGACCGAGGCGGGTGAACTCGCGGTTGGTGAACGCCTGAACCTCGGGGTGAGCTGCGACCACCGCGTCGTCGACGGCGCGATCGGCGCCGCCTTCCTCGCGTCGCTGAAATCCTTGATCGAGAACCCCGTGACGATGCTGGTGTAGCAAAGAGTCGAGACCTTTCCTGTTTGGCCCCGGCATCCATGAATCCGAACGCGCGTCCCGATTGACCCTCTGGCGCTTGACCCTCGATCTTCTCCCTCTCCATGCACTACGACCTACTCGTCATCGGCGGCGGACCGGCTGGATATGTCGGCGGCATTCGCGCGGCGCAGCTCGGCAAGAAAGTGGGCTGCGTGGAAATGGATCGCGCCGGCGGCACGTGCCTGAATTGGGGCTGCATTCCAACCAAGTCGCTGCTGAAAAACGCGGAGCTCTATCACACGATGTCCCAGCGTGCCGCAGAGTACGGCCTCAAGTTTGACAAGCTGACGTACGATTGGGAAAAGATCATCGGCCGCAGTCGCACCGTGGCCGGCAAACTGGCTGGAGGCGTTGAATTTCTTTTCAAGAAAAACAAGATCGATTACCTGCGCGGTGAAGCGTCGTTCAAGGACGGTCGGAAGGTGATCGTCAAGGCCGCCGACGGCTCGACACAGGAACACACGGGCGACAAGATTCTGATCGCCACCGGCACAGTGTCCCGCCAGCTCCCCGACTTTGCGTTCGATGGCAAGACGATCATTGGCAGCAAGGCCGCCATGACGCTGCCGAAGCAGCCGGAGAGTATAATCATCCTTGGTGCCGGCGCGATCGGCGTGGAGTTCGCGTATTTCTTCAACGCCTTCGGCACCAAAGTGACGCTCATCGAGATGCTCCCGCGCATCTTGCCGGTCGAGGACGAGGAGGTCAGCGCCCTGCTGGAACGCAGCTACAGCAAGAGTGGAATCAAGGTGCTCACCGGCGCGAAGGTGGTCGAACAAAAGCTCACGAAGAAAGGCGTTCAGGTCACGCTCGAGGGCAAGGACGGCAAGCCCGGTGAATCCATCGAGGGCGAGGTGCTTCTCGTGGCGATCGGCGTGTCACCGGTCATCCCGCCGGGCCTGAAGCTCGATCTCGATCGCGGCTTCATCAAGACCGACGCGCACTACCAGACCAACGTGCTAAACGTCTTTGCGGCGGGCGACATCATCGGTCCGCCGTGGCTGGCGCACGTGGCGAGCTGGGAGGCGATCCAAGCGGTGGAAGGCATGTTTGCCGGCCACACGCCGAAGAAGATCGAGATTTTCCCCGGCTGCACCTATTGTCAGCCGCAGGTCGCGAGCATCGGCCTGACCGAGCGCGCGGCGAAGGAGAAGGGCCTGAAATACAAGGTCGGGAAATTCCCGTTTTCCGCGAGCGGCAAGGCGCTTGCGGTGGGCGACAGCGAGGGCTTTGTGAAGCTCATCTTCCGCGAGCCGCACGGCGAAATCCTGGGCGCCCACATCATCGGCAACGAAGCCACCGAGCTGATCGCCGAGATGGGCCTGGCCATCACGCTCGAAGCGACGCACGAGGAAATCGAAGCCACCATCCACGCCCACCCGACACTGAGCGAGGCGATCCATGAGGCCAACGGCGCAGCGTATGGGTTGGCCATCCACATTTAGTCAGGTGAAAAAATCAACGAGGAAAACCCCCAAGCCTGCAGCGCCAACGCGGTCCGCAGCGAAGCCGTCGACTCCGGCCGGGCGCATGAGCGATGACGCCGTGAAGCGCGCCACTGGCCACGACTGGGGGACACATGGTTTGGCCAGCTCGACCGCGCTGGCGCCGCCCAGCTCGATCACAAATCGATCGCCACCCCTGTCGGCGAAAAATACGGCGCCGCCCCCTGGTGGTCCCAGACGATCGCCGGCACGTACGAGCGGGCGCGAGGCCTGCGCGTAAGACACCAGGTGTGGGACGGATCATTCTCCGCGAACCCAAGCAAGACGATTGCGCCGCCGCTCGCGAAATTGTACGCCGCGTGGACGAATGCACGGCAGCGGGCGAAATGGCTGCCCGGCGGGTCCATGAAGATAAGCACGGCGACCGAAAACAAATCGTTGAGGGCAACCTGGGATGAAGGCCCGAGCCGCTTGAGCGTGGGTTTCCTCACCCGGGGTGCGGACAAATCCAATGTCGCCCTCGGACATGAGAATCTGCCGGATCTACGTTCGGTGGCGATGATGAAGGCCTATTGGATTCCAGGGTTGGAGCGATTGAAGGCGTTACTGGAGCGGTAGGACCAAGGCGGAGCGCGGCCTTTTATGTTCGAATTCGCTGGTCGGACCGGTTTCGTCGAGATTCTGCGGGCTGTCGATTAACATCCGGAATACCGGCAGCATCGCCATCCAGCCCGTGCCGTTGCTCTGTCCGGCCGAGGGGAGATTCAACGTTTCCGATTCCGCAATGGTCGGGCATGTTATGCTGGCGCTGTCGTCCATGCCTATGAACTCCCGTCTCCTGCTGCCGTTTCTCGCCGCCGCTCTGGTCGCGACTCCATTGTTGTCCGCTTCGGGTCTCGCACAGTCTTCAGATCGGCGCGCCATCGGGCCCGACACCATCGTCGTGTTGCCTGTTTCCGGTGAAATCACCAAGGCGACCCACATATTTCTCCGTCGGGCCCTGAAAACAGCGGAGCGCGCCAACGCTAAAGCCGTGATTCTCGAGATGGACACGTACGGCGGCGACCTCGCCGCCACGAGCGACATCCAGAAGGCTCTGCTCTCCGTGAAGGTACCCACTTACACGTTCATCAATACGAACGCCGGTAGCGCCGGAGCACTCATCAGTATTGCAACGAAACAAATCTGGATGGCGCCAGTTAGCACGATCGGTGCGGCGGCCCCAGTAAGCGGCGGCGGGCAGGACCTCGAGAACACGATGCGCGAAAAAGTGACGTCCTATTTCTCCGCCCGGGCGCGGTCGATCGCTGAACAGCAGGGCCACAATCCCGACATCGCCGAGGCGTTCATGAACAAAGAGAAAGAGGTCAAGATCGGCGACGAGATCATCAACCCAAAAGGAACTTTGCTGACACTCAGCGCGAACAGCGCGGCGCGTTGGATCAACGGTAAACCCGTCCTCGCCCAAGGCATTGCGACCTCGCTCGCCGATCTCGCGAAGCAGGCAGGCATCGACGCGCCGATGATCACGATCGAGCCGACCGGCTTCGAGAAAATGGCGCAGATCATCGCGTCGCTCGCGCCGCTCTTTCTGCTCGGCGGACTCGTTTGCGCCTACCTCGAATTCAAGATCCCCGGCGCCACGCTGCCAGGCGTTCTGGCGGTGGTCTTCTTCGGATTGTTTTTTGGCGGGCATTACCTCGCTGGCCTCGCGGGTTTCGAGATTATCGCGCTTTTCCTCCTCGGCGTGATGCTCATCCTCGTCGAGCTGGTGTTTTTCCCCGGCGTCATCCTGCCCGCGGTGATTGGCGCCGGCCTGATGCTCGTCGCCATTGTTCTCGCCATGGCCGATCGCTATCCGAACCAGCCCTTGCTGCCGTCGCTCGATCAATTGGCCCTTCCGCTCATTAATCTTGGTCTCGCCCTCGCTTTCGCCGCCCTCGCGATCACAATTCTCATGTCGATGTTGCCCAAGACTTCGATGTATCGTCGCTTCGTGCTCGCCGCCGCCGTGGAAGGAGGCTCCGCCGGACCCTTGGTAGCCGCCGGCAGCGTACTGAGCGGCCTCGGCCTCGGCCTGACCGGCGTGACGCGCACACCGCTGCATCCCGCGGGCAAGGCCCAGTTCGGCGACACCATCGTGGATGTGGTGAGCGAAGGCGGCTTTGTCGAAACGGGTGTCGAAGTGCGCATCGAACAGATCGAAGGCGCCCGCGTGATGGTGGCAACCAAGCGCGCCGCGGCGCCGGATGTGCGGGGGTGACGCAATGGAATCAACCGCGCGGGTGGCCTTAGGAGGTCAACTCTTGAGTCCACAGAACCGGCGGCATCACTCGACCCAGATTCGTCCGGCGCGACGGCGGACGTGCCGGCCGGAGGGAAGGTTGACCTTGGCGGGATGGCCCTGCGCGTCGGAATCGAGCAGGCTCCGCATGGCTTCGACCTCCGCGTACCCGGCTGAAATGCCCCGCTGCTCCAACCAAGCACGGAGCAGCCGTCGCTGCCTGGCCAACGGCGCCGCACAAATCATCTTCACCGGCAACTCCGCCGGCAGTGCGTCAATCTCGGCGCGCAGCAGCGCATTCATCCAGTCCTCCTCCGCCCCCAGCAGTTCCGCCGCGCGCCAAATCGCCGGCTTCACCTCGCGGCCGAGCTGACGCGCGAGCGCCGGCAGGATGGCCTGCCGGATCCGATTGCGGGTGTGCGCGCGATCCGCATTCGAAGCATCCTCGCGCCAGCGAATACGGCGTTCCGCGATCCACGAGTCGAGCTCCCGCCGCCAGACGCCGAGCAGCGGCCGAAGCACGGTGAGCGCTCCACGCCTCGAGACCGGCCGCATTCCCGCCAGTCCCGCGCGACCCGCCCCGCGCAGGAGATGAAAGAGGAAGGTCTCAACCTGATCATCGGCCTGGTGCGCAAGAAAGAGAGAGGTCACCCGCTCGCGGCGCGCAACCCGCGCAAAAAAATCGTGCCGGGCGTCGCGGGCGGCGGTCTCGACGGAAATTCCGTGCCCGGTAGCACGCGTGGCGACATCGATGCGCTCCAGCACGCACCGCAGGTTCAGCGTGGCCGCAAGTCGCGCCACGAAGCGCGCGTCGTCCCGCGCCGCGCGGCCCCGCAGGCCGTGATCAAGGTGGCAGACGATGAGCTTGCGATATCCGCGCTCGACGAGCAGATGAAGCAGCGCGACGGAATCACACCCGCCGGAGACGCCGACGAGGTACCGCCGGCGCACGGGACAGGCGCGCAGATGCTCCTCAACGCCTGTTAGCCAACGCGGTGGATTCACCCGCCGATTCTATCGGACGCCCGCCGCGAGCGCATCTCTCAATCACGCACCGGGTGCCGCGATCGGATCGACCGCCCACCTGCACGGATAAGTTTGCGAAACGCAGCAGAATCCGCGTCGCTCGAGAATCGGCCGGCTGGTCGGCAGCGCGTCCACGAAAAGAATTTCCACGCCGCGTTCGCGCGCCTCGGCCCCGCGGGCGGCCACCAGCGCCGTGTAGAGGCCATGACCACGAAACTCCTCGAGCGTCGAACCGCCAAACAGTCCCGCAAAATGACTTCCCGGGCGAAAGTCCATACGAGCACACGCGACCGGCTTTCCTTCCACATACCCCACGTAATAACTGGCCTCGTCCGGATGCTCGAGAAAGCGGAGGCGAGAATCGACGTGTGGCGCTGCCCCGTACTCCGGCCAAACGATCCGCTCAACCGCGAGGTAGTCCTCGAATTCCGCGATCGTGTTCATCCGCCGCACGGCGATGGAGCCCGATGCGGGATCGACCCGCGCCACCAAATCGCGCGTTGGGAGCGCGAGAAACGCCTCGACCGGACCAATCTGGAATCCGCGGGCCGCGAGCCGTTGCCGGAGATCCGCCGGTTGATCGTGATCGTAAACCTTCCACTCGAAGCTGCAGCCCAGCGACTCGAAATATGCGATCTCAGCGTCCATCGCGTGATCCATTTCGGCCGGCTCGTGTGCCGACCAGGCGATCCAGCCCCATCCGCCGGCGAGCGGGATCGATCGCGTGAGCCGTTCCGTCTGCTCGAGTCGATATCCCGCCTGGCCAAGCGTTCGCCGCTCGTCGTCGAAGAGCGCGAGGATTTCCCGCGGGCTCATGCGTTCTTCACGCGAGAACGCGCAATTCTTTCCAGGGCAACTTGAGCCCCTTCGCGTACGGCTCGAGGACGGAAGCACCGCGCCGCATCACCGCTTGCACGATGACGGCGTCATCGAGTTTTCCGATGCGTGGAATGCGATCCGGGATCACGTCGACCCTCCGGTGAAAATAGCGCACCGCGAACGCGGCCTCGAGAAACGTGTCGCCCGCATTCTCGCGCGAGAGCACGCCGCCATAAACGTCTTCCACAAAATGGCAGAGCAACTCAACCTGCGCGGGCAGGTTCGGGAATTGATCGGGCAACTCGGCGGTCGCGACTTCGACACGCACGAGCGGAATCGCCCGCACGGCGTCCTCGATTTCCGCGGCGGTGAGAGCCCGCGCGGAGTCGCCGATGTAAACGTCGAGCTGGTTCATGGGGTCAAGTCAGACAAGACTACCGCCGCCGCGGCGCGGCGGAAGCTCGAAGTTCGAAGGAACGGATGAAATGGGAGAAAGAAAAGAGCGTTCAAAGGGGCTCGATTTTGAACTTTCCGTGCTTTCCCCTCTTAAACTTTGTTCGAGTTTCGAGTTTGAACCTTCGAGTTTGGGCTCCCCCAATCCGGGCCGGCCGGGCGGAGCTAGTCCCGGATCTCCGCCGCGCCGAAATACGGCTGCAGGGCCGCCGGAAGATGGACGCTGCCATCCGCGCGCTGGCCGCTCTCCAGGATCGCCACATACAAACGCGCCAACGCGGTGCCGCTGCCGTTGAGCGTGTGGCAGAAGCGATTCTTCCCCTCCGCGTCCTTGTACCGAAGGCTCATCCGGCGCGCCTGATAGTCCGCAAAATTCGAACAGCTCGAAACCTCCAGAAACGCGTTTTGCCCGGGGGCCCAGACCTCGATGTCATACGTTTTCGTCGAACCGAAGCCGAGATCGCCCGCGCAAAGCTCAATCGTTCGATACGGCAAGCCAAGAAGCTGCAGCGCTTTTTCCGCATCCGCGGTCAGCGCGTCCAGTTCCGCCATGCTATTCTCGGGCAGGCAGATTTTCACAAGCTCCACCTTGTCGAATTGATGCATACGAATAAGTCCGCGCGTGCCGATGCCCGCCGCGCCGGCCTCGCTGCGAAAACACGGCGTGTAAGCCGCGTACTTGATCGGCAGTTGCGCGAGCGCGACGATTTCCTCGCGGTGCAGATTCGTGACCGGCACCTCCGCGGTCGGCACAAGATAGAGGTCGTCGCGTTCGCAGTAGTATTGCTGGTCCGCGAATTTGGGCAGCTGCGTCGTGCCGACCAAGGCCTCGGGTTTGACCAGAAAAGGCACGCCGACCTCCGTGTAGCCGTGCTCGCGCGTGTGCAGGTCGAGCAGGAAGTTAATCAAAGCCCGCTCGAGTCGCGCGCCCTTGCCGGTGTAAACGACAAAGCCCGCGCCGCTGAGCTTGGTGGCCCGCTCGAAATCGAGCAGATCCAAGGCTGCACCAACTTCGATGTGGCTCTTCGGCGTGAACTCGAATATCGGCTTGATGCCCCACTCGCGGACGACCGGATTGTCCTCCGCCGAGCGGCCCGGCGGACAGGCGTCGTGCGGTACATTCGGCGTTTGTAGCAGCATCTCGCGTTGCCCGGCATCGGCGGCGGTGGCTTCCGTGTCGAATTCGGCGATTCGCTCGCCCATCGCGCGCACCTCGGCCGAGGCGGCCGTGATATCCTCGCCCTTGGCTTTGCGCGCCCCAAGTTCCTTGCTCACCCGGTTGCGCTCGGCCTTTAGCCCCTGCGCCTCGGTCTCCGCGTGGCGGCGGCGCTCGTCGAAGGCGAGAATCTTCGCGACTGTTTCGCTGGCCGTCGCGTCGCCGCGCGCGGCCAGGCGTTCGGCAATGAAAGCGGGTCGTTCGCGGATGAGTCGGATATCAAGCATGGCGGCGGGAAAAGGGGCGCCATCCTAGCACAGGACACCATTAAATTGTAGCGATGCCGTGCTGGAATCCCGGTGCATTTCGCACGCGGCCATTCGCGGGGTTCGACCTCAGCAACGTTCCCAGCCCTTCGCACGGGCCGCCTCAAACGCGGGTGCCGTCCAAAACGGCACCCGCCATCATGCTCCTACCGTTACTAGGATCCAGCGGTCCATTCCCTCGGGCGGCCCCGGATGAGCTTCACGCCCGACCAAGTCGAGCGATTCGAAACGTCTGCAACCTTGAAGGTCAACGGCACTTCGTCCGTCCAAGCGGATGGAACCCCATTGGGTGACATCGTCTTGTATTGCATCGCCTTCGCGAATTGGACCGCGGCTTTGTCGATTCTCGCATCGCCGCTGGACTTGGCGACCTCGACATTCTCGAGCTTGCCATTCTGACTGACGAAGACCCGCACGGTGGCCGAACCTTCAATCCCAGCGCGCCGAAGCGCGGCCGGATAAACGTCGTCGGCGACTTTGGACACTGGGTAGAAACCCTGGCCCTTCATCGCCGTCGGCAATTGTTCAAAGTTGCGCGTGACCATTCTGCCATCCGGACCGGCCCATGCCGATGGAAGGCCCAACAGCGCCGCGGCCCCTGCGGCGAGTACCCGACCGCCCCAACGCATATGCGTATTCATAACAGGGCAGTTTGCCAGAAAGGCGGCCCGATTGTCGAGAGGCTAATCGCCTGGTGAGCATAAGTAAGCTAATCGCCCGCTGGGCATTCTGGCGCACCTACTTCGCCGACGGCTTGAAATCCACCGAGTAATCGAAGAACCAGGCGGCCGGCTTGCGGTGCACGCGATAGGGCGAGAACTTGAAGCTCTTTTCCGCAAATGTCACCGCGGCCTGATCGAGGGCATCGCTGCCGCTCGACTTCGTGACCTCGGTCTTGTCGAGCTTGCCGTCCTTGTTCACATAGACCCGAAGGGTCGTCATGCCCTACGGCTTGGGGTGGGCATTGGCCAACGCGGCTGGATAAACCGGCTTCGGCAGCTTGCTCACTACGGCGGAGTTCATTTCCGCACCGGCCGGGAGGTAGTTGCCGTCCTGGGCCAGGGCGCTGAAGGCGAAGTAAAGCGCAAGCGCGAGGTTGGCAATGCCGACGAAGGGGAATTTCATGGCGTGATGGAAGCGACTTTGGGCGTGAAATCGATCCCGGAATTGCAGTGCCTTTCAGGATGGTCTTACCTCTTTTCCAACAAGAAACCTGTCCCTTCATAGATCTCCCTTTGTCGACCCTACTTGCCGCAGCGATCGATGAATGCGTCCGGGTCCTTCGCGTCGAATCCGAGACCTGATGACCGACGCAGGCATCGCCAGCCAGACCGCTAAGATTGCAATTCTCCCGATCATTTTGCGGTCACGCCTCGGACTCGTCCATCCCCGCGCACGAGCAGACCAGATTCCGATCGCCATACACATTGTCCACGCGGCCGACTGCCGGCCAGAATTTGCGCGAGCGCGTCCACGGCAACGGGAAGGCGGCCAGCTCGCGCGAATACGGCCGATCCCAAATATCGCGTACGACAACTTGGGCGGTGTGCGGGGCCTGCTTGAGCACGTTGTTCTTTCGATCCGCCGCGCCGGATTCGATGGACTTGATCTCGCCGGCGATCGCAATCAGCGCGTCGCAAAACCGATCCATCTCTTCCCTCGATTCGCTCTCCGTCGGCTCCACCATCATGGTGCCGGCCACCGGCCAGCTCACGGTCGGCGCGTGGAAGCCGTAATCCATCAGGCGCTTGGCGACGTCCTCGACCTCGACCCCCGCGCTCTGCTTGCAACCGCGCAGATCGAGGATGCATTCGTGTGCGACAAGTCCCTCCTGGCCGCGATAGAGGACCGGGAAATGCGGATCAAGCTGCTTCGCGATGTAGTTCGCGTTGAGGATCGCAATCTTGGTTGCTTCCGTCAGGCCCTCGCCGCCCATCATGCGGATGTACATCCACGAAATGGTGAGGATGCTCGCGCTGCCGAAGGGCGCCGCGGACACCGGACCAATGGCCTGCGCTCCGCCGACGTCACGCGTCGATGGGTGACCCGGCAAATACGGGGCGAGGTGCGCCGCAACTCCAATCGGGCCCATGCCGGGACCGCCGCCGCCGTGCGGAATGCAGAACGTCTTGTGTAAATTGAGATGGCAGACGTCCGCGCCGATGAATCCTGGGCTCGTGAGCCCGAGCTGCGCGTTGAGGTTGGCGCCGTCCATGTACACCTGGCCGCCGTTGTCGTGGATGATCGAGCACGCCTCGCACACCCCGGCTTCAAAGACGCCGTGTGTCGACGGATAGGTGATCATCAGCGCGGCGAGCTTGTCCTTGTGCCGTTCGGCCTTGGCCCGCAGATCGGCAAGATCGATGTTGCCGTCCCTGTCGCAGCCCACGGCCACGACCTTGTAGCCGGCCATCACCGCGCTGGCGGGATTGGTGCCGTGCGCGGACGTCGGAATCAGGCAGATGTCGCGATGCCCCTGCTTGCGGCGCCGGTGAAATTCGCGGATGACGAGCAGCCCCGCGTACTCACCTTGCGAGCCGGCATTGGGCTGCAGCGAGACCGCCGCAAAGCCCGTCACCTCCGCCAGCCAGCGCTCGAGCTGCGTAAACATTTCCTGATAGCCGCGCCATTGCTTGGCCGGCGCGAACGGATGCAGCGCGCCGAATTCCGGCCACGTGACGGGAAACATCTCGCTCGTCGCATTGAGTTTCATCGTGCATGAGCCCAGCGGAATCATCGAATGGCAAAGCGAAAGATCCTTCGCCTCCAGCGCACGCAGGTAACGCAGCATCAGCGATTCCGTGCGATGACGGTTGAAGACCGGATGGGCCAGGATCGCGGACGCGCGATTCTCGATTTCGGCCGGTGCCGCGGCCGCGTAAAGCGCCAACGGGTCGAGCGTCGTGTCGACTCCGCCGTTGAAAATCGCCCACAAGTCCCGCAGGTCCGCGACCGTCGTCGTTTCATCGAAGCTCAGGCCCACCGTGGCATTGTCCACGCGGCAGAGATTGATCTTTCGTTTCGTCGCGAGCGCGTGAAATTCCTTCGCCTTGCCGGCGCCGACGTCGACGAAAACCGTGTCGAAGTAGTCCGACGACTTCGCGCCGCGGCCGAGCAACTCGAGCCCGGCGACAAACGTCCTGGCCAGCGCATTCGTCCGGCGCGCGATGGCCTTCAGGCCGTCCGGCCCGTGGTAGCACGCATACGCCGCGGCCATCACCGCCAGGAGCACCTGCGCCGTGCAGATGTTGCTCGTGGCCTTGTCGCGCCGGATATGCTGCTCGCGGGTCTGCAAACTGAGGCGTAAAGCCGGGTTGCCGTGCACGTCCTTCGAAACGCCGATCAGGCGGCCCGGCAGAATACGTTTGTACTCGTCTTTCGTCGCGCAATAGGCCGCGTGGGGCCCGCCAAATCCGACGGGAACGCCGAAGCGCTGCGCGCTGCCCACCGCGATGTCTGCGCCGAATTCACCCGGCGGCTTAATGAGCGTCAACGCGAGCAAATCGGCGGCCACCACCAGCATTCCACCCGCCGCGTGCACCTTCTCCGCCAACGCCGCGTAATCATGGATCACGCCATCGGTCGCCGGATACTGCACGAGCGCTCCACAAATCGATTCGCCGGGCGCAAACTCCTGGTGATCGCCCACCACAACCTTTATGCCGAGCGGTTTCGCGCGCGTTTGCACGATCGCGATGGTCTGCGGGTGGCAGGCCGACGAGACGAAGAAATGATTGCGTTTTGGCTTCTCGCCGGCCGGATTTCCGACCGCGCAGCACATGTGCATCGCCTCGGCTGCGGCGGTCGCCTCATCGAGGAGCGAGGCGTTGGCGATGTCGAGACCGGTGAGCTCCGCGACCATCGTCTGGAAATTGAGCAGCATTTCCATCCGGCCCTGCGCGATTTCGGCCTGGTAGGGCGTGTAGGCGGTATACCAGCCCGGGTTTTCGAGAATGTTCCGCTGGATGACCGGTGGCGTGATCGTGCCGTAGTAGCCCTGGCCGATGAAATTGCGGAAGACCTGGTTCTTCGAGGCCATCGCCTTCAGCTCGCTGAGCGCGGCCGATTCGCCGATGCCAGCGGGAAGATCGAGCGCTCGGCGGACGCGCAGCGATTCCGGCACCGCGACGTCGATCAGCGCGTCGAGCGAACGGTAGCCGACCAGATCGAGCATTTCCGCGACTTCCTTTGCGTCCGGCCCAATGTGACGGCGGGGAAAAGTGTCCAGCGCTGCCAGCGGGTCCCCGTCGTACTTTTGGGCCGGGGGGAGCGGGTCGACCTCGCGGCAATTCGGTGGTAACATGGCAGATGGCTGGGCGAGGGAGTCGGCGGGGGACATTCGTCGAACTTAGGACGCGCGCCCGTCGAGGCAAGCCGTGTCGCTTTCTTAACAAAGTCATTCCAACGCGCTGGTCTGAATTTTACACCCCAACAGACATCGACCCATGAATCCCAAGAAAACTGCGCTCGTTCTCGTCGAATTCCAAAACGACTTCACCACCGAAGGAGGCGCGCTCCATGACGCGGTAAAAAGCGTGATGGAATCCACCAACATGCTCACCCATGCCGCGGAAACGGTGAAGCAGGCCCGCGCGCTCGGCGTCACGATCGTGCATTCCCCCATCATGTTCGCCAAGGGCTATCAGGAAATCACGTCGCATCCGTACGGCATCCTCAAGGGCGTTGTCGACACCAACGCGTTTGTGAAGGGCGAGTGGGGTGCGGAGATTTGCGACGCGCTCAAGCCACAGGCGGGCGACATCATCGTCGAGGGCAAGCGCGGTCTCGATGCATTTGCGTCCACGAATCTTGATTTTATCCTGCGCAGTCGTGGCCTGGACCAGATGGCGGTGTGCGGCTTCCTGACCAATTGCTGCGTGGAGAGCACGATGCGCACGGGTTACGAACGAGGGTATCAGGTCGTGACGATCAAGGACTGCACGGCCGCGACCAGCCAGGCGGAACACGACGCCGCGCACAAGTTCACGTATCCGATGTTCTCCCGGCCGATGGATCACGACGAATTTCTCGCCGCTTTGCAGGGGGCGTCGACCGCCGGCGATTCCAGCCGCAGTGATTGAGTGCCGAGGGGCGCTTTCCCGCGCATCTCGTCGTCTTAGGCTACTTGCCCTTGGGCGGATCGCTCTGCTTTCCCTTCGCCAGCTTGATCGACGACACGCGCCGGAAGGACGACGCGCTGGGATCGCCGCGCGGAGCCGGGCTCGGCGCCGGCGACGTTCGCGCGGGAGGTGCCATTCCCGTCGTTTTGGCTGCTGCCTCCAGCATGGCGGGAAATTCCGACAGGGGCATCCAAGCAGCCATGCCATTCTGAAAAAACTTACGATCCGGGGTGACATCTCCCAGGGCCAGCATGCGGGTGACCTGCTCCGCGGCAAAGAGACTTACGCCCCAGCCCTGAATCCAAACCGGCTTGCTCGCGTCCATGAGACGTTCTACAGCACATCCCCGGCCAAAATCGACGGCGCGTGGTAAGGAGAATCGGCTGGTCCACAAGCGGATGGATTTTTGGGCGCCGCCGCCGCTTGTTTTGCCATTGAGTTAGGGATAACGCGGCCCACCTAATTCTTCTTCGGATACGGGGGCACGGGCGGGAGGTCTTTGCCCTTCGTCTTGAGCTCCTCGAGGATAACCTCGATGCCCTTGTCGAGCTGCTGATCCTCGCCCTTGAATTCGCGGGCGGGATCGTTGTCGACGACGATGTCCGGTTCAACGCCATGGCCTTCCATGACCCAGTCCTTACCGTCCTTGGCGTAGGGCGCGAACTCGGGTCGGTTGAGATAGCCGCCGTCCGTCAGCGGCAGTGAGCCGCGAATCCCCACCACGCCTCCCCAGCTACGCTTGCCGATCAGCTTGCCCATTCCGAGGGCTTTGAAACGAAACGGGAAAATGTCGCCGTCGGACGCGGAGAATTCATCCATCAGCGCGGTCACGGGTCCCACGAGCATGTCGGATGGATTCGGCCGCGGGACGCTGTTCCGGGAAATGTTGATCATGACGAGCTCGCGGCGCAAACGTTCGATGATCATCGGCGAGACGTTGCCCCCCCCGTTGCCTCGCACGTCAATGATGAGCGCCTTCTTGCGGATTTGCGGATAGAACCGGCGCGCGAATTCGTTCAGGCCCGGGCGCCCCATGTCGGGGATATGCACGTAGCCCACCTTGCCGCCGGTCTTCTTGGAAACGTAGTCGATGTTGTGCTGCACCCAGGCGTTGTAGTAAAGCGCCGCCTCGTCCGCGATGGGCACAACGGTGACTTCGCGCGAGCCCGCGTCCATTGGCTTGGAGTTCACCTTCAATGTCACCTGCTTGCCGGCCGTGTCGACAAGCGCATCGAACATATTCTCCAGCTTGTCGACCGGGTGTCCGTTGATCGCGAGAATGTAATCTCCCTCCTTCACGTTCACGCCGATTTCGGTCAGCGGAGAGCGCGCCTTGGGGTTCCAATTTTCGCCGGGAAGTATCTTGTCCACGCGATAGAATTTTGTCGCGGGGTCGCGCAAAAACTGCGCGCCGAGCAAACCGAGCTTGATGCGCGGAAACTCGGGTCGATCGCCGCCACCGACGTAGGCGTGGCCGATATTCAGCTCCGCAATCATCTCGCCAATGAGATAGGACAAGTCGTTGCGATGATTCACATACGGCAAGAGGGCGGCGTATTTTTCGCGCATCGCCGGCCAGTCGACGCCGTGCATGTTTGGCGCGTAGAAAAAGTCGCGCATCTGCCGCCAACTCTCGTTGAAGATCTGTTTCCACTCCGCCCGGTGATCCAGGCGCATGTCCATCCCCTCGAGCTTCAGCTTGTCCTTAAGCTCAATCTTTGCCTTCGGCAGTTCGATGAGCGCGTACTCTTTCTTCGACCGAACCAGCATCTTCTTGCCGTCCGCCGTAATTTCGTACGCGTCAAAGCGGCCCAGATCGGTCTCCTTTCGCTCCTTGAGGTCGTAAAACGCGAGGGTCCGGCCCGGCGTGGCGTCCGGCGCGGCGCTGTCGTCAACATCGTCGCCCACCGTGTTGCGAAGATAGAAAATTTTCTCGCCCACGGTTTGGATCGAATCATAGTTCGCTGGCGCGATCGGGAGTGCGACCAGTCGGTCCTTGAGGCCGTCCTCGTCGACTTTCACGACCACCGGCTTCTTGGGTTTCGCCTCCTTCTTATCGTCCTTGCCGTCGCCCGCCTTGTCATCTTTAGCGTCCGGTTTCTTTTCGTCTTTCTTCCCGTCTTCTTTCTTTTCGTCCCGGGCAATTTCCACTTCGTCGCTCTTCGGCTTGAGCGGTGAATCGGTGTCCTTCGCCAGGGTAACGGCGTAGACGCGCTCCATGTCGCGATAGACGTGATTGAATTCCGTCAGCCCGTAGATTGCCCGGAAATCGCGACTCGACGTGAAGAGCAGATACTTGCCGTCGTCGCTGAACGCCGGTGCGCCTGACTCATACCAACCGTCGGTCACCTCGATCTTCTTTTTCCCCTCGAGTGAATACATCCACACCTTGGAAAGCGACTCCTCCTCGGGCCGCGTGTACGCGATCCATTTGCTGTCCGGCGACCAAGCGTACTCGCGAATTTCGAAAAGGTTGTCCTTGTCGACTTCCGTGACGGCCTTTGTCTCCAAGTCGACAAAGCGAAGTCGCTGCAAGCGATCGCTCCATGCGAGCTTTTTCGAATCGGGCGACCACAGCGGTCGATAATAGTATGTGTCCGCCTTGGTGGTGAGTTGCCCCGGGGCGCCCTTGCCGTCCTGCGGGCACACCCAGATTTCGGTCTCGCCGCTTTCGTCGGAAACATAGGCGATCCATTTTCCGTCGGGCGACCAAACCGCGTCGCGTTCATGAACGCCGGTCGAGTTCGTCAGATTCCGGATCGGGCCGTCCTTGAGGGGCGCCGTGAAGATTTCGCCCCGCGCTCCAACCACCACGCGTTTGCCGTCAGGCGATGGATGAACGCTGGTGATCGACTTGGCGGCATCGATGGTCGCGGGCCGGCCACCCAGAAAATCCTCATGAATCGTGATCGGCACCTGGCGCGCTTTTTCCGTCGCAAGATCGAAATGCCAGATATAGCCGGCCTGCTCGAAGACGATGCCGCCCTTGCCGAGGGAAGGGAACTTGACGTCGTAGTCCTTGTACATCGTGTGTTGGGCCGTCTTCTTCGTCGCCAGATCGTAGCTGAAGAGGTTCAGGTGGCCGTCGCGATCGGAGAGAAAATAGATTTTGTTGTTTGGCGCCCACATCGGAATGATGTCCTGCGACTCGTGGTTCGTGATGTTCTCGAGCGCGCCGGTCTTGAAGTCGAAGATCCAGATGTCATCCGCCATGCCGCCGCGGTAGCGCTTCCACGTCCGGAACTCGCGGAACACGCGGTTGTACGCCATTTTCGAGTCATCCGGAGAGAACGAGACGAATCCGCCCCGCGGCACCGGAAGTTGCTGCGGGAGTTCGGCGTTGAGATCCACCGTGTAGAGCTGGCCGTTGAAGTCGTTGAAGGTCCGCATGCGCGAACGGAAGGCGATTTCCGGCTTCGTGTTCTTCCACGCCATCACCAGGTTGTTCGGGCCCATGCGATCCGACACGTCATCGCGCCCGAGCGTGGCCGTGAACGTCAGCCGCTTGGGTTCGCCGCCTTCCGCGGGCATGACGCTCACCTCGGTGTTGCCGTCGTATTGCGCGGTGAATGCGAGCATCGTGCCATCCGCTGAGAACCGCGGAAAAGTGTTGTAGCCGGTGGTTGACGTAAGTCGCCGCGCGGTGCCGCCATCCAGACCGACCGTGTAAAGATTCCCCGCGTAGCCAAAGACGATTTGCGAACCGTTGGTTGCCGGAAAACGCAGGAGGCGCGTCTGATTCGGCTGGGCTTCAGGCGTAGCCGCCTGGGCGGGCCGCGTGGTGGCGGAGAGGATGATCGCGAGGAACGCGGAGAAGAACGGGCGCATGATTTGGGGGTTGGCCATAGTGGCGAAGCGCGGCGTCGGCGCCAGTGGAATCGTGCGCGGGCCGGGGCTGCGCTACCCGCCAGAATTGCTCAATTTCCGCAGCGTCCGCGGTGGGATCTCGCCGCGCCAGATGCGCATCGACCAGGCAACATCGTCGTTCAACTTTGCGGGATCTCGATCGACGCGTCGTGGAGACCGCGCGATCACCCAAAGTCGAACCATTTCTTCCTCCGACAGCTCTGCGGGCATCTTGCCGAAGTACTTTTCGGCACCAAAAGCCAGCCCCCCGCCATCAAGGAAACCCGTTCGACTCCAAACCAAGGCCGCCCGTTCGCGTTCGGTGGTCTGGAAGGGAATCAAAATCGTCTGCGCCATATTGCGCAGATGCCAATCGCCTTTTGGGTCGTCCTGGTCATGAATTGCCCAGATCACTTGTCGAGCCGCCCAGGCATTGGCATGGAATCGACCGTCCAGCCTTGCATGAACCACAACTGCCAAAGCGGGAATGGCAACCTCCTCCGGCGCGATCGCGTTGATAACGCGGCGAACGTCTGTCGTGCTCTCAGAGTAACGGTAAACTAACCCCGCCACCACCAGCAGTGGCAGTCCAACGAAAACCGCCGCAAATATCAGGAACAACCGCCAGAGGTTCCGCCGAATGATCACGCAACCAGTGTATCACGTTTCGCAATGGCTTTGTAGCCGGCCTCGCTGGCGCCGGCTACGATTGTCATCCTGAGCGAGCGGAGCGAGTCGAATGGCCTCTTGCTGCCACTCGGTGCGGTTTACGCTGCGCACTTTGCGTCTTCACACGAGCCAGAAAGCAGTATGAGGTCCCTCGACTTCGCTCGGGATGACAAATCTTACCAAAGCGCCGGGAGCTCGCGTTCCACCTGGCCTGCCAGCGATGTCCTACCCGCCGATCTGCGCCTTGTATGCGGCAGCGTCCATCAAAGTTGACGCCTCGCCGGAGGCATCCAGCTTCAGCTTGAACATCCAGCCCTCGCCAAACGCATCGGTGTTCACCAGCGACGCCTGGTCGACCAGCGCGCCATTCACCTCGATGACCTCGCCACTCGCGGGCGAATAGATGTCACTCGCCGCCTTGACCGATTCCACCACCGCGATCGTTTCGCCAGCCTTCACCTTGCGGCCCACTTTCGGCAAATCGACGAAAACCACATCCGACAATTCCGATTGCGCGTGGTCCGTGATCCCCACCACGCCGTCAGCCGGCCGGAGCCACTCGTGGGATTTCGCATAGCGGAGATTCTCGGGGACATTCATGGGATTAGGAGATCGCAGATTCGGGGTGCGCGAAATGATCGACAATGTCGGCCGCTCGACCAATTCTTTTTTCAACCGCCGAGTTGTTCGCGCTCTCTGATGACTTCGGTTTTATTTTTGAAACCTCAATCCTTCATCATAAGGGTGCCAATAACTTGATGGTGGGATCGCCTTGCCGCTCGCAACGTGCCACGGACGCGCATTTTGGCACCTGAAGAAGCTGCGAGTAACCGGCCGGTGACTTGCCAAACTTGCGGCCGTGCTAACAACCATGCGGTTACGGGAAGTTGTTCACGCGTTGCTCGCGGTATTGTCGGGCGGCTGTGCTTTCATTTCCGCAACCGCGTGGCCGGGTGTTGGTTCCCAGCGTCGAGACGCCAAAGCCTCGCGTGCGGCGTCCGCCTCCGCCTGCTTCTTGCTTTTGCCGCAACCAGACCCGAGATCGAGGCCTTCCCAACACACTTTTGCTTCAAAGGCGCGCTCGTGGTCGGGACCGGATTCCGTAATGATCTCGTACGTCGGGCTGCGCGGGGAGATCGCCTGCAGGAGTTCCTGCAGTTCGCCCTTGGGATTCGCCTCGTCGGGATTCTGAAGGATGGCCTGCAGCACCTGACTCGACTCACGCAGCGCAAATTGCCGCGCCACCTCGAAGCCGCCGTCCAGGTACATCGCGCCGATCAAAGCCTCGAAAGTGTTTGCCAGAATCGACGCGCGTTTACGTCCGCCCGTCGCCTCCTCACCCCGGCCCATCATGATGAACGGGCCCAGGCCAAGTTCGGCCGCGCGGTCCTTCAAGCCCTCACGGGACACGAGTCGCGCGCGCAGTTTTGTCAGTTGTCCTTCCGCGGCCCCCGGGAAAAGCTGGAAGAGATGCTCCGTGAAAACGAGTTGCAGCACGGCGTCGCCTAGAAACTCCAGACGCTGGTTGTCGAAATGAGGCTGCTTTGTTTCAAAACCGAGGCTGGGATGTGTCAGCGCTTCCGCCAACAGCAGAGTGTTTCGAAACTTATACCCAATGCGGGTTTCCAGCGGGCTCATGCGACATCAGAAGCAAGCGGTCACTTATCCACGTTTATTCCCAGTCTGTTCACCGGCGGTCACGTCCTTGAAATTTACATTCACGCCAGGTTCTCGGGATTGAGCGCGGCGAGCGGGCCATCGATAAAGCGGCCGTCCTTCCGGATCAGTTCGCTGTCGAGAAAGATTTCGCCGCCGCCGTAGTCGGGGCGCTGGATGTTGACCATGTCCCAATGCACCTGGCTGCGGTTGCCGTTGTCGGCTTCTTCGTAGGCTTGGCCGGGCGTAAAGTGGAAGGATCCGGAAATTTTCTCGTCGAAAAGGATGTCGCGCATCGGCTGGAGAATGTGCGGATTAAACGCGAGCGAGAATTCTCCGATGTACCGCGCACCCTCGTCGGAATCGAGGACCTCGTTCAGCTTGTCGGTCAGTCCGCCGGCGGCCTCGCCGCGCACGACCTTGCCCTTCTGGAACTCGAGTTTGATACCGTCGAAGTTCGTGCCGAGATAAATGGTCGGCGCGTTAAAGGAGATCGTGCCCTCCACCGAGTCGCGCACGGGGCAGGTAAAGACCTCGCCGTCGGGGATGTTGTGCGATCCGCCGCAGGCGATCGACTTGATCCCCTTGATGCTGAATTTGAGATCCGTGCCGGGGCCCCTGATGTGCACCTTGTCGGCGCGCTCGAGCCGAGCCTTGAGGGCGGCCATCCCGGGTTCCATTTTTGAATAGTCGAGCGTGCACACACGAAAGTAAAAATCCTCGAACTGCTCGGTGCTCATGCCGGCCTGCTGCGCCATCGCGGACGACGGCCAACGGAGCACGCACCACTTCGTCTTGCGCACGCGGTAGTCGGTGACGGGACGCATCGATTTCATGACCAGCTTCATCCGCTCGCTCGGCACGTCGGACATTTCGGTGATATTGTGACTGCCGCGCACGGCGATATAGGCCTGCATTTTCTGCATGCGGGCGAGTTCGAGTTCGGCCTGAACATCGTATTGCGCCGCTTCCGCCTCACGGGCGAGTTCGCGTGAGATGCGGCCGTGGTTGATCTGCACATAGGGCAGCGCTCCGCCCGCCCGCGCGGCGCGAATGAGCGCCACCGTCATCGCCTCGGGGATGTCGTACGAATCAATCAGCACACGTTCGCCGGGCTGAAGCTTGGTCGAGAAATTCGTGAGCAGTTTAGCGAGTTGGTCGTAGCGAGGGTCAGACATAACGTGGTCGGATCTAGGGTGAAGGCGCCACGATAGCGCGCTTCGCGGGCGACGCGAGCCCCGAGGGCTGGAAGACGATCCCGACGACATTGCGCACGTAAGCTTCATCGGAAAGATCGGCCACGACCTCGTCGGGGTAAGGCACGATGGCCTTCAACTGCGCCGCGAGTTCGCGAAATATTTCCACGCGCGGTTCGGGATCGAGCTGTTCGCGCCGAAGTAACGCGCGCAACGCCACGGCGGCGACCGCGGGCGGCACCCGCTGGCGAAGCCGGGCCGCCAAAACGTGATTCTCGCTCAGGGAGTTGAATTTGAAGTGCAGCCCGAGCGCCGCGACGTCCGGCAGGCGCTCATCGGGCAGCCGGACCACGACGGTTCCGGCGGCGAGATCGCCGAGTCGCTGACCGCGCCGGCTGAGCAGGCAAACCACGCCGCCCACCAGATAAAATCCCGGCAGTACGTCCACCGCACGCAGGAGGTTGCGCATCATCACCTGGCTGAAACGCAAACGCAGTCCGGTGGCGTCCATCACGCGCAGCCGCAGGAGTCGTTTGCCGAGCGTCTGGCCGCGCCAGAGCCATTCGCAGGCGATGCCGTACGCCATGGGCACGACAAAATACGCGATCAGCATGCTGGCGTTGGCGAGGTCCGGGCTGACAAGCCCGAACACCACGAGAACTTTGCCGAGCAGAGAACAGATGGCGTAGTAAACGGCCACATCGATCGCCAGCGCGTAAAAGCGCGAGAGCGGCCCCGCCAGCGGCAGGGCGAAATCGACGCCCTCGGGCAAGCGAATCACGAGTGAATTCGTCCGGCCGGCGGAGAGTGAGGCGGGTGCGCTCATGGCGTGGCTGCCACTGGGTCTTTCGAGCGGCCGGAGAATCCGAGGAACAGAATGAGGTTCACGAGTTGCACGGCGCCGAAGGCAATCTTCACGCCGTACGGCAGCACCGGCGCGTGATATTGCGAGAGGAAGGCCTCGATGATGCCGGCCCAGACGAGCATCACGGCGACGCCGCCGATGAGCGTCGCGAGATCCGGCAGGATGGCCTTTAATCGTCGCGAGAAAGGGACGCGCCGGCCCCAGCCGATGACCGCGCGCGCGAGCAAGAGACCGCCCTGCCCGGCGACAAGAATGGCCGGGATTTCGATGGATCCATGCGGTAGCAACCACGCGGCGAGAAACGTGCCCTCCCCGGCGGCCAGATAATCGAAGCAGATGCCGCCGAGCATCACGCCGTTGTAAAAGAGCACGACGACCGTCCCGAGGCCCCACGTAAGGCCGAGGGCGAGCGCGGTGATCGAGACTCTGATGTTGTTTGCCATGAGGTGTGCCGAGAAGGACGCCTTCCTTCCGCCGAGATCCCGGCCCCCGCGCTGTTCCTCATGGGCGACACGCTTGTTCGGATCCATTTCGCCGTGCCCGTACGGCAGAAGCGCCTGCTTTGCCTCGGGGTCTCGCGCCACGGCGAATCCGCCGAGTGCGCACCCGACCACCGTAATCAGGAGCGAGATCCAAAACGCCCCGATGTGCCGGCGAAAAGTGCGCGGAAACGTTCGCATCAGCCAGTCGTACGGGCGCCAGCGCGAGTCCCCGGCCTCGCGCGCCGAATGCAGTTCCGCGTAGGCCCGCGCGACCAGGCCATCGAGCCGCTTGCGCACCTCTGGCTCCGCGGAAAACGTCGTCAACCGGGCGAGATCCGACGCGGCGCGCTGATAAAGGTAATAGAAACGCTGCGCCTCACCAAGATCCGCGAAGCCGCGCGCGGGGTTCGAGTCCAAATTCTTGAGCGTCGATTCCAGCTCGTCCCAATGCGGTCGCGCCGACGCCGTGAATTTTTCGAGATCGAGGATCATGCGGTCTTGGTCAGATCAATTGCCGGGCCTTCACCTCAAGGTACCGATTAACGAGTTGCGCGGTCATGCGCTCCTGGTCGAGCAGCGAAAATTTCACGCCGATGCGACGCAGGGCTTCGCCGGTTTCGTGCAGTTGCCGCCAGCGCAGATGCCCACCCAGGCGGGCATACAGCGCCCGCGTGTCGCCGACCGGCGAATGCGTTGGGTCCTCGGTGAAGAGCGGCCGGGCTTCCGGTGGTCGAACCATCGGCACGAGCACAAGATGCTGCCGGCTCAGCAGTCCGATGTTGCGCACGAACGACTCGGCCAACACCGGATCATCGAGCGAAGTCAGCACGACGAGCAACGCCCGCTTGCGCAGCGTCACGCGCAGGAACGCGCAGAGTTCGCCGAAGTCGGGACTCACCATCCGCGGCTCGACCGTGAACAGCGCCTCGCGCACCGCTTGATGATGCGCAACCCCGCCGCGCGCGCGCAGGAAATTATCCACGCGATCCGCGAACGTCACGAGGCCGAAGAAATCGCCTTGGCGCGCCGCCACATCGCCGAGGAGCATGGCCGACGCAATCGTGCGTTCGAGCGTGGTCGGCGGCGCAGACTCCAGCGCCACGAGATCCGCGTCGTCCAGCGCGGTCTGCGTGCGAACCGTCGCAGCCGGTTTCGCGCCGGGTCCGGCGGTGAGTGGAGCGAGCCGCGCGCTGAGGCGGGACGTGTCGAGCACGACGTACACTTCCTGGGTGCGCTCGATTTGGTAGACCCGCGTGATGGGCTTGCGCCGGCGCGCCGTGGCTTTCCAATGAATGTCCTCGGGCGAATCGCCGGAGACATACTCGCGCAGTTTTTCGAATTCGCGTCCCTTGCCGACCTGCCGCCGTTTGCGGATTCCATCGCTGCCGCGCGGCAGAAACATGGCCGCGATCTGTCGTCGTTCGACGCGCAGATCCGGATAGACCCGGAGTTCGAGTTCGATTGGAAAATTCTCCCGCCGCGCCCACAACCCGAACGGCGACGGCGACTCCAGAAAAATCCGGGCGAGCGAAAATTTTCCCCGACGCCGCGCCAGCAACGGCCAATCCCAGCGCACGACCGGACTTGCGGCCGGCAACGCGACAGTGGCAGCATCCGGCTCCGCCTTGATTTCCGGCGGAAACGAAAACCCCACGCGCACGGTGGAGGCAGGCGCCTTTTCGCCTCGCACGAACGTGAGCGGCAGCAGGCCCTCACGCTCCTTGGCCAGCCGCACGAGTGCCGGGGTCTGCACCCGAATTCCGCTGGCCGAGCGTGCGGCGAGCCCGGCATCCACCAACGCCAGGAGCCCGACCAGACCGATTCCGGAGAGGGCGAGCGCGGCCGCGTCCGGCGCCAGACCGGCCACCGCCGCGAGCGGAACGGCGACCAGACCCACCAACCAGAGCAGCGATGATCGGGGCGCGATGCGCATGGTGATGGATCAACGTGGCACCGCGACGCGCTCAAGGATTTGCGCGACCGCCGCGGCGCTATCGAGCCCTTCCAATTCAAATTCCGGGCGCAGGACGAGTCGATGTTCGAGGACCGGCCGCGCGAGCGAGCGCAGATCATCCGGCGTGACGAAGTCGCGACCCGAGAGCGCCGCCAGCGCACGGCCCGCGAGCAGCAGCGCGAGCGTGGCGCGGGGTCCCGCGCCGACCAGCACCGCCTCGTGCGCGCGGGTCGTGCGGACGAGATCCACCGCATAGGCGACGAGTTCCTCACGCACAGCCATGCCTTGCAACGTCGCCCGCAGCGCCGTGAGGGTCGCGGCGTCGACGACGGGCCGCACCGCGCCGGCCGCCAGCGTGACCTCCGGCGAGTTCGGCCCGAGCACGCGCTGGGCGAGGTGGTACTCGTCCTCGCGCGACGGATACGACATCGTGATCTTGAACAGAAAACGATCGCGCTGCGCCTCGGGCAGGGGGTATGTACCTTCCGACTCGACGGGATTTTGGGTGGCGAAGACGGTAAAATTCGCCGGCAACGCGTAGGTGTGTCGGTCGATGCTGACGAGGCGTTCCTGCATCGCCTGCAGGAGGGCGGACTGGGTCTTGGCCGGCGCGCGATTGATTTCGTCGGCCAGCAGAAACGTCGTGAACACCGGCCCGGGAACGAACATGAATTCGTTTTTGCCCAGATCGAAGATGTTCGTGCCCGTGATGTCGGCGGGCATCAAGTCGGGCGTGAACTGAATGCGGTTGAAATCGCAGCCGAGCACATGCGCGAGCGTGCGGACGAGCAGCGTCTTGGCCACGCCAGGCACGCCCTCGACGAGGGCGTGCTGGTTCGTGACGATGGCGATGAGCGCCATGTCGATCACATCGGTCTGGCCGATGATGACTTTGCTTACTTCGGCGCGGGCCAGCGCGAGGACATGTTTGAGTAGTTCGAGTGGTTCGGACATGGGCGGGGCGATCAGGTGGGGTGATTCTTTTCCGGCTGTAACGCGACGCGCATGGCGCGATAGGCCGCGGCGGGATCCTTTTCCAAACCGAAAGCGGAAAGAATCTCGGACAATCGTTTCATGCGCTCGGGCGTCGGCCGCCGCCGGCCATCGAGACCGCCCGCGGCGTGCCGCCATTGGTCATAACACAATTGCGGAAGCTGCGCGGGACCAACCGCGCGGCGCAGAAGGCTTGGCAGGCCCGCGTCGGCCGCGAGCCCGGCCTGAGGCGGCGCGCCCTCCGCACCCGGATCGGACGGCGGCGGCACGAGTGGCGCGGTATTTTTCCAAATGTAGAGCAGCGCCAACGCAAGAAACGCAAAGACTACGCCGGTCAGCTGGTAGCGATGCACAAACGTCATCAGGCTGGGATTTTCCCGCGTGCCGTGCATCTGCTCGTCGAACACCACGCGGCGCGCATCGCCCAGCAACCACGCGAGCGCGGATGGATTCGCCTCCTTGAACAGCGCCTCGTTGCTCAGGAAATACGTATCCGACGCCAGGATCAGTTTTCCCGCGCCGAAGTCGCGTTCCGCGAGCACCGGCTGGCGGCTGCGCGAATACATCACACGCCACAACGGCTGCTCGCTGGCCGCCAGCTCGAAGTCGAGCGCGGAATGCCACGGCAGCGAATCCTTGCCCGTCTCCGCGGCGAACGCGGGGAAGGCCGGCCGGACTACCAGGCCGCCCGTGCCGTCGCTCTTCGGATCGGACGCTTTCTTTTCCACCCGTCGAAAATCGATGCCCCAGCGTTGCGCCAGGGTCTTCTCCCGTTCCGCGACCCTCTTCATCAGCTCTTCGATCGTCGATTCGCCGTCTTTCTTTTTGTCATCGCCGGCGGGCGGCGCCGCCCCCGGAGCATTGTCGCGAGCCCGTGGTTTCGGGTCGCGCGATTTTGATTTTTCCGGATTCGACCCGGGTTTCGTCTTGCGGTCATCGCCGTCGATTTTCCCGTCCGGTTTCCGCTCGCCCGGTGAGGCGTCGATTGCCAGAAACGCCAGCACCACCCGCGCGCCGGCTCGCGCCGCCCGCTCAATCGCTTCCACGCGCGCCGGTGTCCCGAAGTGGTTCCAGTCGGCCGGATTCTCGCCGAGAAGGAAAACCGTGGTGTGCGCCAGGTCGTTGGTCCGTCCATCGGGTTCCATCGCGAGGCGATCGAGCGGACGGAAGTGGCGTTCGACGCGCACGGGACGGCCGGGCAGATTTTCCAGCGCGGCAAAGAGTGCCTTGGCGCCGACGGGATCCGCGCGAAACGTCGAGGACGGTGGATAGACGTCGCCTTCGCCCATGCGCAGGGCGAGCAGGCTGTACAAGGCCGCGGCAAAGGCCGCCGCGAGACCGGCGGCGATGATCCAGTGGGGGAAGCGCGCTCTCATGCGGGATTCACGCGGCTTGAACCGGAGGCGGCGACAGCGGCGCAGTAAGCGGGTGTTGCTGTCGCTCAAATTCCGCGAGAACTTCGGGCCCCGCGACGTGCTGGCCATACCAACTGCGTTCGAAAAGCTGAATGCAATCGCCGAACGCAGGTGGCCAATCCGGATGCTGTCGCGCGCGTCGCATCAACTCGGCGTGATAATCGCGGTTGGACTTGTGTCGCGCGATCGAGATCACGCCCTGGCTCGCGAGTCCGGCGAGCGTCCCAAGGAACAGCGCGCGCAGGGCGAGTCGATATTCCCCTTTCGCGGCGAGTTCCCGCGCCAGGCGCAACCATTCGTTTTCCGGGAGTTGCGACGCGAGTACATCGTCGCCCGTCAGATCCGTCACGGCGGATTCCGGGGGAGCCACGCCGGGCAGTGCGGTCGCCGCGCGGCGTCTTCCGCGCCATTGGCGAACGCCGACGAACAGGGCCGCCCCAAGGGTCGCGGCGAGCAGGAAATAGAGCGCAGTCTCCGCGCCGGAAAGCGCGCCCAGACTCCAACCCGCTCCCGGTTCCGGTCCGGGATTCGACCGCGGATTCGTGATCCGGCGCAGCCAGTCACGAAAATCCTGATACCAGATTGTGATCTTCTTGCGCACCCGCGAAAATAAATCGCCGATCCGATCGAAGAACCGTTCCACCGGCCCCTTCGGGACGTCGGCTTTGGGTGCGATCAGGCTGCGCGGCATGCGCCACGCGAATTCGCGCCGCTCAAACACGTCCTTCAATGATCGCTCAATTTCGGCGGGAGCGACGCGCGGAGACGGCGGCGCGTCGGACGACGCGGCAAAGGAACAAGGAGGAAGCAAGAAGAAGGAAATCAGAATGAGGGCGCGAACGATGGTCGCTGCAGTCCCGGGCAAATTTTTCTTCCTTGTTCCTTCTTCCTTGTTCCTTCTCTCGCTAAGCACGGCGAGCAGGTCCCTTCCGTCGTGCACGGAGCGGGCGTGGAAACAACGCACGACGTAGTAGGCAAGCGTCAGCGGATTGAGGCAAAGGTGCGCGACGGCGAGCGCGACGGCGAAAAAGGTGGAGTTCAGGATAAAGGCGGTCGGGCTCATGGAGAAACTCGATTCCAAACCGGTGAAGATCCGGATCAATTCCGGGAGCGATGCGCCGATGATGAAAATATTGAGGAAAACAAAAAGACCGAACGCGTTGATCAGCAGCAACGCCATGAAATTCTGCTTCGGCCACAGGCCCGCGAGATCCTTCGCCCGGCGATAAGCGACCGCGGGCTCGAGGGTGCCGTCGCCGAACATCGCGAGTTGATGATAAAAAGCGCAGGTCCACGCGAAGGGCAGACCCAACAGCGCGGCCAGCGGGAGGGCGATCAATTTCGTTGGCTGCCATGCACCCTGGAGATACGCAAGCCGGCGGATTCTCGACCAGGTCCAGGCGGGGCGCGCCCCGCGGGCTGCGTGTGCGAGCAGTTCCGAGGAGGCCGCCGACTG
The DNA here is from genome assembly GCA_025353105.1 of Verrucomicrobiota bacterium. Classification (GTDB taxonomy): domain Bacteria; phylum Verrucomicrobiota; class Verrucomicrobiia; order Chthoniobacterales; family SZAS-18; genus SZAS-18. The sequence goes on from JANXRG010000017.1 coordinate 63,566, forward strand.
CCAGCATTTCATCCACGCGTAGAGCAACGTCATGCCCAGCGCCGCCTCGATGAGATGGTCCTCGGCCTGCACGTTTCGGCTCATGTCGGCCCAGAAGAACAGGAACCCCAGCAGGAAGGGGATCGTCCCCGCGAGATAAAGCGTGATGAGGCGCGCCGGCGCCGTGCGCAAGAGGTGCACGGCCTCCTCAAGGTATTCGAGCGCGGGACGGGCGGGAATCATTTGCCGGCTTCCTCCCAGATTGTCCCGTCGTGAAAGCTCGAGGGCGCGCGCACGAGAAAAAGTCCGACAAGATAAAAAGCAAACCAGAGCAAGGCGAGGGCGGCGGCGAGTCGTGCCGCGGCCAGCGTGGAGGCCGGAAGATTGCGCGCGCTCTTCGCTTGGCCGCGGTTAGCGGTCAACTTGCGGAGGCACGACGCGCACATGACGCGCCCGTCATGCTCCGTCACGCATTCCCGGCAGAAAAACTGGCGGCACGAGGGGCAGCGCGCCGCCGCCTCGCGCAGTGGATGCAACAGACAGCGTTGGCGGGCCAGATCCATGCGAGGCAGGTCAATCCACCGGCGGGGTGGAGACGGGCTCCGGCCACCGCGACATCAACTGCGCAAATTCCAGGGCCCCCTGCGCCCGTTCGACTTCGACGGTGATTTGCTGGACGGCCCCGACGGTGCGCGACAGACGGGAGAGGGACGACAATCGTTCCCTGCCGACGGCGGTAACGAGCACGGCCTCGCACGTGGATCCCAGCGCGAGATTCATCATGAGCCCGATCACGAACGGCACCGCGAACCCGCCGCAGAAAATGGCCCCCCCGCTGCTGACCTGGCTGATGAGGGCAACGAGAATGAGCACAAAAAGGACGATCAGACCGTTGAGGGCGGTGAGCGACCGGAGACGCGGACTTTGCTCAACGAAGATGGACTGGATGTCGCGATAGAAAAAACGCTTGTACGTCTCGCGGCTCGTGGAGCGCTCGACCTTGAGTAGATGATCGGGCCCCAGCCAGAGCGAGCAGGATGGCGAATTCGATCCGCCGAAACGAAACCAGGCCGTCCGGCCGGGCAGGCGTCGGTAGGTGGTAGTGGTCGCGGCCATGGCGGTAGGCTAGCGGAATCTCCGACCGAACACGGTAAATAGAATCGCGGCCCAGCCGGCGAGCGTCAGCGCCGCGACCAGCAGGGCCACCACAAACCGGCCCTTGTTGTAAGGGACCATGGCATCGCGCGTGGAGCGCCATTTCCAGATCGAGATGAAAATCGCCGCGGGCGCGGTGAACATGGAAAGGTACCAGCCGAACACCGTCGCCGGTGGCAGCACCGCGAGCAGCAGCGCGATGTTGTCCCATCGTGTGTGCACGGTCCGAAAGACCGCGAGGCTCGCTTTTTTTCGACCGGCCTCGAGGCACGTCGGGCAGAGGTGTCGTCCCTCGATTTCCAGGTCGCACAATGCGCAGAGAAATCTCCCGCATTCGACGCACGGCACGACCGCGCGGCGATCCGGATGAAAGAAGCAGCTCGAGAGATCGTCGAGGTCGAGGACTTCCCCCGTTTGGCCCTCGCGCGGCGGCGCAACGAACGCGGGAAAGATCCGGCCGAGGAGCGCATTCTGACAGCGCGGGCAGGCCGCGAGTTCTGGCGTGTTGAAGACGTCCGAAGGCAGCATGAGGCCACACTTGCGGCAGGCGAAATGACGCTTGCTCGGCGCGGCCATGCGTGAGCGATCCGTTGGTTTGGCGTCCGGGGCTACTTGCGGACAACCCGCGTATTGCAAAGCCGGTCATGCAGTGCGCGCTTCTGGACGTCAAAGGCAATCATAATGTAGCCAATGTAAAAGATGAGGGCGCTCACGATTTCCGCAAGGAAGCGCAGCGCAGCGAGGCCGTAACCGATCGGCGAACCGTCTTCCCGCACGATCTTCAACCCGGCGATCATTTTGCCCGGGGTAGCGCCATAGCGACCGGTGAAGAAAATCTTGTAGGCGGCTTGGAAAAGAAAGTAGCCGAGTTGCAGGAGGAGCTGGGTGCCCAGCGATTCTGTCCCTTGGGCGGCCACGACAAGCTTTGGGAGGACGAAAAAATAACTGAGCAGAATCACGGGCATCATGACGATTCCGTCCATGAAGGTGGCCGCGAAGCGAATCCAGAATCCGCCGTAGTTGAGCTGTGGAGCAGCGTCCCCCTGTTGCAGCTTTTGCAGCTCGAGTGGCTTGCACTGGGCGCAGACGCGTTGGCCCGCGATCATCACGAGATCGTCCACCGGCTTGAATTGCCCGCACATGCTGCACAACGCGGTCTCCGGCATTAGTTGGCCAAAGGGTCGTTTGACCGCCTCGGTGGATTTGGAAACGACGGGCTCAATGCGCGCCCCCGGGGCCGCCGCGGGCGCGATGTCCGGCAGGGCCTGGGCGAGAGGCGTCCAATTGTCCATGCCCGCCTTCCACACGAGGGTGGTCCCGTCCAGCCGCCCGGCCGCCACCAGACCGCGGAGTTGTTCGTCGGACACGGGCCCGGCTTGGGCGTTATTTTCGGCGTAGTACCAAGTCATGTTGGAATCGATCTGAGCAGACCCGATGCCGCAGGGCAAGCGTCCTCATCAACCGGCGTAGACGGCTTCGACGAGGGCGAGCGCCTTGCGATTTGGAAACACGCCCAACTCCAACTGGTTCATGACGTAGGCGAACCCGATTTGGTTTTCCGGATCTGCGAAGGCATGTATGCCGCCGGCCCCGGGATGGCCGAACGCGGATAACGCCGGGCCGAATGTCTGCCGCAGCTTGGCGCCGAGCGCGTCGCGCGGGTCGAGCATGAAACCCGCCGAAAAGGACGTCTCGGTGCAGAGCACACGGTCCAGGCCCGAGACCAGTGGTGTCCACATCGCAGTGCGCGTCGCCGGCGAGAAGCGCGCGTCTTCCGGCACGGCCAGCGCCGCGTAGAATTTAGCCAGCCCGCGCGCCGTGCCGATGCCGCCAAACGCTGGCAATTCCGCGCGTCGCGCTTCGGCGGTCATCATGCTCGCTACGCTGTGCAGTCCAGTCGGCGACGCGAACGAGAGACGCGCCAGCGAATCGGGCTCGGCCAGTGCAACGTAAAGCGGATCGGGCGCGGTTGGATCGTTGGAGGACGTGCGGGCGGGATAGGTCGTCGCGACGCGCGAATGCAACTCGTCCGGCAGGCCGATCCAGACGTCGAGCCCGAGTGGCCCGGCGAAATGCTCGCGCCAATAACGACCGAGCGTCACGCCCGGCGGCTGGGTGCGGCGGAGCAGTTCGTCTTCGAGAAACCCGAAGGTGCGGGTGTGATAACCATGACCCTGGCCGGGCGGCCAGAGCGGCCCTTGGGCGGCGAGCGCGGCGACGACCGCATCGTAATCCAGCACCGACACTTTCGCGTTCAGCCCGGACAGCCCCCCGCGATGCGAGAGCAGCTGCGCAATCGTCACACTCCCCTTCCCGGCCTGCGCGAATTCCGGCCACCATTCGGCGACGGCCTCATCGAGTCCGATGCCGGCCGCGTCGAGCGCGTGCAACACGCACGCTGACGCCGCGCCTTTCGTCGCGGACCAAATCAGCGCGGGCGTGTCCGCTGTCCAAGCGCGCGCGCGGTCACGCTCGCAGAATCCGCCCGCGAGCGTGACGACCTCACGCCCCGTCTGCCAGATGGAGACCGACGCGCCGATTTCACCGCGCGACGCGAAATTTTCGTCGAACGCGCGACGGATGGAATCGGCGTTGATTTTGATCATGCAAATCGGCGGCGGTCGCCGGCCGCCCAGCGCCACGCGACTAGAACAGGTGCCGCACTTCTTTCAGGTCCGGATCGCAGCGGGCGAATCCGCGGAGCTTGCGATCGAGCGAAAAGCTCATGCGCAGATAGTTCTGCGCATCCTCGAGCTGTCCAAGTCGCGCATTGTAACAGCCCATGTTGTAATAGTAAGTCGCCTCGTTGAGGAGCGATGAGGGTCCGTGCAGCAGGACGCTTCGTGCCTCCTCGGTGCGCCCGAGTTCGTGCAAACAAAACGCGGCGTGGATGAATCCGATGGTCTCCTCGGGCTCGACCGCGCACAAGCGCCGGCTCGCCGCCAGGCCGGCTTTCCACCGTCGCGCGTGCAGCGCCACGCTCACGCGAAGCTTGAGCACATCGGATCGCCGGCGGTACGCGGCGGGCAATCCGTCGAGCTCGGCGAGCGCCTCGCCCGCCATGCCCAGCTCCAGGTAGCCCTGGGCCGCGAGCAGGATCCTTTCGGCGGTCATCCCGGCAAGGTTACGACAAATCCACGCCGGGGGGCAATCCTGCACCCTTGTCAGTTTTGATGGCACGCGTAGGGTGCCGCCGTTCTTTCGCATGCGCCGTATGGAGACCGACAACGCCAAGCCAACCGTGGATGAAAAGGCTCTCCAGATCAACCTGGACGCCCTGCGGTACGGCACGTTCGCCGAGATTGGCGCGGGCCAGGAGGTGGCGCGAAAGTTTTTCCACGTGGGCGGCGCGAGCGGCACGGTGGCGAAGACGATGTCGGCCTACGACATGACGTTTTCGGATGCGATTTACGGTCCGAGTCAGCGCTACGTCAGCCAGCAGCGGTTGATCACGATGCTCGAGTATGAGTACAAGCTGCTCATCGAGCGCCTCAACGATCAGCGCGGCGGCAAGACGAGCTTCTTCGTCCTCGCGAACACGGTCGCGGCCCGCGCGTACAATCGACCCGGCGAATCGCATGGCTGGATGGGGATCCGTTTCCAGACCCATCCGCGGGCGGAACCCAACAACATTGTCATCCATGTCCGGATGCTGGATCGCGAAAACATCCAGCAGCAGGAGGCGCTCGGGCTCATCGGCGTCAACCTCGTCCACGGCGCTTTCTATCAGTACCAGACCCCGGAAAAGCTGATCGGATCGCTGCTCGACAACCTTTCCGTCGAGCGCATCCAGGTGGACATGATCCGGTTCACGGGGCCGGATTTTCATTACATCGACAACCGCCTCATGGTGCTGCAGCTCGTGCAGCTCGGGCTGTCCGACGCCGCGATGTTCACGGCGCAGGGCGAGGTCGTGCGGCCCGACGAATTCATTTACAAGAAGGCGATTCTGGTCGAGCGCGGCAGCTTCCGTCCCGTGACGAACACCACGCAGGACATCCTCGATTGCGCGCTCGCACAGTTCCTGCAGGAGGAGCGCGTGAAAGACCAGGAGACCGTCGTCCTGATGGAGATCACGATGCAGAATCTCACCGCGTCCGGCGCCGTGGACGCCGCGGACTTCCTCGATCGCGTCGACGTACTCGGTAAGCTGGGGCGAAACGTGCTGATTTCAAAATTCCGCGAATATTTCCGGCTCGGCGCGTATCTCTCGCGGTCGACCAAGAGCATGATCGGGATCGCGGTGGGTATGCCCACCCTGCGCGATCTTTTTGACGAGAAATATTACGCGAATCTTGACGGCGGCATTCTCGAGGCGTTTGGCCGGCTCTTTAAGAATGCCGTGAAGCTCTACGTTTATCCCACGCTGGAAAACGGCGAGGTGGTCACGCTGCAGAACGTGCCGATCGCGCCGAACCTGAAGCCGCTCTTTGATTACCTCGTGCAGAACGGGTGGATCGAGGATCTGCGCGGCTACAAGAAGGAATACCTGAATATTTTCTCGCGCGACGTGTTGAATTTGATTCAGTCCGGCGACCCGGCGTGGGAGCCGATGGTGCCCAAGCAGGTGGCCGATTTCATCAAGGAAGGCAAGCTCTACGGCTATCGTCCCCCGCGCGCGGCGGTCGTCGGATGATGGGCGAGGACGGTGGTGAGCGAGGGATTCTAAACTCACTCGCCTCGATCGAAAGCCGCGAAGGCAACCCCTCACACCGGCAGCGCCGCGCGATTCACATCCTTGTAATAGATATACGTGGCCGACGACTTTCCCGTCGCGGCAAACCACTGCGGGCAATACGGCGCCATCCAGATGACGTCGCCGGCCTGGACCGGGTACCAGTCGTCCTCCAGCCGGTAAATGCCTTCGCCGGCCAGCATCAACAACCCGTGCTCCATGAGGTGCGTCTCGACGAAGGGAAGCCGCGCGCCGGGCTTGTACCGGAAAATGTTCACGGCCATGTCGAACTCCGGCCGTTCCGGTAACAGCACCTGCAGCATCGCGTCCGGATCCCCGAGGAACGGCGCGCCCGGCACCTCATGCTCGCGCCAGAAAAACACGCCCGGCGGCTGCACGCCGGTCAGCGGCTCATACCCCTTTTCGAAAACCAGAATGGTGGCCGGCAACCCGCTGGAATTTGAAATCGTGTAGGTCGTGAAGGGCGGCAGGTACGCGTAGCCCCCGCTCTTCACCGCGTTCTTGGCCTGCGACGGCGCGATCATCACCTCCACCGCGCCTTCCACGACATAGAAAAACAACTGCCGATCCTGGGTCACGCCCGATCCCTGCCCCTTCGGCGATAACTCGATCAACATCTGCGTGAAGCCCGCGCCCATCGCCGGCGAAATCTGCACGACCGTCTTCGAATCCTTCCAATTAGGGTGATTGCTCGGCACGTTGCCCTCGGGCGCGATCAACGCGTGGCGGCGTTTGATCGCGGTGCGGGTGTGGGCGACGGGGATGGTCATGGCGCGGGAGGAAATGCAGCAACTTCCGTGCGTGACATATCCGGCCCGCCTCCCGGTGGCAATCTGATTCCGCATCCGGCCGGGCGCATGAAACGTATTGCCTGAGCGCCGGAACCTCGATTTAATCCGGATTCGCTTTCCTGAGGGATCGTCGCATTTTGTTTTATGGCCAGCAGCACTTCGTCGGACAATTTTCTGGATTCCACCCTGTTGCGGGAAGTGGCCGGGGCTCCCGTGACCACGGTTGCCCCGCCGAAGCCGACCAAATGGCAGGCGCGCTGGCAGGCTTTCCGGCATCCGATCCAGGGCGAGAAGAATGACCTGCTCAAGCGCCGCTGGGAGTCGCTCCCGCCTGAGCTCAAGGTGCCGAATCAGATTTCCGGTCAGCACCTCACCCATTGCGGCTTCACGCTCGGCGCCAGCTACTGCTCGTTCCATTGCACGCATTGCTACCTGCCGAAAAACGCGAACGAAGTGCCGATCCCCTCGCTCACGCAGATGAAGGAACAGATCGACGCGAACCGCCGCTTCCAGGGCCCCGGCGGCGGGTTGCAGATCACCGGCGGCGATGTGGCCGACGCCTATTGGAAAAGTGGTCGGCAGGATGAGCTGGTGGAAGTCGTGCGCTACGCCACCCAATCGGGCCTTGTGCCCATGGTGATGACGCACGGGCAGACGTTGCTCGAGCATCCGGAATTTTTGGAGCGGTTGATGGTGGAGGGTGGCTTGAAGCAGGTCTCCGTTCACATCGACATGACTCAGGCCGGGCGCCATGGGTATCCGATTCAGCGCGTGAAGAGCGAAGCCGACCTGCATCCGATTCGCGAGGCTTTCACGCAACTCGCCCTGATGCTGCGCGAAAAAACCGGTCTGCCGCTCGAGTACGCGTTCAGCGTCACGGTGACGGAACGCAACATCGATTTCATCCCGCAAATCATCCAGTGGACCCTTGAGGATCCGAAGCGCAGCCACGTCTGGCGCATGATCAGCTTCCAGCCGGAGGCGGATACGGGGCGCACCATTTTTTCCAAGCGCCCCGTCACACCCGGGCTCGTATGGGAGAAACTTTGCGAGGGCACCGGCCATCCGCTGGAAAAGGACGCGACGATTTTTGGCCATCCCGATTGCAACAGCTGGGCGCCCCTGCTCATCTCCCGCTCGACCGGTCGCTCCTATCCGCTCGTCCCGCGCGACGACGCGGGCTTCAAGAAGTTGCTCGGCGACTTTCTCGCGCGCGTCGGCGGACTATCGTTGGTGACCGATCAGCATCGCACCGCGCCGTTCCGCCTCGCCGGCGTGCTCGCGCAGAATCCGATCCTCGGCTTGCGGGTGGCCTGGCATGCGACGCGGCTCGTCGTGACCGGCAAGATTCCGGGGGTGTTTGTCCGCGATCTGCTGCGCGGCGAGGTCCACACGCTGGGCGTGGGCATGCATAATTTCATGGATGCGGCGATGGTCGCGAATGCGGACAACGATCCCGTCGTGAAGGCGCGTCTCGATGCGTGTGTCTTCAAGGGCGCGGTGAAGAACGAGGTCACCGGCGAGTATGAGGAAGTGCCGATGTGTTCGATGAACCAGCAGAAATGGGCCGAGGTGTACGAGCGCCGGCTGCAGGATCCCAAACTGCAATCCGAGCCGCAGGTCTACGCGTCCTCCGCGCAACCCGCGGAAGTCGCGGAAGTCGCGATGCCAGCATAGCTCGCGAATTTCCCCTGCGCGGTGCAGCGAAACGCGCCACGTTCTGAACGATCATGATCCCGCGCTTGCTCGCCCTTTTTTGTTCCTTCCTCCTTCTTCCTTGTTCCTTCGCCGCCGCGGCTGGGTCCCCGAGCGACGCGGAAATGATCGCATTGTTCAAACGGCACAAGGCCGACTTTGAAAAGCTGCGCGCATACTTGATTAGGACAAACACGAAGATCTTCGGCCCAGGCTATCGCGATTACGCGGCGCTCAAGGCGGAACTCGGCATCAAGCGGTTCTACGTCACGGATCGCGGACAGCCCGCGTATCGTTTTCCCGTCTACCTGCACCCGCCGATGACGCAGTATTTCGACGGTTACACGAAGGGTTACGCGTGGCTGCCATTGACGAAAAACTTCCCGCATTATCCCGGCGAAGTCTACATGGTGGATCCGGATGAGCCGAAAACGAACTGGATCTTCGCGCCGGGTGGACTGGACCGGTATAAAGTTCCCAGTGGCGGCTACAACGTGGTGCTCCACCGCATCGAGGGCGACTGGTACATCTACGCCGATAACAATCCGTACCGGCGCTCGTGGTAAGTGGGGTAGTCGAGGGTCGAGGGCAAGCGGACAAAACCGTTCGGCATTCGGCATTCGACGTTCGGCAGTTCCGCTCTGGCCCTCGGCCCTCGACTCACTTCACTGGCAAGTGATCCAGGCAGTACTCCTCGCCGTCCCGGCCGGCCACGCGGAATTCCAACTCGGGATTCGTTGCCTCCGAGCGACCGCAAACCTTGCAGCGATGCAACGCCTCGGTCGAGGGAGTCAGCGCCGCGCGAAATTCCCGCCGCCGCGCGAGCATCTCCCCTGCCCCGGACCGCCACGCTGCGATCGCACCGATCCCGGTGCCCATGATCAACCCGCCGACATGGGCCCAGTTCGCAAGCGATCCAAGCCACCCGGTGAAACCCAAAACCAGCCAAGCCGCCATGATCATCACGGTCTGCGAATTCAATTCGAAGCCAAACGCCGGATTCAGGCGTCCCTGCACCCAGATGTAGCCGAGCAGGCCGTACACAACACCCGACATGCCCAGGAAATTCGGTCCGGCGATTGCATATTGGAGGAGGTTCGATCCGATGCCCGTGGCGAGCACGAGCAAAACGAGCCCGCGAGAGCCATGCCGCGTCTCGAGCAGCGTGCCGAGATCCCGCAGCCAAAACATGTTGAAGAGGATGTGCAGGATGCTGCCGTGCATCAGGATCGGTGTCACCAGCCGCCACAGCTGGCCATGCAGCACCTCCGGCAGAAACGCCGGCTGAATTCCGTACGACGCGGCCCGCCGGCTGACGGCGAGCCAGGGCACGAACGGATTGTCGCTGATGTAGAGCCAGTGCGCCCACGAGTCGCGCGCCGCCGTGCCGAACCCCGAGAACACGAAGATCACCACGCAAATCGCGATCAGCCCGATGGTCACCGGCGCGCTGGCCATCATGCCGAAACCGTCGAAGCCTCCCCCGCCCCTGCGAGGTTTCGCGTCACGCGGATTCGGCGCGCCCGAGGAGGAATCGTCCGGCATCCGCGGACCGTAGGAGACGACGCCTGAAACGCAAGCGCGCGGCGTGGCATGAATTGACACGCTTTCACCGCGCGCTGAGCGTCATCGCATCATGTCCGAACCGCCCCCCACCCTCGTCGAGTCGCTCAAGAAGACCGCGCTGCATGCGGCGCACGTCGCCCTCGGGGGGAAGATGGTCGAGTTCGGCGGCTGGCACATGCCGGTGGCCTACGGCACGGGCATCCTGACCGAGCACCGCGCGGTGCGCAATGCCGCGGGCGTGTTCGACATCTCGCACATGGGCCAGTTCTCTGCGCGCGGGCCAAAGGCGCGCGCGTGGTTGAACTCCGTATTCTCAAACCAACTTGAAAAAATCGGACCCGGCCAGAGCCAGTACGGCTTCCTGCTCAACGATCACGGCGGCGTGATTGACGACCTCATCATCTACCAGTACGGCGCGGAGGATTTTCTCCTCGTCGTGAACGCTTCGATGATCGACGTCGACCTCGCCTGGCTAGAGAAGCACCTGCCCGCGGGCGGCGGCGTGAAGCTCGAGAACCTGAGCGACGACTGCGCCGCGCTGGCGTTGCAGGGCCCGCGCGCGGCGGAAATTTTCACCGCGTTCTTTGGTGCGAAGATCGAGGCGCCCGCGCGGCTGGGCGTGAAGATCATCGATCGAAAGGGCGTTTCGTTCTACGTCGCGCGGACCGGTTACACCGGCGAAGACGGCTTCGAGTTTTTCTATCCCGCGGCGGACGCCGAGGCTATTTTGCGCGAGCTGCTGAAGGTCGGGGAGCCCTTCGGCCTGATCCCGACCGGCCTTGGTGCGCGCGACAGCCTGCGTCTCGAGGTTTGCTATCCGCTCAATGGCTCCGATCTCTCGCCGGACCGCACTCCGCTGGAGGCGGGCCTCGGATTTTTCTGCGCGCTGGATAAGGAATTCATCGGCGTTGGTTCGTTGCGCGCGCAAAAGGCGGAGGGCGTGAAGCAGCGCCTCGCCGCGATCAAGATGACCGAAAAGGGCCCGCCGCCGCGCCCGCATTATCCGGTCTGGGCGAATGGTGCGCCGGTCAGCGAACTTTGCAGCGGCGGCCTTTCGCCGTGCCTCGATGCTGGCATCGGTCTCGCGTATCTGCCGGTCGATCTCGCGAAGGCTGGTCAGGCCGTGGAGATCGAAATCCGCGGCCGCCGCTTCGCCGCACGGGTCGAGAAGAAGCCGGTTTACAAGAAGCCGGGGTAAGGACAGGGATCCATTGATTTAGCCGAGGTCGTTTGCCGCAAAGGGCTCCAACCGGGCCAAATTTCATGCATCCCTCTAGCTGTCGAACGCTCGCCACCGTCGCGCTTTTGATGGGCGTTTTCGGCGGGACGACGATTTACGCGCAAGGACTCCCCGACATTGTTGTTGAGCAACCCGCCGGAAATTCGCTCACTAATGGGATCAGCACCGTGGATTTTGGCGCTGTCGTAGTGGGAGCGAATTCGGCGAGAGATTTCGCGATCCGAAATTCCGGTACTGCAGACTTGGCGGGCTTGTCAGTCGAGATTGAGCAGCCGGACGTGCATTTTTCTGTCACGCTGAATCCGCACTCTCCTTTGGCACCCGGTGGGGCAGCACGACTTTCACGGTCACGTTTGCCCCCAACAGCAGTGGTACAAAGACGAACGGGCTCCTGATCCGCAGCAACGTGGCGGGCTCGCCGGGCCGTTTTCAAGTCATCCTCTCAGGGGTCGCTTCGGGACCCACGGCCACGCCGACACCGACATTGGTTCCTCCGACGCCTACACCGACGATGACCGCGACGCCGACGAATACGCCCACGCCGGTCCCTCCGACGCCAACGATGGTGAACACCCCGACGCCTCTGCCCACGTCCACACCGCTGCCGACCCCATCCCCGACGAATACGCCGCTGCCCACTGCGACACCAACACCAACCCCGGTATTTCCACCCACCTTTGGACTAACGGTTGCCTTTGACGGCGTGGGAGACGCGGAGATCAGTTTCGTCACTGAACCGGGCCGGAAATATCTTGTCCAATTCAATGACGACCTCATCGTCAACTGGAATAACTTGACCACCATTACGGCGTCGCCCGGGCAGTATTCGGTTTTGGTTATCGATATTGAGGCGAGTCTAAACCCGGAACGTTTTTACAGAGTCCTTGACGTAACGGGCCCAAATTTCAGCCCTTTGCCGACGCCCACCCCGACCCCGACCCCGATCCCATAATTGCAGCGCGGTTGACTATCGAATTCCACTGCGCACAAGACACATCCTTAGTTTGTCGATGACCTCCCGAAGCGGCCTTACCCCGGTGCCATTCGGGACGGGTTTTTTGTCGGAACGTTGGCATGGCGCAGGGGGGTAGCGAGTGAAGCGGAAGCTCC